>NZ_JAVQKJ010000001.1:0-56501 GCF_031823395.1 Halobellus ordinarius
CTTCATTGCGTGGTCCGTTCGTTGGTCGTTCAGTGCCACCAGACAGGTGTCACCGAACCACCAAGGCTAACATCAGATCCCATCTGTACGGCGGACCGCAGGGGTGGAATCCTCATCTCTTGCGGACGTAAGCGTAGGACGGACGGAGCCATAAAGGCACCGGTCCGACCCCGATCGCCGACCGAAGTCGGCGCGTCCGAGTGGGGGCGGAATCGAACCGTCCCCGGTCGCGGTGTGTCGTTCGCATTCGTCCGGAACGGAGTCGAACACTTAAGCCCGTCGTGTCGTCCCCGGCGAACCGGAGACGACGACGGGCGGTTCGAGACCGACCCGGCGAAGGACCCAGCCGGGTATTCCCGGGTGGGCTTCCGCGTATCTCAACGAATGCCGGGGTAACATAAAAGACCGTCGAACCGGCCCCGCTTCGTTATGCGATTTCACACCGAACGCCCGAGCGTGTCACGGGGGAGCTGGCGCTGATCGTTTGGGAAACCGACCGATCGAGCGAGGCGAAGCGACCGCTCGTGGGAACGGATCTCGAGTCGACAGTGATTCGTCCGGTTTTGCGTTCCCGGCAGCAACAAAGTGGACCGAGTGGCCCGTGTTGCGCGGTCGGAGGTCGACGCGTCATCCCACGCAGGTCGCGTTCGGTCACGCCGGAGAGTAACCGCGCACGAGAGAGTGAAGATGGGACACCCAAAGCAGTGTCGGATGCGAAAAGAGGCGATGGACGGGACTACGGCCGCGCAGATGCGGCCTGGCGCGTCACTCACAGCGTAGCCGGAGGGAGAACCCTCATACTGATTACTCTCGTCTCTTCCCGCCGAGCGCCATCCCCGTTGGCGGCGCTCAGCGATAAAAAGTGAGAGTAATCATTATCAGTCGTCGAGGTGTTCGATTCCCTGTTTGGACACGTTCCCGCGTGTGACCGCCGAGACCTCGTTTTCCTGCATCCATCCGGGCTTGTCGTCCGGCGCGGTGTCCGTCCACGCCCACGCGTGATAGATGTGCACCCGGTCAGTCCCGCGTTCGAGCAGCCTGATCTCGGTCGGATCGTCCTTTGCGTCCTCCTCGGACTCGTAGGAATCGTATCCCTCCAGCCGCCGGGCGGCTTTCAACGCTGCCTGCCGGGGCATCTGCCCGGTGAACTGTTTGGTTTTCTCCCCGTCCTCGAGCATCACGAAATTCCGTTTGCCGTCCTCGCGCACCATAGGTGTGTACCTCTATGTCAAGGAAACACATAGTATGGCATAAATATATCGGCAAAATAGGCTGCAGCGCCGGGGTCGAAATCATAATAATTACTCTCACTTTTCCCGACGAGCGCCGTCAACAGGGGTGGCGCTCGGCGGGAAGTGACGAGAGTATACTGTCGGCCGTACGTCTGTGAAGAATTTCGCGACCTCGGGGTCGCAAATATCTTGAAATAGTTACAGCCGACAGTACAATCAGTATCAGTCATCTGGGAGACGGAGTGACCTGCGTGGTCGATCGGGGGCGAAGCGTAACCAACACTTATGTATATCCTGTGGCGAAGCTACGGGTAGACAGCTCCGATGGTCCGGAAAAAGAAGCTCAGCCCGAGTGGTGCGAAAGACGAAGACGGCGAGTACCACAACGTTCACGTCAACCTCCACGAAGACGAACTCGCCGTCGCGGGGATGGAGATCGGCGACGAGGTGTTCGTTCGGGTTCGGGACGGCAAGATCGTCATCCAGAAGGCCGATGCTGATACGGTCGATCACGACCTCTGAACGGCGATGAACCCAGGTACCGACCGGCCGACGCCGAATCGATCGACGGACCCGCGGAGGACGCCGTGATACGCGCGGCGTACCGCACGCTCAGACCGGCACTCTTCTCGTTGCCCGCGGAGACGGCCCACCGGGCGGTCCACACCGGACTTCGGACGGTTCAACACACGCCGATCGAGTCTGCCCTCCGGACCCGCCTCCGCGTCGACGACGACCGCCTCCACGTCGACGCCTTCGATCAGTCGTTCCCGAACCCCGTCGGCGTCGCCGCCGGCTTCGACAAGAACGCCGAACTTCCCTCGGTCCTCGGCGCGCTCGGCTTCGGCCACGTCGAGGTCGGCGGCGTCACCGCACGCGCCCAGCCAGGCAACCCGCGCCCGCGAATGTTCCGTCTCCGCGCGGATCGGGCCCTGATCAACCGGATGGGCCTCAACAACGAGGGCGCCGACGCGGTCGGCGAGCGCCTCCGGACGAGCCCCGATCCCGGAATCCCGGTCGGCGTCAACGTCGCGCTCTCTGAGGCGACCGACCCCGACGACGCCCCCGAGGATTACCGCTACACCTACGAGCAGGTCGCCGACGCCGCCGACTACCTGGCAGTCAACGTCTCCTGCCCGAACAGCGAGGGGATGCGGGAACTCCAGAACCGCGACTCCCTGGAGGCGATCGTCGGCGCACTCGTCGAGGCCGGGGCGTCGCCGCTGCTCGTGAAGCTCTCCCCGGATCTCCCCGAGCCCGCAATCGAGGACGCGCTCGCGGTCGTCGACGACTTCGACCTCGACGGCGTCATCGCCACGAACACGACGACAGATCGCCCAGACGGCCTCCAGAGTCCGAAACGCGCGGAGAAGGGTGGCCTCTCCGGCGCACCGATCGAAGCGCGCGCGACCGAGGCCGTCCGCTTCGTCGCCGAGCGGACCGACGTCCCTGTCGTGGGCGTCGGCGGCGTCGCCGACGCCGCGGGCGCGTACGCGAAGATCCGTGCGGGGGCGAGCCTGGTCCAGCTGTACACCGGGCTGGTCTACGAGGGGCCGACGCTCGCCCGCGACATCAACGAGGGACTGCTCGAACTCTTAGAGCGAGACGGCTTCGCGAGCGTCGAAGACGCCGTCGGCGCGGATCTGTAGGTCGTAAAAAAAAGCGGTCGGTGCGGCTGTGATTCGCGACAAAACGGCCTGGCGCTACGTCTCGCGCTCGTGGTGGACGATGACGATCGCGTCGTCGGCCTCGATCATCTCGCCGTCGCCCAGATACTGCCGTTCCTTCTGGATCTCGAACATCTCGGGGTCGAGTGCGACGCCCGCGACCTCGAGTTCGCCGTCGACGACCTCGTAGTCGCCGGCCTCGATCCCGTCGTCGATGTCGGCGACCTGGCTGCCGTACTCCGGGCCGACGAGCGAGTAATCGAGGTCGACGCCGGTCACGACCGACTCGACTGCGGGGCGCTCCTCGAGAATCGCCAGTTCGTCGACGTGCATCACGCCGGAGATGTCCGCCTCGAAGCCGGAGATATCGCCCCAGACCTCGACGCGGTCGAGTCCGGCGTTCATCGACAGCTTCGCGTCGCTTTTGTACTTCCGGAGGGCGCCGACGACGGCCATCGCCGTCTCGCCGGCCTCGACGTCGGCGTCGATCCCGAGCGGTTCCGGCCAGCCGCTCCGGTGAACGCTCGTCTCGGCGTCGTACATATCGTGCCACAGTTCCTCCGTCGCGTGTGCGAGGATCGGCGAGAAGAGTTTGAGGAACCGCCGGTGGGCGACAGAGAGTGTGTACGCCGCGGCCTCGTCGCCGCCGTCGCGGACGCGCTGCTTTGCGACCTCCAGGTAGTCGTCACAGAACGTGTGCCAGAAGAAGCCCCGGAGGCCGTCCCGGGCCTTCGAGAACTCCCGGTTCTCGAATCGGTCGGTCAGCCGCTCGATCTCCTGATCCAGCGAGGCAAGCAGCCAGCGGTCGAGTTCCCGCAGGTCGTCGTGATCGACCGAGTCGGGATCCGGCGCGTCTTCGGTGAGGCTCTCGACGAGTTTCGAGGCGTTCCAGAGCTTCCGGAGGAGCTTCTCGCCCGCCCGCAGGCCCTTCTCCGAGTAGGGGAGGTCGTCGCCGACGGCCGAGCCGGCCGCCCAGTAGCGCGCGGCGTCGACGGGGAACTTCGCGACGACCTCGTCGGGGGCGACGATGTTGCCCTTCGACTTCGACATCTTCTCTCTGTTTTCGTCGAGGACCATCCCGTTGATCATCACGGTGTCGAACGGCACCTCGCCGGTGTGCTCGTAGCACTTCACGACGGTGTGGAAGAGCCAAAACGAGATGATGTCGTGGCCCTGCGGCCGGAGGTCGAACTGGTAGAGTTCCGGGTTCTCGAAGGTGTACTCCTCCGCCTCGTCGTCCCAGTCCCAGCCCGCGTTGATCAGCGGGGTGAGCGAGGAGGTCGCCCACGTGTCGAGGACGTCGTTCTCGGGAACGAACTCGTCGTGTCCGCACTCGGGACAGGCGTCGACCGGCGGGTCGTCGCTCAGCGGGTCGACCGGCAGATCCGCCTTCTCCGCGAGGACCACGGCGTCGCAGTCGGCGCAGTACCACACCGGGAACGGGATCCCCGAGGAGCGCTGTCGAGAGATCGCCCAGTCCCACTGGAGCCCCTCGATCCAGTTTCTGTACCGCGTGAACATCTTCTCGGGGTACCAGTCCATCTCCCGGCCGGCCGCGAGGTACTCGTCGGTCTTGTCGAGCAGTTCGACGTACCACTGCTCTTTGACGAGGAACTCGACGCCCGTGCCGCAGCGCTCGTGGACGTTCACCGTGTGGGTGATCCCCCAGCGATCCAAGAGTGCGCCCTCGTCGTCGAGATCCTCGACGATCGCCTCGCGGGCCTCGTCGGAAGAGAGGCCCTCGTACTCGCCGGCGACGTCGGTCAGCGTCCCCGACTCGTCGATGGCGATCCGGAGGTCCAGATCGTGTGCCTGGTACCACTCGATGTCGGTCTGATCGCCGAAGGTACAGCACATCACGACGCCCGATCCGGTCTCCATATCGACCCGCTCGTCTTCGAGGATCGGCACCGTCTGCCCGAAGAGTGGGATCTCCGCCTCGCCGCCGACGAGATACTCGTTTTCGTCGTCGTCGGGGTGGACGAAGACCGCGACACACGCCGGCAGCAGTTCCGGGCGCGTCGTCGAGATGGTGAACGTCTCCGCATTCGCGCCGTCGGGGACGTCGCCGCCGGTCTCGACGATCTCGAAGGCGATGTCGTGGAAGTGACTCGACTGTTCGTCGTCCTCGGTTTCGACCTGCGAGATGGCCGTCTCACACTCCGGACACCAGATCGCCGGCGCGCGCTGTCGGTACTCCCGACCCTGCTCGTGGAGGTCGAGGAAAGACAGTTGCGAGATCCGCTTGACCCGCGGAGAGATCGTCTGGTACGTCTGGTTCCAGTCGATCGAGATACCGAGGCTCTGCATCTTCTCGGTGAACTCCGCCTCGTACTCCGCACAGACCTCCTGTGTCATCCGCTGGAACTCCCGGCGCTCGTAGTCCTGGTGGCGCACGTCGAGTTCTTCCTCCGCGAGTCGCTCGGAGGCGATGCCGTTGTCGTCGTAGCCGAACGGGAAGAAGACGTCTTTCCCGCACATTCGGTTGAACCGAGCGACGAAATCCTGCAGCGTGAAGCCGTAGACGTGGCCCCAGTGCAGACTCCCGGATACCGTCGGCGGCGGCGAGTCGATCGAGAAGGCGGTGTCGGGGTCCGCTACGTCGCCCTCGTAGGCGTAGAGGTTCTCCTCGACCCACCGGTCCTGCCACTTCGCCTCGACGGTCTCCGGGTCGTATTCTCCGCTCGGCATTCTCGGGAGAAAATACCGGCGGGTGGCGTGTTAAGTTACTCGATTACTCGTCTTGAGGCGCGCCGGGGGCAACTCGGCAACGGGAGGGGACGGTCGCTGCAGGCCGGAGCTGAAGTAAGATTAGTTTTTAATAGTAAGGAAGATAACTTTGCAGTAAGAATATGGCCGTCTCAGAAGACGCGACAGTCACGAGCAAAGGGCAGGTGACGATTCCGAAACGGATCCGCGATCGGCTCGGACTCGACGCGGGGACGGAAGTCGAGTTCATCCTCGAAGAGGACGAGACGATCCGCGTCCGGCAGAAAGAGCCCGCGATGGACCGTCTCCGCGCGGTCAAAGAGCAACTGGCGGATCGCGACGTCGACATCGAGACGATGCGCCGCGAGTCGAAGGCCGAGTGGGAGTCCCACTACGACGGGGACGAGGTGTGATCTTTCTGGACTCGTGGATATGGCTGGAGTACCTCTTCAGCGGCGAGAACGAGGACGAGGCCGAAGCTGTCATCCAGCGAGCGAATACCTCCGAAGCGGGCGGCATCATCACACCGACGGTGCTCGCGGAGGTCTCCTACCGACTTCGCGTCGTCGAGAACGACGAGATGGCCGATGAGGCGCTCGGCGCGATCCACGACTACGAACACATCGACAGCGTCCCCGTGATCGACGAGATCGCGGAATACGCCGCCGAACTCCGATACGAACACTACGACAGGGGAGAACGCGAACTATCCTACGCGGACGCGATCCATCTCGCAACTGCCGTGGTCCACGACGACTGCGACGCCCTCTACTCGGGCGATCCAGATTTCGCCATTCTCGACGAGATCGAGACGGTCGTCCTGTAGCGGTCCCTACTCGCCCCCAAGCGCGTCGAGTCCGAACTCGAAGGCGGCGACCGGCAGTTCGAGGTCGTGTTCGACGAGCACCTGCGGGTGGAGTTCGCCGACGACCCCGACCGTCTCGTCGTCGATCTCGACGGCGGCGGTACGGCCGTCGATGAAGGACGGATGCTCTGTCGGCGGGGTCGCGAGATCGACGCCGAAGTCCCGGCAGAGCGCCTGCAGGCGGGCCTTCGCGTCCTCGTAGGTGGCGTCGTGACGTGCCAGCACGCCCGCGACGTGGCGCCGCTCCCGGACGCGGGTGTTGACGTCGTCGTCGCGCTCGGCCACGAGGCCGACCTCCGCGAGGTCCTGCGGATACGCGCGGTGGGTGTTGTTCTCCAAGACCATCACCAGCGAGGGCAGCGCCCACTGACGGAGGATGGTGTAGTCCTCGCTGTACGGTTCGGTGATCTCGACGGGGTCGCCGCCGCCGAGGGAGTCGCCGCCGGGTTCGACGTGCATCCGGTCGTACGCCTCCGCCTCGCTGGTCATATGGAAGTTCAGCAGGTCCTCGAAGCCGAGACCGGTCAGCGCGCTCCGCGTGGCCGATTCGAGTCGGGAGCGCTCGTGGCGGCCGCCGACAGTCCCGACGTCGGGGTACCGCGGTTCGAGGTCGCCGAAGCCGTACGCGCGGCCGACGTCGTCGATCAGATCCAGCGGGTGAAGCACGTCGGTGCGGTACGGCGGGATCGACACCTCGTAGACGGTGTCCGCGTCGCGTTCTTCGGCACTCTCAGTATCGCTCTCCTCGTCGTCCGCGACGACCGCCTCGAGGCCGGAGCGCTCGAAGAGGTCGATCACCTCCCGCTCCTCGAAGTCGACGCCGAGCATCGTCTCGATGCGGTCGTGAGAGGCGGATTTGGTCTCGACCTCGAAGTCCGGGCGCCGGAGCGTGCGGCCGTCGCCGGAGGCCTCACTGTCGCCACCCCCGGCTGACTCGCCGTCTCCACCGCCGGCCGTCCCGCTGTCTCTACCGTCGGCCGTCCCGCTGTCTCTACCGTCGGCCGTCCCGCTGTCTCTACCGTCGGCCGTCCCGCTGTCTCTACCGTCGGCCGTCCCGCTGTCTCTACCGTCGGCCGTCCCGCTGTCTCCACCGCCCGCATATTCGACCTCGACCGCCTCGATGGTCGCGCCGCGTGCCGCCAGCGCATAGCAGATGATGTTGCACATCCGGTCGATCGTCCACTGGTCGGTGCCGGTGAGTTCGACAAGGAGTTCCCGCGAGTCCGTCGAGACCTCGGTCCGGCGGCCGTTGATCACCGGCGGGAACGAGAACAGTCCGAGTTCGTCGTAGATCGCCGGGTAGCGATCGTAGTCGGCCACCAGGTCCGCGTACGTCCGGCCGGTCGAGTGCTCTTCGAGCACCTCAGCGGGCGTCAGTTCGCGGTCGCTGTCGAGCGGGACGAAGGTGTCGCCATCGGGATCGATCCCCGTGTAGGTGATCGAGTTGCCGCCGCTGTCCTCGGCTAAGGTATCGCCTTTGATCGCCACGAGGTCGTGGATCCCGATCGCGCCCTTCGCGCGCTTGCGGCCCATCGTGGCGTGGAGCTTCTCCTGCAGTTGGATCAGTGAATCCAGGGCGGACTCGTCGAGGTCGACGCCGCGGATGATCGCGCCCGTGACGTACGGCCGCTCGTCGGGCACGTCCTCGTCGACGACGAACGTGAAGTCCGGGTCGTTCGTCTCGGGGACGGCCACGCCGCGGTCGTCGCCGTAGTGGTACCGCAGCGAGCGCGCGACGCCCTCGACGGAGAGCCGGTCCAGGCGGTCGGGGCCGAACTCGAACTGCAGCAGGCCCTCCTCGGTCTCACCCTCGAATTCGAGGCCGAGGCCGAACAGGTCGGATTTCAGTTCCTCGTCGTCCTTCTCCTCGTGGCCGGTCAGGTCCCGAAGTTCGTCGGGATCGATGTCGACGACAGGCATCAGTAGGTCACCTCCGCGCCGCGGAGGAACTCAAGGTCCGCAAGCGTCCCGTGCAGGTCGCGGATGTCCTCGGCGCCGGTGGTGAGCATCGCGAGGCGTTCTAAGGCGAGTCCCCACGCCATCACGTCGTGTTCGACGCCGAGCGGTTCGAGCACCTCGTCGCGGAACATCCCCGAGTTGCCGATCTCGATGAGTTCGCCGGTCGTGGGATGCCGGCCGAACAGCTCGAACGAGGGCTCCGTGTAGGGGTTGTAGTGCGGCTTGAACTGCACGTCGGTGATGCCGAACTGCTCGTAGAACTCCACGAACGTCCCCATCAGGTCTCGGACCGAGAGGTTCTCCGCCATCACCCACCCCTCGATCTGGAAGAACTCCAGCAGGTGGGTCGCATCCAGGGTGTCGTTGCGGTACACCTTCTCGACGGAGAAGTACCGCTGCGGGGGTTCGAGTTCGCCGACTTCGGTTCCGGAGAGATACCGCATCGACAGCGACGTAGTGTGGCCACGGAGCGCGATCGCCCGCGCGAAGTCCTCGGACCACGGCGAGTGGTAGCCGTCGCCGTCGTCGCCGACGCCCTCGCGGTGGGCGCTCTCGACGCGGTCGACGAGGTCCTCGGGGAGGTCCTCGATCGGCGGGACGTCGAGCGCGAAGCGGTCCCAGTGGGTCCGGGCCGGGTGGTCCTGCGGCATAAACAGGCAGTCGTTGATCCAGAAGTCCGCGTCGGCGTGGGGGCCCTCCATCTCCTGGAAGCCCATCCCGACGAGGACGTCCTTCACGCGCTCTGCGGTCTGTCGCAGGACGTGCGTCTTGCCGCTCCGGACCTCCGGCGCGTCGGCCTCGACGTTGTACTCGGTGAACTCGACGTCTTCCCACTCGCCGGAGGTGAGCAGTTCGGGCGTGAGCCGGTCGACCGTCTCGGCAGTCTCGACGCCCTCCATCAGCGCCGTGACGCCCGCGTCGGAGAGCGTGACCGATCGGACGGTCCGCTCGTGGCGCTCCAGGAGGTTCCGGGAGACGAGTTGGTCGAGGACCGCGTCGTCGACGTCGGCGAGCGAGCCAGTTCCACCGGCGTCGGCGGACGAGCCGCCTTCGTCGTCGGCGTCGGCAGACGAGCCGTCCGCAGCGTCGCCGTCGGCGGACGAGTCGTCCCCGGCGGCGGCGTCGTTGGCCTCGACGAGTGTGGCGAGGGCGGCCGCCTCGGGATCGTTGTCGGCGTCGGCGTCAGGATCGGCAGCGAGTTCGCCGGTCTCGATTTCGCCGTAGCCCTTGCGACCGAAGTTCGCGAGGGCGATGTCGACTTCCGGGCCGTCGAGGTCGGCCGCGCCGATGACACGCCCCATCTCGACGGGGGCGTCGGCGGCGCCGGCGTCGATGGCGGCGCGGTACAGTCGGATCTCGGGGAGGCCCGCGCCGACGTACTCGCGGCCCTCCTCGGTGAGTTCGTACTCGACCGTCTCGGACTCGGTGACGTCGAGCAGTCCCTCGTCGCGGAGCTCGAAGACGGCCTGCGTCGCCGTCTCCGGTTTCAGCTCCGCCTCCGCGGCGAGGCGGTCGATCGGCGTTTCGTCCGTCGCGCTCGCGGCGTTGAGCACCGCGACCTGTGGTTCGGGGAGTTGCATTCTGTGTGGTGGGGAGATCTCGATGGCTGTGAACCGGTCGTTATCGCGTCTACCGACCGGCCGGCAGTTAGCAGTTCCGAAGACTGCGGACGCGCGGGCGTCCGCGGCGGATCGATCCGGACGGTTTCGCCCCCGACCGCGACGCGTCAGCGGGAAGCCGCGACGCGTCGGTCGGGAGGTCCGCCGACCTCACACGCTCCGGAAAAAGAACCCGGACCCGTCGCTCTCGGTCGGTTCGATGGCGACGCTGCATCCCAGCCGAGTGGGTCCGCGGCGCATATGCGATCGAATAGCACGGTCGGACTAAACGGTTCCGGAATATGTGGGGTCGGGTGGCAGAGTTCAGGGAGAACGGAGGCGGGCTTATGACCCTGGGGAGCGAAGGGAGAGGTATGCCCGAAGAAGTGCTCTTCGTATCGGAGAACAGCCAGAGCCGTGAAGCGATCGCGTCGTATCTGCGCCGCTTCGCCGATAGACTCGACGCGGACGGGGAGATCACGCTCTCGGCCGGCGAGCAGTCGGTGACGATGGATCCCCCCGAACGACCGACGTTCGAGGTCAAAGCCGAGCGCGAGGGGCCGGTCGACGGCGACGGCGAACTCAGCATCGAGTTCGAGATCGAGTGGAAGGAAGGCGAAAGCGGCGGCGGCAGCGACGGCGAACTGACGATCGAGTAGGCGGTGGAGACGGTCCCGACAGCGGACCTCACCCGTCGCCGGGCGCGACGCCCCGCCGCGGCGACTCCAGCGAGATGTCGAGATCCGCGAGTACGTCCTCGACCTCCGCGCGCTTCTCCTGGTGATCTTCGAGGAACTCACGCATTAGCTCCGCGGCCTGCTCCTTGCAGTCGCCGCAGAGGCGCTCGCCGCCGACGCACTCGTCGTAGACCTCCTTGGCGAACTCGTCGTCGTCGCCCGAAAGCAGGTAGGCGTACAGCTCGTAGACCGGGCAGTCGTCGGCCTCGCCACCGAGTTCGCGCTGCTTTTCGGCCGTCTCGCGGCCGCCGGTCGTCGCCGCCTTCACCTTCTCGTACCCCTCCTCGGGGTCGTCGAGCAGGGAGATATGGGAGGCCGGGACCGACGAGGACATCTTCCCGCCGGTGAGGCCAGTCATAAAGCGGTGATAGATCGACGAGGGCGGGACGAAGCCGTAGCCGCCGTGGTCGAGTTCGACCTCGCGGGCGAGTTCCTCGGCCGCCCCGGCGTCCAGATCGAAGGCGTCGACGTGTTCGTCGTAGCGGCGCTTCTCGCCGTCGATCGCCTCGATCAAGGCCTCAAAGGCCTCGTCGGTGGCGTTGGCGTCGAGGAAGCGAACGCGCGGGCGGAGCGGCTCCATCCCGCCGTTGTCCAGCTTCTCGACCGCGGACTCGCGCACGTCGTCGGCGACGACCACGCCAAGTTCGTCGAGCCTTTCTGTATCCGCTCCGGCGAGCCATTCGCCGGCCTCCTCACAGCGCGGCCGGTCGGGGTCCTCGGCGTAGGCCTCGCGTTGCTCGTAGACGGCTGCAACGAGCGCTCGTTCAGCGTCCGTGAGTTCGAAGCTCGCGTACGCCTCGGTCATCTTGAAGAAGCGCATCCGCGCCGCGAGGTCGCGGGCGAACCGGACGTGCGGGTCCTGGTCGGGCCCGACGGGGATGACGGTCGGTTTCGGCTCCTCTAATTGGGGGTAGAGGATGTCGGCCATCTGGGTGACGACCGACTGCATGTGCGAGACGTGCGTCTCGCCGTCGAAGCCGTAGATGCCCTGGAACTCCGAGAAGTTCGCCTTCGACCCCAGCTCGAAGGCGAGGTCCTGCAGCTCTCTGTTGTCGGACTGCCGATAGAGTTCGCCCTCCTCGGGGTCGAACCCGAGCGCGAGCAGGCTGAGGAGGTAATCGCGGGCGTGTTCGTCGATCTCGGTCCACGTCATCCCCCGTGCGGCGTGGGCCTCCAGGTCCGCGATCAGGGCGTAGGCGTCGGCGCCCTGCTCCTGGTGCCAGATGATCTCGTCGAAGACGAGTTTGTGACCGATGTGGGGGTCGCCGGTCGGCATAAAGCCCGAGAGGACGGCCGCGTCGTCGCCCTCTCTGAGGGCCTCCGCGACGGGGTCGTAATCGCGGTGGCCGAAGATGACCCCCCGACGCATCAGATAGTGGGGGTTCGGCACCTCGGGGAGGATATCGTCGAACTCCTCGATGCCGAACTCCTCGAAGAGCTTCCGGTAGTCGGCGACCGTCGAAGAGCCCCACGGGTCGAGCGCGACGTCGTCGGCGCCGGCCGCGCCGTCGGTGCTGCTTTTCGTGCCGGCGTCGCTCCCGTCCGTGCCGCCGTCGGGAACGGGGCGTTCGCAGTCGGGCGATACGTCGCCGTCGGGCGTCGACTGCGCGTTCTCGCGCTCGGGGTCGCGTTCGTCGTGGTCTCGTGTCATGGGGTGAGTCGGGCTACCGAGAGCCAGTCTATCTCGCCGTTGGCCGCGGCCAGCGCAAAAACCATTCGCTTCCGGACCCCGCCCGCGAGCCGAACGTCCAGGGAGAGATCACGCGGGTAGAAGTCTTGACCGGGGTCGAGGACCCGCACGAGGTCCGTCGAGTGACTGAGCGAGTCGACGTCGGTGAAGTCGGTGTACACCCGGAAGTCGGCGCCGAACTTGAAGCCGCTCTTCGGCACGACGCCGCGGTCCCGCAGGGCGGCGTAGACCCGGAGCCGTCTGTCGAACCGGTCGCCCTCGACGTCGCGGCCGCGCTCGACGACCGCCGCGGGGTCGACGCCGACGACGCCCCGGTGGGCGAGGTACGCGCCCTCGACGAGCGACAACTGGAGCGGCCCCGAGTCGGCGTTGCGCCCGAACAGCCGCTGGCCGTAGAACCGCCGCTCGTAGAGGGCGTCGGCCGCCTCGTAGCAGACCACGCGATCCTCCAGCAGGTCCGCATCGACGTCGGCTGGGAGCGGGGTGTCGGAGTCCCTGCCATCTCCCTCGGCGGCGTCGTTGTCGCCCTCGGTGCCGTCGTGGTCCCCGCCGCCGCGGTCCGCGCCGCCGATCTCCGGGGCGGTGTCGGCCTCGAAGTACGTCAGTTCCCCGTCCTCGTCGACGACCGCGAGGACGATATCGCCTAGCGAGGCCGCGGGGACGGCGGCCCGCTCGCCGACGACCCGGACCCGGTAGGCGACCTCGTCGTCCCACGGTCCCTTGCCTCGCGGATAGACGACGAAATCGAGGCCTCCGGCCGCCTTCGCGGTCGCCTCGTCCGGGTTCGTCTCCGGCACGGCCGCCCCGCCGACGCCGGGCCACTCGACCCGCGCCGGCGAGAGGTAGAACCCGCGGTCGCGGAGGTCCTTGTAGACCGCAAACCGGAGTGGGTCACCGGTTCGGTCGAGGAACGCTCGGAAATCGAGGCGCGGCCGGTCTTCAGCGTCGGCCGCGGTGTCGCTCTCGGCGTCCCCGGCGTCGTCCTGGCCGTCCTCGCTCTCGCCATCGTCCGCCACGACGACGGCGTCGAGGTCACCGCGCGACAGCAGGTGTGCCGCCTCGACGGGCGCCAGTTCGATGCGGTTGCGATCGAGCGGGCGGCCGTATCCGCGGGCGTCGTGAAACCGCTGTCTGGCGTCGCCGCCGACGCGGACCACGCCGTCGGCCAGTGTCCCGTCCATACCCGTGAAACCGGGCGGCGGCGACATAGGGGCTGCGATGTCTCAGACGAGCCGACGCAAGGCCGGTATCAGACGTCGAGCCGCTGGAATTTCACCAGGGCGGCAGCGAGCAATCCGCCCGTCAGGAGCAGACAGAGGGCAAGCGAGACGGCGGGATCGACGTAGCCGACCAGTTCGAGCGACTCCTCGGGGATTCCCTGCCCGCCGGGGACCTCGTAGACGCCCGCCCAGAATCCGAGCTGTGCCTGTAGTTCGACCGGGATAGGGCCCCCGACGGCCCCGAGAAGCAGCGCGTAGACGTTGCCGAGGTGGTAGCTCACGTCGACGGCGTAGAGGTAGTAGTCCTCGTAGATGCTCCCGGGGACGAGGCGGGCGACGAACAGAACGAAAAACAGCACGGGGACGACGGCGGTCACGGCGGCAGTCTGGAGCCGGTTTCGCGTGGCGACGCTGGCCGCCATCCCCACGGCGTTGACGAGCGCACAGACGACGAGCAGATACAGGAGCGTCGCTGGGAGGACCGCGAACACGCCCTCGCCGAGCGCCGCGGCGCTGAACCCGCCCATCTGATAGAGGAAGACGGCCACGAGGAGCAGGCTGGCGACTCCGACGGCAAACAGGAAGGAGACGTTCGCGAAGAAGGTAGCGAGAAGTACCTCCCAGCGGCGGACGGGCTTGCTCAAGAGCAGATCGAGGGTGCCACGGTCGGCTTCCGTCGCGAGGGTGAGCGCGACGAACAGCGACCCGGCGGCGAGCAGCCCGATGCCGACGCCCCACAACCACGCCAGGGGAACGTAGGCCGCGAGTAGTTCCAGTTCCTGCTCGGCCAGCGGGAGGTCCGCGACGGCGTCGGGGATCTCGTTGTTCGTGAACCCCAGCAGCAGGAACCACAGTACGGCGGCGAAGACGACCAGATACGTGAGGATCGCCTTCGGCTCCGAGAGATCACCCAGCGTCTTCCGGTAGATCGCGAGGAACATCGTCACTCCTCACCCCCGTCGTCGAGGATGTCGAGGAACCGCTCCTCGAGGCCACCCTCCCGATCCACCGAGTAGAGTCCGAGGTTCGCGTCGCTGACGACCCGCGGGAGCGCGACGGCGAAGGCCTCGGGATCGTCGGTCGTGACCACGAGCCCCCCGTCGTCGTTGCGGTCGACACTGGAAACCGATTCCTGATCCGCAAGCAGGTCGGCCAGGCTGTCGTTGTCCGAGGCGTCGACGATGTACCGTTCGGCCGCCGTCGACGAGAGCACCTCGGCGAGCGGTCCCGAGGTCACCACCTCCCCCTCTTTGAGGAACGTGACGGTGTCGATGAACTGCTCCAGTTCGGTGAGCACGTGGCTGCTCACGAAGATTGTCGTCCCGTCGTCAGTCAGGGTTTCGAGCGCGTCGATGATCATCGCCCGCCCCTCGGGATCCAGCGCCGCCGTCGGCTCGTCGAGGATCAGTAACTCGGGGTCGCCGAGCATCGCCTGCCCGACCGCCAGCCGACGGAGCATCCCGCCGCTGTATCCCTCGACGGCCTGGTCGGCTGCCTCCGTGAGGTCCAGCCGCTCTAGGAGTTCGTCGGCCCGCTCCCGCGCCGACCCCTCGACCGCCGAGAGCTTGCCCATATAGGTGAGGTAGTCACGGCCGGTCATCGACTCGTAGAACACCGGATCCTGCGGCGCGTAGCCGATTTTTTTCGTCGCTGCACGCGTCCCCACGGGATCGCCGCCGATGTACGCCTCCCCGCGGGTGGGCGTGACCAGCCCCGTGAGCATCTGCATCGTCGTGGTCTTGCCCGCGCCGTTGTGCCCGACGAAGCCGTGAATGTCGCCGCGATCGACCGTCAGATCGACGTTCGTCACGGCAGTCACGTCCCCGTACTCCTTTGTCAGGCCGCTCGTCTCTATCATCGTCATCGTTTGTTCCCCAGTCGCCGCCGCCCGTAGGGGTAAAACAGGGCCCCGATGACCCCCGCCGTCGCGGCGTAGAGTAGGAGGTCGAGCCGTGAGTCCCCCGGTGGCGCCCCGCCGAGCTGTCGCTTCTCCCCGTTTTCGCCCGTGATCGTCGCTGTCCCTTCGGTGTCGATGTCGGTGCCGACGCCCTCGAAGGTGTTTCCCGTCACGGTCGCGTCCACGTCGAACAGCCGTTCGCCGACCTGCCCGCTGAGGAACACCCCCTGGTCGGCGTCCTGGACGGTGGTGTCCCGGACCAGCCCGTTGACGCTGACGTCCCGCAGCGCGACCCCGGTCTCGCTCGCGGCGATCCGACACCCCCTCACCACGAGGCTCTTCGTGAACTGCGCGGACACGCCGTTCGTGGCTCCGGAGAGCGTCAGATTCCGGAGGCGGACGCCGTCGCCGTCGAGGACGCTCACGGCGCCCGTCGCGCCCTCCGCGACCACCTCGATTCCCCGGAGTGTGGCGAAGTGACTGGCGATCCGGACGCCGAACGCCCGGTCACCGGACCCGCCGCGAGCGACGAGCGTCGGTTCGTGTCCCTCGGTGGCCGCGAGCGTGATCGGTTTCCCCACCACGAGCCCCGCCTCGTCCTCGCGTGTCGAGTCGAAGATCGGATTCCCGAACCGCGACTCCGGCAGCGGCGACTCGAAGGATTCGATCGGGAGTTCCCACCTGTCGCCGGCCAGCGCGACGGTCGTCTCCGGGGCGGCGACGTCGACGGCGGCTTGGAGGTCTTCGCCCTCGGCGGCCCGCAGCGGCCGTTCGTGGACGTGAATCGGATCGGGGTCGAGAGTGGTGTTCTGCTCGCCGTTCGCAAGCGAGACGCTCGCGGGAATGAGCCCTCGCGCCCCGTCGTCGATGTCGAGTTCGATCCGAAGTGTCGTCTCGCCGGTGATATCCGTCGGTTGGTCGATCTCTGCGGGATCGCCGTTTATCCGCACGGACACTGCCGAGGGATCGACGAGGTGGGACGACTCGCGTCCGTGAAGCGTGGCGAACTCGGCGTGTTCGACGTCGAATTCGAGAGAGACCGAGTCGCCGGGGGCCACGTGGGTCGGCGGCCGCTCCGCCCGCTGGATATCGGGGCGACGCTCGGACTGAAAGCCGATTTCGACGCCGCTACCGGGCGCGGCACGCCGCGTGACGGGCTCGTATCCCGCCGCCTCGGCGGTGATCGTCACCTCGCCCTCGGGGACCGACAGCGTGTATCGTCCCCCCTCGTCGGTCCGGGCGGTGTCGCCGGTCACCGCCGAAACGGTCGCGCCGACGACAGGGTTGCCCTCGGGATCTGTCACCGCCCCCGAAACCTCCCGCCCGCGGCCCCGAACCTCGGCGGCGGCCGCGGCCGCGTTGACGATCCCGTGGCCGAAGTCGCCGTTCGGATCCGGATGCTCGTGCGGGTCGCCCGGCTGCTCGGCGGTCTCCCGGAGGATCTGCTGGATCTCCCCGGGCGGGAGATCCCCCTCCAGCGAGCGCAGGAGCGCGACGACCCCCGAGACGTGCGGCGGCCCGTTGCTGTACCCGTCCTCCCGAGTGTGTCCGCCGTCGAACTCGTCGTTGTCGGGGACTGCCGCGAGGACGTCGACACCCGCGGTCACTACCTCCGGAACGGTGTACCGATCCGGCCAGTCGTCGGGAACGGTGCTGCTGCGCCAGTACCGCTCGGTCCGGATCTCGCCGCCGTTCCCGCCCCTGAACGGGTTCCGCTCGCTGTCGATCGCCCCGGCACTGAGCACGGAGTACAGCGCGCCCGGCGACAGGAACGAGTCCGGTCCGTATCCCGCCGAGACGACGACGGTTCCGGCCGCAGTCGCGTTTGCGACGGCCTCGATGGTCTCGTGTTTCAGCGGGCCGACGTCGAAGCTCATCGAGACCGCGTCGGCGCCGTTCTCGACGGCCCACTCAAGCGCCGCCAGCGCGGAGGTGAAGTAATCCTCCGAGGACTGCCGTGCAACGAGCAACTCGGCCTCGGGTGCGACCCCGATCTGCGTCCCGCTTGCGTTGCCGCCGGTCGCGAGACTGCTCATCCCGGTTCCGTGCCCGGCGGGGTCGTGGGGATCGCTGTCGACTTCTTTTCCCTCCGCGTCGAACTCCGCCCACGCCGCGAGGTCGATGTCGGGGTGAGAGGGATCGACGCCCGTGTCGATGATCGCGACCGTCGCTCCCTCGCCGTGGGTGTCGAACCGCTCCCAGACGTCCGGGACGTTCATCATCTCCAGCCCGTAGCTGACGTCCCCGTTCCCGCCGGTCTGTGCGGTCGAGGCGCCGGGTGCGTCGAGTTCCGGACGCTGCCGGTCCTCCCCGGAGTCCGTTCGGTGGACGCGATCGACGCCGTCGAGAGCGGCCAGGTCGGCGAACGACGCCACCTCGGTGTCGACGGCGACTAAAACCGCGTTGGCGACCCAGAACCGTCGTCGTATCTCGGTTCCAGGCGTCGCCTCCACGTAGTCGACGATTCGCTTCTGCGTTCGATCTGCGTGCCTTCTGAGTTCCGCCAGCGTTCGTTCGCGGGAGAGTGAGTCCCGGGCATCGTCGACGGGTCCCGGTTCGAGCCGAACGACGCCTTTTACCCGTCCCGAACGCCGTTTCAGTTCCGGATCGACCGTTGCCCCACTCGTCCCGGCATAGCCGACGGCTGCCGCCGTGCCCACCGCGGCAGACAGAAAGCCGCGCCTCCCGATAGAGGTCCACCTACCCATACCACGGCCTGTGCAGGTCGGTAACTAAATCTTTGCTCTCACGTGACATATTCGGCGGGGCGGCCGACGGGCTTCCTCATACTGAGTACTCTCGCCTCTGCCCGCCGAGCGCCGTCAACGGGGGTGGGGCTCGGCGGGAAAGGGTGAGAGTAACAAGTATCAGTCGGTGAACGCCTCGCAAGTCCCGTCCAGACAGCGCCGGCCGCGCGCGGTCTCGAAGACCGGCAGCCCGCAGTCGCAGGTGTCGACGACGACGCCCGCGGGGATGGAGAAGGCTGCCTCACAGTCCGGGTAGGCGTCACAGCCCGCGAGCAGCCGCCCGCCGCGGCGGATGATCCGGAGATCCGACCCGCAGTCCGGACAGGTCCACTCGCGGTCGAATCGGTCCCGGACGGCGTCATCGAGCGACTCACACGAGCGGTCGAGGCAGATCTCGAAGGCCGCGCCCGCCTCCGCGCGGATCTTCGGGAGGCCGCAGTCGGTGCAGGTTTCTTCCAGGACGGCTGCGCCGGCCGGCAGCGAGTAGCGGACGTCGGAGTCGATGCCGCGGACGTCGCCGCCCGCGCGGACCAGTGGCTCGCCCGTCTCTGGGTCCGAGCCGACAGGGACGCCGGCCTCGGTGACGGGATATTCGGCTCTGCCGGCGGTCTCGTGGGACACGACTCTGAGCACCTGTTCGTCGGCGCGGGCGACGAGGCCGAAGCCGCCCTCGTCGCTCTCGACGGTCAGCGAGTCGGGACGCGTCAGCCACGCCACGGGCTGGTAGCCGTCGGCGTCGTGGACGAGGACCGTGCGGTCGGGCTTGACCACGACCGCGACGCGACCCCGCTGGGTTCGCGCGCGGGCACCCTCGAACGTCGTCGTACAGTCGCCGGCGAAGACGCGGATCGTCTCGGACATACGGCCGTCGTGGTCCCGTCATCGGTCATAAACTGTCACCTCGCCGTCTCCGGCCACGGCTCGTCCGGGGTGGTCGCGGTCTGCTCGCCGCGAAGGTCTTTGCCGGCGAGTGTGAGAGGCAGGTATGAACGTACCCACCGGTGCTGTCCTGTTCGATATGGACGGCGTCTTGATCGACTCCGAGACCTACTGGGACCGCTTCGAAGACGAGTGGGTGTTCGCCGAGGCCGTCGCCGACGGCGCGCCCGAGCACGACGAGATCACGGGGACGCCCTACGACGAGATCTACGACTACCTGGACGCCGAGTACGGCACGACTGTGACGAAAGCAGCGTTCGCCGAGGCCTACGAGGAGCGCGCAGAATCACTGTACGGTGAGGAAGTGACGCTGACAGACGGCATCCGAGAACTGTTCGACGAACTGCGCGCGGCGGGGCGCTCCCTCGGGATCGTCTCCTCGGCACCCAAAGCGTGGATCGATATCGTCCGCGAGCGGTTCGGTCTCGACCCCCTCGACGTCGTCGCGAGCGCCAAAGACCTCGACGCCCCCGGGAAGCCGGATCCGGACGTCTACGAGCACGCTGCGGCCGAACTCGGCCTCGATCCCGGTGAGTGTGTCGTGATCGAGGACTCGGTCAACGGCGTCGAGGCCGCGGTCCGCGCCGGGGCCTTTACGATCGCCTACCGTGCGACGCACAACGCCGAGTCGGACCTCTCCCGCGCCGATGCGGTCGTCGGAAGTCCCGCGGAACTCCGCGAAATCCTGTTGGGCTGACTATTCTACCTCGACCGTTCGGGTCGCCTCGACGGGGTGCAGCGGCTCGTCGGGGAACGTCACCTCGACGACGAACGCCAGTTCGTCGGCGTCGGCGCCGAAGACGCCGACTGGCACGGTCACCACGTCCGAGAGGTACGCCTCCTTCGTCGTCATCTCGACGCCGTTGACGGTCACGCGGACGCCGACCGCCGCGCCGCCGCCGTCGTTGCGGACGGTGACCTCGCACATCTCGTTTTGACCCTGTGCGATGGCATCCGGAAAGTCGCCCCACGAGACCGAGATGGCGGGGAACGAGCGGGCGTTCTCGACGATCCGCTCGGCGACGCCCGCCGAGAGGCCCGCGCGCTGTAGTTCCTCGGCGCCGGCGTCGACGACCGCAGCGGGACTGTGGAGGCCGCCGGTCGCGAGCGTCCGGGCCCGGGTCGGGCCGATCCCGTCGACCGCGGTGAGGCCGACGGCGTCGCGGGGGACCCCGTGTTCGACGCGCGCTTCGACCCGGCGGGCGAGGTTGGCCGCCCGCGGCCCGGCGAACTCGGCGAGGAACTCCCGGAGCGCAGAGAGCAGGCGCAGCGCGTTCTGGCGAATTATCCACGCGTCCGAGCGGAGGTCCGCGGGGGTGCTGTTCTCCATCCCGGCGTGGAGGATCGCGAGCACCTTTCGGGGACCGTCTTCGAGGTCGGTCGCGACGTCCGAGAGCACCGCGTCGACGGCGTCGGCCTCGGACTGTCGCGCGGAGACCGAGTGAAACTCCGCGGCGCCCGCGACGGCCTCCAGGATGCCGGCGGCGGCGATCGTCTCGCGCGCACAGAGGTCGCGGAAGCGTTCCGC
The DNA here is from genome assembly GCF_031823395.1 of Halobellus ordinarius. Taxonomy (NCBI): domain Archaea; kingdom Methanobacteriati; phylum Methanobacteriota; class Halobacteria; order Halobacteriales; family Haloferacaceae; genus Halobellus; species Halobellus ordinarius. The sequence goes on from NZ_JAVQKJ010000001.1 coordinate 20,789, forward strand.
GGTTTCGAGCCGGAGATAGTACTTCGAGGCGAGGCGGCCGAGCGCGGTGCCGCGGACCGACAGATCCTCCCCCATCTCCACGAAGCCGCGCGCGACGAGCGATTCGAGCGTCTCGCGCACGCGCTCGCGGAGGTTCTCGAAGTCGTACTCGTCGGGCTTCGACTGTGCCCGCCGGTAGTAGAACGTCGTCTCCAGCCACGAGAGCACGTCGTCGAGGTCGCGGATCGTCCCCATTGCGATCTCGGCGTTGAGATGGGCGTCTAGGTCCTCGGCCAGCCGCGACTCGATCTCCTTGCCCTCCCGGAGGAGCCGGCGGTACTTGTCGGCGTCCGCGCGGTCGCAGACGACCCAGCCGTAGCCGACGTCGTCGTAGCCGGGCCGGCCCGCGCGGCCGAGCATCTGGAGGATGTCGAGCGGCGACATATCGACCTCGCCCTCCAGGGGATCGTGGTACTTCGTGTCGCGGATGACGACACAGCGCGCCGGGAGGTTCACGCCCCACGCCAGCGTCGACGTCGAGAAGAGAAGCTGGATCTTGCCGGCCTTGAACCACTCCTCGATCCGATCGCGGTCGGCCTTCGAGAGGCCGGCGTGGTGGAAGGCAACGCCGTCGGGGGCGCCCTTCGCCAGGTCGTCGTCCTCGAGGTCCTTCGCTTCCGAGTGGAAGTCGAAGTCGCCGCGGGCGCCCATCGGGATGTCGCGCTCGGCGATCACGTCTCGGGCCTTCCCCGCGGCGCGCACCGCGTCCTGTCGCGAGGAGACGAACACGAGCGCCTGGCCGTCCTCGCGGATGTGCTCCTCGGCGAGATCCAACGCACGATACAGCCGCCGGTACTTGTCGGCGAAGGAGTTGTCGCCGTGGGTGTACGTCTTCACGCCCGCGTGCAGCTTGACCGGCCGGTACTCCTCGCCGAACTCGAAGGTCGTCTCCGGGGGCGCGTCCAGCCACGCCGCGACGTCCTCGATGTTCGGCATCGTCGCCGAGAGCGCGACGATCCGCGGGTCGCAGATGCGGCGGAGTCGCGAGACGGTCACTTCCAGGACGCCGCCGCGGGTGTCCGAGTCCAGCAGGTGGACCTCGTCGATGACACAGCAGTCGACGTCGGCGACGAAGGAGTAGCGCGCGGAGTCGTGTTTCCGCGTCGCCGAGTCGGTCTTCTCCGGCGTCATCACCAGGATGTCGGCGCGCTCGGCCCGGCGCGGGTTCAGGTCGCGCTCGCCGGTCACGACGTACACGGAATAGCCCAGGTCCTCGAAGCGCTCCCACTCGGCCTCCTTCTCGTTCGTGAGCGCGCGCATCGGCGCGATGAAGAGCGCGGTGCCGCCGTCAGCCAGCGTCCGGCAGATGGCGAGTTCCGCGAGCGCGGTCTTGCCGCTGGCGGTCGGTGCGGCCGCGACCACGTTGTCGTCGCCGTCGAGGATCGCCGGTGCGGCCTCCCGTTGCATCCGGTTGAACTCCTCGAAACCGAACGCGTCGGCGAACTCGGGGACGACCTCAGCGACTTTCACGCGTTGCACCCCCGAACGGGTTGCGAGAGGGAAGCACCCGTCGGAACGGCGCTGCTCGGAGCCGTACTGATCGGAACCGAACCGGAGAGACGAGAGCGGGAAGCGAAGCGAGTCATACGCGAACCCGGGGGCTCCGGCGGCAAAGTCGTTTCTCCATCGGCGCCGCGGCGAGGAGAGCCGTGTCCATATTCGTTCCCGGTTCCGAAGAGAGGAGTATACTAGTGTTCCAAAGTACTATGTTCCTCTAAATCTACTGAATTTGGATGGCCAACGGAAGCCCACCGGGTGAGTTCGAAGACGTCAACGAGGCGGTCGAAGACGACTGGGAGTCCGAAACCACGCCCTACGAACGCATCCGCTCCGTCATCGCGCACACGTACAGCCCTGTTTCGGCCGCCGCAGTCGCCGAGGATGCACGGACCGCTCCGAAAACGGCTCGAAAGCATCTGAACACGCTCGCTGCGGAGGGTTTCCTCGAGACGGCAACCGGCGACCACGGCGGGACGCTGTACCGCCGCTCGTCCGAGTCGTTGGTCGTCGAGCAGGCCGCAGACATCCTCGAACACGTCTCGACCGACGAACTCGTCACACGGATTCGGGAGATGCGTGAGCGCCTCGACGAGTACCGGTCCGAGTTCGGTGTCGACTCCCCCGAAGCGTTGACCGTCGACCGGACGAATCAGACGCTCTCTGAGTCCGGTTCCCCGGAGGAAGCGATCGACGCGGCCACGGTTCGTGAGTGGAAGACGCTCCGGCGGAACCTCGCGTTTGCGAATGCCGCTCTTTCGATCGGGAACGCCGAACAGTTCGTCGACGGCGACCGTCGCTCGACAGACGATAGCGCCCCGGCCTGAGAGATGCAGGAGCGAGCTGACCGATCCGAAACGCATACTCTTCGCGGGGCAACCGACCGGCCGGCACTGCTCACGATTCGGGACGTAGTCGAGGGGATGGAGCCGCTTGCGACGGCCGAACTCGACGACTATCTCGATCCGTCGGTCCTCGAAGTCACGCTCGACGACGGCCTGTGTGAAGCCACCGAGGGCCGCCTCGACGTCCAGTGGACGACACGGGACGACTACAAATTTCACTACACGGACACGGAGGAGGTGAATTTCCGCTGGAGAAAGCATCCTCACGGCGGAGACTACGTCAACGTCTCCGGACTCGAACACTATCATCCGCCGCCCGACGCGAGTGCGGATCCGGGCGAGGTCGAAGCGTCCTGTATCACACAGGCACCAGAGGCGTTGGTCACTCGCGCCGTACTCAAACTCTGGCGGGTCGCCTATCACAGGGACTCGTATGCGCCGCTGAACGCCGGAAGCAACCCGCCGTAGGACCGACTGTTCGCCTATCTGAGAAGAGCCGAGACCGCACACCGCGACCGACACCCGACCCCCAGGCTTTTGCTCGGTCGGCCGAAGGCTGTAGTATGAGCGGCAGGCAGAAACCCGACTGGCTGAAGATGCGCCCGCCGTCGGGGCGTCAGTTCACCGATATCAAGGAGACGCTCCGCGATCGGGACCTGCATACGGTCTGTGAGGAGGCGAACTGCCCGAATATGGGCGAGTGCTGGAGTGGCCGCGACGGCCCAGGGACGGCGACCTTTATGCTGATGGGTGATCGCTGCTCGCGGGGCTGTAACTTCTGCGACGTCGAGACGGGCGGGATGGAGGCGCTCGACCCCGACGAACCCGCAGACGTCGCCGACGCCGTCGCCGAGATCGGTCTCGACTACGTCGTGCTCACCTCCGTCGACCGCGACGACCTGCCCGATCAGGGCGCGGGGCACTTCGCGCGGACGATCCGAGAGATCAAAGACCGCGATCCCGGGATCCTCGTGGAGGTACTCATCCCCGACTTCCAGGGAGAACCGGACCTCGTCCGCGAGATCATCGACGCCGGCCCCGACGTGATCGCCCACAACGTCGAGACCGTCGAACGCCTCCAGTGGCCGGTCCGGGACCGCCGCGCCGGCTACGAGCAGTCGCTCTCGGTGCTCGAACAGGTTTCCGAGGAGTCGGACATCTACACGAAGACGAGCCTGATGCTCGGACTCGGCGAGTACGACCACGAGATCTACCGGACGCTGTCGGACCTCCGGGAGGCCGACGTCGACGTGGTCACGCTGGGACAGTACCTCCAGCCCTCTCGCTCGCATCTGGACGTCTTCGAGTACGTCCATCCCGACGCCTTCGAGACGTGGCGACGCATCGCCGAGGAGGAACTCGGATTCCTCTACTGTGCCTCGGGACCGATGGTGCGGTCCTCCTACAAGGCCGGCGAGCTATTCGTCGACGCCGTCCTCCGCGACGGGAAGAGCGTCGCCGCCGCGCGCCGGGAAGCCCGCGCGGCCGGCGGATGAGGCGCCGGGGGCTGTCTCCGGAAGCCCGCGCGGCCGGCGGATGAGGCGCCGGGGGCTGTCTCCGGAAGCCCCACCGTGAGCCAGAGTGTCTGCGAGCAGATAGGCGGACACTGAGCGCCCCCCAGTCAAGACCGTGCGATGGTATCAACACCCGGCCGGGTGATGAACGGGATATGCTGGATCCAGGTAACTGTGGTACGGAAACGGTAGCGCAGCCAAGGCGGTGGGCAGAATGACCGTCGCGGGACTCCAGGCGGCGACGGGGATCGGCGGCTATCTCGGTGAGGTGCTATCTGACATCGGGCTCCCGCCGCAGTTAGCCGACGCGGCCGCCGCGGCAGTGGTGTTCGCGGTGGTATTTCTCGGGATCTACGCCGTCAGCAAGATCGTAGTCGTCCCGCTCGTCACCCGCCTCCTCGATCGGCGCGGCCTCGACGAACACGTCCGGAAGCCGGTGGTGCTCGTGATCTACGGCGCGCTGCTCTTCGCCGCGGTCGCGGTCGCCTTCGCCGTCGCCGGCTTCGGAAACATCCTGATCGCGCTCTCGACGGTGACGGCCGCCGCCACCCTCGCGGTCGGCTTTGCGATGCAGGACGTGATCAAAAACTTCGTCGCGGGCGTGTTCATCTACACGGACGAGCCGTTCCGGACGGGCGATTGGATCGAGTGGGAGGGAAACTCCGGGTACGTCGAGGACATCAGCCTCCGGGTGAGTCGCGTCCGGACCTTCGACAACGAACACCTCACGGTGCCGAACTCTCAACTCACCGACGGCGTCATCAAGAACTACGACCGGAACGGGACACTCCGGCTGAAGTTCACCTTCCGGATCGGCTTCGAGGACGACGTCGACAGAGCGACGGACATCATCGTCGAAGAGGCGAAAAAGCGGGAGGGCATCCTCGAGGACCCCGAGCCGTCCGTCCGGCTGATCGAGATCAACGAGGCGTCGTTCGGCCTGCAGAGCCGCATCTGGATCAGCGATCCCGGCGGCTCGGACTTCCTGGGGATCCGCGGCCAGTTCGTGCAGGCGGTTACGGATCGGTTCGAGGAGGAGGGGATCACTATCCCCTATCCGCACCGGACGATCGACGGCTCGCTGGAAGGAGCCGGGTCGGCGCCGGCCGGGGCGGTATCGGATGACTGATAGTGGCCGTGTGATCGCCTGCCGCTGATTGCGCTGTGAGTCCCGTCAGGGCAGCAATTCCCACACGGCTTTGGTCCCGCGCACCCGAGTCGTCGGTATGCCCGGAATGGACGAGGCGACGGCCGAGTTGATCCTGTCGGTTCGGGAGGACTCCCGTCGACGGGCGGTGCTCTCGAAGCTCGCAGAGGGACCGAAGACCGTCACGGAGGGGTCCGACGCCGAAACGATCCTCTCGACGTTCGTCGACGACGGCATCGCCGAGCGCGATGGGTCGACGTACAGCCTCACCGACTTCGGCGAGCGCGTCCACGAGTACGCGACGCAGGACTGGAACCCCTCCAACGAGGGCACCAAACGCGCGGCTACGTTCGAGACCCTCTCGGATTGCGAGTGGCACTGCTCGGCGTGTGAACTCCCCAGTTCCCAGCCGGCGAAAGACATCCAGATGCTCCGGAAGGAGGGCTTCGAGTTCGTCCAGAACACCGGCCAGGGACAGGGCGACTACCTGCACTGCGAGAACTGTGAGGCCACCACGTTCCACCGGAAACTCAAGTACCCGTTTCCGACCCAGAAGCCGATCACGCGCCAGGAGATGCCCAATTCGTTCAAGCGGCGCGTCCGCGACCTCTACGACCACCGCGACGCCTTCGACGGCTCCTCGCCGAGCACGACGCTCGAAGTCGACCACCGCGTGCCGGAGGTCCGCTGGGAGGACTCGGAGAGCTTCGACTACGAGTCGATGAGCGACGAGGAGGTCCGCGAACACTTCCAGATCCTCACGCGGACCCACAATCTCCTGAAGAGCCGGAAGTGCGAATCCTGCGTCGAGAACGGCACGCGGCCGCCGTTTATGCAGATCGGCTACTACTACGAGGGTGGCGAGGAGTACGAGGAGGAGGTCGGCTGTGTCGGCTGCGGCTGGTACAATCCCCAGGAGTGGCGGGCGTCCTTACAGGAAGAACTCGACGGGTGATTTGCAGAACTCGACGAGCGATCAACAGAACTCGACGGGCGATCCGCGGAAATCAGCGATCGGTCGGTGCGGAAGACCTATTCCGTGCTGTTAACCGCTCGACGCCGATCACAGCCGTTCGGCGTCGGGATCGACCTCGTGGCCGGGAAGAACGCCGGTCGATTCGAGCAGGTAGTACGCCGCGACGTGGGCGAGGAAGCCGGCGACGAGGCCGTTCAGCGCCGCGCCGGCGACGCCCGGGATCAGCTGGGGCGCCGCCACGCCCGGAACGACCTGCCCGGCCGTCAGCACTGCGACGACCGCGCCGACGGCATAGGCGACGACACCAGTCCAGCGGACACCCGTAAAGCGAACGTCGTCCATCTTCGGGACGCGCATCTGCCAGCACAGCAGGAAGTCCGCGATGAGCACCCCGCCGAGCGGCGGGATGTACTGACCGAGCGTCGACAGCCACGGGATCAACAGGCTGTCGGCGCCGACCAACGCGAGGACGATCCCGATCGACCCGCCGGCCAGGATGAACGGCCGCTTGCGGTCGAACTCGAAGGCCTCGCTGCCAGCGACGCCGAAGGCGTAGGCCGCGTTGTCGTTGGTCGTCCAGATGTTGAGGATCAGCGCGATGAGGCCGATCGCGGCGAGACCCTGGGCCGCGAGCACCTCATAGAGGTCGCCTGCAGGCGTGACACTGTAGACCGAACCGCCGACAGCGCCCGACAGGAAGAGGAAACCGTTCCCGACGAGGAAAGCGATCAGGCCCGCCCAGAACCCGACCCGGGTGCTGCTGGCGAACCGCGCCCAGTTCGGCGCCTGGGTCCCGCCGCTGATGAAGGTGCCCACGACGACAGTTACGGCGGCGGCAAAGCCCATCCCGCCGCCGGCAGCGCCACTGAACAGACCGCCGATACCGCCGACGTCGCCGACCGCGATGAAGATCGAAAGCAGGCCGACGATCACCAGGATCGGCACCGCGACGAACGAGAGCGTCTCCATCCCCTCGTAGCCGAAGTACGCCGTCGCGAGGTGCAAGATTCCCCAGAGCAGAATGAGCGCGGCCGTGAACGTCGGCGTATCGAGGCCGAAAAAGGTCGCCGTCGGAATCGCGACCATCGGGATCGTGACCCCGAACCAGCCGACCTGCGTGCCCCCGAGCATCAGATCGGCGAACTTCGCGCCCCAGCGGCCGAAACTGTACCGCGCGAGCAGCACCGTCGTCAAGCCGGCCTTCGCGGCGATGCCACACAGCGTCGCGACGTAGACGCCCAGGATAGCGTACCCGACCGCCATCGCCGTGAGCATCGACCCGAAGCCCATCGCGGCGCCGACCTCCGCGCCGGCCCACAGCGTCCCGGCGAAGAACACGAAGCCGAGCAGGACCGCCGAGATGCTCGCGAGTCCCTTCCGTTCGTCTCCCGGGACGTGATCCAGCGGATAGTCGGGGTCGGGGAGGTCCTCGTTGCCGAACACGAACCGTCGCCACGCGGGCGTGTCGTCTTCCGTTGCCATCGGTCTCGGCTCATCGCGCGCTTTGATAAAATTGGGGATTGTGTCCACATTTGTCCGCAGGTGGTCGAAGCGTTCGGACGAACGCCGAGAGAATTGTCGCAACGCCGGAATACCGACCGAGAGACGGTCGTTTGTACAGAACTGCGGGATTCGGCGGACCGTGCCACGGAGGTATAAACAAGGATCGCGTGTACAGCCCGGTATGCTACTGCGCTCCCGCCGAACCGTCTACTACCTCGCGTTGGTCGTCGCGACCACGCTGCTCTTCGCCGGCGTCTACAATTTCGGGATGGCCACCTGGGAGAACCGCCCGCAGCCGCTGTATCGCTCGCTGGAGGTCGTCATTCAGAGCTTTACAACGACCGGCTACGGGGAGGACGCCCCCTGGCAGACGATCCAGATGAACGCGCTCGTCATCTCGATGCAACTGGCCGGCATCGGGCTCATTCTGACTGCTGTCGACGTGTTCGCGGTTCCCTGGCTCCGGGACGCCCTCACGCCCGAAGCACCGGCGACGATCACCGAGGTGGAAGACCACATCATCATCTGTGAACACACCCCACGGACCGACGCCTTCATCGCGGAACTCGACGCTCGAGGTCGGGAGTACGTCCTCGTCGAATCCGACGCCGAGACCGCTCGCGACCTCCACGAGTCGGGCTATCGGGTGATCCACGGCGATCCCGAGTCGGTCGAGACGCTGGAGGGCGCCGGGATCGACGCCGCGCTCGGCGTCGTCGTCGACGCCCCCGACGACACGAGCGCGAGTGTCGCTCTCTCCGTTCGCGATGCGCGCGCCGACGTGCGTGTGATCACTCTCGTCGAAGACGCCACCCTCGCGCAGTATCATCGGGCTGCGGGCGTCGACGACGTCCTCTCCCCCCGGCAGCTACTGGGCCGGAGTCTCGCCGATCAGGTGCCGACCGCGGTGACCGCAGAGATCGCAGACGGGGTCGTGCTCGGCGACGACTTCGAGCTCGTCGAGCTGACGGTCGCAGCCGACAGCGATCTCTCCGCGGAGACGTTCGAGACCGCCGCGTTACGGGAGCGGTTCGGCGTAAACGTCATCGGCGCGTGGTTCAGCGGCGAGTTCCGAACCCCCGTCGATCCGACCGACGAACTGACGCCCGGGACGCGGCTCCTCGTCTCCGGTGAGTCAGGGCAGGTCGAGTCGTTGCGGTCGGCGACAGCCGCAACTGTCCGTGAATTCTCGTCGCGTCGGACAATCATCGCGGGCTACGGCGACTCCGGCGAGGCCGCCGCCGAGGCACTCGCCGGGTCCGGTTCCCGGGTGACCGTCCTCGACGTCGAGGAGAAGGGACCCGTCGACGTCGTCGGGGACGCCCGGGACCCGGATGTCTTAGAGGAGGCGGGGATTATCGACGCCGACGCGCTGGTCGTCACCGTCGCGGACGATACGACGGCGGTTCTGACGACACTCATCGCTCGCGAACTGAACCCGGAGGTCCGGATCGTCGTCCGGGCGGACGAGGAGGCCGACGTCGAGAAGCTCTACCGGGCGGGCGCGGACTACGTGCAGTCGCTCGCGACGGTCAGCGGGCGGATGCTCGCTTCGACCGTCTTCGCCGACGAGGAAGTGCTGACGTACGGGACGCACGTCAACGTCGTTCGCCTCCCGGCCGGAGGCCTGACGGGGAGCACGCTTGCCGACGAGGAGGTTCGGACTGCGACCGGTTGTACGGTCGTCGCTGTCGTCAGAGACGGAGAGACGCTCACCGAGTTCGATCCGACCGCGTTCGTCTTCGAGGACGACGACGAGGTCGTCGTCGCCGGGACCGACGAGTCGATCGCACAGTTCGAACAGGAATTCGGCTCTTGAGTGCCGATACGTCGGTTCGGATGCGGGTCGGGTGTGGTTCGGATGCGGGTCGGGTGTGGTTCGGATGCGGGTCGGATGCGGATCAGGTGGGGTTCGGATGCGGGTCGGGTGGGGTCCGGATGCGGATCAGGTGGGGTTCAGATGCAAATCGGGCGCGAATCGATGCGGATCGGGGGCGCTTCCGACACAGGTCGAGCGCGAAGGAGGCGCCCGGACCAAACACTCAAGCGTCGGTGCGGCGTCGCATTCCGGTATGTCCGAGTACATCGTGACCGACGCCAGGACGCGCGACGGCGACGCCGTCGACGTCGAAATCCGCGACGGGACGATCGAGCGGCTCGTCACCGCCGGCGAGGGAGATCCGGGACAGTTCCCCGGCGACCGCCGGTACGACGCCGACGGCCGGCTCGTGACGGCGCCGCTGATCGAACCGCACGTCCACCTCGACGCGACCGGGACGGCGGGCGACCCCTCCTGGAACGAAAGTGGGACGCTCGCGGAGGGGATCGACATCTGGGCGGCGTACAAGGAGGATATCACCGTCGAGGACATCGTCGAGCGCGCGACGCGGACCGTCGAGTGGTACGCGGCCAACGGGGTGACCCGGATCCGCACCCACGCCGACACGACCGAACCGTCGCTGACGACAGTCGAGGCACTCCTCGAACTACAATCGCAAGTCTCGGATCTCGTCGACCTGCAGGTCGTCGGCTTCCCGCAGGACGGCCTCCTCACCGACGAGTCCCACGAGGACCTCCTCCGGGAGGCCGTGGAGATGGGCGTCGACCTCGTCGGCGCGATCCCGCACAACGAGTACACCCGCGACGACGGCGTCGAGAGCGTGAAAATCGCCTGCGACATCGCCGAGCGACACGACCGGCCGCTTGATCTCCATATCGACGAGACGGACGATCCGAACTCGCGGTTTACGGAAGTGCTCGCCAGCGAGGCGCTGAAGCGCGGGATCGGCGACCGCGTCAACGCCAGCCACACGACCGCGATGCACTCGTACAACAACGCCTACGCCGACAAACTGATCTCGCTGATTGCCGACAGCGGCATCACGGTCGTGACCAACCCACCGGACAACTCCGTCCTCCAGGGCTCCTACGACGACTACCCGCGCCGACGGGGACACACCCGCATCGACGAACTCCGCGAGGCGGGCGTGACTGTCGGCCTCGGACACGACTCGGTGCTCGATCCCTGGTACCACTACGGCGCCGCCGACCCGCTGGATGCGGCGTTTATTCTCGCGCACTACGCCCATATGGCCGGCCACGGCGACGTCGCCGTCCTCTGGGAGATGCTGACCGACGCCAACGCGACGGTCTTCGGTGCGGAGTCGTACGGACTGCAAGCGGGCAACGAGGGGTCGCTCGTGGTGTACGACGCCCCCGATCCGTTCAACGCGCTTCGGAGGCAGGCGCCGCGGACGCTCGTGCTCCGCGACGGGGAGCCGATCGCCCGGACGGAGCCGCGGACGACCGACGTGCTGCGCGCGGAGGGAACGAAGCCGGTCGACTTTCAGCGGTAGCCGGGCGCGAGGGCCGCGAGAGCCGCAGCGCACGTCGCCCTCAGTCGAAACACGCTCCCAGCAGAGTCCGCGCGACAACCCCGCGGTGTTTAATTACAGTCGGCGACGAAAGTCGGACAGATACCGAATGTCGGACTCCGCTCCCGATCGGTCCGCGATCACCGTGCTCGATCTGTTCTGCGGCGGCGGCGGCCTCTCGGAGGGCTTCCTGCAGGCGGGCTACGACGTCGTCGCGGGCGTCGACGTGAACGAGGACTTCCTCGCCACCTACGAGCACAACCACGAGGACGCGCTGGCGATCCAGGCGGACCTCGCTGCGGTCGACCCCGAGGCGTTCTTCGAGACGCACCGGATCGATCCCGACGGCGTAGACGTCGTGATCGGCGGGCCGCCGTGCAAGGGGTTCAGCATCGCGGGCCACCGCGACCCCGACGACGAGCGTAACTACCTCGTCGGGAGCTTCATCGACTTCGTCGAGTTCGTCCAGCCTGCCGCGTTCGTGATGGAGAACGTCCCCGGGATCAAGTCGATGGAGGGCGGCGACACGCTCCGGGCGATCCTCGAAGGCTTCGAGCGCGCGGGGTACGAGAAGCCCGCATACGAGACGCTGAACGCCGCCGACTACGGCGTCCCGCAGAAGCGCCGTCGCGTCATCTTTCAGGGCCGCCGCGACGGCTCGATCCCGACGTATCCCGACCGGACGCACGGACCCTCGAAGCAGACGACGCTCACTGGGAAGCAGTTGAAGCCGTACGTGACCGTCGAAGAAGCGCTCTTGGAACGCGACGGCGAGGAACCGATCGAAGACCTGCCGAACCACGAGAAAACGAATCACTCCGCGGAGATGGTCGAACGGATCGCCGAGGTCGACCCCGGCGAGAGCCTCTATGAGAGCTACGGGGACAGCTGGCGGCGGCTCCGGCGCGACGAGCCGTCGATCACGATCAAGGAGAACCACAACGCGCCGTTCGTCCACCCCGAGGCGGACCGCGTCGGCACCGTCCGCGAGTGTGCGATCCTGCAGTCGTTCCCCGACGACTACGTCTTCCAGGGCCCCAAGAGCACGCAGTTGAAAGTCGTCGGCAACGCCGTCCCCCCGCGGCTCTCGCGCGCTATCGCGGAGGCGCTCGCTGGGGACCTCGCGGAGATGGAGCGGACCGCCGTCGCGGACGGGGACTGAGACTGAGTACGGTCGTGTCTTCCCGCCGATCGACACCCCGTTGACGGCGCTCGGCGGTGACAAGTGAGAGTAATCAGTACGAGAGACAGTCGTCGGCGTGTTCCGGCAGCCGTCTCCACGGAGGAATCTCGGCACTGAAACGGTCAGGCCAGCCGTCAGCGACTCGTGTCTTCCTCATCATTTTGTATGTTCAATCTTCCAACAAATCTAAGTATTATCGGATAGACAAGGCATATAGAGACAAAATAGTGGATATACGGCCACTATTGTGGCCTAACGACCATCAAAGATACACGGTTCCCCGCATATGAAACCAGACACGACCCACTCGACTTCGATCCCACGACTCCTCGATGGCATCAGGACACTCGCCGCCCGCTTCCGGCCCCGACAGATCACACCGACGGGTACGCCGTTCGCTGCGACCGACGCAGACGGCCGAGCAATCGAGATCCGACCGTACCGTGACAGCGACTTCGCGGAACTGGTCGAAATGTACGATTCGTTCGATCCGACGCAGCGAGCCCAGGGTGTCCCCCCGCTCGCCATCGACGGGATCCGGTCGTGGCTCTCGGACGTCCTCGACGGCGTGAACGTGGTGGCCTCCTGCGACGGCCGGATCGTGGGCCACGTGGGGTTCGTGCCCGACGGAACCGGTCGTCACGAACTCTTCGTGTTCGTCCACCAGGACTACCAGCAGGCCGGAATCGGGAGCCATCTCCTGGCGGGTGGGATGGGGCAGGCACAGCAGGACAGCGTCGGCTACGTGTGGCTAACCGTCGAGAAGACGAAGCGGTATCAGCAACGGTTTTACAGCCGCGCCGGGTTCTCCGCCGTCAATCCAATGGGGATGACACACCGGATGTCGCGGACGCTCTGATACTGATTACTCTCACGTGTTACCGCCGAGCGCCGCCACCGGGGGTGGCATTCGGCGGGAAGAGACGAGCGTAAGCAGTATGAGCCGGCGAGGAGTCACCGGTGCAGTGACGGCAGCATCCCCGCTCACTGCTCGGTTCGTCGGACGATGCCGTGTCCCTCGAAGAGCTTCCCGAGCCGGTACATCGAGGCGACGACGGCGTCGCAGGCGGGCCGGACGGCGTCTTTCGGGAGGTAGCCGACGGACAGGCCGGCGACTTCGAGCATCGGGAGGTCGTTCGCGCCGTCGCCGACGGCGATGGTCCGCGAGAGCGGGACGTCGAGGTCCTCTGCGAGCGATTCGAGTGCTTCGTCCTTCGTCCCCGTCACGAGCGGCCCTTCGACGCCGCCCGTGAGGCGGCCGCCCTCCATCGGCAGGCGGTTCGCGACGATCGTGTCGACGCTGACACCCTCGCGCTCCAGAGCCTGCTCGACGCCGCGCTCGAACCCGCCGGTCAGGATCGCGACGTGGTGGCCGGCGTCGTGGAGTCGTTCGATGAGGTCAGCCGCGCCGGGGCGCAGGCGCACCCCGTCGAAGGCAGCCTCGGCGTCCTCCTCAGCGAGTCCCTCCAGGAGTGACGCGCGCTCCCGCAGGCTCTCGGCGTAGGAGAGTTCGTCGTTCATCGCCCGTTCGGTGATATCCGCCATCCGATCGGCGACGTCCATCCGCTCGCCGAGCAGGATCGTCATCTCGGAGTCCGAGAGCGTTCCGTCGAAGTCGAAGGCCACGAGACGCATACGCAGACGTCGTCCGCGGAGGCTTTCAAGCCACCTATCCGGCGGCCCCTCGTCAGTCGGTAACAGGCCACAGACGGCCGTGCAGGCCGATGAAGAAACGTTTAACCCCGGACCGGGGATGGGTTACTATATGAAGGTCCTTATTACGGATCCGATCGACGACGCGGGGCTCGAACGGCTTCGGGCGTCGGGTCACGACGTCGAGACGGCCTACGACGTCGAAGGTGAGGCGTTGCTCGAAGCAGTCGCAGACGCCAACGCGCTCGTCGTCCGATCCGGAACGGACGTGACCGAGGCGGTGTTCGAGGCCGCAGAAGACCTCGTCATCGTCGGCCGCGCGGGCATCGGTGTCGACAACATCGACATCGACGCCGCCACCGACCACGGGATCATCGTCGCGAACGCGCCCGAGGGGAACGTTCGGGCCGCCGCCGAGCACACCGTCGCGATGTCGTTCGCGGTCGCGCGCTCGATCCCGCAGGCGCACGCACGCCTGAAGACGGGCGAGTGGGCCAAAAGCGACTACCTCGGGACCGAACTCAACGGCAAGACGCTGGGCATCGTCGGCCTCGGCCGTGTCGGCCAGGAGGTCGCGAAACGCCTCGACGGCCTCGGGATGGACCTCGTCGCCTACGATCCGTATATCAGCGAAGAACGCGCCGATCGGCTCGGCGCCGAACTCGTCGAGTTCGAGGAGTGCCTGGAGCGCGCGGACTTCCTGACTGTTCACACGCCGCTGACGCCCGAGACCGAGGGGATGATCTCGACGGACGAACTCGAACTGATGGGCGGCGGCTTCCTCATCAACTGCGCCCGCGGCGGCGTCGTCGACGAGGACGCGCTGGCGGCGGCCGTCGACAACGGGACGCTCGACGGCGCCGCGATCGACGTCTTCGCCGACGAACCGGTCTCGCCGGACAGCCCCCTGCTGGACGTCGACGAGATCGTCGTCACGCCACATCTCGGCGCCTCGACGGAGGCCGCCCAGGAGAACGTCGCCACCTCGATCGCCGACCAGATCGACGCGGCCTTCGCGGGCGAACCGGTGATGAACGCGCTGAACGCGCCGTCGGTCGACGAGAGCGTCTTCCCGCGCATCCGGCCGTACATCGACCTCGCGGAGACGGCCGGGAAGATCGCCGCGCAGTTACTCGACGGTCGCATCTCCAAGATCGAAGTCTCCTACGAGGGCGACATCGCCGAGGAGGACGTCGAACTCGTCACCGCCTCGGCACTGAAAGGCGTCTTCGAGCCGCTGGAGTGGCAGGTCAACGCCGTCAACGCCCCCTCGATCGCCGAGGAACGCGGGATCGACGTGACCGAGTCCAAGCGGCTCCAGACGGAGGACTTCCAGAGTCTCGTGACGGTCACCGTCGGCGATGGCGAGACGTCGCTGGGCGTCTGTGGAACACTCTTCGCCGGTGACGACCCGCGGATCGTCCGGATCGACGACTACCGGGTCGATGCCGTCCCCCACGGGAAGATGCTCGTCGCCCGCAACGCCGACAAGCCCGGCGTGATCGGCTTCATCGGCTCCGTCCTCGGCGACCACGATATCAACATCGCGGGGATGTACAACGCTCGTCGCGACGAGCAGGGTGGCGAGGCACTCACCGTCTACAACCTCGACGATCCCGTACCGCAGTCGGTGATCGAGACGCTCCTCGACGACGACCGCATGATCGACGTCCGGTACCTCACGCTCAACGGCCAGGACGACGAGTAGGTCGTCGGCAGAGCGACGGCCAAATAGCCGGGGTGTTCACCGCAGATCTCCGAGTTCGCTCACGGTTCGCTGTAACGTTTCTACCTCCGCGCGGGTGTGTTCGACCGAGTCGGCGTTCGCCAGCCGGTCCAGCCCGACGCTTCGATCGAGCATATTCAGCGTCTTCGCCGCCGCGTCGATCTCCGATCGGATCTGTGCGTCGAGTCGCTCGACGGCGGCCGCGTCGCAATCGAGAATCTCGGCGACCTCTTTTGTCGGAACCGCCGCGAGTTGTTCGGCCGCCGCCACCGCGGCCTCCTGTTCTGACAGCTTCGTCTCCATTGTGAGCGTCTCCGCTCGGCAGTCGTTGCAGACCGTTTCGTCGGCCCCGTCGATAGTTCCGATAACGACGCCGCTCGCCCGGTTCGCTGTCGCCCCGCATCGACCACACTCGGTCATCGAAGGCGATGTGAGAACGGAGGAAACAAAGGCTCCGCGGATCCGGGGCGCTGCAGACCACCCGACTGTCCGGGGATGGCAGTAAGGTTCTTGGGGATGATGTCCCTATCGTGTCATATGCCGATTATGTCGAGCGACGATTTCACGATCCACGCCGACGGGTGTGAGGAAGTCGACGACGGGATGCCGATCTCCGATCTACCGGACGAGGTGAACTCCCTCGACGACCTCGACTGTGCGTGTTGGGCCGGCTTCGACTCGCTCGCGGAAGTCAACTGATGGTGGCTGTAGTGACTCGACAGTTCGGACCCGCTGACAGCACAAGACGTATGTCACAACTACGCGGCTTTCGCCGGTCGAACCTCGTGACTCGGTGTGTTGGGCCGACCGTACTCGCATAGGGCCGTTTTTTGGCCGACCTTACTTTCCGAGAGAGCTGTTGGGCCGACCGTACTCGCACAGGGGAGATTTTTTGGCCGGCCTTACTTTCCGTGGACGCTGTTGGGCCGACCGTAGTCGCAGAGGGTGATTTCTTTGCCCCACCGTACTGCCAAATGGAGACGTATAACAATCCACCCGCATCCCCACGGTCGAATCGTTGGGGCAACCCGACGAGATTATGACGGAACCAACCGACACAGAGTCACGTGCAGCGCAGATTGCGGAATCAGTGAAAGACCACCTCGACAGCGACGAGCACTCCCGGCGGAGCTTTTTGGGCCGTTCGGCAGTCGCCGGCGGGACACTCCTGGCACTCGGCGGCGCGACCGGCTCCGTCCTGGCACAGGACGACGAAGCGGAGGAGGAACCGGAGGAACCGGAGGAAGCCGAGGAACTGACGGCGTCCTTCGACGACGTCGAGGGGACGGACATCGACGTGTTGAACTACGCGTTGACGCTGGAACATCTCGAGAGCGCCTTCTACCGCGAGGGGCTCGAAACGTTCGACGAGGAGGATTTCGCCGAACTCGATCTCTCCGAGTCCGACCAGGCCGAATCGGCTGAGCAAATCTACGGCTACCTTCAGGAGATCGGCGAACAGGAGGCGACCCACGTCGACGTGCTCACGCAGGCGGTCGAACTGCTCGGCGGGACGCCCAACGAAGAGCAGTCGTACGACTTCGGCTACGAGACAGTCGAGGAGTTCCTGCAGACGGCTCGGGTGCTCGAAAACATCGGCGTCAGTGCGTACGCCGGAGCGGCCCCGTTCGTCGAGAGCCCCGACCTCCTCTCCAGCGCGCTGGCGATCCACAGCGTCGAAGCGCGTCACGCCGCCTTCCTGAACGAACTCACCGGGGAGTCGCCGTTCCCGAACGCCTTCGACCCCGCCGAATCACAGGAGAACGTCCTCGAGGCCGCCGGCGGATTCATCGTGACCGAAGACGGCGAAGAGGGCGAGGAGACCGGAACGGAGACCGAAGAGGGCAACACCACGACAACCGACGACGGTACCGGCACGACCACCGACGGGGGCAACATCACAACCACCGACGGCGGTAACACCACGACCACCGACGGAAGCAACGCCACGGCGGCCGGATCCAACGGATCGGTCTAAGCAATCCTCTGACTCGCGACGTCTCGACCGCCGCAGGAGGCGAACAGTAGCGCCGTGTCGACGTCGACCACCCTCCTGAGGCCGGTCGACTCAGTTCGCGCCGATGTGCTCTAACACCGCCGCGGTGTCGTTCGGGACCGGTTCGGGCTTGTTGCCCGCCTCGAACGCCGCGTCGGGATCCTTCAGGAGGTGGCCGGTCGTCAGACAGACGACGTCCTCGTCGGCGTCGACGACGCCGCGGTCGCGGAGTTTCTTCAGTCCGGCGACCGATGCCGCCGAGGCGGGTTCGACGCCGATTCCCTCGCGGGCGAGTTCGCGCTGGGACTCGGTGATTGCCTCGTCGGAGACCGCAACGGCGGTGCCGCCGGTTTCGCGGATGCCCGGCAGCGCCTTCGGGGCGTTGACCGGGTTGCCGATCCGGATCGCGGTCGCGCGCGTCTCGACCTCTTCCCAGCGTTCGGTATCCGCCCAGCCGTTCTCGATCGCCTCGACCATCGGGGCGGCGCCCTCGGCCTGCACGCCGGTGAGTTTCGGGACCTCGCTGGGGTCGAGTGCGCCGGATTGGACCAGTTCGCGGAACGCCTTGTACAGCGCGGAGGTGTTGCCCGCGTTGCCGACCGGGAGGACGATCCGGTCGGGGAACCGTCCGTAGTCGTCGCGGAACTCCTCTAAGATTTCGAGGCCGATTGTCTTCTGGCCCTCCAGGCGGAAGGGGTTCAGCGAGTTGAGGAGATACACCTCGCCGCGCTGGGCGAGGTCCTGTACGATATCGAGACAGGCGTCGAAGTTGCCGTCGACTTCGAGGATGCGCGCGTCGTGGAGTGCGGCCTGGGCGATCTTCCCCGCGGCGACCTTCCCGGCGGGGAGGAGCACGAGCGTCTGCATATTGCCGCGGGCACCGTAGGCCGCAAGCGCGGCCGAGGTGTTCCCCGTCGAGGCACACGCCAGGCGGCCCACGCCGAGTTCCTTCGCGACGCGGACGCCGACGGTCATCCCGCGATCCTTGAACGACCCCGTCGGGTTCATTCCCTCGTGTTTGACGCGGAGCGTTCGGACGCCGATCTCCTCGCGGAGTCCGGGGGCCTCGTGCAGCGGCGTGTCGCCCTCGGGGAGCGTGACGCCTGTCTCGAACGGGAGTGCGGCGCGGTAGCGCCAGACGCCGCGGCCCTGCCCCTGGAAGTCCTCGAACGTCGGCGGATCGGCGTAACGCACCTCCAGCAGGTTGCCGTCGTCGCCAGTGTACCGGATCTCGTCGAAGGGAGCGTACGTCTCGCCCGTCTCGATATCCGCGAGCCAGACGCCGTCGTCGGCGACCGCCGGGGCGTCGGGCGCGGGTGCGGTGAGTTCGAGACTCATTGTCGAAACCGTCGCGTTCAGCCGTGAAAAGGGGGGCGGTTCGAGCGTGGGATGCGAGCACTGAAGCGCTCGGGTGCGGACGCGCGGGAGCGGGACGAGGGAGCGACGGGTGGTCCCGGCGACACCCGTCGTGATTCCGGAAGGGTCCTCCGCTATTCGGTAGCGGCGTCCGCCTCGTCGTCGAGGCCGTACCCCTCGATGCTCCGGTGGACGCGTTCGACCCACTCGTCGAGCGCGCCGTGCAGCATCTCCTTGGCCTCCGGGAGTTCGGTCGCCGTGTACTGGTAGATGTATCCGCCCGAATCGAGCAGGCGACGCCGCCGCTCTGCGAGCCCTTTGTCCATCAGTGTGGTCAGCGACCGATTGACGTTGCTCCGGTCGCGGTCGAGAACGTCCGCGAGTTCCGCGACGGTGCTGCCCGGATGATCGAGGAGTGCGAGATACGTCCGGCTCTCGTGGCGCTGAATGCCGAAGACGCAGGCAAGTACCTGCTGAAAGCCCGGGTCTTCGGTTTCGAGGAGGTCGCTCATCTCTGGCACGTCGCTCATACCTGTCCGTTTCAGCGCCGTCACGATTAAAGGGCGCGGCGGCGGCAGGACGCACGACGACAGTCTGCGTTTCGACGCGGCGAAAGGCCTACTCCGACCGTCCGTACCCCATCCGCTCGATGCACGTGCGCATCCCCTCCTCGTCGGGATGTTTGTGCAGCGTCGTCGGCGTGTCGCAATAGTACGTCTCGCCGTCGTGACGCAACGAAACCTCGTGGACGCCGCCGAGGAGTTCCGCCTCGACGATAACACGGCGTCCCTCCTGGAGGGCAGCGATGATCTCCTCGGCGGTCAGCTCACCGGATTCGATGCGGAGTGGGGGAGACATACCTGGCAATTCGTCCCCAGAAGTATCATTATACCCCTGCAAGGAAGCGAGTGTCGGGAAGTATAATATACGTTTATTATGTTTGTGCACGTACGTACCGTCGTGAACGAACAGATCAAACTCAATCGCATCGAAACAGTCTTTCAGGAACTCGACTATCCGCTCGGCCCGGAAGACGTGGCAACCGAGTGTGACGACGTCGTCGTCAGACTGGCGGAGGGGACGGTCCGTGTTGACGAAGTGATAGAGCGGTCCACGGCGGACCAGTTCACGTCGAGTGCGGATCTGGCACTGGAGTTCCAGAGCCTCCTTCCGATAGACGCGGTCGGGGAGCCGAATCAGTCCGACGGGGACGCCTGATCGGGAGCGAACGCGTTTCTGAACGACGATAGCGGTCCGGAAACGGGCGTCAGTTCGTCGTCGACTGGGTCCGGTCCTCGGACTGGGGCGGTTCGACGCCTTCGGCGGCCTCCGCGGTTCCAGTCTCTTTTTCGGTAGTGACGTGCCAGCGAGTCACTTCTTCGTCGAACTCGCTGAGTCGATCACTGACTTCGTCTTTCAGGTCGTCGTCGTTGATGTTTACCTCGAAGATGAACGATACCTCGCCCTCGCCGCGGGTGGACTTCTGGATGTTGGCGGAGACGAGTTCGTTGTCGAAGTAGTAGGGGGCAAGCTGGGTCATCACCCGGCGGTAGACGGTGTTCTCCACGCGACGGAGCGCCCGGCGACCCGCCGAGTCTGCCGCGCGGGCGACGTACCCGAGTGACTCGGACCAGCGCTCGACCGCCTCGTCGCTTTTGCCCTCCTCGACGTTCTCGTACGATTCCGAGAGGCGCTCACCGGCAGTCTGGAGGTCCTCGTCGGGACCCTTGCCCGCCTTCTCGCCTTCGCCCTCGGCGACGCTGGCTTGCTCTGCGGTCTTTTCGTTGACGTCCTCCCCGAGTCGTTCGTGGGACTTCGGACGCCACTCGTCCCACTCCTCGAAGGCGTCGCCGTCGACGCCGGCATCCCGCAGCGCGCGGGTGATTCGTTCGCCATGTTCGACGACATCTCCCCAGGACCCCCGAACTTTGAATCCGGAGACACTCTCTTCCATCGTCTCGGGCGAGGTAGGGACCCGGGAGTATAAAACTCTACTCCGGGTCTTGCGGGCGTCCGACACACCCGCCAGTCCGTAACGAATGTCGAAAACGGACGTCCGAGATGCGAGTGATCCGGAATTCAGCGGTTTCCGTGGATGAATCGCGTGGCGAACCGATCCAGCCGGCCCACGACCCCGCTGAGCCACGCGCCCGGCGAGACCTGACGGAGCGTGTCGTCGTCGACTTCGATACGCTCGCCGTCGAACGGACCCTCGCCCTCGACGTCTGCCGCCTCCACGACTGTCGACATCGAACACCGGCCGCAGGACTCAGTGTTACTGTTCGTTCGCATTACACTATCGTGGGGACCAATCGACATTAAAATTGTGGGAGGAGCCCTCCCGAGCGGCTTTTGTGTGTGTGTGTGGAGTGTCCCCGTATGGGATACCGAGTCGTCGATACCGAGGACGTCCCGCTGGCCGAGGGCCGACCGTGTGAACTGCGTCGTCTCGGGACGGCAGCGGAGCTCTCGAACGTCGCGATCAACCGCTTCCGGGCCGAACCGGGCGAGCAGTTGCCGCTGACGTATCATTACCACGAAGAGCAGGAGGAGGCGTTCTACGTCCTCTCGGGGGATTTGTCGGTCGAGACGCCCGAAGGGACCTTCCAGGTTGACACCGGCGAACTGTTCGCGGTCGATCCCGAGAGCCCACAGCGGGCCTACAATCCCGCGGACGCGACCGAGGACGTCGTGGTGCTCGCGATCGGGGCGCCGGCAGTCGACGGAGACGCAGTCCCGTACGGCGACGAATAATGGCCGACGAGTCCCACGAACCGTTCGATCCGGACGAAGCGGCCGAGGAGGCCGGAATCGACCGCTCGTCGATCCCCGTCTGGGACGACGAGTACCTGGATCGGGTCTCCGATCGGCTGATGTTCAACTACAATCTCGAACGGGACCAGATGGTCCACGGCGAGCGGTTCCCCCTGTTCGCGGAGATGCGGATGGAAAGCCAGAAGCATTTCTTCCATCCGGCGTTAGACTACGCGAACCACGAGCACAGGGAGTTCATCTTCGCTCGCCGGACCGACCGGCCGACCGTCGCGGACCTAGAGCGGTTGGTGGACCTCGGTCACGACCTGGCTGACGACGCCGACTGGCTCGTCCCCGACGAGGAACACTTCGGGACTGACTTCACGTTCGTCGTCGTCGCCGAGACGCTCCCCGAGGACGTCGCGGAGTTCGTCGACGGGTTCCGCGATCGGACCTTGCTGAAATTCGGCTACTACGGGCATTACGAGATCAACCTCGCCGTCGTCGTCCCCGACCACGAGGCGATCGTCAAAAGCGAGGAGGGGGCCTCGGCCGAGGCGTTCGCGCTGTGGCGCGACGTGCCGCCTGCCGAGCGTCGCACGGTACTCGGACGGATCCGCGACGCGGTGGCCCAGCGACTCGGCGGGGGGTAGTCGCCGCCGACGAAAGCGAGCGGTCGCTACAGAATAGGCGCCGACGGCGAAAGGAGACAGTTGTCAAAATCGGGGTGCACTCCTGCAGATCGACGAGTCTCTCGCCAGGTGAAGAAATGAAAAATCGGTACGGTGCGAAGCGGTTTCGCGGCCGACGCTCAGTCGTCGCCCGGCGAGAAGCCGCCCGCCCGTTCGCCGTTGCGGACTTCGTCGATGTTGTCGTAGCCCATCTTGACCAAGGAGAGGCCGAGATACACCAACACGAGCGCGAGGACGATCTGTGTCACCGCCGAGATCATCTGCACCGTCGTCGCCTCGGCCATCCACGAGGGATCGAGGAACTTGGTGTAGAGGTTGCTGTGTAAGGCGAGCCACAGGAGGCCGGTGACGGTGATGACGACCATCAGGGCCATCGGGCCGCCGGTGCTGAGAAGCTGCTTCGAGTCGTCCCAGTTCGCGAGCCACACCGTCGCGGTCAGGAGCGCAAGCGCCGCGAGCAGCTGATTCGCGCCGCCGAACAGCTGCCACAGCGTCGCCCACGACCCGCTGGCGATGAGGATGTACGCCGGGATGGTCTGCAGCGCAGCGTTCCCGTAGCGGTCCGACGCGAACGACTCGACGGACGTCTCGGGCGTGCCGACGATCTCCTCCATCATATAGCGGCCGAGGCGCACTGCCGTGTCAGTCGACGTGAGGAGGAAGCTCACGAGCACGAGCGCCATGAACGGCCCCCCGAACGAGGTCGGGATGCCGAAGCTGGTGAGCAGGATGGCACCGCCGGACGCGAACGTCGGCAGCGCCAGGCCGATCCCGCCACCGACGTCGGGTGCGACGATCGCGACACAGATGAGCGCAACCGTCGCGAGCAGGCCTTCGCCGAGCATCCCGCCGTATCCGATCGCGCGAGCGTCGGTTTCGCGGTTCAGCTGCTTCGCGGTGGTCCCCGAAGAGACCAGCGAGTGGAAGCCGCTGATGGTCCCGCAGGCGATCGTGATGAAAAGCAGCGGGAAAAGCGGCGCGCCGTTGCGGCCGACGAAGCCGTAGAACGGTTCGAGACTGGTCACGAGCGGCTGGTTCGCCGTGCCCAGGAGCGTTCCCACGATGACGGCGACGAGCGCGCCGCCGACGCCTGTGTACAGCAGGAACGACGAGAGGTAGTCACGCGGCTGAAGCAGGAACCACACCGGCAGTGCGCTCGCGATCGCCCCGTAGACCAGGATGATCGGGATCCACGCCGCCGTGTTGGCACCGAAAGCGCCGGCTCCGGGGAGCCACGACATCCCCGAACCCAAGAGGACGATCGTTCCGGCAGGGTAATCGCCCGGAACCAAAGCGAGCGGGTACTGAATGCCGACCCAGACACCGGCGAACATCAGCGCGACGAACAACCCGGTCCCAACGAGGAACGGGAGATCTAACTGGTACAGCCACACGCCGAGCAGCACCGCCAGTCCGATGTAGATCAGACTGGCCGTCGCCGCCTGCGGGAACGCGTTGAACACGATGGCAACGACGAGTGCGAACACGGCGACGACGAGGATGATCGTCAGGAACGCGAACCACAGCAGCATGTTCTTGCCGCGTTCGCCGATGTACTCCCCGATGATGTAGCCGATCGACTTCCCCTCGTGTCGGAGGCTGGCCGACAGCGCGGAGAAGTCGTGCACCGCCCCCATCAGCGGATTGCCGATCGCGATCCACGCGAGGGCGGGAAGCCACCCCCATAGTACGCCGGCCGTGATCGGGCCGACGATCGGTGCGCCGCCTGCAATACTCGAATAGTGGTGCCCGAGGAGCACCGGCTTCTTCGATGGGACGTACTCCTGGCCGTCCTCATACTTGTGTGCCGGTGTCTCGCGGTCGTCGTCGAGGTCGACGAACTGCGCGAGATACCTCGAGTATCCGAGATACCCGATGCTGAACAGCACGAGTATCGCTATGACTAACCATAGTACCTGGACCATATTGTGATTGCCCCACACATCGTTGCGGAAGAATCACGTATAATGTTAACGATCAATGGGCTGGTAATGAAACCGGTCCGGGTTACAGGTTCGGTGTGAGCAAACGGGAGAGGGTGTCCCGGAGAAACGGCCGTCGGCGACCAGGTCGTCCGAAAGTGGAGCCTGTCTGTCTGAAAGTGAGGCCTATTCGCGTGTGAGTGAGGCCTATTCGTGTGGTCACTCCGCCGAGGACGAGGGCGGATCCGGACGGACCTCGATCTCCAGTTCCGAGGCGACCGTCTCGAGGATGCTCCCTTTCACTTCGGAGACGCGGGTTTCGATCTCCGCGACGACAGGCGGCTCGAACGACTCGTGGAGGGTTTCGAGGTGCTCCCGCTCGGTTTCGACCCGGTCGCGGAGGAAGGTCGCGCCGCGGCCCTCCTCGTGGGGTTCCGGTTCCGGCGTGAGCCGGTTGATCGCCAGCCCGCGGACGTCGAGACCGTACGACTGGAGTTCGTCGACGGCACGGCTCGTCTCCCGCAGCGACAGTTCGTCGGGGTTGACGACGAGGAAGAAGGCGGCGTCGTTTCTGAGTTTCTGCCCCGCGAACTCGAAGCGCTCTTTGCGCGTCCGCAGGCGGTCGAGGATCGGATCGCCGTCCATCATCCGGCGGGGTTCGTTGTTGCCGATCGCCGCTCGTTCGTACAACTCGATCGCCTGTTCGCGCTTGTGTGCGAGCCGATCGATCCACCCTTCGAGCATCTCCGGGAGCGAGAGCAACCGGAGCGTGCCGCCGGTCGGCGAAGTGTCGAAGACGACGCGGTCGTACTCGTCGGCTTCGCGCATCACCTCGATGAAGCGATCCATCAACGCGGCCTCGTAGGCACCGGGTGTCTGGTGGGCCATCTCGATTTGGCGATCGATCTCGTTGACCATCGCGGCGCTCACCTGATCGGTCATCGCACGTTTGGTCTCCATCAGGTGGCGCTCGGTCTCGGCTTCGGGGTCGATCTCCATCGCGTCGAGACCGTCGATCCCCTCCACGGATGAGGGGTCGTCGTCGAACTGCTGATCGAAGACGTCGGAGGTGCTGTGGGCCGGATCCGTCGACACGATCAGGGTGCGGAGGTCTGCACGGGCACACCGGAGCGCGTACGCCGAGGAGACGGTCGTCTTCCCGACCCCGCCCTTTCCGCCGAAAAAGACGTGTTTGTGCATCGTCAGAAGTGGTACTGCTGGCCTTTTCGTTCGAGCATCGACCCGCGGTCCCACATCCGCCGTTCCCAGGACTCGAACTCGTCTTCGAGATACGGGAGCAACTCGGCGGTGTAGTACGACACCGGCGAGGGGATCCCGAACGCTTCCGGGAAACAGGCGAGCATAAACGTGTCTTCGAGGTCCTCGGCTTCGTTTTCGATCTTCTCGTAGGCGGGATGAGAGATCATCCCGTGATAGAGCCCCCGGGCCCACTCGGCGAGAGCCGTCCGGAAGCGTCTGATCCGTTCCACAAGGGACATAGCGCGAGGTACGGACGCCGCAACAAAAGCGTATTGCCCGGATGTGCCCGGCGTGCCAGTCCGCAGGGGCCGCAAAATCGTCGCCAGCGGGACGCCCGCGGCACCGGGAGGCCGGGGCGACCAGGGAGAACGGGACAGCGAGGAGAGACCGGGGCGACCAGGATATAGTCGCGCACGTGCGTTGAATCGACAACAGCGCCCGCACGTTGAAGTGTCGGCAGCGCCCACAGAGCGTATGCTGAAGTCGTCGGATGAGACACCAGTGACAGTGCTCAGCGGGAGCCTCGGCGCCGGGAAGACGACGCTCCTCAACCGGCTGCTGAAAGGCTCCTCGGATCGGAACATCGCCGTGCTGGTGAACGATATGGGGGAGCTGAACGTCGACGCCGACCTCGTCGACGAGGCGTCGGACCTCTCGGTCGCCGACGGGACGGTCACGGAGCTCTCGAACGGCTGTATCTGCTGTGAACTGCGGGACGACCTGGAGACCGCAGTCGTGCGACTGGCCAGAGAGCGGTCCTTCGATCACCTGGTCGTCGAACCGTCGGGGATCAGCGAGCCGGCACCGGTCGCCCGACTCTTCACCGGCGGCTCTCCCGCCGCAGCGAAGTACCGGATGGACGCCGTCGTCGCCGTCGTCGACAGTCGGCTGTTTGCCGACACGTTTGACGCTGATTCGACCCCGACGAAGTCGGTCGCGGAGGGCGGCGACGGGGAACGCCGACCGCTGTCGGACCTGCTCGTCGAACAGGTCGAGTTCGCGGACGTGGTCGTCCTGAACAAGACCGATCTCGTCGACGACGCGGAGTTGGAGCGAGTCGAGGGTGTCGTCCGATCGCTGCGTCCGGACGCGCGGATTCTCAGGACCACCTACGGCGACGTCGAGATCGATCAGGTGCTCGGGGTGGACCTGTTCGATCCCGCGACCGCCGCCGAGAAGGCTGGATGGAAGCAGGCGCTGGACGCCGGAGCCGAAGAAGGAAGCGGTAGCGGCCACGAACACGATCAGGGTGACGGCGGCGGCCACGAACACGACCAGGGTGACGCCGACAGCCACGAACACGACCAGGGTGACGCCGACGGCCACGAACACGACCAGGGTGACGCCGACGGCCACGAACACGACCACAGAGACGAAGGTGCCGGCAGCCACGACCACGACCACACTCATCCCGAGGAGGACTACGGGATCACCTCGTTCACGTACCGACGCCGTCGGCCGTTCCATCCCGAGCGGGTTGCCGACGTTCTCGGCGACCTTCCGCCCTCGGTGTTGCGGTCGAAGGGTCACCTCTGGGTCGCCGGCCGGGAGGAAACGCACCTGACGTACGGGCAGGCGGGCCCCTCCGCGACGGTCGAGGCGACCGGTCGATGGGTCGCGAGCCTGCCCGAATTCGAGCAGCGGAGCTACCGCAACAACCGGTCGGATCTCGGATTCGAGTGGGACGAAACGTGGGGGGACCGACGGACGGGACTGGTGTTCATCGGACAGGATATCGACGAGGCGGCGCTGCGAAAACGGCTCGACGACGCGCTCCTCACCGACGAGGAGTTCGAAAGCGACTGGGAGACGCTGTCGGGACTCGACCGCTATCCAACCGAGCCCGACGAAGAGTACACGCTCGCCGATCCGACCGAATCATCTGAGCCGGAGCGGAAGTCGACAGAAGCCCCGTAGTCAGCAGGCACAGCCCGTCGAATCGGGCGAGCGCTCCAGTTCCATCTCGTCGCCGCACTCCGGGCACGCCGGTGGTGCGTCACCGGAAACCTCGCTGGCGAGAGTTCGTTCGGCACAGTCGTGACACCAGTACGCGCCGCTCGTGGACGAGGTCGCGTCACCCCGGTTCGGCGACTCCGTCGACGCCGCAAACGTGTCTTTGAGTGTTGTTAGCAGTCCCATACACCCGAAAAGTGATTCCGAAGTGTTAATTCCGCCTCGCTCGTCCGCGGGGCACGCACGGCCGACAGGCGAGTCTGGTCCGCTGGCAAAGCAAAAGTCACCCGGTGGAGAGCAAAACCGGGGTCGAACGGGAAATGCAATTCACACGCCGCGAGCGAAGACGAGAACGCTCAAGACGAGGAAGACGACACCGAAGACGATTGCGCCGTAACAGATTTGCCGGAATCGGAGTTTCGCCGGAACCTCCCGACGGACGACGGGATCGACAGTCCAGACGTATCGCCGGTACGCCCAGACGGTCGCGAGGAGCGCGATGGCCGTCGAGATCGCGAGGCCGCGGGGCCAGGGGACAGCGAACGCATCGAGATAGAGGGGACCGAACGAGAGACACAGCAGCCACGCTGAGCCGGCGATGACAGCGAACGGCACCGGATCGACAGGCTCTCCCTCGCGATTACGGACGGTCACGGGTTTACATTGGGCGCCAACGCAAAGTATGTGGAGGATGGCCGGCGCAAAATATGTGAAGGTCGGCCACAAGATCCGAGTATGGAGACGACTTCGGAGGGGGACCCGCGAGTACTCTTCGCGATGAATCTCGTCCTCTCTTCCATCTTCGCAACCGTCGTGGTGTGGGGACTGAGCTTCGTCGATATCGCGCAGTTTACGCTGGTGAACGTGGGCTCACTGGCGCTGATTATTATGGCGGCGACGCACGTCATCACGCGATAGGTGGGGAACGGGCCCGACGTGCTCGGTCAGGCAGCCGGCCCGATGTGCTCGGTCAGACAGCCGGCCGTAACTGGTCGATCACGCAGTCGAAACGATCCCGGTGAGTTATTTGGGTCCGACTTCCGATTGTGGAACTGATGACCATCGAAGACCGCGACGACGCGTATCTGATCACGCACGCACTCGCGAAGGACACCCTCTCTCGACTCCGGGACGTCGAAACCGAGCAGGTGGCGTTCCGCAAGGGGCTGGTGAAACTCGGCCGGATCTGCGGGTACGAAATCATCGACGGCGCGATGGAAACCGAGTACGTCAGCGTCGAGACCCCGCTGACCGAGACGACCGGCGAGCGCGTCAAGGGACTCGATAACGTCGTCATCGTCAACGTGCTCCGGGCGGCGACGCCGTTCGTCGAGGGGCTGTTGAAGGCGTTCCCGCGCGCGAAGCAGGGCGTCATCAGCGCCGGCCGCGACGAGGAGGCGGGGATGAACGAGGCCGGGGAGTTCCCGATCAGCATCGACTACGTCAAACTGCCGGAGATCACCGAAGACGACACCGTCATCGTGGCCGATCCGATGCTCGCGACCGGATCGACGATGAGCGCCGTTCTCGATCACGTCCTCAACGCCAGCGACACAGAGCCCGCCGACGTGTTCGTGCTCTCGGCGGTCTCGGCGCCCGACGGCCTCCTCCGAATCGGGGAGGAGTTCCCCCAGGCCGATCTTCTGACCGTCGCTATCGACGATTACCTGGACGATGACGGGTACATCATCCCGGGGCTGGGCGACGCCGGGGATCGGGCGTTCCGAACGACCTGATATAGTAGCGTTCGCAAGTCTTCGCTCACACGACCACACGCAGTCGTGCGATCGGATGAGCAATCAGTTGCGAACGCTACTATAATGAGTGGGTGGGGTTACGAGCGAGTGGCGCTACCGCCTTCGAGGCCAGTGGGATCACCGTTGCGACGTCGGATCCCGCCGGGACCTGGTGAACACCTTTACCGACGGGCTACGCAGGGGGACGTATGGCCGGGAGCCAGCCCTGTGACGCCTGCGGCGAGCCGACCGACGACCCCCTCGCGCGGACGGTACAGTTGAACGTCGATCGATCCGAAGTGGACAGCCAGCGGCTCTGTCCGGGGTGTTTCGCCGACTGGATCGAGCGCTATCGGACCGAGATGCAGCCGCGAAGCCGAAACGTCGGCGACGACGACGCCGACATCATTGTCGACTGACGGCGGCGACAGGGGCGAGCCGGTTGGATAGTGTGGATAATCGATGTGAACACGTCTACGGGAACATTCGCGGCCCGTTCCCGGCTCCCTCGTAGATCGCGATGTACGGCGCACCGGAATCGTCGTCGGGGCACTCGTCGGTGCGCTCGACGCGGAACGTCTCTCCCGTCGTGTTCGTCGCCTCGATGTGGAGTCTCACCGGATACGTCTTCGAGCCGAAGCTCATCACGTGCTCGTTGTAGCCGTCTTCGACGTTCAGATGCGCCCGGACGGGCGGCCGCTCCTCCCGGTCGGGATCCGCGGGATGTCTGTACTCGCTCCAGTCGCCCGCGGCACAGGCCGCGTAGTCGGGGGTCTCGACTCGCTCCGGAAGCGGGGTCGGGTTGGTGACAGTGACGGTCGCGACCTGGAGTCTCTCCCGTGGCGACTCGTCGATTTCGATCCTGCTCTCGGGTTGGAGCTCGTAGGCGAGGCCGCCGGTCACGACGTCGGTGATGAGGATCACGGCCGCGAGAACGGAGACGACCGCGATGAGATATCTGGTCTGCTGCGGGTTCAGAAGGCGGTTCTGGCTATCGAACCGAGTCCTGAGCGCGAAGAGGATAGCCGCAAGGACGAGCAGACCGAGGACCGTCAGTTCGCTCCCGAGATCGAATGTATTGACGAGATCGAAAAAGAGCCCCACGATCGAGATGACGACGACGCCGTACCCGAGAATCGTCAGTTGCGGGTCGGCGGTGCGCTGGGAGATGGCGACGACGAGCGCGAGAAAGGCGAGGACGATCGCGATCTTCGTCACCGGGGAGAAGTTGAGCTCGACGTTGAACACAAAAAAGAGGACGGCGATCGTGGTGAGCGTCGCCGCCGCGCCGTTGAACAGGGTCTCGGAGTCGATGTCGACCATATTGGTAGGTACAGTAGCCCGTATGAAGTATCCAAGGGTGGCACAAAGCGACGTTTCAGCCTCGAAGCTCCACTCGCTGTCCGCTCGCTACGGGTCATTTGAACGCCCGCTCGGATGTTCCAGCGTCGTCAACATCCTCACGTCGGTTTTCACCGTCTCGAACAGGGTTAGCCGCCCACAGCGACAACTGATCGAGACAGGCGACCGAGCACCGATCACTCCTCGGCGTACAAAAGCGTTCGTCGGCAATCAGGGCAGACATATGGAACTGGTGTGAGTATTTCGTCCGCCCGGAGACTGCTAAGGAAGCCATCGTCCGTCGACTCTGAGACGATAGACAGTTCTCCGATAGCGTCGGTCCCTTGCAGGCTCATCTGCTCTAGTGGAGTCTCACAATCTGGACAGGACTTCTCGGCAGGCATCTCACTGCAAACTACTGCCGTCTCTCTCAAAAATCAAGCTGGTCTGTTCCCGACTCGGAGAAACGGTACTCGCTCCGTTGCCGAAGAATATACATCCCGACAGAGGACTGCTGCAGCCGCATCGCTAAATACAGATACCGCATTCACAGATATCCAGGGCGGAAGCCCACGACTTCACTCGTGGGTCATCCAGGGCGGAAGCCCACGACTTCACTCGTGGGTCGCTGACAACAGCGTCACTGGTCGATATCTGCCCGCCCGCTGGTCGCGCTTCGGATGCGATCGCGGAGTTCCGAGGCCGCTGCGACGGGTGCGCGGACCGAAAACGAGACGTCGGCCTCGTACGTCGCATCGAACTCGACGTCGGCGCTTTCGAGGAGTCCGCGGACCGTCCCGGAGTCGTCGTAGCCGACGGTGACGTCGAACCGCTCGTGAGGAACCGTCTGGATCACCCCGGCATCGTCGACGGCGTCGTTGACAGCGCGGGAGTATGCGCGGGCGAGGCCGCCGACGCCGAGGTTCGTCCCGCCGTAGTATCTGGTGACGACCGCAGCCACGTTCCGGACGTCGCGCTGGACGAGCACGTTCAGGGCGGGCTTGCCGGCCGATCCCGACGGCTCCCCGTCGTCCGACTGGTACTCTCGGAGCATCACTCCGGTGTTGGGGGGCGTGGGACCGGTGTCTGCGTTGGTCCCGCCCCCGGACGAGTCCGCGCCCGCCGGCACGCGGTACGCGGGGACGTTGTGGGTCGCGTCAAGGTGTCGAGAGCGGATCGTCTCGACGAACGATTCGGCTTCCTCGACGGTATTAGCGGGCGCGACGTAGCCGATGAACTCCGAACCCCTCACCTCGAAGCTGGCTTCCCCGGGATCGGCGACAGTCCGAAACGACGCGTCGGAGTCGTCTGCGGGATCGGACACGTCGAGAGCTACGCCCGGGATCGTTCAAAAGGGTTCGCGTCGGTGCGTTTCAGTCGATTGGGACGTCTCCCGCAAACGTTCCGGCAGCCGATCGGTGTAGTTCTCACGAACGCGGTTCAGGCGATCGAAACGCGGCGGACGAATTCCAGTTCGGAAAACTCGTTCAGCAGATCGCCGGGGATCGGCTCGTCGGTGACGACGTAGAGCTTCGGTTCGTCGGTGAACTCGGGGTCCTCGCTGATCGTCTGCCGGATCGAGATGTCCCGTTCGGCGAGACGGGAACTCACCTCCGAGACGATCCCGGGCTGATCGGCGTCGTTCACCTCGACTGTCAGGACCGAGAGATCGAGGACGGGGGCGAGATCCATCAGGCTCGGGATCGAGGAGATGTTCTGGAAGATCCGCCGCAGTTCCTCGTCTTCGAGGATCGCCGTGGTGGTCGAGTCGACGACGCGGCGGTCGACGCCGATCTCGCGGGCGATACCGGTGTTCGGAATCTCGATGCCGCCGGAGACGACG
The DNA here is from genome assembly GCF_031823395.1 of Halobellus ordinarius. NCBI lineage: Archaea > Methanobacteriati > Methanobacteriota > Halobacteria > Halobacteriales > Haloferacaceae > Halobellus > Halobellus ordinarius. Next base: position 53,099 of record NZ_JAVQKJ010000001.1, read on the forward strand.
CGTCCCTCGTCGTTGACGGAGAAGCCGCGTTCCAGGAGGAGTCGGATGACCTCCTGTTGACTCGGGCTCCCCTCGAATTTCTGCATTATTTCGTCGAACATAGCAAATGTGTGGCTGCGAGTCCTCAGTTATCGAACCGGGCCTGCACGAACGGCTGGACGTTCTCGATGTCGCCGAGGCGGGAGTCCGAGAGGAGCACCGCCTCGGTTTCCTCGACGGGAACCGACAGGGAGATCTCCTTCGTGCGACCGTAGCGTCCCTTCGAGACGACGACGGCGTTCACGATCCCGAGCATATCGAGCTCGGAGATGAGGTCGGTCACGCGACGCTGGGTGAGCACGTCTGCGTCGATCTCCTCACAGAGGCGCTTGTAGATGTTGAACACCTCCCCGGTGTTGATGTTGTGGACGCCGTTCTTCTCCAAGAGGATCGTCGCAAAGAGGACGATCTTCGACTGCGTCGGGAGCGTCCGGACGACTTCGACGACGCGGTCGAGTTCGATCTTGTCCTGCGCCTGCCGGACGTGGGCCTCCTCGACGGTGTCGGCCTGGCCGCGCTCGGCGAGTTCGCCGGCCGTCCGGAGGAGATCCAGCGCGCGCCGGGCGTCGCCGTGTTCCTGGGCCGCGAAGGCGGCACACAGCGGGATGACGTCGTCAGTGAGCGCCTCGGGTTTGAACGCGACGTTCGCGCGGTGCTGGAGAATGTCCCGAAGCTGGTTCGCGTCGTACGGCGGGAAGACGATTTCCTCCTCGCCGAGGCTGGATTTGACCCGGGGATCGAGGAAGTCGGTGAACTTCAGGTCGTTGGAGATGCCCATAATGGAGATCCGGGAGTTTTCCAGTTCCGAGTTCATCCGCGAGAGGTTATACAGCGTGTCGTCGCCGGATTTCTCGACGAGCTTGTCGATCTCGTCGAGCATAATCACGACGACCCGTTCCTCGTAGTCGACGGCGTCGAAGAACGTCGAGTACACCCGGTCAGTGGGCCAGCCAGTCATCGGGACCGGTTCCATCTCCTCGCGGTCGGATTCGAGCTCTTCGATCCGGGCCGCAACGTCCTCGGTCGTCCCGAATCCCGAGTCGACGAGTGCCTGAGGATTCGTCTCGGCGCGCGACCGGAGGTCGGTCAGCTCTTCGAGCTTCCGGTCGATAAAGCTCTGATTCTTCTCGATGAACTTGTTGGCGAGTTGAGCGAGAACTCGATACTGGGTGTCCGTCACCTCGCAGTTGATGTACTCGACCTCGCAGGGGACGTCGTACTTCTCCGACGTCGACTCCAACTCCTGGCTGACGAACTTTGCGCTGGCGGTCTTCCCGGTACCCGTCTTCCCGTAGATCAGGATGTTCGACGGCGTCTCGCCGCGAAGCGCCGACACGAGGATGGTCGCCATCTGATTGATCTGTTCGTTCCGGTGGGGGAGTTCGTGCGGCGTGTAGGACGGGCGGAGCACCTCCTTGTTCTCGAAGATCGGTTCGCCGGAGAGGAGGTCGTCGAACAGCCCCTGGCTGTCGTCTTCGTCGTCGAGGACGACTTCGTCGAGACTTACTGTCGTGTCTCCGCGCGAGTCGGACGAGGAGCCCGGAGTTGATCTGTCGGTCGAATCCGGCGTCGAACTGGACGCGGAGGTGTCAGCCGATTCAGCGGACGGGGCAGATGTGGAGACGTCGGGCGTGTCTGTAGAGGTATCGGTCGAGTCGGAGGATGGGCCGGACATAGATTGCTCGGAAGCAGAGGAGGCTGTCGTTGATTGCTCGGAAGCAGAGGAGGCTGTCGTTGATTGCTCGGAAGTAGACGGGTCGGTTGCGGATGGACCGGGGGTCGAGTGAGAAGACGCGGACGAGGTTGATGCGGACGGACTCGAATCAGAGTCAGTGGTACTCTCGTGCGCGGAAGTAGATTTGACGGGATCTTTGACGGGATCGTCGGTATCGGGTGAATCCGTCTGAGGGGATTCGGCTTCGGAGGAGCCCACCTGCGACAAGTCAGCCTGTGATGGGTCCTGAGACTGCTCAATCCTCGAATCGGCGTCCTGTCGCGAATCGGCGTCCTGTCGCGAATCGGCGTCCTGTCGCGAATCGGCGTCCTGTCGCGAATCGGCGTCCTGTCGCGAATCGACGTCCTGTCGCGAATCGACGTCCTGTCGCGAATCCGCATCCTTCTCGGCAGTATCGGAACGACCTTCGTCACTCTGAGAGCGGTTGGGGGAGTCGTCAAGATCTGAAGCCACAACTCGATCCACGAACGTGTCTATATTGGCGTCGCCCTCGGTCGAGTGACCAGGGTCGGTTTCGGGTGACCGCTCACGGCCGAGTTCACTTGGTCGATCAGAGCCAGTTCCAGTCGGCTGCTGGGAGCCCGTGCCAGTCGGCTGATCGGTGCCAGTTTCGACTGGCCGGTCCGGCTTCGATCCGCGACGCCAGTCCTCGTCGGCCTGACTGATTGGGTCCGGTTGGCTTCCTTCCTCGTCGGCACGATCAGTCTCTTCTCCGACGGACAACGCTTCGTTTCGCCCATCGTTGCGAGTGCCCTCTCCCCGTTCTGAATGATCGCCTGGATCGGCGCTGTCGTCAGATTCTGTGTCTTCTTCCATCGATATCCCCCCTATTTCGACTGGAGATAACGCCCAAAACCGGTAAATCGGGTAGTTTGCGGTTTGACGAGTGGTTTTGCCGGACCGGTTATCCGGGGGCGCGTCCAGTTGATGCAGTCGAACCAGAGGAAGAGCCACTACTAAAAACTTGTCTCTGCTCCTCTCGAAGCTGTCCGTGCCGGCCGCTGGACCCGAAATACCCGGTGATGACGCCGAGTATCGTCGGTTTGTGTCGGTAATTCGGCACGACTATTACTAAGAGGAATGACTCGGTCGATCTCCCTCGCTCGTTCTGTTTCACTCGAACGTTATGTAGGTAGCCCCCCACCCCTTCGTTTCAACTGGAGACTTCCGAGACTGGGAAGCAAGTCAGTCAGCGAAGCGGACCAGAGCGAGTAGTTGTTAAAATCAAACATCTTTAGATATGAAATTAATATTAATATTCCACTACGGGTCTCGTTTATGGCTATAGATGATAAAGGTACCGCTACTAGTTAGCCCTTCGGACGACCCCTCCCCCCTGTTCTGCGGTTCCACCCGAAACGAAGGGGTGGGGGGACTGCGATATTCCCACTTTTCCATTCATCAGTTTGACGTGATTTCACTCACGTCGGCTCGGCAGCACGAACCACAGATCCGACCCGTACACCACCACGGGTGTCAGACGACTACCGTGAGTATCGGACGACCACCGGATGTATTCGAAATTCAGGAGTTGTTTGATAGCCCCAGGCCCTCCAACAGTCACCGAACCTGTCTATAGCCACCCGATCCGCCCGATAACCACCGGACCTGACACCAACATAACCACTG
>NZ_JAVQKJ010000002.1:0-631899 GCF_031823395.1 Halobellus ordinarius
ACTGGACACACCAACGTAACCACTGGACACACCAACGTAACCACTGGACACACCAACGTAACCACTGGACACACCAACGTAACCACTGGACACACCAACGTAACCACTGGACACACCAACGTAACCACTGGACACACCAACGTAACCACCGGACGACAGTTCGCCGTCGATAGCCTGTCTGACGCAGTGTTTAAGTGAACACGGAAATGTGGTTCCTTCATACGCCCTCTTCGAGCGGAACCGGAGGGCCGGGAGGCCAGGATGGGACTGTTAACAGACCTCAAAGACAGCATCTCACGGGCCGTCGACCGGATGTTTTCGGACACCGAGCCGAAACGGATCGGGATCTATGGACCCCCGAACGCCGGAAAGACGACCCTCGCAAACCGAATCGCACGGGACTGGACGGGCGACGCCGTCGGTCCGGAGAGCCACATCCCGCACGAGACTCGACGCGCGCGCAGAAAGGAGAACGTCGAGATCGAGCGCAACGGCAAGACCGTCAACATCGATATCGTCGACACTCCCGGCGTCACGACGAAAGTCGACTACAAGGAGTTCCTCGAACACGATATGGAGAAAGACGACGCCGTTCGCCGCTCACGGGAAGCGACCGAGGGCGTCGCCGAGGCGATGCACTGGCTCCGGGAGGACGTCGACGGCGTCATCTACGTTCTCGACAGCACCCAGGATCCGTTCACGCAGGTGAACACGATGCTCATCGGGATTATCGAGAGCCAGGATCTTCCGGTGCTCATCTTCGCGAACAAGACCGACCTCGGGGAAGCGAACGTCCAGCGCGTCGCGAACGCCTTCCCGCAGCACGAGACGGTCCCGCTGTCGGCGCTCGAAGGGAACAATATGGACGAAGTCTACGGGAAGATCGCGGAGTACTTCGGGTGAGACCGATGCCGGAAGTCACACCAGGAGAGACCACCGATGGTGTCCAGATCGACCTCATCAGCGGCGCCCGGATGGAGGGGCTGACGAGTATGGAGAAGATCCGCCTCATCCTCGACGGCGTCCGCGACGGCAACATCGTCGTCCTCGAAGAGGGCCTGTCCCCCGACGAGGAGTCGAAGCTCATCGAGGTCACGATGACCGAGATCAGCCCCGACGAGTTCAACGGGATCGAGATCGAGACGTATCCACGGTCCGGAAGCACGAACCAGGGCTTTATCGGACGGTTGATCGGCAAGGAGTCGACGAAGAAACTCACCGTTATCGGCCCGGCGAACCAGATCGAAACGCTCCACAAAGACGAGAACCTCATCAGCGCACTCGTCTCACGGAAGTGAACCGCGGCGCCCCGCGACACGTTCCACCCGAACGGGACGCATCCCCCACGAAACGCACACACTAACCCACACAGATGCCCCACGAATGCACCAACTGCGGACAGGTGTTCGCCGACGGTTCGAAGGAGATGCTGTCGGGGTGCCCGAACTGCGGCGGAAACAAGTTCCAGTTCCAACCGTCGTCGGCGATGGACGCCGATCCAGGCGCCGAGACACACGAAGCTGACACCGGCGGGAACACCCCCAGACGCGACTCCGGCGGTCCGTCGACCGGATCGAACGCGTGGAGCGGGACTGCCGATCGCGCACTCGACGACACGAGCGGAGCGGACAGCGACCCCGAAGCGGGATCGCCGCACGCCGAATCCGCCGGGTCCGCAGAGTCCGCCGAATCTGCCCAGCAGCCGGACTCGTCCCGCCAGTGGGTGAATCAGCGAGACGGAGAGGCGTCCGATATCACCACCGACTCCACGGGCGACCACGAATCGCCGCTCGTCGATGACTCCGGACCCGACGCCGACACGGGCGCTCCCCACGCCGACTCCGGACCCGACGCCGACACCGACGCCTCCGACGTCGAATCCCCGCCCGACGCCGATCCTGCGTCAGACGACTCCCAGTCGGCGGAACGGGGGCCTCTCGAAGACACGGCACAGGCGAGCGCTCGCAGCGACGTCGTCTCCCCCGACGAAATTCCCGCTGCAGGGCGTGACAGCTCCGATCGCCGACAGCAGGACCCCGCGTCGTCGTCTCCTTCGGGGGCCGACCGGCCAGACCGCGACGGCCCGCCGACCGACGCCGATGGCAGAGTTATCGAACCGTCGAGCGAGGACCGTCCCGACCTCGAAGACCTCCGGGAGGAACTCAACGAGCAGTTCGAGAGCATCCGTATTGTGGCTCCCGGCGAGTACGAACTCAATCTGATGGAACTGTACGACCGGACCGAGTACATCATCTCTCTCCAAGAGGACGGTCGGTACGTCATCGAGGTCCCGGACACCTGGGACACCACCCCCGATCCCGGCGACGATACCTGAGACGACGGATTCGATGACGACGGATTGCGACGGTACACAACGAGGCTTCCGTCGCGACGGATTGAAGCTTTTAAGCGCTATCGCGGAGACGGAGTCTGTATGAGTCAAGCGACGAAGATCGTTCTCGGTACCGTCGGCGTGTCGGCTATCCTCGCGATCGCCATCATCTTCGCACTCGCGTTCGGGTGACGGTCCCCCGAGACCCACTCGGCTGTCCGAACTGCTGAAACAGTCCCGGAATCCACTTCGCGTAGCGGACCTCTCAAGCAGCTCCGTCTCCAACAACGGGTATGTTCGACCGACGCGAACTCTCCGAAGATGTCGCGGCCGTCCGCGCGGAGCACGCCCCCGACTCGATCGTGCTGGATACGGCGGCCGATTTCGAGACGATCCCGCCCGCAGCAGCGGAGGATCTCGGCCTGCTCGTCGACGCGCTCGACCCGGCCACGTACCCGAATGAGTGGCTTCCACCCGACGCCCCGAGCCCGCTTGTCGCGTACGCGGGGGCTGATTTCACTGTCGGAATGCCCGGGGACGGCACCGTCGTCTGGACGCGACAGACGTCCCCGCCGACGGTCCTCGTGAAGAAACGCGCCGAAGGTACCCCCGACCCCTTCCTGGAGTTTCTCCTCGCGGAGGCGTTCGTCCAGGTGGGAACGGACGCCCCCGAGCATTTTCTTCCATTCTTCGGCGAGGGCTACCGCGAACTCGACGATGCGGTCCCCCTCGGTCCCGCGGACGTCTATCAGATCGCCGCCGCCCTCTACGACGCCTGGCTGGGGCTCCAGACCCGCGAGACGTTCGCCGCGTGGGAGGGCGATCACCCGGGACTCTACGACGCGTGGGCCGATGCCGGCGAGAGACTGGAAGGTCGCCTGTCGACGCTTCCTCGCGCGGTCGCACGCGGGGAGACTTCCTTCCCGGAGGCGACCGAGTACGCCTGCTCGGCGATCAAACACGGGCTGGGTCTCCCCGCCCCGTTCGCCGCGCTCGACACGCAGGCGTTCGTCGAATACGGCGCCGAGTACGGGGTCCGCTGGGCCGAAAAGACGTTCGAGAAACTGGAAACGAGCGCCGAGACCGACTCGGCGTAGTCTGCGATCAGGGGTGAATGGCTCTGCGATCAGAGGAAAGCGGATCTGGGATCAGAGGAAAGCGGCTCTGGGATCAGAGGAAAGCGGATCTGGGATCAGAGGAAAGCGGCTCTGGGATCAGAGGAAAGCGGCTCTGCGATCAGAGGAAAGCGGATCTGGCATCGTGGCTGTGCGGTCCCGACATCTGCAAAACCAGGTGCTCTCGTCACAAAAGATAAATCCGCAACCGTTGAGGGGAGAGTAGACCCGAATTCGGGTATACCAACCTCTATGACAGACACTGATGTCGATATTCTGGTTCTCCGAGAAGGAACCGAGGGACTCTCGATGGCCGCCTACGCCGACAAGCTTCGCGAACGACTGCCGGACCGGGCTGTGGTCCACGCCCGAACGCCGCAGGAGGAACGGGAGTACATCTCGACCGCCCGGATCGTCACCGGTAACACGATCGACGAAGGTCTCCTCGAACGCGCGGACCGTCTCGAACTGTTCGCGTGCACTTTCGCCGGGACCGACCACCTGCCCGGCGACCGCCTCCGCGACCGCGGCGTCACCGTCACGAACGCCAGCGGGATCCACGCCCCGGGGATCGCCGAGCAGGCGCTCGGCCAGATGCTCGTGTTCGCCCGGGGGCTCCACGAAGCGTGGCGCCGGCAGAAAAACGGCGAGTGGCGACACTTCGGCCCGGGCGAGTTCACTGGCAGCACCGTGACGATCGTCGGTCTCGGCACGATCGGCCAAGCCCTGGCGCAGCGCCTGCAGGGGATGGATGTCGAGTCGATCGGCGTCCGCTACACGCCCGAAAAGGGCGGCCCCACCGACGAGGTCGTCGGATTCGACCCCGCGGCCGTCCACGACGCCCTCGCCCGGAGCGACTACGTCGTCCTCGCCTGTCCGTTGACCGAGACGACCCGCTCGCTGATCGATCGGGCGGCATTCGCAACGATGCAACCCGACGCAGTCCTGGTGAATATGGCGCGCGGCGGCGTGGTCGATACCGCCGCACTCGTCGATGCTCTCAAAACGGAGAAGATCCGCGGGGCGGCACTCGACGTCACCGAACCCGAACCGCTTCCGGAGGATCATCCGCTGTGGACGCTGGAGAACTGCCTCATCACTCCACACATCGGCGGCCACACCCCGAAGCACTGGGATCGGCTCGCCGACATCGTCGCCGAAAACGTCGACCGGTTGGCTGCGGGCGAGACACTCACCAACGTGGTGTCCGCTCCGGACGACGAGACCTGACAAAAAACAGAGTTGTTCCAGCGAACCCGTCGGCGAACAGAATCGCGAAGGGAGTCGCGAGCGGAGCGACTTACTCGGCGACGGCGGCGGTGACTTCCGTGATCGCGTCGGCGATGATATCCAGTGCGGTCCGGGTCTGCTCTTCGGTGATGACCAGCGGTGGCAGGAGCCGGAGGACGTTGCTGTGCTGGCCGGCCTTCCAGACGAGCAGTCCGTGCTCGTAACAGTATTCTTGGACGTCTTCGACGATGTCGCCGGCGTCTTCGACGGATCCGGTTTCGTCGACGAACTCGGCGCCGATCATCAGTCCCTTCCCGCGGACCTCGGCCACGTGCGGGTTCTCGTCGGCGACTTCCCGCAGGCGCGACTGGATCAGTTCACCCATCTCGGTCGCGTGATCCAGGAGGTCGTGTGCTTCGATGTACTCGATCGCCCGGAGGCCGGCGCGCATCGCGGGCACGTTCCCGCGGTACGTCCCGGCGTGATCCCCGGAGTCCCAGGTGTCGAGGTCCTCGTGGTAGATCGTACAGGAAAGCGGCAGTCCGTTCCCGCCGAGGGCCTTCGCGCTCGTGATGATGTCCGGCGTGATGTCGTAATGTTCGCTGGCCCACCACTCGCCGGTCCGGCCGAACCCGGCCTGGATCTCGTCGACCATCAGCGGCACCTCGGCCTCGTCTGCGATCTCGCGGAGGCCCTTCATAAACTCCGTCGGCGGGACGACGACGCCGCCCTCGCCCTGAATCGGTTCGACGAAGATCCCTGCGGGGTTTGCGAGTCCGCCGTACGGCTCGGTCAGGATCGATCGAACCTCCTGGAGGGCGTGGTCGACGGCCGCCTCGGGGTCCCTTCCCTCCTGGAACGGATACGGGTAGGGGGCATGCACGACGTCCGGAAGCATCGGCGTGTAGTGGCCCTTGAATCCCTTGTTCGCCGTGAGACTCATCGCGCCGGCGGTCGCGCCGTGGTAGGAGTTCCTGAACGCGACCAGTCCGCTCCCCTCGGTGTTGAACTTCGCGAGTTTGATCGACGCTTCGACCGCGTCGCTTCCCGTCGGCCCGCCGAACACGACGCGGCTGTTCCCCGACAGGTCGCCCGGGGCCAGCTCCTCGAGCTTCTCGATGAGGTCCAGTCGGGCTTCGGTCGGGAAATCGACCGTGTGGACGAACTTGTCCGCCTGTTCGTACATCCCCTCCATCACGTAGGGGTTCGTGTGCCCGACGTTGAGCACCCCGATGCCCGCGAAGAAGTCCAGAAACGTGTTACCGTCGACGTCCCGAACGGTCGCGCCGCTGGCTTCGTCGAGCGCGATGGGGATGTTCTCCGGGTAGGCGACTGCGCTACTGTCGATTTCGCGCTGTCGTTTGAGGAGTCGCTTGCTCTCCGGACCCGGAACGCTGTCGACGTTCGGTGCGTCGTCGAAATGTAGTTCGTGTATCTCTGGGCCGACCATACTGACCGTTTCGGCTCGTATAATAAATAACTTTGTTACCTATTTATGAATCAGGTACATAATATCTCTCATTTATCGGATGAGGTCTATCTACGCTCGTTTCGGTCTCTCGCCATCGCCCCGGCGGTCGCTCCCCGGGTGATCCCAGTCCGCTCCCGGGGGATGTCTATAGTAGCGTTTGCAAGTCTTCGCTCACACGATCGCACGACAGCGTGCGATCGGATGAGTAATCAGTTGCAAACGCTACTATAGCGGACACTCGACGACTCCTTTACGGGGCCGACTCTTTCGTGATTCCGACTCCTTTATGAGACCGACTCCGTCGTGAGTCCGACTCCTTTATGAGACCGACTCCGTCGTGAGTCCGACCCACCAGCCACTCTCCGAAGTCACCCTCGGAAACGGCATTTCGTCTCATCTGTAGGTGCGCGAAAACCGGAAGCGCCCGCTCGGACGGCGTCAGACGGGAGCGATCTCGACGAGTTCGTCCCCTGCGTCGACTTCCGACTCGTGCTCTGCGAGGAACTCGACGACCTCGCCGGCTTCGTCGGCTTTCACGTCGTGGAAGTTCTTCATCACGCCGATGAGACCGACGACGTCTCCCGCCTCGACTTCCTCACCCTCGTCGACGAATACGGGGTCTTCGGGGTCGGGACGTCGATAAAACACGCCCGGCATCGATGCTTTGATGACGACATTCTCGGCCATATCGTTCCGTATGTGCCGACGCCGATCTACATATATCTTCCCCTTGGTCCGGGCTGTCAGCCGAATACTGACTCTCCTTTGAGAAACCTGGAAAAAATGGAAACATATCCAACTGCGTGTCTCCCGTGGCCGGTCACACCGGCCGCCGACACGAGGAGTTGCCTACTGCAACTGCTCTCACTCGAGGAGCGCTGTTCGCACCGACTCCAGTTGCTCGTCGTGCTGCGCACGAGCGTCCAGCGCCTCGTCGATGTCGATCGCCTCGAAGGTGATGTTCCGGTGGGTACGGGCCTGTGCGAGCATGTTCCGGTCGATACTGATGACCGTCCCGACGGTCGCGTAGCCGCCGCCAGTCACGGCGTCCTGCATCAGGATGATCGGCTGTCCGGCCATCTGGATCGAGCCGACCGGATATCCCAGGTCGACGACGTTCGTCGCGTCGGGACCCGCCCCGAAGGGCTGTTCGCGCTTCTCGAACATCGGCTCGATGTCCGGACCGGTCAGTCGGCAGCCGACCCGATCGGCCTCGTCGCTGACTTTCCACTCCGCACCCAGGAACTCCTCGCGCCCTTCGTCGGTTAACCGATAGTCACAGAGTCCCATCACGATCCGGATCGTGTCGTTGTTCGCGTAGTCCGGGACGTTTTCGCTGTCGACCGACGCTCCGACGGGCGCGCTTTCAGTCGCCTCGCCGATCGCGAGCGTGTCACCGTCTTCGAGGGCACGCCCCTCGTAGCCGCCGATCCCGATGAGCGTGTACGTCGACTGGCTCCCCATAATCGACGGGACGTCGATGCCGCCCGCGACGCTCAGATACGACCGGACGCCTTCGGTCGCGAACTCGAAGGAGAGGGTGTCGCCCGCCTCGACCTGCACGGCGCTCCACATCGGTACCGGCTCGCCGTTGAGCTTCGGTTCCATGTCGGCCCCCGTTGCGGCCACGACGGCGTCCTCGCCGAATTCGAGGTCGGGACCCGCATACGTCATCTCGAGGGTGGCCGCGCTCTCGTCGTTGCCGACGAGGTAGTTCGCGACCTTGTGGGCGTACTGATCCATCGCGCCCGACGGCGGCATCCCGATGTGATAGTGCCCGTACCGACCCGTGTCCTGTACCGTCGTAGACAGTCCCGATTCGACGACTTCGATCATTACTGTAGCACCTCCTGGATCCGCTGGTTGTAGCCATCTGGGTCCTCGAAGAACTCCTCGGGATGGAAGTCGATCGTCCCCATATTGTACTCGTAGGTTCCGTTTTCGACCTCCTCTCGGATCGCGTCGTACTCCGCCCGGTCGATCTGGCGGTAGTTGAGAATGTCACCCGGGTTCGGGAGGACCATCGACTCCTGGAAGTCGGCCAATTCCTGATCGACGTCCAGCACCTCGACCGGCGTCCGACCGAACAGCTGGTAGCCGCCGGCCCCCTTGACGGGATAGATCGCGGTAAACGCCCCGCCGTAGCCGACCGCGCGGCTCGGCGTGGCCGTCCGCGGTTGGACGTACTTCGGGACCTCGATCTGCTGCTCACGCGGGACCATCTGGAAGGTAAACGGCAATCCGGGCACGAACCCGACCATCGTGACCATCTGCGGGGCTCCCGAGTGGGCGTCGATGAACGCCTCGACGCTGTCGAAGCCGTTGATCCGCGCCGAGTACTCCAGGTCGGTCGCGTCGGGGTCCTGGTGCCGCTCCCGGAACTGCATCAGCGTCTCGTGAGTCCACTCGTCCTGGTACAGTACCGGGATGTCGATGACCCGGGCCTCCCAGGTGTACTCGGCGATGTCGATGTCCTCTTTCAGCTGTTTGAGTTCCTCGATGAGGTCGTCCGGATTCTGCTCGGCGGGATCGAACCGGATCATGTACGAGGCGTTCGACGGTGCTACCTCGACGATACCGGGGAGGTCCCGCTCTCTGATCTCCTGACAGATTGCCTGCGCTGTGAAGTTCGCGTCGAAGCTCATCTCCTCTGCGAGTTCCACGAACACGTGGTCGTCTCCCCCGTATTCGTATCTGGGCGAGGAGAGCTCCTGTCGCTGGATACCGTTCGTCATCTCTCTGGGTGTTCAGTTTCTCTTCTCCGAGTTATAGATTCTGGTAAATCTCCGCTGGCTAATACTTTTGAGAATATGACGTACAACAACGGAATCGATACCGGAACGTCATCCGATATTGGACGTGCAGACCGGCACAAGGTTTCTATCTGCTACTCAGACGACATCTCGCTCCGGATCGGGCTGGAAATCGTAGTCGTCTTCGACCTCGTCGTCGTCGTCAGCGGCCGGGAGAGTGTCGTCGATGCGGACGAGTTGAATGACGACGTCGGACGCCGCCGTCACGGCGCTTTCGACCACTGGCGCGAGATCGAACGGGCCGCGGTCACCCGCGTCGCGCACGACCTTCTCGTCGGCGTCGAAGACGGCGTCCGCGCCCGACGCCCGAAGCCGTGTGAGCGTATCGATCGGATCCCCGCCCGCGTTCCGAACGAGCGTCCGTGGCAGTGCTTCGAGCGCCTCGGCGTACTCGTCCATCGCGACCGCAGAGCGGTCGCCGACCCCCTTGGCCTCGTCCCGCACGGCGGCCGCGATTTGCATCCACGTGCCGCCGCCGCCCGGCACGAGCCGGGTCCCCTGTAAGATCGTCCGACCCGTCGAAATTCCGGACATCAGCGCGCGCTGGATCGACGTCGCGTCGTACTGAAGTGCCCCCGAGATCACGAGCGTCCCGACTTCGCTCTCCGCACACTCCTCGATCCGCACGTACGTCTTGTCGCCCGATTCGACCGTGACTCGCCCCGCGGAACCGACGTCTTCGGGGCCGATGTCGGTGTTCCCCATCACGATCCTGGCGCCGGTCGCTCGCGACACGCGACGGGCTTGCGGGGCCTGGAGACTCCGGAACGCGGTGATACCGGCCTTGTCGAGCTCCGCGATCGCGCGATCGCTGATTCCCATCGTCGTGAACACGACATCCACGTCGGCGTCGACGAGCGCCTGAACCTGGGCTTTCACGTCCTCGACCTCGTGCTGTCGGAACGCCTCGAGATCCTCCGGCGTCTCGGCCTGCAGGGTCACTTCCGTCCGTCCTTTCCCCGTACTCCCGCCGGTCCGTTTCAGTTCCCGTTCTTCGATCCCGTGGCCCGCCTTCTTCCCGCCGCCGAGGACGGCGATCCGTGCGTCCTCGAACTGCCGTGCTGTGTTCGGTGTTACCGGCTCCCGTTCGAGAAAGAGTCCCCGCCGGAATTCGACAGCGGGGGCCGACGCACCAGTCCGGTGGTGAAACTCGACGTGATCGACGCCGATCCCCCTGGTTCCGCGGTCCCGTGCGCGCTGGGTGAGTCTGGCCGCTTCGATCACTGCCTCGACGCTGCCGTCGAGTTCGGTGGCCCGACCGAGCGACGCGCGGATCGCCGCACGGCTTCGTGGGTCGTCGAGGTCCGCGACCGGCGTTCCGGGATCCGCAACTGCGGCGACCGCGGCGCGCTGTCCGCGATGAAAGCCCTTGGCGATGGTCGCCCGGTGCATCCCCTTCGCCAACAGGTCGTCTGCCCGGTCACCGAGCGCCCCGATGAGCAGGGCAACGGCGGTCGACCCGTCGCCGGCGGTCTCCTTCTGTTCGACCGCGGCGTTGGCTGCGATGCGAGCGCCCGGATGGACAAGATCGAGCGTGTCGAAGAGCTGGTGGAGATCGCCCGTGACGACCGTCTCGCCGTCGGTGACGACGAGTTTGTCCCGCCCGCCGGGTCCGTAGAGCCCCGCTGCCAGTCCGCCGAGCTGTACGGCACCATCGAGCACAGCGTGGTCCTCGCCCGCGTCTGCGGAGGTGATCGAACTCGAATCCATTCGTGCATATAGGACACCCTCCCACATCTAAGCCTTTTCTTTATATGCGATCTAATTTCGAACCACAAACTCGGGACTGTGTTGTTCTCCCACAGATGGATTTAAATATACCCGTCGTCAGTATTCGATGAAAAATGAACGCGGAGGCCAGCGAAGAAACTACTACGCCCGAGCAGAACGTCATCGAAATTCGGAACCTGCGGAAGGAATACTACGGGCCCGAAACCGTCGTCGCCGTCGACAACGTCGATCTCGACATTCGCGAAGGGGAGTTCTTCACGATCCTCGGTCCCTCCGGCAGCGGCAAGTCGACGCTGCTACAGATGATCACCGGCATCGAGACCCCGACTGACGGGGAGATCCGGATCGACGGCGATCTGGTCAACAACGTGAAATCGTACAACCGGAACACGACCCTCGTGTTCCAGGAGTACGCCCTGTTCCCGCATATGACCGCCCGAGAGAACGTCGAGTACGGACTGATGCTCCGCGGCGTCTCCGAAGCCGAGCGCCGCGAGCGGGCGGACGATATGTTCGAGCTGATGGATCTCGTGGGGAAGGAAGACCGGAACATCCAAGAGCTCTCCGGCGGCGAGCGCCAGCGCGTCGCGACGGCTCGCAGCCTCGTCATCGAGCCCGACGTGCTCCTCTTAGACGAGGTCCTCGGCGCGCTCGACGAGAAACTCGCAAAGGAGATGCAGGTCGAACTGAAGCGCATCCAAGAGGAGGTCGAAAAGACGTTCGTGTTCGTCACGCACAGCCAGGAGGAGGCGTTCTCGATGAGCGACCGGATCGCGATTATGAACCAGGGCAACGTCGAGCAGGTCGGGACGCCGCTGGAAATATACAACAACCCGGCCTCGGAGTTCGTCGCCGACTTCCTCCAGATGCCTAACCTCATCACTGGCGAGATCGTCTCGGTCCACGACCGACTCGTCACCGTCGAGAGCGACGGCATCGAGTATCGGATCGCCAAAAAGAAAACCGCCGGCACCCCCGCCGTCGGCGACGAACTGACGTTTCTGATTCCCAACGAGCGGCTGCTTTTCGACAACGACCACGAGAACACCTTCGAGGCGGTCGTTACCGATACGATCTTCAAGGGATCCTACACCGAGTACGCTGTCCAACTACTGAACGACCGCGAACTCCGGGTCCACGAAACCACCGGCGAGTCGCTCCTCTCGGAGGGCTCGGAGGTCAAGGTCGGCTTCGCGCCCGACGCCGTCGTCGTGTTCTCGTAGTCTGCCGGTCTCTCCGTCGTCGTGGTCTCGTAGTCTGCCGGGCTCTCCGTCATCGTGGTCTCTTAGTTCACCGGGCTCTCCGTCGTCGTGGTCTCGTAGTTCGCCGGCCTCTCCGTCGTCGAAACGGTGACAGCGTTTCGCTGTCTCCGGAGCTGTTGTTTCGCTGCCTCCGGAGCTATTGAACGCTGTCCCGCATACAAATTCTATTCCGAATAGCGTACGAATATACGGCTTATCAAAAGACTAATATTGGAGATACGGCGTAATTGACCCGTATGTTTGACAGTGTCTTGGTCGCGAACCGGGGGGAGATCGCCGTCCGTATCATCCAGGCCTGCCGTGAACTCGGCGTCGACGCCGTCGCGGTGTACAGCGACACCGACGAGTCGGCAAAGCACGTGCGCCTCGCCGACGAGGCGTACCACATCGGCCCGTCGGTCGCCCGGGAGAGCTACCTCAATCAGGAGGCGATCATCGACGCCGCCCGCGAGGCCGGCGTCGACGCGATTCACCCCGGATACGGGTTCCTCGCGGAGAACACCGGGTTCGCGGCGAACGTCGAGGACAGCGACTTCAAGTGGATCGGCCCGCCGAGCGACGTGATGGACGACTTCGGCGAGAAGACGAAATCGCGCAAGATCATGCGGCGCGCCGACGTGCCGATCGTCCCCGGGACGACCGATCCGATCGAAAGCGTCGCGGAGGTCCGGGAGTTCGCCGAGGAACACGGCTACCCGGTGGCGATCAAGGCCGACGGCGGCGGCGGCGGTCGCGGGCTCAAGGTCGTCCAATCCGAAGACGAGATCGAATCGCAGTTCGAGAACGCGAAACGCGAGGGGGAGGCGTACTTCGACAACGATACCGTCTACGTCGAGCGGTTCCTGGAGAACCCCCGTCACATCGAGGTGCAGATCCTCGCCGACGAACACGGAAACGTCCGGCATCTGGGCGAACGGGACTGTTCGACGCAACGCCGGCAGCAGAAACTCATCGAAGAGACGCCGAGTCCGGCTCTCGACGAAGCGACCCGGGGCGAAGTCTGGGATGCCGCCCGGCGCGGCGCGTCGGAAGCCGGGTACGTCAACGCCGGTACCGTCGAGTTCCTCTACGAGGACGGCGACTTCTTTTTCCTCGAAGTCAACGCCCGGATTCAGGTCGAACACGCCATCACCGAAGTCGTGACCGGGATCGACATTGTCAAATGGCAGATCCGGATCGCCGCCGGCGAGCACCTCTCGTTCCCGCAGTCCGCGGTCGAGCCCCGCGGTTCCGCAATCGAGTTCCGGATCAACGCCGAGGAGCCGAGCAAGGAGTTCGCGCCGATGCCCGGTGAAGTGACGACGTACCGGCCGCCCCGAGGTATCGGGACGCGCGTCGACGACGGCATCGACCAGGGCGACCGGATTGCCCCGTTCTACGACTCGATGTTCGCCAAGTTCATCGCCGCCGGGGAAGACCGCGAGGAAGCGATCAGTCGCGGACTGCGCGCCTTAGAAGAGACCACGATCGAAGGCGTGCCGACGACGATACCCTTCCACCAGCAGGTACTCACGGACGAGCGGTTCCTGAACGCCGAGCACACGACGAAGTTCGTCGACGAGGAACTCACGATCGAGTGAACTGCCTCAGGGTCAAGCCCCGAGGTACTCGCCTTGTTTCATCTGTAGAGAGCGCAGTTCACTCCGGATCGACGAGATCTGTCAGGGTATCGAGCTCGAAGTCGCGGAACGGCGTCCGCTCGTTTTTGATCGTCGTGATCACGAAGTTGGTGCTCGTGCGTTCGATCTCGTCGATCCTCTCGTACGAGGAGATGAGGTCCTCGACCATCTCGCGGCTCGCGAAGTGGGCGATGACGATGAAGTCCGTGTCGCCCGCGGTAAAGTACACCTGGTTGACCCCTTCGATGTCGCTGAGTTTCTGACCGACTTCCTCGTGGTACTCCTCGCTGTACTCAGCGTTCACTTCGGTAATGACCGTGAGATTGAGTCCGACCTTCTCGAGGTCGATGGTGAACAGCCCGTCTTTGATGATGCCTTCTTCCCGGAGGTTTTCGAGGCGATAGTGGATCGTCGATTTCGGAATCCCCGTCGCTTCCTCGATGGCTTTCGGACTCGGTTCACCGATCTCGGCGATCTTTTTAATTATTTTGATGTCTCGTTCGTCCATATTGACTCCTGTCCATAGCTCTGATTAGAACCGCGTCTAAAATTCCTGTGGTTCTGGAGGAGCTATTGAAACCGGTCCCAGATATAGATTATTATTTGGACCTTGTATAGTTTAATCACTGTTCCCCGGCAAATATACGAATCCCACTTTATTACACACCGTACCTGAGACGTATAAATAGAAATATTCATATCCGTGTCTGTCCAGCAATCTGTATGGATCGGAAAAATGCTAGCGAAGGTCAAGAAGAATCACGCCGCGACTTTATGAAGCTCGCGGGCGGGGTCGCCGGTGCGGCATCGGTCGGAGGCCTATCCGGATGTCTCGGCGGTAACGGCGGCGGCGATACTGCCACCGAGGGCGACGGAGACGAAGACACCACGACCGAACAGACCACCGACAGCGGCGACGGCAGTGACGGCGGAGACTCGGTCGACGAGCTCTCGTACTGGGCCGTCGGGACCACGAACCCCGAGGAGTGGGGCGATTTCACCGACGAGTCCGGCATCGAAGTCGACTACTCCGCTGCCGCGTGGAGTCCCGGCGAGACGGTGACCAAACTCGTCCAGGGGACGGCCTCGCAGGACTTCGACATCGCCGGCAACGACACCACGCTCACCGGCGTGCTCGACGAGCAGGACGCGATCGTCCCGACGAACCTGCAGGACCTCTCGAACTGGGAGTACGTCTACGACGAGATCAAAAACAGCGGGCCGACCGAGATCGACGGCGAACAGCATTCGCTTTCCAGCGTCCAGAACGGCGACTCGGTCGCGTATCTGCCGGACGAGGTCGGCGATCCGGGGAGCATCAACTCCTATGGCATCCTCTTCGACGAGGAGTTCCAGGGGAAGACCTCGCTGGAGGCGGGCTGGGCGACCGCATTCCACAAGGTCGCACTCTATCTCCAGCGGAACAATATGGCCGACCTCGAGAGTATCGAAAACCCCACTGAAGAGGACGTCAGGACCGTGGTCGACTTCCTCCTCGAGCAGAAGGAGAACGGCCAGTTCCGGACGTTCTGGAGCGGCTGGCAGACGGCTGTCAACCTGCTTTCGAAGAAGGAAGTCGTCGCGATGGACACCTGGGAGCCCGTCGTGTTTGCGCTCCGTGATCAGGATATGGAAGCCGAGTACCTCGAACCCAAGGAAGGGTACTCCCTGTGGGCTATCGGCCCCTGGATCACGAACGCGGGCGCGGAGAACCGCGAGGCCTCCGAGAGCCTGATCAACTGGATGATGGGCGGCTGGTACAACGCACAGATCACGACGATCCGCGGCTACCTCTCCTCGAGCGAACTCGGCATCGACTACGCGGAAGAATCGGAGGACTTCGACGCCGAGTTCATCCAGCAGCGCCACGAGGAGGTCCGCTCCCGCTTCAGCGACGACATCAGCGTCGTCGGGAACCGGTACCCGGACTCGTTCAGTACCCTGAACTCCCAGTGGAACCGTCTCACCTCCTAACTCCACGCGTCAGTAGCGTTCTTTAATGGCTCACGACAACTCACAGATGGCGACAGACGGGGGTGAACGCAGTGGGGTCGATTACGCTGCACAGCAGCGGATCCCGTCGGTTCTCCGCCCGTTTATCGAGAACGACCGACTCCGATTCGGGATGCAGGTGCTCCCGTGGCTTTTGGTGCTGACACTCTTCGTGTTCCTCCCCCTCGCGGCGATCTTCGTCTGGAGCGTCGCGATCCCGCAGCCGTTCGGGTTCGAACTCGGGTTCACTCTGGAGAACTACGTGACGTTCATCGACTCCTACCGGCTCGGCATCTTCTTCGTGACGATCGGCGAGGGGGTGCTCCTGGTCGTCCTCTCGCTGCTCTTTGGCTTTCCGATCGCCTACTACGCCGGCATCCGGAAGCGACACTCGAAGTACACCTTCCCGGTGATGCTGCTGTTTGCTATCCCGTTTCTCACGAACTACATCCTCCGGACGCTCTCGTGGATCTCCTTCCTCGGGAACGACGGGCTGATCAACACCGTGTTGGCGCTGTTCGGGATCATCAACCAGCCGCTCAGCTGGCTGCTCTACTCGGAGTTCGCCGTTCGGGTCGGGATGCTCGCCAGCTACCTCCCGTTTATGATCTTCCCGGCGTGGCTGGCGATGAGCCGCATCGACGACGAGATCCTCCAGGCGAGCACGGACCTCGGGGCCTCGCCGCTTTCGACGATCCGGCACATCGTCCTCCCGCTTTCGATCCCCGGACTCCTCATCGGGAGTGTGTTCGTGTTCGTCGGCGTGCTCGGCGAGAGCGTCGTGCCCGTCATCCTGGGCGGCGGTAACGTCTCGCTCATCGCGACGGTCATCAGCAACGCGGTCAACTCCGCGCGGCTTCCGCTCGCGAGCGCCATCAGTTCGGTGCTGCTGGTGTTTGCGATCCTCCTCTTGCTCCTGTGGGAGTACGCCTTCGGCCTCAAAACGGTGGGTGAGATCTGATGAGCACGAAAACCACCTCCCCGGGAGCGCTGCTCCGAATCGATCCGGACGCCTGGCTCTCAGATCAGTCGAAGGACCGACTCTGGAAGGCGTTTATGGGATTCTGGATCCTCTATATCCTCGCGCCGCCGATTATGCTGGTGTTCATCTCCCTGGACACCGCGCCGTACGTACGGGTCCCGCAGGGGATCACGCTCTCGAAATACGAACTGATGCTCCAAAGCGAGCCCCTGATCACCGCGATGGAGCGATCGATCAAACTGGGCGTCGTCACGATGATCGTCGCGCCCCTCCTCGGACTTCTGGCTGCGCTCTCGTACCGGAAGACGAACTACAAGGCGGGGTTCGTGGGAGCGATGATCCTCCCGCTTTTCGTCCCCGGCGTCGTGCAGGGGTTCAGCCTGCTGATGCTGTTCAAGCAGATCGGGTTCGGCCAGCCGTTCGTCTCGACGGCCATCGGCCATACCATCTGGGCGTTCCCCTTCGCGTTCCTCGTTATTCTCACCAGTATGTCGACGGTCCGTGAGGACGTCCTGCTCGCGAGCGCCGACCTGGGCGCAAACGAGTTCGAGACGTTCCGGCACGTCATCCTGCCGCAGATCCGGCCGGGACTGATCAGCGCGATCATCTTCAGTTTCGTCCTTTCGTTCAACGAGTTCTCCCGGACGGTCTTCCTCCAGTTCGGGCAGAACACCGTGCCGACGTACGTCTTCGCGAAGCTCCAGGTCGAACTCTCACCGGAGGTGTTTGCGCTTGCGGGCTTTACCGTCGTCTTCTCGTTCATCCTGATCGGGATCGCGATCGCGGTGCTCTACCGGTCGACCTCCAATAACCAGGAACACTGACTGTCGGCCCGTTTCCGCCGTTATCCGTGTCTTCTCGGCGCTCGGCGGTATCACCCAAAAAATCGAAGATCGTGGACGCCAGTTGGCAACGACGTCCGTTGTAGACTTCGAGAGGCTCGGTCACACCCCTTCAGGCGGCGTTAGACGATCTCGTGGAGCGGTGCGAGTTCGATGTCGTGTTCGTCGAGCCGGTCGTGGACGGTTTCGAGGATCTCGACGGCGTTCGGCGTGTCGCCGTGGATGCAGATGCTGTCGGCCGGAATGTCGATATCCTCGCCGTTTGCGGCCTCGACTGTTCCCTCGGTTGCGATTCTGACGAGCCTGTCGGCGACGAGGTCCGGGTCCCGGGCCTGTTTCTCCTGTTCGACGATCAGACTCCGATCCGGGTTGTAATCGAGGTCGACGTAGCCCTCGAAGACGGCATCGAGGTTGTCGTACTCCTCGGTGACCTCGTAGATGTTCATATCCGTCGCGAGATAGATGAGATCCTCGTCGACGTCGAGGATTCCCTCCATCACCGCACGGGCGTGGTCCGGACTCTCCGAGAGCATCGAGTACATCGCCCCGTGGGGCTTGACGTGCTGGAACGTGACGCCGTGCTGGTCACAGAACGCCCGAAGCGCGCCCAGCTGATACGTGACGTAATCTTTGACCTCCTCGGGCGTGGCGTCCATCTTCCGGCGGCCGAACCCCATCTTGTCCGGCAGGCCGGGGTGGACTCCGACGCCGACGCCGTGGTCCGCTGCGAGCTGGACCGTCTCCCGCATTACGTGCGGATCGCCCCCGTGGTAGCCGCCGGCGACGTTCGCCGACGTGATGTACGGCATCACCTCGTCGTCTCGCCCCATCGTCCAGTTGCCGAAGCTCTCGCCCATATCGCAGTTGATGTCGATCTGTACCATAGAGGGGACTTCGATTCGAGATACTATAGATTTTGGGACGATGGATCAATCACCGCCGTTGAGTGCAACGAAATTCCGCATATCCCGATCCCCTCGATTTAGATTCAGATACGATTCAGATCGCGTCGAGACGGCCCCTCGGGGGCTCGAACGGTGTGGTATCCGCTTCAACTCGAGAGCCCCCGGCCGGTTGGCGCTTCGGGATATTCGATTGACCGTTCACGATCCCCGCACCATTGATCATCCTAATTTATACCTCCGAGCGTTCATCAGAGTCGTATGTCGCGACAGAATATTTCTACAGGAACCAAGTGGGAACCGAAGTTCGGCTATTCGCGCGCGGTTCGCGTCGGCGACGAGATCCGCGTGTCGGGCACTACAGCGACCGACGATGACGGCGCCGTCGTCGCTCCGAACGACCCGTACGAGCAGGCGACTCACATCTTCGATCTCATCGAGAGCGCCCTCGAAGAGGCCGGTGCCTCGCTTGCGGATGTGGTCCGTACTCGAATCTTTCTCACCGATATCGACGACTGGGAGGCCGTCGGGACGGCACACGCCGACGCGTTCGCCGACGTCCGGCCGGCGACCAGCATCGTCGGCGTCGCCGAACTGCTCGATCCGGCGCTCGTCGTCGAGATCGAAGCCGATGCTGTCGTCACTGACGACACAGCCGAGGAGTCCCACTCGGGCTGACGCCCACGATGGCGAGTCCGCTCCCGGTCGGCGAGGTTCTGACGCGGATCCCGCGAGGTCCTGTCCAGCGGGACGTCCTCCTTGCGACGGGCACGGCCTGGGCGCTTGCGGCGATGGAAGTGCTCCTGATCTCGTTTACCCTCCCGACGATGACCGAAGCCTGGGGGCTTTCCGGGACTGCGGCCGGCGTTCTCGGCAGCGCCAGCCTCGGGGGGATGGTCCTCGGGAGCCCGATCGGCGGCCGACTCGGCGACAGCTACGGTCGGCTTCGGACGCTGCAGTTGATGGTGGCAGTGTACGCGGTTTCCGCCGGCCTCACGGCCCTCGCGGGTGGCCTCTATTCGGCCACGCTTCTGCGATTTCTGACCGGTATCGGCATCGGCGGCACCGCAACGGCGACGACGGTCTACCTGAGCGAACACCTCGCGGACGACGACCGAGGGCGGTATCTCACGTATCTCGACGCGTTCTGGGCGATCGGCTCGATCGCGGCGGTGCTTCTGGCGTGGGTGCTTCTCACTCCGTTCGCGTTCTCGCTTCCGGTCGGCGGATTCGAAAACTGGCGGCTCCTCTTCGCCGTCGGCGCGACGCCGATCCTGCTGGTTCCGCTGTTCGGCCGCTTCGGCGACTCCCCGCACTATCTGGCCGACCACGGTCGCGAAACCGCGGCCCGTGAACGGCTCGAAGCCATCTCCAGGGGAAACGGCGCGCCGCTCGATCTCTCGGCGGTCCGGCTTGTGGTCCGGACGGCGGGCGACGACGACGCCGGATTCAAACAGTTGCTCTCGCCTTCGCTCGCCCGTCGAACCGTCGTGACGTCGCTCGCCTGGTTCGGCACCAACCTCGGCTTCTTCGGCGTGTTCATCTGGCTCCCGGGCGCGATTGGTGCCGCAGAGTTCGTCGGCGGCACGTATCAGTATCTACTGCTCGCCAGCGTCGTCCAGATCCCGGGCTATCTCAGCGCCGCCTGGCTCGTCGACCGCGTGGGGGCAAAGCGGACGCTCGGCGGGTATCTCCTCCTCTCGGGGGTCGGCACGTACGTCTTCGCGGCTGCGCTTCCCGGTGTCGGATTCACCCCGCTGTCGGGATTCTGGCCGTTTCTGTTCGGGCTGCTGGCGGCGAGCTTCTTTTCTGTTGGCGCCTTCGGGTCGCTCCGGGCCTACACGCCCGCACAGTTTCCGACGAGTCTCCGCAGCACCGGCTCCGGGGTGGCGGAAGGAACCGGCCGGATCGCCGGGATCTTAGGGCCGATCGTGGCCGGCAGCCTCGTCGGATCGGGCTACCTCCTCGCGCTGGCACCGCTCGCGGTCGGGTTCGCGCTCGCGGGCGCACTCGTCTTCGTCTTCGGCACCGACGCCGACGAGTTCGTCTCGGCGTGATGCCCGGAGTCGTCGGTTACGATGATACTCCGGCTCGCCGCGTCCGAAAGATCCGAGGCGAACGCCTCGCTCCCTACGAGGGCAGCGCCGCGTTCGGCACAGTTCCGTCCGTGTTCCAGTCTCGGACCTGGTAGTACTCCACGAGCGCGTCGTCGAACCCGGGCAGGTCCTCGGCGTACGGGAGTGTGTCGTCACCCTCGTCGAACCCGCGCTGGTTGTTGAAGTGCCGTTCCAGCGTCACGGTCCGGTCGCCGACGGCCAACAGGTCCTCGAAGTCCGCGTCGAACAGCATCTCGTAGCGCTCCGGCGACATATAGTCGCGCGAGAACTTGCAGACGACGCCGCTGTCGTTGAGAGCCATCAGGTTCTCCCGCTCGACGAGCCGTTCGGCCTTCCCCTCGAAGCCCGTCGGCTCCATCGCCTGGTCGCTGGGGACGAGCGGGTACTCGACCGAGTAGAACGTCGCGTACATGTGGTCGGCACCGCGGTTCGCCACCGCGTAGGAGAGCGCCTGTCCGTGGAGGACGCGCCCCTCGTGGGCGGCGAAGTCCATCCCTTTGACCGACCAGTTCTCGACGCCTAACTCCTCGTGCGTCCGGTCGATCCCTTCTGCGAGGGTGTCACCGACGCCGTCGCGGTGGGCGATCTTCTCGACGAGGTCCCAGATGAGCTCGCGGTTGCCGAACTCGTCTTCGGCGGCGAGATAGGAGGCGACCACGTTGCCCGCGGAGATGGCGTCGAGGCCGTAGTCGTCGCACAGCTGGTTCGATTTCATCACGTCGACGATGTCGTCGACGCCGCTGTTGGAGCCGAACGCCATCGCCACCTCGAACTCCGGCCCCTCGGTTTCGACGCCGCGTTCCTCGTCTCTCGTCGGAAGTTTGCACGCGAACGCACACGCCGAACAGGTTCCCTTCTTGTACTTCTTGTCGGCGACGGCGCTGCCGTTGATCCCCTCGACGCCCTCGAAGGACTGCTCCGAGAAGTAATACGACGGCAGGCCGTTCTTCTCGTTCGCGAGATCCATCACGGCGACGGTCCCCTGCTGTTTCATGATGTGGTCGTCGGTCGCGGCCTCGCGGTGGATCTCCATCTGCTCGGCCGGGATCTCGATCTCCGGGGCCGAGTCGCCGTCGAAGGTGACCGCCTTGACGTTCTTCGCGCCGAGGACGGCCCCGAGGCCGCCGCGGCCGAAGGCCCGCTCTTCGGTGGTCATCACCGAGGCGAACCGGACCTCGTTTTCGCCCGCCGGCCCGATGCACGCGACGTGGTCCGCGTCGAGGTCGTGTTCCTCGCGGATGTACTCGCAGGTCTCGGGGACGGTCGCGCCCGCGAGATCCGGGACCGGCTCGAATTCGACGCCCTCGTCGGTGACGTGGACGACGAGGAGTTCGTCGCTCTCGCCGGCGAACTCGACGGCGCTGTAGCCCGTGTCCGCGAAGTGTCGCGACATAAACCCGCCGGCGTTCGACGAGAGCAGCCCGTCGGTCAGCGGCGACACCGCGGTGGCGTTCATCCGCCCCGTGAAGCTCATCTGCGAGGCCTGCATCGGCCCCGTGGTGAAGACGAGCCGGTTCTCGGCGCCGAGCGGGTCGGCGTCGAAGGGGACGCGGTCGTGGACGAGTTTCGTGCCCACGCCTCGTCCGCCGATGTACGATTCGAGTACGTTGTCGATATCCTCCGTGTGTGTGTCCTGCGCTGTGAGATCCACAGAGAGCAGTGGTCCTTTGCTGTGCAGCATTACTGAAACGATGGCTGCCGCAGTAATAAAAGTTCTACAGTCAGTGCGGAACCCGTCCTGTCATCGCGTCGATATTCTCGACGGCCACGCTTGGGCATCCGACAGCGTCAGAAGTCCGCCTCGACGCCACCATCGAGATCAAGTTCGACGACGCCGTCGAAAAGCTCCCGGAACCGCTGGATCGTCTCCGCGTCGTGGACCTCATTCGAGAGGTGGAACAGCCCGACTGCGTCGTGTTTATCGAGGAGATCGAGGAGCTTGCGGGTGGCGTCGTAGGCCCCGTCGACGTCGGCGTAGTAGGCCAGTTCCGTCACCGAATCGACGCTGAGCCGCAGTTTCCCCTCGTGGGACTCCAGAAAGTCCGTCACCTGCGCGACGATCCCGTCGAGGTCGTCGGGCG
The DNA here is from genome assembly GCF_031823395.1 of Halobellus ordinarius. Taxonomy (NCBI): domain Archaea; kingdom Methanobacteriati; phylum Methanobacteriota; class Halobacteria; order Halobacteriales; family Haloferacaceae; genus Halobellus; species Halobellus ordinarius. The sequence continues at coordinate 22,490 of NZ_JAVQKJ010000002.1, forward strand.
CGGAGACGTAGTGGACGTTGTCCGTCCGCCAGCGGGAGTACCCTCGCTCGACCGACAGCGTATCGAGGATGTCCGCCCGCGACTCGTCGACGTCGTAGTGTTCGAGTTTCTGTTCGACTTCCCTGGCGGTCGTCCGGGTCGAGACGATGAGGAAGTGATCGGTGTCGGTTTTGAAGAAGTCCGTGTCGATCCGGTCGGTCTCGCCGATGCTCGGGTGGAGCAGTAAGATGCCTGTGCCACCGGGGACGGTGTCCGGCGCGTTCTCGATAGCGAGCTGGTAATCCATACCGGATCAAATCGGCCCTGTCGACTTAACCGTGCGGGGGATCCGCTGACACGTTCCAGACGACTGATCTCGACGAGTCGGGGCCGTTCGGGCGTATTCACGCTCGGAACCGGCCCGAGGCGGAGAGTGTCAGTACAGCGAGTCGGCGGTCGCCGCGCCGATCACGCTGAAGACGGCGCCGATGCTGACCGCTTTCGCCGTCGTTTTGACGACCGCGCTGTCGATTACTCCGTCGAAGAGCACGCCGGATTCAGCCCCCGCGCCGCCGAGAAACGTCCCCGGCGCGTCGAACGCGACCGCGAGGAGTAACACCGAGAGATACGAGACCGTGATCAGGGAGATGAACCGCAGCGGCACCCCACCGACGTCGGATTCCCGATCGGGATCCCTGTCGTCGGCCTTGTACAGAGCGCCGTAGCCGATCGTGAAGACGATGACGACGGTGAAAAGCGCCTGCACTGCGGACATACTCTCGGCGAGCACCCACACCTCCTCGGTGACGACGAAGGGGCCCGCGAGGAGGAACCCCCCGACGATCTGTTGTGCGGTGTCCGTGAGCGCGAACCGACGGCCCCGAGCCATACCTCCTGTCTTCCCCCGGACAGGATATACTCTCCGCTCTCAGCGCTGAGATACACCTGTCCGCCGTCCGAAGCACCCCGACGAAACCCGACGGTTCTTGTCCGCGCCGGATCATCGAGGGGTATGAGCGTCAGAGCCGAGTTCGACGCCTGGGCGGCCGACGGGCGCGACAAGGGAATGGAGGAGCGACACTGGCACACCGCGAAACACGCGCTCGCGCGGATGCCGATCGAACCAGGTGACACCGTCCTGGATCTCGGATGCGGTAGCGGGTACGCCGGCCGCGCACTCCGAGAGACGAAAGACGCCGGCCGCGTGTACGGCCTGGACGGGTCGCCCGCGATGGCGCGCAACGCCCGCTCGTACACGGACGATCCGGACGTCGGCTTCGTCGTCGGCGACTTCGACGACCTGCCCTTCGCGGCCGATAGTATCGACCATATCTGGAGTATGGAGGCGTTCTACTACGCGCGGGACCCCCACCACACCCTCGAAGAGGTCGCCAGGGTCCTCGCGCCCGGCGGGACGTTCTACTGCGCGGTGAACTACTACGAGGAGAACGTCCACTCCCACGAGTGGCAGGAGCGCATCGACGTCGAGATGACCCGCTGGTCCCGCAAGCAGTACCGCGAGGCCTTCCGGGACGCCGGTCTCTATGTCGCCGAACAGGATTCGATTCCCGACCGCGAGATCGAGATCCTGCCCGCCGAGTCGTTCCCCACCGAGGAGTGGGAAACCCGGGAGGCGATGGTCGAACGGTACCGGACGTACGGGACGCTTCTCACCGTCGGCGTCGCGCCCTAACCCCTCCGAAGGGCGTCATAGAATGATCACCACGCGTTAAGTGCGAATCGTTCAGTCCTGAGGCTGTCTGCAGCAGGAAACGCAACTCATCGCTCAGTAGGTATGGATGTGGGCGACGCTGTCCGCGTACTCACTTCCGTCCAAATCCTGCAGGAGATTCCCATCAGCGGTGTAGGCTGTCGCATCCCGTTCGACGGCGAGTGCGACGTAGGCAGCGTCGTAGGCCGTGATGTCAACGGTGGTCGTGATCTCTGCGATGGGGCCAACTGACCCGAACGAGACGAGTTCGATACCGTAGTTGTCGAGCGAGTGTGCGGCCTCGCGGAGTCGCTCGCCGTCGTAGTGGCCGCTGTAGTTGAGTGCATTGACCGCCTCGAAGGGCATAAGCGCCGGTGCGCACAGGTCGTGTTTCCCGTTGAGGAAATCGTCACGAAGTGCACGGGCCTGTTCGTGATACTGTTCGGGAATGAACCACTTGACGACAGTGCTGGTGTCGATAACGATGTCGGCCATCAGGGTCGCTCCTCGCCGTATCGGGTATCACGGAACTCACGAATCTGTTCTGCCGTGTTCGTCGTCGCCACCTCGTCGGCGTCGATGGAACTGCTCAGTCGCTCGCTGGTCGCAACCGCGTGAGCGATATTCCGCGATTCCAGACTGTGCAGTTCCTCCTCGATGTGGTCACGGAGTACTGCACTCCAGTTCACCTCGTCGTGTTCTTCCATCCGTGCTTTCACTTCGTCGGGAACACGGAAACTCACACTTCCCATAGTGCATTATATGTACTACTGTAATATAAGTAATACGCCGTGTCCGGAGCTGGGTGTGAACTATCCACCTGTTTTGCGCGAGCGGTCGACGACGCCGACTCGAGCGGAAAAAAAGTGCGAAAACGCGCTCTGACGGCTGGTTCAGCCGCAAAGGTGTGAAACGATCCCTCGCGAATCGTACTATGATACACCTATTCTCGGGATACACGTTCCGTAGTCCGCCATACCGCGTCCGGTTCTCACCTGTCGTCGACTTCGACAACGTGGGCATCCACCATCGCGAACCCGACGCGCACGTCGCCGGCGAGCGGGTCACGCGACCGGACGCTCAACTCCCGATCCCCCCACGTCAGATACGACCGCGTCGACTCGCCGAGGAACTCCGTCTCCGACACCGTCGTTTCGAGCACGTTCTCGATGTCTGCGCCGGGTCCGTCCCCGGCGTCGTCGACGACGGTCACCTGTTCCGGGCGGACACAGAACGTCACGCGGTCGCCCACGCGCAGCTCCCGCGTCGTTGTCACCGCGAACGTCGTCCCGTCGGCCTCGATCTGGGCGGTGTATCGCCGGTCCGCTGATCGCTCTCGATCCGTCGCCGGCCCTCCTGCCGCCGCCGGCCGTCCCGCCCCCGTCTCTGAACACCCCTTCGTTTCGACTGGAGATTCGCCCGCGCTGTGTTCTCTCTCGACGGATACGACTCGCCCCTCGAACACGTTGTTGTCGCCGACGAACTCCGCGACGAACCGAGTCGCCGGGCGTCGGTAAACCCCCCGCGGTGTCCCGACTTGCTCGATCCGACCGTCGTTCATCACCGCGACGCGGTCGGAGACCGCAAGCGCCTCCTCCTGGTCGTGGGTGACGTACAGCGTCGTGATCCCGAGCGTCGACTGGATCTCCCTGATCTGCATCCGAAGCCGTTCCCTGAGTCGGGCGTCGAGCGCGCTCATCGGTTCGTCGAGCAACAGTAGATCGGGCCCCGGTGCGAGCGCCCTGGCGAGGGCGACGCGCTGCTGTTGCCCGCCGGAGAGTTCCGTGGGATCCCGCCCCCCCGTGTTCGGGAGGTCGACGAGTTCCAGAAGCGACGCGACGCGCTCCTCGCGGCTCTCCCCGCCGGGCGGGTCGCCGAACCGGAGTCCGTAGGCGACGTTCTCCGCGACGGAGAGGTGCGGAAAGAGCGCGTAGTTCTGGAAGACGACGCCGACGTTCCGGTCTTCGGGCGGTACGCCGGCCATCTCCCGGCCGTCGAACGCGACCTGCCCGGTCGTCGTCGGTTCGAATCCGGCGACGAGTCGCAGTGTCGTCGTTTTCCCACACCCGGAGGGCCCCACCAGCGTGAAGAACTCGCCGTCCTCGACGGTCAGGTCGACCCCGGCGGATTCCCTGCCGAGCGCGACCGCCTCGCCGTACTCCTTCCGAACGTTCGTGAGCGTCAGTTCCATCTGTGGATCCCCCAGTGGCGTGTCGATTGCATACTCAGAACCCCCCTCGACCGCCGTATCGGCCACCGAACCGCTCGATAACGACGAAACTCAAGCTCGTGACTGCGAGCAGGAGACAGCCCATCGCCGTCGCCGGACCGAGCCGGCGGCCGAGGTAGCGCTCGACGGCGATCGGCATCGTGTAGCTGCTGGATCCCTCGGCGAGGACGATCGTCGAGTCGAACTCGCCGATGCTGATGGCGAACGCGAAGGCCGCCCCCGCGACGACGCCGGCGGCGACGAGCGGCAACTCGATGTCGACGAGCGCCCGCACGCGACTCGCGCCGAGGCTCCGGGCGGATTCGACCAGCCGCGGATCGAGATTCCCCAGGAGTGGCGCGACGCTGCGGGTCACGAACGGGTACGCGCCGACGGCGTGGGCGGCGATGATCGCGAGCGCCCCGGTCACCTGGATCCGAGTGCCGAACGCCTCGACGCCGAAGACGAGCCCCCGGAGGAGCCCCAGACCGACGACGATCCCCGAGACAGCGAGCGGCGCCATCGCCAGCGCGTCGACCACGGCGCGCCCACGGAACTGCCGCGTCGTCAATACGCCGAGAACGACCCCCATCGGCACCGCGACGAGCAGCGTGGCGCCACCGAAAAGCAGCGAATTTCGGATCGCCGGCAGGGGGCGAACCTGGTACGACGCGCCGGTCTGCTGGCGTTCGAGCAGGAACAGGTAGTGCTCGGGCGTGATCGCCCCGTTCGAGCCCGTCAGGCTCGTCAGGAGCATCGAGGCGATCGGGAGGACGAACACCGCGACGAGGGCGACGGCGTAGACGGCGATTCCCGCCCGCGTGCCGATCTCCCGCGGTGTCCACGATCCGGGCCACAGCGACCGCCGGGGCTGCGGACGCGCACCCTGTCCGGATGCACGCTGGCGCCCCTCGTAACGGAGGTACAGGTACGTCAGCCCCAGCGAGATCACCGTCTCGATGACCGCGAGTGCGGCCGCCTCGGCGTACGCGAGGTTCTGGATGCGGGAGTAGATGAACACCTCGACCGTGGCGAGCTGGAAGCCCCCGAGCGCGAGCACGATCGGGAACGAGGCGAACGTGAACACGAACGTCAGCGTCGCGCCGATGGCGACCGCGGGCAAAAGCTGCGGGAGGACGACATCGCGGAACGCCCGCGTCGGCGACGCGCCGAGGCTCCGGGCCGTCTCGATCGCCGAGGCGTCGACGCTCTCCCAGGCGGCGGTCGTCACCCGCGCGACGAGCGGAGCGTTGTAGAACGCGTGAGCGATCACGATCGCCGGCAGCGAGAACAGCAGTTCGACGGTCGGCAACCCGAACGCCTGCAGGATGGCGTTGAGGGTGCCGTTTTTCCCGAACGTGGCGACGAACCCGATCGCGACCATAATCGAGGGCATCACAAAGGGGAGGATCGTCAACGAGCGGAGCGTCTCCCGACCGGGGAACTCGAAGCGCGCGAGGAGCCACGCGCCGGGCAGGCCCAGGGCGACCGACGCGATCGTCGAGAGCAGCGCCTGGTACGCCGTGAACCCGAAGATGTCGACGAGGTAGAACCGCGAGGAGAGGACGGACACGAGCGGCTCGACCGTCGGGCGGCCGTCGACGACGACGGCCTCGACGAACACCGTCGCGACCGGGTAGTAGAAGACGACGAGCAGCACGAGCGCAGTCGCCGCCGCGACGAGCGTGAGCGCTCGCGCTTCGAGGACCGACAGGAACGAGCGTAACCAACCCGGCACGGACGGAAGGGCGTCTGAATCCACGGCTCTCAGACCTCGATCCTCGTCCCCGCCGTCCTCACTTGCTCGCGAACTGTCGCTCCCACGCCTCGGTCCACTCACTCACGTTGCCTCGGAGTTCGTCGTACGTGAAAGTGACCCCTTCCGGCGGCTCTTTGGCGTACTGCGCGAACTCCTCGGGGAGTTCTGCGGACGTCGTCGCCGGGAACGCGACGTTGCGCTGGGCGATCTCCCCCTGCACGTCGGGCCGAAGCATAAATTCGAGGAACCGCCGGCCGAGTTCGGGTCGGTCGGTCCCCTCGAACAGCGCCATCCCCTCGGGGTAGGCGTAGCCCTGGTCGTTCAGAAAGCGGATCTGGTGTTTCGCCATGTCCTGGTCGTAGCGGTTGGCGTACACCTGGTCGGTCGAGTAGGAGACGACCATCGGCGCCTCCTCCTCGGTGTACATATCGTAGGAGGTGTCCCAGTCGGACACCACCCGAACGTCGTTGTCCTGCAACTGCTGCCAGTACTCGAGATAGCCGTCTTCGCTCTTCGCTTTGATCGAGTGGAGCAGAAAGGACTTCCCCGTCGCACTCGCGGTCGGGTTCTGTGTGAGCAGGTCGCCCGCGAAGGCCGGGTCCAGCAGTTCGTCGAACGTCTCCGGCGCGACGTACTCGCCGTCCTCGCTCATCGTCTCGTTGTAGACGATACTGACGTAGCTCGTGTCGTAGGGGACGGTCCGCCCGTCGGGATCGAACTGCAGCGACTCCTTCACGTCGGCTTGGCCCGCAAGGCCGTCGACGGTCGTGAACAGCCCGTCGTCGAGCTTGTTGTCGATCCGGACGAGCATGTCCACGTTGAGTCCGACGTAGACGTCGGCCTCAATGTCGGCGCCCTGCAGGCCGCGCTCGATGTAGTGGTTGATCTCGCTGTCGGGCGTCTCGAACGTGAGCGTGGCGTCGAACTCCGACTCGAAGGTCTCCTTGAGCCACGGCCCGGGGCTCGTCGACGGCGCGTCCACGAACGCCCCGTACGTCGAGACGATCAGTTCCGGCGGCTCGGAGTCGGCGCTCCCCGCGGTCGTTCCGGTGGCCGTGTCGCTTTCAGTTGTCGCCACCGTGTCGGTCGCCGTATCCGTCGCTCCGCCGTCGCCTCCGGTACAGCCGGCGAGGCCGGCGACACTCCCCGCACCGGCCACGCGCAGGAACGTTCGTCGTTTCATTACCAGGTAATCACACCGGGTGGTATTTAACGGTGGTGGACTGATACTGATTACTCTCGTCTCTTACCCCCGAGCGCTGCCACTGGGGGTGGCGCTCGGCGGTAAAAAGTGAGAGTAATCAGTATCAAACTGTGGGACTTCCGTCTGACAGGACGGGGACGGAAGTAACGCTCTTGTCACTTCGACGTGAGAGTCGACCGTGCCACTCAACAGACGGTACGTCCTCGGTGGCCTGTTCGTCCTCGCTGGACTCCTCGCGTCGGTCCTCCTGCAGTCGGTGCTGGGGACCGTCTTCTTCGCCGTCACGGTCGCGTACGTACTCTGGCCGCCCCGCAGAGAGCTAGTTTCCCGCGATCACTCGCGGCGGGTCGCAAGCGCGGGCGCGGCTCTCGGTGCGTTTCTGCTGGCGCTTTTCGTCTTCGTCCCGCTCGTCGTGGTCGTCTACTTCCGTTTTGACTCCCTGGTGGCGCTTCTCGGACTGCTTCCGGACGAACTTGTCTTCTCCTTCTTCGAGTTGGAGTACGCAGTCACGCTCGAGGCTGTCAACGAGTACACGATCCGCGTCATCGAGCGGGCGGCGCGCCGTGCGGCCACAGCGGCCCCCGTCCTCGTAATCAAGATCACTCTCTTCGTTTTTCTGGTGTACTCGCTGTTATTCTACGGCGAAGACGCCCAGCGCGCCGTGATTGCGCTCGTTCCGCCCACCTATCACGACGCCGCGACGGCGCTGAACGACCGCGCCCGGGAGACGCTGTTTGCCATCTACGTGCTACAGGCCGCGACTGCGCTCGGGACGTTCGTCCTCGCGCTCCCGGTGTTCTTCCTCCTCGGGTACGAGGCGGTGATCGCTTTAGCGACCGTTTCGGCGGTCCTCCAGTTCGTCCCGATCGTCGGTCCGAGTGTCCTGCTCGCGGGGCTTGCGGCGTATCACGTCGCTGTCGGCGAACTGCTGCGGGGAGTGCTCGTCTTCCTCGTCGGCGGGTTCGTGATTGCGCTCCTTCCCGACGTTCTCATCCGCCCCCGGCTCGCCCGCGAGACGGCCGACATCCCCGGGAGCCTCTACTTCATCGGCTTCTTCGGCGGCGTGCTCACGCTCGGCCCCATCGGCGTCGTCGCGGGACCGCTAGCCGTCGGACTGTTCGTGGAGTCGGCGACGCTCCTGTCGCGGGAACTGCATCCGGGAGAGTCTGCGTCCCTGGCCGACGACGATGCGCGGAGCGGCGAGCCCACGGAGGGCCCCAGCGACTCGGCGTAGGCCCTCTCGCCGGGATAACGGACACCGTGCTATCTGCTCCGAGTGGACGATGGCCCGACGCCGGCGCTCGGTGGCAAATTATCAGATACGACATTTTGAACAGCACATTTTAATTGCGGGGGGCCAAGTCCCAGATATGTCCGAAGTTTTCGACCCAACGTCCGCCTCCTCCTCTTCCGGCTCGTGGTCGGTACTCACGCGCGAACCCTGGGAGACCCAGGACGAACTGTTGGTTGCACTCGCTGATGCGGTCCGTGGGATCGATGGGATCGACGACGACCTGACCCTCTCCGACGCCGTCGATATCGAGGCCGTGATCTCGGCGTTGTTGCCCGATCCGCGGTCACGCGGCGTCTCCGAGATCCGGTTCGAGATCGACGGTTACGAGATCCGCATCACCCGAGACGGCGTCATCGCCGCGCAATCGACCTCCGACGCATCGAAGCAGCACTCGGTGTAAATTCCGTCCCGCTTCCGTTCTTTCCCGCGTCTCCAGTTTCTCGCTTTCTTTCGCGCTGCTGTCTCTCGTCCCACACTACTCGTATTCGCTGCCGACGACCTCGCGGATCCGTTCTGCGGTCACCTCGCCGACGCCGTCGACCGCCCGAAGGTCATCCGCCCGGGCGGTCATCACTGCCTCGACGGTGCCGAACTCGTCGAGTAGCGACTGAGCGGTCACCGGGCCGATATCGGCGATCGCCGAGACGACGTACTCCTGCTGTTCGGTCAGCGTCTTCGCGCTCTTCTCTCCGTGGACGCTCACGGTCCGGTCCCGCTCGGTCTGCTCGCGCTCGGCGATCGTCAGCAGGAGTTCTGCGGTCTCCCCTTCGTCGCCGGTCTGCAGGACGCTCACGTCGAAATCGACCGCCAGCGAGGCGAGCGCTCCTCGGATCGCGCCCGGGTGGACGTTGCGCTCCTCGTAGAGCCCCTCGCCTTCGAGAATCAACACCGGCCGGGCGTACGCGCGGGCGAGGTCGCCGATCTGCTCAAACAGCGACCGCTCGCCGTCCAGAAGCGTCTCCAGGAAGTCCGAAACCGACTTCCGCTCGACGGCGACGCGGTCCGAGAGCACGTAATCGCCGACGGCGAGCGTCTCCAGACGGGTCCGGACGCCGTCGCGCTTCGAGAGGTCTTTCGCCACTGCGGCGTCGAGTTCGCGCTGGTCGACGACGATTTCTGTCTCCGCTTCGTCGCCCTCGGCGGTGGCGACGATGGCGTCGTCGGTCCCGGCTTCGTCTTCACTCTCGGGTTCGGCGTCGACGCCCGCTTCCTCCGGCGTCTCGCTCTCGGTGTCGCTTTCGCCCTCCGGTTCGTCCCCGCGGGCCCGGTCGACTTCCTCCGCGGTCGGGCCGAAGTCCGTCAGGCCCGCCTGTCCGTTCGACTGGGCCGTCGGTCGAGACGCCGATTCGCCTGCTGAATCGGCTGCGACAGCTGCCGTGGCGTCGGCGTCCGCTCCGGATTCCTCGCTGTCGGTGTCATCGGCATCGACGTCAGCCCCGCCTTCGCTGTCGGTGCCACTAAGCTCGGCTCCGTCGGGGTCGCTGTCGCCGTCGCTATCGTCGTACGCCTCCAGGTCCCGCTGGGGCGGATCGAGTTCCGATTCGATGTCGCCGACGACGCTCTTGAGTTCCCGGAGTTCCGACTCCATCTCCTTCTCGCGGCGGCGGGAGATCCAGAAGTACGCCTCGTCGCGGGTGTCCTCCGCCAGCAACACGACGACCCGGCCCTCGGCCTGTCGCCCGGTCCGTCCCTTCCGCTGGATGGAGCGGATGGCCGTCGGCACGGGCTCGAAGAAGAGCACCAGGTCCACCTCGGGGACGTCCAGTCCCTCCTCGGCGACGGACGTCGAGACCAGCACCTCGAACTCCCCGGCCCGGAAGTCGTCGAGGGTCTCCTGCTGTTCGGTCTGCGTCATCCCCTCGGAACTCTCCTTGTCGCCCTGGCCGACGAACCGGCGGACGTCGAACGACGCCGAGAGGAACGCCGTCAGCGCCTCGGCGGTGTCGCGGGATTCGGTGAAGACGATGACGCGCTCGCCGCCCTCGATGCCGAGCGTCTGTGCGAGCAGGATCCGCGCCCGCGAGAACTTGGGGTGGGTGCCGTCGAACGACTCCGCGAGCCGCATCGCCTCCCGAACCTTCGGTTCGGCGACGAGTCGCTGGCTGGCTTTCGAGGCGCCCGACGACCGTGCGGCGTTCCGCTGGCGCTCGAAGTACCGGCAGACTGACTCGACGGACTGCGTCTCGACGAGTTCGACCGCCCGCCGGAGCTTCATCACCTCCGCGTGCGTCGACATCCCCTTGTAGCCCTCGGATTTGTCGGCGTTCATCAGCTCCTGCAACTTCCCGCGCATCCGGTTCAACTGCTTCTGTGAGACGTCGGGCTGGGTCGTGTTCGTCACCCCCAGCGACTTCAGTTTCTGGAGGCGGTCTTTGATCACCTCGTTGAGCGCGTCGCGGATCTGGAGGATCTCGTCGGGCAACTCGATCCGCTCCCACTCCACGGACGTGTCGTGAGTGTACTCGTCGACGTCTGCGTCCTCTTCGGTCATCACCTCGACCTGATCGATTCCGAGGTTCTGACACACCTGCAAGATCGCCTCCTTGTCGCCGCCGGGCGAGGCGCTCATCCCGGTCACGAGCGGGTTCTCGGCGTCCGCGTGGTACCGCTCGGCGATGTAGACGTACGCGTAGTCGCCGCTGGCGCGGTGACACTCGTCGAACGTGAGGTGGGTGACCTCGGCAAGCGAGATGCGACTGCCGACGAGGTCGTTTTCGACCACCTGCGGCGTCGCAATGACGATCCGCGCGTCGGTCCACCGATCGGCCCTGTCTTCCGGGCGGATCTCCCCGGTGAAGACGACGATCTCCTCGTCGGGGATCGAAAGGGCCTCGCGGTAGAACTCGGCGTGTTGCTGGACGAGCGGTTTCGTCGGCGCCAGAAAGAGCACCTTTCCTCCGACCTCCTGCAGTCGGTGGGCGGTCACGAGCAGGCTAACGGTGGTTTTGCCAAGCCCGGTCGGCAGACAGACGAGCGTGTGCGACTCCCGTGCGGTCCCCGCCAGCCGGATCTGGTAGAGCCGGCGTTCGATAAAGTCCGGACGCAGCAGCGGGTGATCCACGTACGCGGGGTCGTCGGTGGCCGCCATCACGCCCGATACGGCGCCATCGCTGTTAAGGGTTCGCCGAGGGCGGTGAAAGTGAAGCCGGACACGTACGGACGCCTGTCTGGTGGATCGGCGGCGGGGAGTTCAGCGCGGGCGTGATCGAGCTATCCCTTCCGCTCCCCGTCTCCGAACTCGTACCCGAACGGTTCCCCGGTCTCCGTTTCGACGTAGGCGTCGACGCTTCCTCCCACGTCGTCGAGATCCTCGACGGAGTCCGGCAGCGATGCTCCGACGAGATCCGCCCACTCCGAAAGGTTCTGACCGCGGTTACGACTGTTCATAGCTTCCCTTCGCCGTAAAAATCTTCGCGAACGTATATAACGGTTGTGCTGGTTATCGCCGACTGCCGCCGATCGACTAGATTACCTGTTCGCCGTCGTCGTACAGTTCGATCGCGTCGACCGGACAGGCCCGGGCAGCGAACTCCGCGTCGAGTTCCTCGCCGTCCGGGACCTCGAGTTCGAAGACGCCCTCCTCGATCTCCTCCCCGCCGGCGAGGTCGGCCTTGCCGGCGTCGACGTTCTTCTCGAACGCCTCCCACTCCTCGACGCACTGGAACATCCCGATGCAGGTCTCCCGATCGTAGCGGATCTTCATACCCGCCGTTCGTCGACCGGGCACATATCGTTGGCGCCGTACCGGTAGCCCTCGTCGACATCGTCGAACTCGCGCCGAACAACTCGGCTACTCTCCGACCGTTTAAATCCGAGCACGGCATAGCCGACCGTGATGGAACCGGAGGAGGTCCCCGAACTGCCCGCCGAGGTCCCCGCCCACCTGCGTGAGGAGGGAATCGAGGAGCTTTACCCGCCGCAGACGGCTGCCGTCGAGGCCGGGGTCACCCGCGGCGAGAGCCTCGTCGCCGCGGTTCCGACCGCCTCGGGGAAGACGCTGATCGCGGAACTGGCGATGCTGTCGAGCGTCGCTCGTGGCGGGAAAGCGCTCTATATCGTTCCGCTGCGGGCGCTCGCCTCCGAGAAGAAAGCCGAATTCGCGCGCTGGGAGGAATACGGCTTCGACGTCGGCGTCTCGACGGGCAACTACGACGCCGACGGCGAGTGGCTCGCGTCGCAGGACATCATCGTCGCCACTTCCGAGAAGGTCGACTCCCTGATCCGCAACGGCGCGGCGTGGATCGACGACCTCTCCTGCGTCGTCGCCGACGAGGTTCACCTGGTCGACGACGCGGGCCGCGGCCCCACGCTCGAAGTGACGCTCGGGAAACTCCGCACGCTCAACCCCGGACTGCAGGTCGTCGCGCTCTCGGCGACCGTCGGCAACGCGGACGTCATCGCCGAGTGGCTCGACGCCGAACTGATCGAATCGGCGTGGCGGCCGATCGACCTCCGGACGGGCGTCCACTTCGGCAACGCGATCACGTTCGACGACGGCAGTCAACGCGAGGTCCGGGTCGAGTCCGGCGGGCGACCCACGGCCGCGCTCGTGGACGATGCCCTCGAAGGCGACGACGAATCTGCTGGCAACGAGACGCTGGCGGGCGATGGCGACTCCGTAGGCGACGAGACGCTCGCGGGCGACGCCGACTCCGCAGGCGAGGATGCAGTTGCGGGCGAGGACTCTGCCGGGGGGGATGCAGCCACCGACCAGGGCTCCTCGCTCGTCTTCGTGAACTCCCGGCGGAACGCCGAGGCGGCGGCCAAGCGACTGCGCGACGTCACCGCCCGGCATCTCACCGACGATGAGCGCGGGCGACTCGCGGAACTCGCCGCAGAGATCCGGGACGTCTCGGACGCCGAGACCAGCGACACCCTCGCCGACTGCGTCGCGAAGGGGGCGGCGTTCCACCACGCCGGCCTGGCCGCCGAGCACCGCTCGCTCGTCGAGGACGCGTTTCGGGACCGCCTCGTCAAGTGCATCTCGGCGACGCCGACGCTCGCGGCCGGCGTCAACACGCCCAGCCGCCGGGTGATCGTCCGCGACTGGCGGCGCTACGACGGCGAGTTCGGCGGGATGAAACCGCTCGACGTCCTCGAAGTCCACCAGATGATGGGCCGCGCCGGCCGGCCGGGTCTCGACCCCTACGGCGAGGCCGTCCTCCTGGCGAAGGACGCCGACACGCGCGACGAACTGTTCGAGCGGTACATCTGGGCGGAGCCGGAGCCGATCCGCTCGAAGCTGGCCGCGGAGCCGGCGCTCCGGACGCACGTTCTGGCGACCGTCGCCTCCGGGTTCGCCCACACCCGCTCGGAACTGCTCGAATTCCTCGATCGGACGCTGTACGCCGCCCAGACTGACGAGTCCGGCCGGCTGGAGACGGTCACCGACGACGTGCTCGCGTATCTCGACCGCAACGGGTTCCTCGAGCGCGAGGACGGGTCGCTGACGGCGACGAGTATCGGACACACGGTCTCGCGGCTCTACCTCGATCCGATGACCGCCGCGGAGATCATCGACGGCTTGGAGTGGGCCGAGTCCAACCGCGGGGAGATGATCCGCGCGCTCGCGGGCGGCGGCGACGCCGACGGGGACAGCAGCGGGTCGTCCGATACCGGTGGTACCGGCCGCGACGGCCCGGAATCGGACGCGCCCGGCTTCCAGCGCGCCAGCGAGTTGCCGTCGTCGACGGCCGACGGCGACGACGAGTCCGGGCAGGACCCCGATCCCGAGGCCGTGGAGCCAACAGACGAACCCACCTACCCGACCGCGCTCGGGCTCTTTCATCTCGTCTCCCGGACGCCGGATATGTACCAGCTGTACCTCAAATCCGGCGACCGCGAGACGTACACCGAGGTGTGTTACGAGCGCGAGTCGGAACTGCTCGGCCGGACGCCCTCCGAGTACGAGGACGTCCGCTTCGAGGAGTGGCTCTCGACTTTGAAGACGGCGAAACTCATGGAGGACTGGACCAACGAGGTCGACGAAGACCGAATCACCGAACGCTACGGCGTCGGGCCGGGCGACATCCGCGGGAAAGTCGAGACCGCCGAGTGGCTGCTGGGGGCCGCAGAGCAACTCGCCGGCGAACTCGGCCTGCCGGTCGTGCCCGTCCGCGAGGCGAAAAAGCGCGTCGAGTACGGCGTTCGCGAGGAACTCCTGGATCTCGCGGGAATCCGCGGCGTCGGTCGGAAGCGCGCCCGGCGGCTCTACGAGGCTGGCATCGAGACGCGCGCGGAACTCCGCGAGGCGGACAAATCCGTGATCCTCCGGGCGCTTCGGGGCCGTCGCAAGACCGCCGAGAACATCTTAGAGAACGTCGGGCGACAGGACCCGTCGATGGACGAGGTCTCCGAGGCCGACGGCGGCGGAGAGTCGGCGTCGATCACAGAGGTCTACACCGGCCTCGAGGACGGAGAGCACGAAGGTGGCGAGTCAGATCCCGAAGAACAGGCCAGCCTGGGTGATTTCGGGTGAGAACGAGAGCGTCGGGCGATGGAGGTGAACCCGAATGAGGCTCGTCGAGGGCACGGTGGCCGTCGACGACGTCGACGCGTTCGTCGCGACGATCGGCGAGATCGCCGCCGAGACCGGGGCGACGATCCAGGCGTTCGACGCCCGGTACGTCGTGAGCGAACGTCACCTCGAACGCGCCGTCGAGTTGGCCGACAGAGCCATCGAACGCGGCGAGAACGTCGCCCGCGACCGAGCGGTCGAGATACTGCTGTACGCCGCCGGCCGCCGGCAGATCAGCGACGCGCTCGAACTCGGCGTCTCGGCCGGAGAGAACCGGGCCGTCGTCCTCGTCGACGCCCGGAGCGGAGGGTCGTCTGCGTCGGGCGACGAGCCCGAGGGAACCGGTGGCGGCAACAGAACGGAGCCGATGGATCCGGACACCGCGGAGGCGGCCGCAGCTGACGCGATTCGCTCGCGTGTCCTCGATACCGTCGAACCGACGCTCGCGGAGTACGACCCAGAGCGCGTCCGCGAGTACTACGATATCGACGGCGCCGAACTCGACGTCGTCGACGGCGACTTGGCGTCGCTGGTGCTCGAGCGGGTGGCGCTGCTCGTGGTCGAGAAGTGACTACAGGTCAACAACCCTTCCGGAAACCTATTTTCTTCAAGTGAAACTTCCGCCTCGACGCTCACCGAGAAGCGTCTCAACTACTGATCGTGCGGATGCGAGGAACGAACCGTCGAACGATCGCGCGAAAGTTGTATAGTCCCACCAGGATTCGAACCTGGGTCGAAGCCCCCAGAAGGCTTCAGGATTGGCCGCTACCCCATGGGACTGCCGTCGTCGACGCCGCCTGCCGACTACGTGGACGTTCGTTGCCTGTCGCTCCATATGAGTGTTGCGAAGTCGGTGCTCGTGTGCCGTCCGTGGGGCTATACTGTCACCAGCGCCGACCACGCGTCCGTATCCATCTCCGATCCACTACCTATTTAGTTCGCTCCCGGCCACAGTTCGTGTATGTACATCGGACGGTTCGTCGTCGTCGCACCCGACTTCGGCGCCTACCGCGTCTCCTCCCGCTCGTTTCCCAACCGACAGATCGTCGCCCGCGAGGGCACGCTGACGGTCGCGCCGACGCCCGACGCGCCCGAGAACGACAACCCCTACGTCTCCTACAACTGCGTCCGCGAGGGCGGCGACGGCGTCGTCGTCGGCAACGGCTCGCACGTGGATCCGATCGCGGAGAAACTCGACCTCGGCTATCCGGCGCGGGACGCGCTCGCGGAGGCGCTGCTCGCGCTCGACTACGAGAAGGACGACTACGACACCCCGCGCGTCGCGGGCGTCGTCGGCGAGGAGTCGTTCGTCGGGATCGTCCGCCGAGACGCCATCCTCGTCGAGGCCGTCGACGAACCGACGCTCGTGGCCACCTACGAGGAAAACGAGCCCACTGCCATCGACTTCGCCGGGAGCGCAGCGGCCGATCCCGACGACCTCGCCCGCGACGCCTACGAACTGCCGTACGAACACGCGGTCTGCGCTGCGGGCGTCACCTACGAGGACGGCGACGTCGCCGTCGGCTTCCACAACGGCGAGGAGGCGTGATGGCCGGTCCCAGTACGCGTCGCACTTCTTCCCGGCGTTTGACGGTGTACTGTCTCTGGTCGCCGCAGTCGCAGCGAATTCGCCCCCGGGCGTAGGTTCTTGACGCTGTGACACGTACCCCGAGCAGGGAAATGTCGTCGGGGAACCGTGGGCAGAGCGAAATCATCGGGACGCTGCTGCTGACAGCGGTTGTGATCATCTCTGTCACCCTCGTCGGCGTCGGGTTCCTCACGGCCCAATCGCAGGGCGCCGATCGCATCGAGCAGCCCTCCAAATTCGAGACGACGCTCGGGGAAACGTCGCTCACGGTCACCCATCTCGGCGGCACGGACTACGCGTTCGCTGATCTCGCGCTCGTGATCCAGCAGGGGGATGCCGAGACCCGATACGACCTTTCCACCCCCAGCGGCGACTTGGACGCCGACGCCGTCTTCGAGGGTGGCGAATCGGTGACCGTCTCGCATTCCTATACCGGCGAGATCCGGATCTTGCTGATCGACACGTCCGCCGGGGGCTCGATTCTCTACGACGAAACGAAAACCGCGCCCGGGACGGAGGCCGACCTCGCCCCGACGATCGAACGGTTCGACGTCACGGATACCAGTTCCGGCGGCGACGCGTCGTACGACGTGACGTGGAACGCCAGCGACGACCAGGGCGACATCGTCGAAGTCAGCGTCGAACTCATCAGCGACGGCACTACCGTCGACACCGCGACCACGACGTTCGGCGACGTCGGCTCGACGGGCGTGAACACCGACACGCTCACCAACGCGAGCGGCGGCGGTGAAATATACGAAATCAAACTCACCGTTACCGACGCAGCAGGCAACACTGCAAGCGAGAGTACGGTCGACACCGCCGACAGCGAAATCGGACTTCGGTCCCCCGTTTTCGAGACGTTCTCGGTGACCGATCTCAGCACCGGCAGCGAAGTTTCCTACGACTACGAGTACAACGTCTCCGATCCCGACGGGGATCTCGTCCGCGTGCGCCTCGAACTCGTGCGTGAAAGTACGGACACGCTCGCTGACAACGTGACCGACACCTACTCGGAGAACGTCACGACCGGCCCCAAGACGGGCACTCTCTCCGATCCGGATCGCGATAAGCAGGACGGAGAAAAGTATCGGATCGACATTCTGGCGACGGATCTGGAGGGCAACGACGTCCTCGCCAGCGCCACCGACGTCGCCGACGGCGACGGCACGAGCGGCGGGACGGGCTCGCCGCCGACGATCGATCGGTTCGACGTGACTGACACTAGCTCCGGTGGCGACGTCTCGTTCGACGTGACGTGGGAAGCGAGCGACGTCGACGGCAACCTCCAAAACGCGACGTTACGGCTGTGGGACAAGAACAAAAACAACATCCAAGACTCCGTGACGTACACCATCGGCGACTTCAGCAACGGCAGTGACACGGGCACACAGACCGGGACGCTGAGCCTCACACAAGGGAACAATTTCGGCAAGGAGTACGTTATCGAAATCGTGGTCAACGACGACGAGGGCAAGACCGGGACGCAGGACGAAACGCAGACCGCCGACGGGGACGGGGGCAGCGGTGGACCCGGTTCAGCGCCGACGATCGATCGTCTGGATGTGACGGACACGACGGTCCCAAGCGGCAATCAAAACAATGACGCCTCGTTCGACGTGACGTGGGAAGCGAGTGACGTCGACGGCAATCTCCAAGATGCGACGCTCGAATTGATCGAGGTCAAAAATAATAATCAGGTACAAGTTACCATCGATTACACTAGCGCCGCCTTTACGAACGGCAGCGACACGGGCACACTGACCGAGAGCCTGAGCGATAAGAACGGCGAGGGGAACGAATATATCATCAGAATCACTGTCAACGACGATACGGGACAGACCGCGACGCAAGATGAACGCCACATTGCAGACGGTGACGATACCGGATCCCCGCCGTGAACGGGATCACGCCGGCACGTCGACGAAGTACGTCCCCTGCTCGCCGTTCGAGAAGAACAGTTGGATGACGAAGAAGTCGTCCTGCGAGAACTTCTCGCCGCCCTGATTCTCGAACCTCAGTGTCGTCTCCGTTTCGTTTCCGGGAAGAGTGACCTCGGGATCGACCGGCTCTTCGCCGGCGAGCACCTCGATTTCGAGCACCGTCACCCCGTTCTGATCGATCATATCGATCGGCCCGATGTCGCCGCCGGTGTCGCTCGGATTGTTGTAGAAGCTGATCCGGGCCTCGGTGATGTTCGCGTCCCGGTTCCCGGTGTTGTTGAACGTGACTTCAACGACGTCGTTGAAGGGGCGGTTGAAGCTCCGGATCTCCACGTCGTTCGGGCCCGCGGGGTTGATCTGGGTGCCGCCCGCGGTGCGTGACCCGCCATCCGGCGCTTCGTTCAGTCCGACCGGGGCGCACGCGACGGTGATCTTCCCGGTCGTGTTGAGCGTCAGTTCGCCGTCGGTGACTGTCACCTGTTCCCGGTTGAGATCCTCCGAGAGAAGTTCCCGCCAGGTCTCCTGGCTCAGTCCGGTCGGGAACGTCACGTTCGCGTCTTCGACGTTCCGGCTCTTGGTCAGCCCCGGTCGCGGCTCCACCGAGATCCGCCTGATCCCGGTCTTGTAGAGGCTCGTGTTCAGGGGGTTGACGTTGACTGTCGACCCCTGGACCAGCTGTTCGTCGGAGAGGAGGACGGTCTCGTCGCCGTAATCCAGGTACACCACCGTGTTCTCGTAGACGATCGTCGGGGGGTCCTCGTACTCGTTGTAGCCGGGCGTGTAGCTGAGTGTTCGGGTCTGGATCGGGTTCCCGGTCGGACAGAGGCCGGTAACGGTGGTCCCCGTCCCGTCGACGACGCTGATGTTCTCCGGCGCGTCGGTGCTGAGTGTCCCACTGGGAGGCCCCGGGTTGATCGCGATGAGGCGACTGGTGTACGTCGGGCCGAGTCTGACGGTCGCAAACGTGGTCTGTCCCGTCGTATCCGATTCGAGAATCGCGTTCCGCAGTTCCACCATATCGTTCTGCACCTCGATACTGTGGTCGAACTCCACCTGTTTGTTCTGCAGCGGGACGAACTGCGCCTGATAGACCGACAGCATAATGATCAAAAACCCGAGGAGCAAGACCGCGCCAACGAGTGACGATACTGCGCGGTCGTCGCGTCTGAAGCCCATTTGATATCAGTCCTACTTCGCCTGGTGGTATATGTCATTCGGGACCGTTCCTCGTGCTGAGTTTTTCAGTTGGAGGACTGCGACGATCAGTGGAGATCCGGGGCGATCGAGACAGGATCTTTTGCCCCCGGACCCGAAGACCCGGGTATGCAGGTCGCCGTCATCTCCGACATTCACTCGAACAAAGTCGCCTTCGACGCTGTCCTCGATGATCTCCCCGACGTCGATGCCGTCGTCTGTGCCGGCGACGTCGTCGGCTACAACCCCTGGCCGGCCGAGTGCGTCGCTGCCGTGCGCAACGGAGAGATTCCGACTGTGATGGGCAATCACGACCGGGCGGCCTCCTCGGGGACGGCCTTCCGCTTCAACTCGATGGCCGCCGCGGGCGTCGAACACGCCCGAGACCGACTCGACGACGACGCCATCGCGTGGCTGGCAGACCTCCCCGACACCCGAACGGTCCTCGACGGCCGCCTGAAACTGGTCCACGGCCACCCGGACGATCCGGACCGGTACACCTACCCCGAGGAGTTCTCGCCGTCGATGCTCGACGACGAGGACGTGCTCGTGATGGGACACACCCACGTCCAGGGACACGAGATCTTCGACGACGGGATCGTAATGAATCCCGGCAGCGTCGGCCAACCGCGAGACAGTGATCCACGGGCGGCCTACGCCTTAGTCGATCTCGACGATCTCTCGGTCGAGGAGCGGCGGGTCGGTTACGACATCGACTCGGTGATGGAAGCGGTGAAAGAGGCGGATCTCCCGGATCGGATCGGCGAAAGATTGTACGACGGGCGCTGACTCCCTTCTCTCGCATCGCTTCCGACGGCTTCGTTGCGAGCAACGGTTGCGATCCCGCCGGAGAGTTCCGGTCAGTTGACGCGCGATTACCCGCTGATCCCGCTCAATCCGGTCATCGGTGTCGCGCCGGCGACGATTGCCCCCGTCGCCAGAAGCGCCGCGGAGAGGACCACGAAGTCTCCGCTGGGCGAGTATCCCGCCAGTCCGGCGCCCACCTGTACGATGAACACCGTGATGAAGAAGCTGAGGACCGCGAAGGCCAGCATCACGAACGCTGCGATGATACTACTGAGCAACGCGCCGAAGGAGTCGAGTACACTCATCTGATCTCTCCCTCTATCGGAGCGCCGCAACACGGTTACGACTTGGGTTTGGCCAACGCTGCAGCGATCGACTGCCGTCGTACACTTCTGCGATCGCCGTACCGGCTACTCGATTCACCCGAACGTGCGGGCGCCTCATACTGATTACTCTCGTCTCTTCCCGCCGAGCGCCGTCGATCGGGGTGGCGCTCGGCTGAGAAAAGTGCGAGTAATCAGTATCAGAACTCGTTTTGGACGATTTCGAGGGTCTCCTCGCGGTCGTCCCACGCGACGAAGATCGCCACCGAGGTCGCGGAGGTGATGACGTCGTGGATGTTGATGCCCGCCTCCGAGATCGGCTGGACGATTTCGAGGATGACGCCGGGGCGGTTCGGCAACTCGCCGCCGGTGACGCGGATGACTGCGACGTCGTCGTCGACGGTGACCGACGACAGCGTCTGGTCGTCGACGACCTTCGCGTGCAGGAGGTTCTCCGCCTCCGCGGCGTTGTCCTCGCTGATGTAGAACGTCACTGAGTCCATCCCGGAGGCCACCGCGTCGATGTTGATATCTGCCTCCCGGAGCGCCTGCGAGAGGTCCGCGAGGATTCCTGGGCTGTTCCGCAGCGAGCGACCGGCGACGGTGACACACGCGAGTGGGTCCTCCTGCATATCGATGAGGTTCTGGAACTCACCCTCGATCAGCGTGCCGCCGGTGAGCAGGTCGCCGTGCTGGTAGTGGACGACGCGGACGTCGAGTTCGTCGTTCTTGTAGGATAGTGCCGAGGGCGCGACCACCTCCGCGCCGCGGAACGAGAGGTTGCGGAGTTCGTCGACCGTGATCCGGCCGACGTTGCGCGCGCCTTCGACGACGCGCGGGTCGCCCGTCATCACGCCCTCGACGTCGGTCACGATGACGACCTCGTCGGCGTCCATGTACCGGCCGAGCATCACGGCGGTCGTATCCGACCCGCCGCGACCGAGCGTGGTGATCTCGCCGTCGTGGTTCTGCGAGAGAAAGCCCGTGATCACCGGAACGGTGTTGTCGAGGTCGGCCGCGAGCGTGGCCGCGCGACGCTTCGTCTCCTTGACGTCGACCTCACCGAGTTCGTTGGCGATGACCGGCCAGTCGTCGCTGCCCGGCTCCACGAAGATCGAATTGACGCCGCGCGCGGCGAGTGCGGCTTTCAACATCCGGACGCTGGTTCGTTCGCCCATCGAGACGATCTCCGCCCGATCCCGGTCCTCGGCCTCGAACTCGATCTCCTCTAAGAGCTTGTCCGTCGTGTTCCCCATCGCGGAGGCGACGACGGCGATTTCGTGGCCCTCTTCGACCGCAGCGGCGATCGAGTCCGCGGCGCGGTTGATGCGGTCCCCGCTGCCCAGGGAGGTGCCCCCGAACTTCGCGACTACACGCACGATCGATCCTCCTGTCGGATGACAGATACGAACTGCGAGCGGTGCTCTGACATAGCCGGAGATTGCGCGGGGGTAATGTAAAATCTTGTCTCCCGCTCCCGCGGATTCCCCCCGCAATTCGACCCGTACCGCTGGCTCCTGCGGGCGTTCGTTCCGGAATACGCGTCGGCCTTTTAAGTTCCCTCGGCCAAATACGGAGATATGGACGTAGACGTCCGGGATGCGGTCGAGGCCGACGCCGAAACCCTCGGCGCCATCGTGGACCTCCCTGCGGACGCGCTTCGGAACGTCGTCCACGACCGGACGGTGCGTCTCGCGGTCGAGCGGCCGTCCGATCCGGGACCGAACGCCGATACCGCGGGGGAAGATACCGAGACCGTCCACGGGTTCGTCGCCTTCGACGTCAGAAACGGGACGGTCCACGTGACACAGCTCGCGGGCGACGCCACCGTCGCGGAGCGACTCCTCGCGGAACCGATCCGCTTTGCGCTCAACGAGGGGTTCGACGTGGAGTTCGTCGTCCCGGAGTCCGACGTCGATGCCGAGACGGCGGCCGAAGCGGCCGGGTTCGAGGCCGTTGGCCCGGGCCCCGCATTCGAGGGTGCGCCCACGACGCGGTACCGGTTCCGTCCCGGCGAGTAGCGTCGGTGCGGTGTGAGTGTCGTCGATCGACTCGCCCTGTCCAGCGACTCCGCAGGTCCGCAGTCGCGAATCTCCTGTACTCGTTCCAGCCGACAGTATCGGTATTGCCTCCCCGCTCGACAGCGAGCGCGGCGAGCGGCCAGCAGTCGTCTCCCACCGTCTGTCGAGCAGTACCTGCGGGCGTCATCCCCTGTCTCACCGGGTGTGACGGACTATTCGTCTGGATTCCCGCGCGTCGAGACAAGCTTTAGGAGCATCGCCGCGGTCGTACGAGTATGTCCTCCCAGGGCGACCGTGGCGACTTCTACCGGCAGCTCTTCGAGGAAGTATCCGACGCGATTTTCGTCTACGATCCCACCACGGGCGTCGTCGTCGACGCGAACCCTGCCGCAGCACGACTTACGGGCTACGCCGTCGAGGATCTCACCGGGAACCCCGTCACGCAGTTCAGCGCTGGCACGCCCGAAGAAGTCGAGCAGGCGGCCACGCAGATCGTGGACCGGGCGACGGACGACGATCAGCAATTCGAGTGGAGCGTTAAACGGGCTGACGGCGACGTCCGGACGACCGACGTGTCCCTTCATCGAACCGTCGTCGACGGGACAGACCGGGTAGTCGCGATTATGCGCGACGTGACCGAGCGTGAGCGTGCACGGGCCGACCTGGCGGAGAGCCAACAGCGGCTCTCGCTTCTCACTCAGCGGAGCCCCGACGTGTTCTGGATGTTCACCGCCGACTGGCAGGAATGTCTGTTCGTCAACGACGCCTACGAGGCCGTCTGGGGACGGCCGGCCGACGCCCTCCGGAACGACCCCGCCGATTTCCTCGCCGGGGTCCACCCGGACGACCGTGACACGGTCCGATCAGCGATGGAACGGCTCGCGAACGGATCTCGGGTCGACTTGGAGTATCGTGTCAACGAGGGAGAAGACTTCGAGCGATGGGTCTGGGTCGAAGGCATCCCGATCCTCGAAGACGGAGAGCTGACCCGTAGCGTCGGGTTCGCGCGGGACATCACCGATCAGAAGAACCTCGAAAAACGGCTCAGGGAGCAAAACGAACGGCTGTCGGCACTGACCGACAACGTTCCGGTGATCCTCTTCGAACTCGACTCCGACGGGGTGTTCGTCCAGTCGACCGGGCGCGGGCTGGACGTCCTCGATCGCCAACCAGGAACGGTGGTCGGCAAGTCGATCTTCGATGTCTACGGCGAAAACGACACGATCCTTGCGGCCTGTCGGCAAGCCCTCGATGGGCGGTCTGCCAGGCGCACTGTCGAGTTAGGGGGAACCACGTTCGACGCCTGGTACGAACCGATGGTGGACGACGATGGGACCGTCGACGGGGTTATCGGTGTTGCAGTCGACGTCAGCGAACGACACCGGTTACAGACGGAACTCCGCGCCAACGAGCAAGGGCTCCGCGATCTCCACACTCGGGCGTCCCGAACTGATCTCCAGCTGGACGAACGGATTCGGGCCCTGCTCGAGATCGGTCGCGATCGGCTGGATCTCCCGTACGGTTTCCTGACCCGAATCAGCGACGGGACCCAGTACATCGTCGAGGCGCTCGGGACACACGAGGAATTACAGTCCGGCGCCTCGGCCCCACTTTCGGATGCGTATTGCCGGAAAACGATCGAGCGGGAGGGGCTCCTCGGCGTCCAGAACGCACCGGCAGAGGGGTGGGAGGGGGACCCCGCCTACGAACGGTTCCAGCTCAACTGCTATCTCGGCGGCAAAGTCACGGTTGAAGACGAGTTATACGGGACCGTCTGTTTCGCCAGTTCCGACGTCCGGGATCGGGAGTTCTCCCCGTCCGAGCGAGCGTTCGTCAAACTGCTCGTGCAGTGGCTCGGCTACGAACTCGAACGCGAGCAGTACGAAGCGGAGCTTCGGACAGTCAACGAGGAACTGGCGTCGGTGCTGGAGACGTCGCCGCTCGCAATCGTCGAACTCGACGAGAACGCTGTCGTCCGGCGGTGGAACCCAGCCGCCGAGGAGCTGTTCGGACTCTCTGCAGAGGACGTAATCGGCTCCGAGAACCCGATCATCCCCGAATCCAAGCGGGACGACTTCGAGCAGCTGTTTGAGCGCGTGTTCGCTGGCGAGCGGATCATCGACTTCGAAACCGTCCGACAGCGTCCCGGCGGATCCGAGATCGAGGTGTCGCTCAATATCGCCCCGGTCACTGACACCGTGGGCGAAACGGACAGAGCTGTCGCGGTAATCAGTGACGTTACTGCCCGAAAGAAACGCCAGCGACGGATCGAGGCACTTCGCCAGGCGACACAGCGACTCGTCGGGGTGCACAGTGAGGCGGAGGTCGGAGCCATCGCCATCGAAACCGCACAGGACGCGCTCGGATTCCCCGTCTGTGCGATGTGGCTCCACGACGAGTCGAAGGACGTCCTCAGACCGATCGCGGAGGCCGAAGAAGCGACCGAACTGGTCGGCCCCGCACCGACGATCGAGCGCGGGGAGGGACTGTTCTGGCAGGCCCTCACGACTGGCCGCTCCCAGCGATACGACGACCTGGGCGAGCAAGCTGACGTGCTCAACCCACAGACCGAGATCCGCTCCGAGGTCGTCATCCCGGTGGGAGACCACGGCGTCTTTACGGTCTCGGCGGATGTGAGCGACGCTTTCGATGAGGGTGACGTGCAGGTGTTAGAGACTCTAGCCGGAGCACTCGACGCTGCGCTCAACAGCGTCGAAAGCCAACAACTCCTGCAGGAACGGGAACGGGAACTCAAGCGCCAGAACAAACAACTCGAGGAGTTCGCCGACGTCGTCGCCCACGACATCCGCGGGCCGCTGACCGCTGCGCGTGGGTACCTCGAACTCGCACTCGAAACGAACGAGCAGGAACATTTCGAGCGCGTCGAGAACGCTCACGAGCGGATGGAGCGGATGATAAACGATCTGCTGACGCTGGCGAGTCAGGGGAGATCGATCGCCGACCGGGAACCAGTGGACCTCGGCGAACTCGCCCGCTCGGTGTGGCCCCAGATAGAGGGCGATGCCTCCCTCGAAATCGAGGATCACATCTCGGAACTGTCCGGCGATGCCTCGCGACTCGAACAGGTATTGACGAACCTGTTTCGTAACGCCGTCGAACACGCCGGTCCGACCGTGACCATCCGTGTCGGATCGATCGATGGGGAAGGGTTCTACGTGGAAGACGACGGCCCCGGGATCCCTCCGGCCAAACACCCTCACATCTTCGATTTCGGCTACACGACGGATCCGCGCGGGACCGGCCTCGGCCTCGCCATCGTCAAAGAGATCATCGAGGCTCACGGGTGGACGATAGCGGTGACGGACGGTTCAGACGGCGGGGCGCGATTCGAGGTCCGGACGGTGAACTGACGGGCGCACACCAACGAAAGCCACCGCCGCTCCCGTGTCCGTCATACTACGACCGCCACAGCCCCGCCTACACGAACTTCCGGACGGTCATCTCTAAGGTGTCGAGGTCGAGAATCGGCGCGTAGCCGACGTCGGGGTCGATGTTGACCGACTTCTGGAAGTCGGTCTGGGCCTGCCAGCAGCCGGAGTTGACCGCGAGGACGTTGTGGTACTTCCCCCACCCGAGTTTGTGGACGTGACCGGTGTGGAACACGTCCGGGACCTCCTCCATCACCAGATAGTCCTTCTTTTCGGGTGCGAGGCGCGTCTTCCCGCCGAACTGCGGCGCGACGTGGCGCTTCTTCAGCAGTTGATACATCGCCCTGTGTGGGTCGTCGTAGCTCGCCTTCGACTCCGGGAGTTCGGCGATGACCTCGTCGAGGGAGACGCCGTGGTACATCTGGATCTGCACGCCCTCGACTGTCACAAGCGAGGGGTTGCCGGTGATGCGGGCGTCGTGGGCCGACATAATCTCCCGGAGCGTCTCGTCGAATCCCGGCTGTGGCTCCGCGAGCCGGACGGCGTCGTGGTTGCCCGGGATCATCAGGATCTCCAGGTCGCCGGGGACGTCCTTGAGGTGCTCGGCGAACGCCTCGTACTGCTCGTAGATGTCGACGATGTCGAGTTCCTCGTCCTGACCCGGGTAGACGCCGACGCCCTCGACCATATCTCCGGCGATCAGCAGATACTCGACGTGCTGGGCTTCCTCGGTGTGGAGCCACTCCGCAAAGCGCGTCCAGGCGTCGGCGACGAACTCCTCGCTGCCGACGTGGATGTCGGAGACGAGCGCCGCCTGCACGTGTCTGTCCGCCGTGTTGGGCGTGTACGTCCGGGGAACGTCGGGAAAGTACATCGCGTCGACGAACATAATGCCTGAATCGTCCGCCAGCGTCCCCTCGACGGCGACACACTCGTCTAAGAGGAGTTCGTCGACGAGGTCTGCGATCTCGCGGTCTTTCATCACCAGACAGGGGAACGTCCCGGTGGTATCCTCCAGTTCCACGAGCCAGTGGCCGCTCTTCGTCGACCGGATGTCGTTGACCAGTCCGATCATCGCCGCGTCCGTCCCGCCGCTCATCGACTGGATCGCCTCCGCGGGTCGGTGGTTCACCCGCCCGCGGAGCTGTTTCGAGAGCTTCTCGTAGCGGTCCCGGAACACCGTCACGAAGTCCGAGTACTCGCCGGTTCCGGTGCTCTGCCCGGTCACGTCGCCGGCCACGTCGAGCGAGCGGAGGGAGGGATCGCTGGTTCTGGTAGCGCGGGCGTTATCGGATGCGAGAGCGGATGAGCCGCCGCTTGCTGCTGTGGCCGGATCCGACCCGTCCCCCGCGGCGGAGGGGTCTCCAGCCCGGGCGGCGCCTTCACGGGCGGCGTCCTCGGTGGCGGTGTCCGCAGCGGCCGCGTCGTCGCGGTCGGGGGACGGACTGTCACCGCCGGAGGCGGCGCCCTCGTGCTGGCTGTTCTCCTTCGTCGATGACGACGAGGCCGACTTATCAGTATCTGCCTCGCCCACACCCTGCATTTCATCTGCAACGTTCTTTTTGACTGAACCACCGGACGTATCCCGACTATCTTCGTCATCTCCAGTCGAAACGATGGGGTGTAAATCGGACGGTTCCGACTCTTCCGACTCGGCCGGATCGCGTGTCGAATTCGGATCCGGCGGCGCGTCCGTCCCCTCGGTCGGTTCGGCTGTAGGTTCCGAGTCGTCTAGCGCCGCGCGGACGTCGGCGGTGGTGATGCGGAGCGCGTCGTCGTCGACGTGGTCGACGACCCGGTCGAGCGCGACTGCGGGGGCATCGGCGCCGGCGATGAGCGTCACTGCCTCCCGCTCGGCGTTGTAGCCGCGCTCGGCAAGTGCGGCCACGATCCGAACCGGCGTCTCCAGAGGCACACCGGCCGAAGGAGACACCGGAAGAAAAGCGTACTGACCGCGGTCGGGGCGGCACGCGTCCGCGTGGAGATGGCCGAAAGCGAGAACGCGGCGCGGGGGGGACGACCGACACGCTGAAACACGCCGACGGCGAACGTCGGGTAGATGACGGACGAAGCGGGCGGGAGGGACACGCCCCATCGTCGTGACGACGCGTCGACCGAGGAGTCACCCGGCGACGGATCGTCCGACGACGATCGGAAGGACTCCGACACTCCTGCAGACGCTCCGGACCGCGGCGCAGGCGACACCCCGGATCACGACGACCAGTCCGACGTACCACCCGGCGTCGCCCAGTCACGGCGGCGCTCGACCCGCCCGCGCCCCGAACCCGGGACTCGGGCGAGGGACCCCGAGGTGGGCTTCATAACGCGGTTCCGAACGGCCCGGAGCGGACCGCTTCTGTACATCCGCGAGACGCTCTACAGCGCGATGGCCGTCCTCGCTGTCGGACTCCTGCTGTTTGCGATCAGCGGCGTCTGGCCCCCGATGGTCGCCGTCGAAAGCGGGAGTATGGAGCCGGAGATGCACCGCGGTGACCTCGTCTTCGTGACTGAACCGCACCGCTTTTCTCCCGACTACGCCGTCAACGACACCGGAATCGTCACGGTCGAGGTCGGTACCGACCGGGGATACCGGAGTTTCGGCGGCAACGGCTCGGTGGTGATCTACGATCCGCCCGACCGCGCTGGTTCGCCGATCATCCATCGGGCACACTTCTACGTCGAGGAGGGCGAAAACTGGTACGACCGGGCGAACCCACAGTATCTGAGCGCAGACGATTGCGAGGCGCTCTCGAACTGTCCCGCGCCCACGGATGGGTTCATCACGAAAGGCGACGCCAACGCCCGGTACGATCAGGCCAGCGGGATCGCGGCCCCCGTCCGCACCGAGTGGATCCGCGGCACCGCTCGCCTCCGGATCCCGTACCTCGGTTACGTTCGGCTGCAGCTGGCCGGGATGTTCGCCGCGTAAAACGGACTGTCATCGTCCCTTCCCGCCCATCACGAACACGGTGCCGCGATGAGGGGTGAAAACGTCAACAGTCCCGGTGAGCCCCCGCAGTCCGTCCGCCGCTACTCGTCTTCGTACTCGATCGACGCGATAGCGTGACGTGGGCCGTCGCTGTCGTCGTTCTCGTATTTGTACGTGACACCGTCTTCCTCGTCTGCGGTGGCGTTGTGTGAGCCGTCGCAGAACGGCTTGTTGTCGGAGAGGCCACACTGACAGACGTAGATGTCGCCGTCGTGGTCGTCGGGGTCGATCGTGGTCGGTCCCTGCTCCTCGTGAGTAATTTCGCGTGCCATCATCTCGCATAGCGGACGCCAGGGGTATATATTCCAGGCAACACCGGTGTTACCGGGCCCGGGGGCGTCGACGGCGGAGTTACGGCGGGACGACGACCGATCGAGTACGGCAAGTTCCGTCGGCGGGGCTAGGACCCGCCGAGGGCGTCGAGCGCCTCGGCGGCTTCCCGCGCCGCGGCGAGATGATCGGCCGCCCGTCGCGGCTCGTCGGTCTCTTCGGCCAACCGCGCGTGCCGCGTCAGCGCCCGCAGGAGGGACTCTCGTGCGGTCGCGCTGTTCGGCGTGCGGCTGGTGTCGGCTGTGGGCTCGTTCCCGCGCCCCGTTTCCGCCGCCGTTCGGTCGGTCGTCGTCGGCCCCGGAGCGGGCTGTCGATCGGTCGAGGGCGTCGGCTCGGTGGCGCCGCTGGACGACCCGGGTTCCGGTTCGTCCGGCTCTGATCCGGCGCCCGCTGCCGGAGTGCTCGCCCCGCCCGCAGGTGTCGACGGTGTCTCTCCGGTCTCGTCCGCCCCGTTTGCCGCCGCGGCCGCTTCAGTCCCGGCCCCGTCGGCGCCCGCCGCTCCCGCAGTGCGCTGGCAGGTCGGACAGAACTCCTGTCCCTCGTAGCGGAAGATGGGCGATCCGCACTCCCCGCAGTGGCTGTTTGTCATCGTCGCGCCCTTCAACAGCAGTTCGCTCATCTGCTGGGTCTCCTTGCGCTGCTCTTCGTCCTTTTCGTACTTCTCGCGCAGTCGCTTCCGCTCCGCTTCCTCGTCGAAGTCGCTCACACCTCGATACAGGCGACCTGTCTCGAAAAACCCTCCGGACGGGCCACTGGCTGTCGTGACGCGACGTTCCGGCGACGACGTTCTACAGCAGCGCTCCCGACGGCGACGATACCTTACCGCAGCGCTCTCGACGGCGACGATACCTTACCGCAGCGCTCTCGACGGCGACGATACCTTACCGCAGCGCTCTCGACGGCGACGATACCTTACCGCAGCGCTCCCGACGGCGACGACACCTTACCGCAGCGTTCTCGATGGTGACGACGCCCCTACAACAGCGTTCCCGCATAGAGGTAGAGCGCGGCGAGTGCGACCTCGAAGACGAGCGTGCCGGCCGCCGACAGCACGAGGAACTGCCGGTCGTCCATATCGGCGAATCCCGCGGGCACGGTCAACATCCCGCGGGTGAAAAGCAGCGCGTTGCTGACCGGGACGACGATCGGTCCCCACCGCTCGAACCAGCCGTCGAAGCGGTCGAGTTTCGACTCGTCGATGCGGAACCACGACCGCGAGAGGAGGTACTGGCGACCGCCGCGCTTGGCCATCTTGAACAGCGCGTACTGCCCGACCGTCGCGCCGAGAACCGCCACCCCGAGCACCGGCAACAGCGCGTCGGTGCCGAGCAGAAGCAAGGAGCCGGGGACGATGAGTTCGCTCGGCATAAAGTACATCAGCATCGCTCCTTCGAGGACGAAGACGCCGAAGAGCGCGAGGAAGGCCCACTCGGACTCTAAGAGCGCGAGCAAACGCGGGGGCATCGCGTCGAGTTGGAGGGCGACCGCGTGCGGCTGCATTGCCCCAAACTACCGCCGAATCGCACAAACCCCTTTCGCTCCGGGTGCCGTCGACTCCGATGCGATTTTTTCCACCCGCCGCGAACGGCTGGTATGGATCTCACCCACCGCCCGCGGCGACTCCGACGCGACGGGATCAGACCGCTCGTCAGCGAAACGGCGCTGCGCGCGCAGGATCTCGTTGCGCCGGTGTTCGTCGACGCGACCACGGACGAACGCGTCCCCATCGGTTCGATGCCCGGGCAGGTGCGCGTCCCGCTCGATGAAGCGGCCGAGCGCGTCGCGGAGGTGCGCCAGACGGGCGTCGAGGCCGTGATGGTGTTCGGCATCCCCGAATCGAAGGACGAACGCGGATCCCGCGCGTGGGCGCCGGACGGCGTCGTCCAGGAGGCAGTCCGGCGTATCACCGAGGAGACCGACGCCTACGTGATCACGGACGTCTGTCTCTGTGAGTACACCGATCACGGCCACTGCGGCGTTCTCGAACCGAACGCGGAATCTGACCCCACGCTGACCGTCCGGAACGACGAGACGCTGGATCTGCTCGCGAAGACCGCCGTCTCCCACGCGGAGGCGGGCGCCGATATGGTCGCGCCGAGTTCGATGACCGACGGGATGGTCGGCGCGATTCGCGAGGGACTCGACGGCGCGGGCTTCGAGGACGTCCCCATTATGTCCTACGCGGCGAAGTACGAGAGCGCCTTCTACGGGCCGTTCCGCGACGCCGCCGACGGCGCGCCGGCGTTCGGCGACCGCCGCCACTACCAGATGGACCCCGGAAACGATCGGGAGGCGCTCCGGGAAGTCGCCCTCGACGTCGAACAGGGTGCCGACGTACTGATGGTCAAACCCGCGCTCGCGTACCTCGACGTCGTCAGTACGGTGCGCTCGGAGTTCGACCACCCCGTCGCGGCGTACAACGTCTCCGGCGAGTACGCGATGCTCCACGCCGCCGCGGAAAAAGGATGGCTCGACCTCGACGCCGCCGCCCACGAGTCGCTGCTCGCGATGAAACGCGCCGGGGCGGATCTCATCATCACCTACTTCGCCGAGGACCTCGCTCCCCAACTCTGATCGCGTGGAGACGGCGGCAGGCCGGTCTGCTCGGGTGCGGAACTCGGCGTGCGGTTCTGGCCGGGAGAGAAACTCGTAGTCCGTCCTGCGCGCTGAGTCGCGGGCGCGCAAAAGTTGCGAGCTACTTATTTAGATTTACTTACTTTGTCCGCCGCGCACCCGATATCTCGGGGCATATGGCAGCATTTGCCTGAACGTTTGTCCAGAAGAGGGCCAGAAAACTGGCGCAAAGCCAACGAAGTCGAACCTTATACACATTATATTATTGCCTAAATTATACGAACGTCTACCCAACCATAGATATTTTGTATATTTTCAACTCCAAGCTTTATATACTACCTCTACTTGAGGAATCAACGTGAGTTACACCACGAATCACACCAAATTTGGGGCATCGCTGGACGATTGTTTGGCAATGGGGGCGGGACAATGGTAACGCCGCTTCAGGTCGATCCGACGGTCATCGCAAACGGGATCAACAACGTCTGGGTCCTGATGGTCTCGTTCCTGATCTTCTTCATGCAGCCGGGCTTTGCCCTCCTGGAGTCGGGGCAGGTCCGCGCGAAGAACGTCGGGAACGTGCTGATGAAGAACATGAGCGACTGGTTCCTCGGGACGATCATCTACTTCATCGTCGGCGCAGGCGTCGTCGGTGTCGTCGGCGGGCTGACCTCCGGCGGCGGCATCTCCGGGGCCTTCGCACACATCAGTGATCCGACGGCCTGGATCGGCTGGCTGTTCGGCGCGGTGTTCGCGATGACGGCCGCGACGATCGTCTCCGGCGCCGTCGCCGAGCGGATGAACTTCGACGCGTACGTGCTCTTTACGGTCCTGATGACGGCGATCATCTACCCCGTCGTCGTCGGGTTCACGTGGGGCGGCGGCCTGCTCTCGGCGAACGGCTTCATCGGGAGCGCGCTCGGCGCGGGCTACCTCGACTTCGCCGGGGCGACGGTCGTCCATATGTGCGGCGGGATCGCCGGCCTCGTTGCAGCGAAACTGGTCGGCGCCCGCAAGGGTCGCTACGACGAGAACGGCAACAGTCAGCCCATCCCGGGGCACTCGATGCTGCTCGCCGTCCTCGGGACGTTCATCCTGGCGTTCGGGTGGTACGGCTTCAACGTCGGCACGCAGGCGACGGTCCTCGCTGTCGAGGACGGGAGCCTCACGTTCATGGGTGCGGCGCTCGGTCGGGTCGCGCTCGTGACCACGCTCGGGATGAGCGCCGGCGGCGCGATGGCGATGCTCACCTCCGCGCGCTACCAGGGCAAGCCCGATCCGCTCTGGACGGCGAACGGCCTCCTCGCGGGGCTCGTGGCCGTGACCGGTGCGGTGCCGCACGTCACCTGGTGGGGCGGTGCGCTGCTCGGCGGCCTCGGCGGCTTCCTGGTGCTGCCGGCGTTCCGCTTCACCGTCGACACGCTGAAGGTCGACGACGTCTGTGGCGTCTTCGCCGTCCACGGCGTCGCGGGGGCGGTCGGCACGGCGCTGATCCCGATCTTCGCGGTCGGCGGCTTCGCGGTCAACCAGTTCGCGCTGCAGGTCATCGGCGTCGTGGTCATCGCGCTGTGGACGATCGTCGCGTCGGCAATCGCGCTGTACGCGATCGGCGCTGTCGTCGGCCTCCGCGTGACCGAAGAAGAGGAGACCGAGGGGCTCGACGAGGGCGAACACGGCGTCTCGGTGTATCCCGAGTTCGTTCCAGACAACCGTCGTGAGGGCGGTGTCGCCGCCGACGGCGGCAGTGTGCGTACCGACGGCGGCAACGTCCGCACCGACGGCGGAGTCCCCGCTGACGACACGGAGGTGATCGACGATGAGTGACTCCGAAGATCGGTCGATGAAGCTCGTGATGGCGTTCATCCGTCCGGACAAACTCTCGGACGTCAAGCAATCGCTCGTGGAGGCGGGCGCGCCGTCGCTGACGGTGACGAACGTCTCCGGGCGCGGCTCACAGCCCGCGAAAACCGGCCAGTGGCGCGGGGAGGAGTACACGGTCGATCTCCACCAGAAGGTGAAGATCGAGTGTGTCGTCGCCGATATCCCGGCCCAGGACGTCGTCGACGCGATTCAGGACGGCGCACAGACCGGCGAACCGGGCGACGGCAAGGTGTTCGTCCTCCCGGTCGAGTCCGCCCGGCAGATCCGTACCGGCAAGACCGGTCCCGACGCGGTGTAGGGACCGCCGACTCGCTCGCAGGTCGGACACTCGCCGCTTCGGCTTTTCGCGTTCGTCCCGTTCACATTCGTACGGAACTTCGGCAACATTTGTTTCATCGCTGCCGAAATAACGTCCTTATACTCCTTTTATTCGATAGTAGTTTTGACGCTCGTCTATCAGAGCACGTATTATTTTAAAATATAAACAGTAATGGTTATACTCGCTTGGATCGGTATGATAATCCGGGATTCGAATAACGAATCTGCCTGAAACAGCACAAACAATGTACGACTGTCCAAGCCACACTTTTGCACCAGCGCCGGGGGGTATCGTATGCTGAACACTCTACTGCAGTCGGATCTCGGCGCCGTCGTCGAGGGCGTCAATATGATCTGGGTGCTGACGGTGACGTTCCTGATCTTCTTTATGCACGCCGGGTTCGCGATGCTCGAGGCGGGGCAGGTCCGCTCGAAGAACGTCGCAAACCAGTTGACGAAGAACCTGCTGACCTGGAGCGTCGGCGTGATCGTCTTCTTCCTCGTCGGCGCAGCCATCTCGACGATCGTCGGCGGGATGACCGGCGGCGGGTCCTATTCCGTCGTCGTCGCGTTTATGAGTCTCTACGCGCCCGAGGCAGGATCGGCCACCGCGTGGGTCTCCTGGCTGTTCGGCGCGGTGTTCGCGATGACGGCCGCGACGATCGTCTCCGGCGCCGTCGCCGGCCGCGCGAAGCTCCGCGCGTACGTGGGCTACACGATCCTCCTGGCGGCGGTCATCTACCCCGTCGTCGTCGGCTTTACGTGGGGCGGCGGCTTCCTCGACGCCCTGGGCTTCTATGACTTCGCTGGTGGCGTCATCGTCCACGCGATGGGCGGGATCGCCGGCCTGACCGCGGCGTGGATCATCGGCCCGCGCGTGAACCGCTTCAACGAGGACGGCTCCGCGAACGTCATCCCCGGCCACTCGATGACGTTCGCCGTCCTCGGCACGCTCATCCTGGCGTTCGGCTGGTACGGTTTCAACGTCGGGACGTCGGCGTCGCCGCTCGCGCTGGCGGAGTCGGGGGAAGTCGTTCTCGGCTCCTTCGAGACGGTCGGGCGGGTCGCGCTCGTGACGACGCTCGGGATGGCCGCGGGTGCGATCGGCGCCGCTGCCGTCGCGCTGTCGAAGACGGGCAAGGTCGACACGCTCTACGTCGCCAACGGCGTGCTTGCCGGCCTCGTCGGGATCACCTCGATCGCCGACGCAATCGTCTGGCCCGGGGCCATCGCGGTCGGCCTGCTTGCCGGCGCTCAGCTCCCGGTCGTCTTCGAGTTCGTCGAGAAGCGCCTCCACATCGACGACGTGTGTGCGGTCTTCCCGGTCCACGGCTCGGCGGGGATCCTCGGCGCGCTCGCGTACCCCTTCGTCGCGACGGCCGTCTGGAGCGGCAACGCGTCGTTCGTCTCCCTCGCGATTCCTCAGGTCGTGGGCGTCGTGGTCATCTCGCTTTGGACGTTCGCCGCGACCGCGCTCGTCTTCGGCGCGTTCCGCGCTGCGGGCCAGGCACGCGTCTCCCGCGAACACGAGATCGAGGGGCTCGACACGTCGGAACACGGCGTCGACACGTATCCCGAGTTCGGCAGTCCGGACGAGTCCGGCGCCCGCGTCGACGGCGGCTTCATTCGCTCGGACGGCGGCGCGTACGCGCCCACGGACGACTCTGGGCGCTCGGCCCGCGATACTGACCGCTCGGCCCGCGATACTGCGAGCACTGAGACCGAAACTGACACCCCGAATACCCGGGAGACGAACTTATGAGCGATACTCCAGCGAACCACGAGATCAAACTGGTGATGGCGTACATCCGTCCGGACAAACTCTCGGACGTGAAACAGGGACTCGCGGAGGCGGGCGCGCCGTCGCTGACGGTGACGAACGTCTCCGGGCGCGGCTCACAGCCCGCGAAAACCGGCCAGTGGCGCGGCGAGGAGTACACGGTCGATCTCCACCAGAAGGTGAAGATCGAATGCATCGTCGCCGACACACCCGCCGAGGACGTGGTCGACGCGATCGCCGACGCGGCACACACAGGCGAGAAGGGCGACGGCAAGGTGTTCGTCCTTCCGGTCGAATCCGCTCGCCAGATCCGTACCGGCAAGACCGGTCCCGACGCGGTGTAGCGTCGAACCCTGACGACGTTCCAGTCGATCGTCGCATCGTTACTCCACAGGGCCTCCGCTGCACCGGGTAGGCCGGCGGCCCGTTCGTACTACGGAGAACTCGAACCCGAGTAAGTTTGTATTGATTTTAAATACTGTCGGCGAGAACGGGCGGATATGGCCATTGATACTGTGTTAGTTGCGGTCGGAACCGACGACGAGGACCGCCTGGAGGCGGTCACCTCGACGGCGATCGATCTCGCGGCACCGGCGGACGCGACAGTCAGACTGGTACACGTGTTCGAGCGCGAGGAGTACGATCGGGTTCGAGAGCAACTTGACTTCGATCCCGACAGCGAAGTCACTCCCGACGAGGTCGTAAAGCGCCACCTGTCGATCCGGAAACTCGGCAGCGCGATCGACGACGCCGGCGTCGACTCCACGTGGCACGGACGCGTCAGCAAGAAAAACGAGGAGGGCGAAAAGCTCGTCGAGGCGGCCGAGGAACTCGGCGCCGACCTCGTTGTGGTCGGCGGCCGAAAACGCTCGCCGACGGGGAAGGCGCTCTTCGGCTCGACCGCCCAGGAAGTGCTTTTGAACGCCCCCTGCCCGGTGACGTTCGTCCGGTCGGAGTGATCCCCGGCTCTCACCACTCCACAGAGAGAAAGAGCAAAGACCGGCGCTCCCGGCACTGGGAGTGTGGAACTGACGCCGGTCACCGCCCTCGGGCTCGTGGTCGCGCTCGGGGGATTCACGGCGCTCGATCGCCTCAGAGCCGCCGCTTCGGCGTCCATCGACCGAATTCGGACGCGCCCCCGGCGTCAGGGTCGCCCACACCCCGCCTCGGACCTCCGAGAACACGTCTGGAAGTGGGTTGTCCCGGCCGTACTCGTGGTCGTCGTCGCCGCCGAGGGGAACTCCCTCGCGTCGATCGGATGGCACTTCGATTCGCCGCCGCGGTTTCTCGCGCAGGTGGCGATCGGACTCGGGATCACGCTCGGAGTGAATCTCGTCTCGGCGCCACTGTGGCGTCGCGTCGGCGACGGCGGCGAGAGTCTCGCGGCGGGCCTCGGTGCGTTCGCGTCACTCTCGACCTCTGAGCGGCTGTTTGTCGCCTTCACCGCGGGCGCGACCGAGGAGACCGCCTTCCACGGCTACGGCATCGAGCGCCTCGTCGCACTCACCGGCAGTCTCCCGTTCGCCGGCGGCGTCGCGTTCGTCGCGTTCACCCTCGGCCACGCCGGCGAGATCTGGGACCGCGAGGCCGTCCTCCGGATCGCCCAGCCTGCGCTCGTGATGACGCTTTTGTATCTCACCTTTCGATCGCTTCCGGTGCTGATCGCGATCCACGCCCTGAACGACGCTGTCGGACTGCTTCTTGCCGATCGGTTTGCGCCGGGCACGGACGACGAGGCCGGGGACGCGGACGGCCTGGCCGACGAACGCGAACCCTCGGCCGCGGTGCAGTGGCTCCGGGAGGAGTGACTGCCGGGTATCGCGGCCGCGAGGAGGGGCACCGTCGGACGAAGCGACAAGGACTTTGCACCCGCCGGCCGAACCGGCGCGTATGAGACACGACGAGTCGCGAGCGCTGTACGACCGGGCGCTGTCGGTGATCCCCGGCGGCGTCAACTCCTCGGTCCGGGCGACCCGCCCGTATCCCTTCTTCATCGAGCGCGGCGACGGCGCCCACGTCGTCGACGCGGACGGCAACCGCTATCTCGACTACGTGATGGGCTACGGCCCGCTCCTGTACGGCCACGATCCGCCGGAGCCGGTCCGTGCGGCGATCCAGTCGTACGCCTCCGAGGGGCCGATGTACGGCGCGCCGACGGAGATCGAGGTCGAACTCGCGGAGTTCGTCGCCCGCCACGTCCCGTCCGTGGAGATGACCCGCTTTGTCAACTCCGGGACTGAAGCGACCGTCTCGGCGGTTCGACTCGCCCGCGGATACACCGGCCGCGACAAGATTGTCGTGATGCAGGGCGGCTACCACGGCGCTCAGGAGTCGACGCTCGTCGAGGGCGGTCCCGACGGCGCCGAACCGAGTTCGCCGGGGATCCCCTCCTCGTTTGCCGAACACACGATACCGGTCCCCTTCAACGACAGCGAGGCGATCGAGGCGGTCTTCGCGGAACACGGCGACGAGATCGCCGCCGTCCTGACGGAGCCGATCCTCGGCAATACCGGCATCGTCCACCCCGTCGACGGCTACCTCGAACGGCTTCGGGAACTGACCGCGGATCACGGCGCGCTCCTGATCTTCGACGAGGTCATCACGGGCTTCCGCGTCGGCGGCCTCCAGTGCGCCCAGGGGAAGTTCGGCGTCACGCCCGACGTGACGACGTTCGGCAAGATCGTCGGCGGCGGGTTCCCCGTCGGCGCGATCGGCGGCCGCGCTGCGATCATCGAGCAGTTCACCCCCTCGGGCGACGTCTTCCAGTCCGGCACCTTCTCCGGGCATCCCGTGACGATGGCGGCCGGCTACGAGTACCTGTCATACGCCGCCGAGAACGACGTCTACGAGCACGTCAACCGTCTCGCCGAACGCCTCCGGGAGGGGATCTCGGACATCCTCGAAGATCAGGCACCCGGCTACACGGTCGTCGGCACCGACTCGATGTTCAAGACGGTCTTTACGCGGGGCGGGGCCGTCGGCGACGCCGAGCACAGCGACGTCTGTGCGGCTGGCTGCCGACAGCGGGAGTCGTGTTCGAAATACGACACCTGTCCGAAGACGGGCGCGGACGTCGCCGACGCCGAGACCGACCGCTGGGAGCGGATCTTCTGGCAGGAGATGAAAGAGCGCGGGATCTTCCTCACCGCGAACCAGTTCGAGTCGCAGTTCGTCTCCTACGCCCACACCGAGGAGGACGTAGAGGAGACCCTCGAAGCGTACAAGGAGACGCTGTAACTCGCAGTCGACCGCCGACGCTGTAGCCCGCGGGCGACCCCCCGACGCGCGGCTTTTTGTACGGTCACGGCGTAACCCGGGGTATGACGAGCCCTCCAGCAGACGACGCAGAGCCGAACGGCGGTTCGCCATCCGGTCGCGACGATCGGGATCCCGGCCGCGACGAGTCGGCGCGGCGGCACGACGCCGGCATTTCCGCCCGGGACACTCCGACATCGAGCCGCGACGACGACACCGCCGCCCGCGAGGGTTCCACGGCTAACGGTCGCGAGACGGGACCGAGCGCCGGGGCGTCGACTCGGGAGGTCGACGATCCGGTCGGCGACCTACTTCCCCACGCGACCGTCGACTCGCGGTGGTGGTACTGGATCGCGGCGATCCCGCTGTACGTCGTCCTCGGCGGGGTGCTCGCGGTCCTCTTCGTCGGCGCGTTCATCTTCGATCTGTTCCTGACCGGCGGCCTCGCCACCGTCTTCGGCGCGTTCATCGTCATCCCCCTGTTGGGCCTCGTCGGCCTCGTCCTGACGGTGCTGTTCCCGGTCGCGACGTACATCGACGCCCGTGCGATCGCCGAGTCGGATGCGGAGTGGACGCCTGACCCGCTGGTGTGGGGTCTCGCTGCGCTCGCGACGGTCGTCCTGAGCGCGTTCCTGCTGAGCGTGCTCCAGGCACTCTACTACCTCTACAGGCGTCACGTCGCGGTCGGGACGCCCTGACGCGCCGGGACTCGTGTTCCCTACCCGGCGACCGTAACCCACCCTGCCACCACTCCCGCGGCGGAAGTAGTGGCCTTTTCACCCGTGGCCGCCGAGGACTCGGTAATGACTACTCGCGGGACACTCAGGCTGGCGACGCGGGGCTCGGATCTGGCGCTCCGGCAGGCGACGAGCGTCCGCGACGCGCTCGCGGATCGCCGTTTCGAGGTCGACATCCTCGAAGTCGAGACGCGCGGCGACCGGATCAGAGACGAACTCATCCACCGACTCGGGAAGACCGGCGCCTTCGTGCGCGCGCTCGACGAGAAGGTGCTCGACGGCGACGCCGACGCCGCGGTCCACTCGATGAAGGATATGCCGACCGAAGGCCCCGAGGACCTCGTCGTCGCGGGCGTTCCGGAACGTGAATCCGCGGCGGATTTGCTGCTCACCTCCGACGGGACATCCCTGCAGAACCTCCCGAAAGGATCGGTCGTCGGAACGTCGTCGCTCCGCCGGAAGGCCCAACTCCTCGCGGCCCGGCCCGATCTGGAGGTCGTCCCCCTCCGCGGGAACGTCGACACGCGGGTCGAAAAGCTCCTCGCGCCGGACCTGCAGGCCGAACACGAGCGACGCGTCGAGGCCGATCGCGACGAGAAGGCGAACGCCGGCGAAGAGTCGGACGACGAGGGGGGTGCAGATGACGCCGCGGAGGATGACGACGCCGAGACCTTCGAGCAGTCGATCGAGGAGTGGTTCGACGGCCTCGCGGAGATCCAGCGGCGCGCGCTCGAACGCGACCTCGACACCGAGTACGACGCGATCGTCCTCGCAGAGGCGGGACTCCGCCGCTCGGGTCTCCTGCACCACGTCGAGTACGCCCGCCTCGATCCGGCGAGGTTCGTCTCCGCGCCTGGGCAGGGTGCCATCGCGGTCACGACCCGCGACGGCAGCGAGGCGACCGAGCAGGTCCGATCGACGATCGATCACCCGCGGACACGCGTGGAGACGACCGTCGAGCGCACGGTGCTTGCGACGCTCGGCGGCGGCTGTATCGCTCCGATCGGCGTCCACGCGAAACTGCAGGGCGAGCACGTCCACGTGACCGTTCGCGTCCTCTCGGGAGACGGCGAGGAGGAGGTGTCCGGGAGCCGTGACCTGCCGGTCGCGAACCACGCTGATGCAGCCGCGGAATTCGCCGAATCGCTGGCCGAGCGCGGCGCCGACGACCTGATAGCCGCGGCCCGCAAAGACGCGGAGGAGTGACGATGCGCGAGGACGCCGAGACGACAGACGGCGGAGATTCGGACGGGAACGTCGGCGTCGACGGAGCTTCGGACGTGGACGACGACGCTCCCGACGGAGTCGGCACGGTCTATCTCGTCGGCAGCGGCCCCGGCGACCCGGAACTGCTGACGGTGAAGGCGCGGCGGCTCATCGACGACGCCGACGTCGTGCTCCACGACAAACTCCCGGGCCCGGAGATCATCGAGTCGATCCCGGAAGCCAAACGCGAGGACGTCGGCAAGCGCGCGGGCGGGGAGTGGACGCCCCAGGAGTACACGAACCGCCGGCTGGTCGAACTCGCCCGCGAGGGCAAGTCGGTCGTCCGGCTGAAGGGCGGCGACCCGTTCGTCTTCGGCCGCGGCGGCGAGGAGATGGAACACCTCGCGAGCGAAGGGATTCCCTTCGAGGTCGTCCCGGGGA
This sequence comes from Halobellus ordinarius, assembly GCF_031823395.1. NCBI lineage: Archaea > Methanobacteriati > Methanobacteriota > Halobacteria > Halobacteriales > Haloferacaceae > Halobellus > Halobellus ordinarius. Next base: position 63,939 of record NZ_JAVQKJ010000002.1, read on the forward strand.
TCACCTCGGCGGTCGCCGGCCCTGGAACCGCGGGTATCCCGATCACGCACCGCGATCACGCGTCGTCGGTCTCCTTTGTGACGGGCCACGAGGACCCCACGAAAGACGAATCCGCGGTGGACTGGGCGGCGCTCGCGGCGACCGGCGGGACCATCGTCGTCCTCATGGGCGTCGGCAAACTCCCGGACTACACCGCAGCACTCCGCGACGCCGGGATGGCTCCCGACACGCCGGTCGCGCTCGTCGAACGCGCGACCTGGCCGGAGATGCGCGTCGCGGGTGGGACGCTCGCCGACATCGTCGACGTCCGCGACGAGGCGGGTATCGAACCGCCCGCGATCACCGTGATCGGCGAGGTGGCGGCGACGCGGGAGCGCGTCGTCGAGTTCCTCCGGAACCGGACCGGCGCCGGAAGTGAGGTGACCGACGCGTGACTCGCGAGGTCCGCGTGGCGGTCTTCCGACCCGACGACGAGCGGATGGTCGACGCCGTCGAACTGCTGGAGTCGCTCGGCGCGATCCCCGTCCCCGATCCGATGCTCGCCGTCGAACCGACGGGGAACGTGCCGGGCGACGGCGGAAGCGACACTGACGACGAAACCAACCCGGACGTCGTCGTCCTCACGAGCAAGACCGGCGTCGAACTCCTCGACGACGCGGGCTGGGGCCCAGGCGCCGCCGCGCTCGCCTGTATCGGCCCCCGGACCGCGGCGGCGGCCCACGACGCCGGCTGGACGGTCGATCTCGTTCCCGCGGAGTACTCCTCGTCGGGACTCGTCGCGGCCCTCGAAGGCGGCGGTTCGGAGACGAGATCGGCAGCCGCGGCCGACGTCCTTGCCGACGGCGTCGCGGGGCTGCGAGTCGAAGTCGCCCGGAGCGACCACGGCAGTGACGTCCTCCTCGATGGACTGCGGGAGGCGGGCGCGGACGTCCACGAGACCGTACTGTACCGGCTCGTCAGCCCGGAGGGATCGGGCCAATCGACGGTGATGGCGGCCGGCGGCGAACTCGACGCCGTCTGTTTCACTTCCTCGCTCACCGTCGAGAATTTCCTCGACGCCGCCGCGGAGCGCGGCGTTCGCGATGAGGCAATCGCCGGACTGAACCGCGCCGTCGTCGGGACGATCGGTGAGCCGACGCGCGAGACCGCCGAGAGCTACGGCATCCGCGTCGATGTCGTCCCGGAGGACGCCACCTTCGAGCAACTCGCGACAGCCGTCGTCGAGGCGTCGGCGCCGACGTACCGCGACTGACCGGTTCCGGGCGCCGGTGGGTCGGCGCCGTCCGTCGGCGACGACTCGACAGGATGAAGTCGAGATCCACCCGACCCGACGAACGTGTTGGACGACTGGCGGCCGGTCGGCCTCGTCGCGGGCTGGCAGACGGCGGCGAGCCTCTGTTATTACAGCATCTTCGCCGCGACGGGGTTCGTCCGCGAGACCTTCGCGCTCTCGGAGTCCCTCGTCGGTGTCTTCCTCACGGCCGCGCTCGTGGGCTACACGGTCGCGCTCTTCCCCAGCGGGGCCGCCGTCGACGGCTACGGCGAGCGGCCCGTGATGCTCGCCGGCCTGGTGGGACTTGCCGTCGCCGCGGTTGCGGTCTCCTTTGCGCCCACGTACGCGACGGTGCTCGCGGCTTCGGCGCTCCTCGGCGCGGCGTATTCGACGGCGATGCCCGCCTCGAACCGCGGTATCGTCGCCGCCGCCCCGGCCGGTCGCACGAGCCTCGCGATGGGGCTCAAGCAGGTCGGCGTCACCACCGGGAGCGCGGCGGCCTCGCTCGTCGTCACGGGCGTCGCGGCCGTGGCCGCGTGGCAGGTCGGCTTCTGGGCCATCTCCCTCCTGGCCGTGGGATACGCTGCCGTCTTCGCACTCCGGTACCGCGGCCGCCCCGGCACCGGTGATCTCTCGGTGCCCGACGTGCGCGGCCTGCTGGGGCAGCGCACGTATGTCGTCCTCGTCGCCGCGGGCTTTTTCGTCGGCGCGTCGATCTTCACGATGCTCGGTTACATCGTTCTCTACGTGCAGGACGCCGTTGGCGCGAGCGCCGCGGCCGGCGGGATCGCGCTCGCACTCACGCAACTCACCGGTAGCGCCGCCCGGATCGGGGCCGGTGGTCTCGCGGACCGCCTCGGCGGCGCGCGCGGGTCTGCACTCGTCGCGCTCGGCCAACTCGGCCTCGGCGCGGCGCTGTTTGCTGGGGTCGCGGTCGCGCCGGGATCGCTCGCGGTCGCGTTCGTCCTCTTCGCCGGCCTGGGGGTGTCGATCCACGGCTCGACCGGCGTGTTCTACTCGTGTCTCACCGAGCTCGTCGACGGCGACGAGGTGGGCGCGGCCACCGCCGGCGGCCAGACCGCGATCAACCTCGGCGGCGTGGTCACGCCCCCGGTGTTCGGCTACCTGGTGGAGATCGGCGGCTACGATGCGGCGTGGGGGCTACTCGCCGTCTCCGCCGGTGCCGGTGCCGTGCTCCTGTTCGTCGTCGTCCGGCGAATCTGATAATGATTACTCTCACTTTTTACCGCCGAGCGCCACTCCCGATAGCGGCGCTCGGCGGGAAGAGACGAGAGTAATTATTATGAGTCGACACCGCGGATCGAGCGTGGGTTTAAATCCGATAACGCCCCACGCTCGGGTATGAGCGCGGACACGACGAACGCCGAGGGGCCCGTTCCCGAACTCCGGGAGCGCGCCGTCGGCTGCGCGGACCGGCTGCGAGCGGCCGATCGCGTCCTGCTCGCGTCGCATATCGACGCCGACGGGCTGACGAGTGCTGCCATCGCGGCGGCGGCACTCGAACGGGCCGAAATCCCGTTCGAGACCGTGTTCGCGAAACAGCTGGACGAAACGGAGGTAAAGCGCATCGCCGCGACCGACTACGAGACGGTGCTCTTCACCGACTTCGGGAGCGGCCAGCTGGACGTGATCGCGCCGTATGCGGCCGGCGAGGCGTTCACGCCGGTGATCGCCGACCACCACCAGCCCGCCGACCTCCCGGCGGACGTCGAGGAACCCACACACCACCTCAACCCGCTGCTCTTCGGCATCGACGGCGCGTCAGAACTCTCGGGAGCGGGAGCGAGCTACACCCTCGCCCGCGCGCTGGAAGGCCCCGACGGGGACAACCGCGACCTCGCGGGACTGGCGGTCGTCGGTGCCGTCGGCGATATGCAGGGTACCGACGGTGGTCTCTCGGGCGCGAACGAGGGCATCGTCGCGGAGGGCGTCGACGCCGGCGTCGTCGAGGAGGCGACGGATCTGCTCGTCTACGGGCGGCAGACGCGTCCGCTCCCGAAGTTTCTCGAATACGCGACCGACGTCCGGATTCCGGGCATCACCAACGACGAGAACGGCGCGATCGAGTTCCTCTCCGAGCTCGACGTAGACCTGAAAGAGGGCGGCGAGTGGCGCCGCTGGGTCGATCTGACGATGGCGGAGCGGCAGGCAGTCGTCAGCGGACTGCTCCGGCGGGCAATCGCCTCCGGTGTGCCCGCCGATCGGATCGAGCGCCTCGTCGGCACGACGTACACGCTGTCCGACGAGAAGCCCGGCACGGAACTCAGAGACGTCAGCGAGTTCTCGACGCTTCTGAACGCCACGGCCCGGTACGAGCGCGCCGATGTCGGTCTGGCCGTCTGTCTGGGAGACCGCGACGAGGCGCTCGAACGCGCGCGGACGCTCCTCCGGAACCACCGGCGGAACCTCTCGGAGGGACTGGAGTGGGTCAAAACCGAGGGAACGACCGTCGAAGACAACATCCAGTGGTTCGACGCCGGCACGCGCATCCGCGAAACCATCGTCGGCATCGTCGCCGGGATGGCCGTCGGTGCCTCCGGCGTCCGCGGCGACGTGCCGATCGTCGCCTTCGCCGAGAAGTCCGACGAGGAGGTGAAAGTCAGCGCCCGCGGGTCCCACGCGCTGGTCCGGCAGGGACTGGATCTCTCGCGGGTGATGCGCGAGGCCGCCCGAGCGGTCGGCGGTGACGGCGGCGGCCACGACGTCGCGGCCGGCGCGACGATTCCTACCGGAGAGCGGGAGGCGTTCGTCGCCGAGGCGGACCGCATCGTTGGCGAACAGTTGTCGTGAGGTACTGGGAGTCCCTCGGGCGAGAAAACGGATTCTATATCGCGATATGGAATTTATACAGTGGCTGTTTCCGCTTAAGACGTCCTGAAAGCAAAATCCGGGACGGACCGGAGAGCGCTTTTGCCTGCTGAAACCGACCGATATCGTCCAATACCTCTCTCGTCGGACTGAGAGGTCGTGACGGGACTTCTGAGCGGGATTTGGCGGTCGAGCGATCCTCAGCGGTAGTCGCTTTGCAGGCCACGGCTCCTTCCTTCAGTTTGCAGACCTGATCCCACGATCCTCCCTGCTCCCGCCGAGACGAGTCTTCGAAAGTAGATGTCGCTCGGACTATACCGCGTTCGAGTGGCACCTGCTTGCACCGAAGCCCATTCGTGACAGGATTTATACACTAACAATCGATTTTCAGCGCTAGCCGCTCCCGTCTGATTCTGTATTGCTCCTCTTCGGATACATCCCCGACTCGGACGGATCCAGGTTCACGACCAACTGCTGGCCCCGAACCCCGATTTCACGGCCCAAAACCCGTTCACTGGCTGCCGATAAACAATATACCGATATACAAAACGACTTGGTCCGGCTCACTCGTCGTACGTGCCGCCATCGAGGTAAAACTGGATCCGGTCCATCGTCGATTCGGCGACCTTGCGGAACTCGACGACGCGCTGGCCGTCCTCGCGGTAGTCAGCCTCGACGTCGATCGTCAGCGACTGCCCACGAAGGTGATCGAGGAGGGCATCGATCTCCTCGCTCTCCCCGCGGACGCGGTGGTGCTCGCCGATGGTTTCGCCGTCCCCGGCGTCCCGGATCGTCTCGACCGCCGGCAGCAGGATCGACTCCCCGAGGTCGTGGGCGCGCTCCCTGAGTCGTTCCTCGCTCTCGTCGAACTCGGCGGCCTGAAACGCCTCGCGGGTGATCCGCGAGAAGACGAAATCCCGGCCCAGATCGAACGGGAGCGCGAAGGCGTCTGCGAGTTCGGCGTGGTGTTTCGCTTCGGTGGTGTACTTGACCATCGAGGCGCTATCGGGCGTCTTCATCACGACGCCCTCCCGGCCGTCCTCGTCGAGGTCCTCGATCGCGCTCCAGACGCCGTCCGTCGCTGTCGACGGTTCGTACCGGCCGAAGAGTTGTGGCTGCTCGAAACCGTACCGGTCGCAGAGGTCGCGGCGCTCGTCGACCGGGAGCGGCGTGCCGGTCTCGCGGTCGCGGACGTCGAAGACCCGGATAGCGTGGGAGTCGACCTCGTCGTAGTCGTGGGTCGTGTAGGGCGTCTCGGGGCCGATCAACTCGGCGCAGATCATCTTCTCGGGGTAGTTCGCGAAGAACGGCGGTAAGTCGAGCAGTTCGTTGACTCGCGCGGTGGTGTACGGGCAGACGTATCCCCCTCGGGTGAACGCCAGTGGTCGCCCGACGTCCGCGATACGGACGTTGAACCCGTCGAGTTTCTCCTCGACGACGACCGTCTCGTCGGCATCGAAGAAGGATGTCACGCCGGCATCCAGCGCGAGCACGCGGGGAATGCTCGGATAGCCCCGGACGATCGCCTCGGCGTCTTCGACGAGCACGGTCCCGCGTTCGACGCCGTGCCGGGCGTCGGGAAGCACGTAGTGGGTGTTCCCGTCGACGGTCCGCTGCTCGAAGTGCTCGAACAGCTCGTCGGGACTCGACGCCGTCGAGTCCAGCCGTCGGAAGTACGCGCGTTCGTTCATAGTGAAGGTCCGTGGGAGCAGGTGAAAAACGGCGGGGTCGGTGGGGCACCGTATCCAGTCTGTCGACGGAACTGTCGGGGCAGCACAAAGTTACAACACACCGTGTCCCGAAATGCGAGTATGCACGGTGACCTGCCGCGTCAGCAGTTCGTGCTCGATACCTCGCTTTTCATCACCGAGGAGATCCGTCAGGACGGCGAGTCGCTGTCGGCGGCCGTGCTCCGGCTCTTGGATCTCGTGGCGACCGCGCGGCTGGAACTCAACATCTCGTGTCACATGCCGCCCTCGATCCACGACGAACTCGCCACGATGCTCCGCGACCGCGACGTCGACGAGGAGGTGTTCTCCCGGCTGGACACCTGGGTCGTCCGGAAGAGCCCGGACCGGTACGGCGTCACGATTCCGGCGAACATCGTCTACGACTTCATCGACGAGATGAGCGACCGGGTCGACCGTGGACTGCGCGTCTCCGAGACCGCGCTCCGGGAGGTCGAACAGCTCGATCCCGACGAACTCGCTCGGGAGACCGACGGCGACGGGACCGAGGCGTACATGACCGAAGCCGACGAGATCCTCTCGGATATGCGAGACAAATATCGGCGGGCGCTCAGACAGGGCGTGCTCGACTCGCGGGAGGACTTCGATCTGCTCGTGCTCGCCCGTGAACTCGACGCGGGCGTCGTCACCGAGGACCGCGGAATCATCTCCTGGGCCGACGAATTCGGCCTTCGGTACGTTCGCGGCGGCCAGTTTCCAGTGCTGTTGGAGGAGTACCTCCGCGCCACTGGTGTCGAGGGCTACGCCCCCGAATAGCCGCGTCAGAATCGGTAGTTTTTCACAAACTACCAAATCTCAATAATTTTTATTACGAACCGCGAACAAGTGTCAAATGGAATCGAGGTGAATAGCAATGCCGCTCCCGACCGACACAACGAGTTCCTGGATGCAGGGGCTCGGATTCCCCACCCGCGTCTTCGGCGAAGACGGGACAGACTACCAACTGTACGAGGAGGACGACGAGTTCGTCCTCAGCGTCGAGATGCCGGGATTCGACCGCGACGAGATCGATCTCGCGTGGGACAACGGTGTGTTGAACATCGCCGCCGAACACGTCGATGAGGACCGCGGTCGGAAACGTACCTACCACCGACGGTTCCGCTTCCCGAAGGACGTCGACGACGAGGCGATCGACGCGACGTACACCAACGGCGTCCTCGAGGTGACCCTCCCGCTGGAGGAGGGCGGCGCCACCCACGGCAAGACCATCCCGATCGAGGGCTAACCGCGGTCGCCTTCGGGTAGCGAACCGATTGCGGTTGCTCGATTTTTCGTCTTCGCGTACGACCGTATCGAGGCCCAGTCGCGGTCTCCCGAGCGGCCGAAACGCAGGTCGAGGAGGAAGTCGAAGAGCGAGTAGAGGACCGCCCCGGGAGTGAGTGCGCCGTCCGAACCAGGTGCCGTCACTCGACCCGGCGAACTGACACGCCGCGTCCGGTCACATCCACAACAACTGCGCGTGCAACGTCCCGTCGACGGACAGCACGCGGTCCTCGTCGACGATGCCCGCGTCGACGGCGACGGAGACGGCACGTTCGCCGACGATGTTGGCGACGCTGGCGCGGGTGAGGCTGTCGACGACCGCCGCCTCGTCGGCCGTTTCGGCCTCGTCGCCGCCGTAGAACGCCTCCGTCACTTCGAGCGAGACGTCGCCTTCGGTGTACGTTTCGCCGAGACACTCGGAATCGCAGACGGAGACGAGCAGTCCCTCCGGCGTCTGTCGTTCGCGGAGTAACATCACCGGTCCTGTTGCTGCTCCAGCATCTCCTGTTCGCGCTCCTGGCGGAGTTCGTCGGCCTGCTGTTGGACCTGTTCGGCCTGTTCGTCCTCGCCGAGTTCTTCGAGCGCCATCGCCTTCTCTTCGAGGACGTCGGCGGTGCGCATCCCCAGGCGAATCGCGTTGTCGAAGGCGTTGACCGCCTCCTCGTTGAGGCCGCGCTCCCGGAGGAAGAAGCCGCGGTTGTACCACGCCTGTGGGAAGCGCGGATCGATCTCGACGGCGCGTTCGGCGTGGTGCAGCGCGGCCTCCGTCTCCCCGGCGTTCCACAGCGCGTACGCCAGATTTGTCTCCGCGGAGGCGGCGTGCTCGGAGTCGTCGTCGATCCGGAGCGCCTCCCGGTAAGAACCGATCGCCTCGTCCCACTCCTCTAGTTCGCCGTGGGCGGCGCCCTTGTTCACCCACGCCTCCTGGGCGGCGATCGAGTCCTCGTCGGCGAAGCGCGCCGCGCGCTCGAAGGTCTCGGTGGCCTCCTCGAAGCGGTTGATCTGCATATACGAGAGCCCGACGTCGACGAGCTGTTCGACGTCGACCGAGTCGGAGTCGACGTTCCGGCGGTCGAGTTCGTCGGTGACGACCCGGCTGTCAACGGGGTCGACCTTCGTCGGATCGACCTTCAGCTCCGGCGGATCGAGTGTGAACTCCTCGTAGTCCTCGTCGAACCCCTGCCCCGAGGAGAACTCGTGGTCGTCGCGCTCGCCGTCTGTCATACACCGAAGTTGGGTATCGGGACGGTTAAGCACTACGTCACGGGCTCGATTCGAGCCGCTCGGTCGCTGTGGACCCGATAGGTGAGGAGTGTGATCCGATTCGACCGGCGTAGATTAAATTGGGTCGAACGCGTACGCGGGCGTATGCGACTCTTCGTGAGCATCGACCTCCCCGAGCAGCTCGCCGAGGCCGTCGCCGACGCACAGGAGCGCTTCGCAGACGCCGCGGGACTCCGCTTTGTCGACCCCGAACAGGCGCATCTGACGCTTTTCTTCCTCGGAGACACGGACCCAGAACGAGTCGACGAGATCGAATCGGCGCTGGAACGCGCCGTCGAGGCCGCCGCCGTCGACCCGTTCGAACTCGCCGTGGGCGGCTTCGGGGTCTTCCCGTCGCTGGACTACATCAGCGTTCTCTGGGCCGGTGTCCGGGAGGATCGGGGTGCCGCGGAGACGACGCGGCTCGCCGAGGCGGTCGAAGACGAACTGACCGCGCTCGGCTTCGAGGCCGACGATCACGAGTTCACGCCACACGTGACCATCGCCCGGATGGACGACGCCCGCGGGAAGGACCTCGTTCAGGAGGTCGTCCGCGAGACCGACCCCGATCTCGGCTCGTTCGCGGTCGACGCCATCCGGCTGAAGAAGAGCACGCTTCGGAACGACGGGCCGGAGTACGAGACCGTGGCGACTATCGAGCTGTGAGCCGTTGTCGGGGCGACGTGTCGGCGGCGATGAAATCGGCGTCGCCGTTCGCTCCGGTCGAAATTGTGAGTTATGCGATTGCTGGCCGGAAAACCGCTCTCGGGTGGGACTGGAAGGGGCCGCGCTCTCGACGATGGCGCGTGACGTAAGCACCGCAGGAGTGAACGCAGTGAGCGACGAGGAGCGCAGCGAGCGCACCGAGTCGAGAGCGCGGGGGCTTCCGAGGTCCTATTGACCGTTCCTGACGATTTATCGCTAACGTACCAGTATCGGGCCGAAGGAACAAGATTTTATGCGGTCCCGGGATAGAGACGAATACTATGAGCAAGAAGTCGAAGGCGAAAAAGAAGCGGCTCGCCAAACTCGAAAAGCAGAACACGCGCGTCCCCGCCTGGGTGATGATGAAGACGAATATGGAAGTCACGCGGAACCCCAAGCGGCGCAACTGGCGGCGGAGTGACACGGACGAGTAACGATGAGCGCAAGCGACTTCGAGGAACGCGTCATCACGGTCCCGCTGCGTGACGTCGCCGCGGTCCCCGGCCACGAGCGCGCCGGGAAGGCGATGTCTATCATCCGAACGCATCTCGCGAAACACTTCTCCGTCCCCGAGGACGCGGTGCGGCTCGACCCCTCGCTCAACGAGACGGTGTGGGGCCGCGGGCAGCAGCAGCCCCCGAGCAAACTCCGCGTTCGCGCCGCCCGATTCGACGAGGACGGGGAGTCCATCGTCGAAGCGGAGCCGGCAGAGTAACGTGCTCCGCGCCTCCTTCGCCGGGTCGCCGTACGTCGGCGTGTTCGCCCGTGCGACGGATCACGTCCTCCTGGTTCGGTCCGACGCGGAGTCCGACGTCGTCGATTCGATGACCGAGGAACTCGACGTCCCGGCGGTCTCGACCACCGTCGGTGGGTCCGGCACCGTCGGCGCGCTCGCGACCGGCAACGAGAACGGGATCCTCCTCACCAGTCGGGCGACCGAACGGGAGAAGGAGGCGATCGCGTCGGCAGTCGACGTCCCCGTGACCGAACTGCCCGGTCGCATCAACGCCGCCGGCAACGTCGTCCTCGCGAACGACTACGGTGCCTACGTCCACCCCGACCTCTCCGACGACGCCGTCGACGTCGTCGAGTCCGCACTCGACGTCCCGATCGAACGCGGCGAACTCGCGGACGTCCGCACCGTCGGGACGGCGGCGGTCGCGACCAACGACGGCGTGCTCTGTCACCCGAAATCCCGCGAGCCCGAACTGGAGGCCCTCGAAGCACACCTCGACGTCCGCGCCGACATCGGGACCGTCAACTACGGCGCCCCGCTCGTCGGCTCCGGGCTGGTCGTCAACGAATCCGGGTACGTCGCCGGGCAGGACACCACCGGCCCGGAACTGACCCGGATCGAAGACGCGCTCGGTTATCTGTAACGCCGGACTACCGCTTTTTCCCGCCGCGCTTTCGCCTGGCTTCGCACAATTCGGGAGATTGCCAGCCGCCAAACCGCCGGACGAGAGCGACGCCGCCGGCCGTCAAAGCCCGTAGACGCCCCGGGACTCATCCGGACGCGTCGGGCCCCCGAGTAGGAAGATACTTCCCGTTCGCTCGGGTACATCGGTGTATGAGTAAATTCGCAGTGAGCGGCCGGTTCCAGAGCCGCGACGGGTTCAGCGAGTTCCAGACGACCGTCGAGGCACCGAACGAGAAGGTCGCCCACGAGCGCGTCTACGCGAACATCGGGAGTCAACACGGTCTGAAGCGGACCCAGATCGAGATCGACGACGTCGCCGAGGCCGAAGAGGTGACCGCCGCATGATGGGTGGCGGACAGCAGCAACTTCAGCAGCTCTCGCAGGAACTGGAAGCGATCGACCAAGAGATCGAGGCGCTGGAAGCCGAGGTCGAAGGGTACCGAACGGAACAGTCCGAGATCGACGAGGCGGTCGAGGCGATCGAGACGCTCGACACCGGATCGACGGTTCAGGTCCCGCTCGGTGGCGGGGCGTACGTCCGCGCGGAGATCCAGGACATCGACGAGGTCATCGTCGACCTCGGCGCCGACTTCGCCGCCGAGCAGCCGGCCGACGCCGCGATCGAGGCGCTCCGCACGAAGCAGGACGCGCTCGACGACCGCATCGAAGAGGTCCAAGCGGAGATTCAGGAACTCGAATCCGAGAGTTCCGAACTCGAACAGCAGGCCCAGCAGATGCAACAGCAGATGCAGCAACAGCAGATGCAGCAGATGCAGCAGCAGGGCGACGACGAGTAACGTGGCCGGTGCCGACCGCCACGGTGTAGCGCGGATATCGACGCGAGAGCGGCAGACACTATGTTCGACGGACTGAAAAACAAACTCGACAGCTTCCGCGAGGACGTCGAGGAGACGGCCGAAGCGAAGGGCGAAGAGGAAGCTGACGCGGCGACGCCGAGCGGCGAGGATGACGCCGACGCGGCGGACGGGCAGGACCGGCAGGCCCTATCCGAAGACGCCGACGCGGCGGATGGACAGGATCGGCAGGCCCCATCCGAAGACGCCGACGCGGCAGCCGCCGCCACGGGCGACGAACCTGCCTCAGCTGATGCCGAGCCCGGTGCCGAAATCGCCGCCGAGGAGGCCGCGGAGGCGCTCGAAGCGTCCGAGGAGGACGACGAATCGGGCCCCGGTCGGCTCAAGCGCGCCGCGGCGTTCGCCACCGGGAAGGTGATCATCGAGGAGGAGGACCTCGAAGACCCGCTGTGGGAACTGGAGATGGCGCTGCTCGAAAGCGATGTCGAGATGCAGGTCGCAGAAGAGATCCTCGACACCGTCCGCGAGAAGATGATCGGCGAGACGCGCGCCCAGGTCGAGACCACGGGCGAACTCGTCCAGTCGGCGCTGCACGACGCCCTCTACGACGTGATCAGCGTCGGGCAGTTCGACTTCGACGCCCGCGTCGCCGACGCCGAGAAGCCGGTCACGATCGTCTTCACCGGCGTCAACGGCGTCGGGAAGACCACGAGCATCGCCAAACTCGCCCGGTACTTCGAGGAGCGCGGCCTGTCGGTCGTGCTCGCGAACGGCGACACCTACCGCGCCGGCGCGAACGAACAGATCCGGGAGCACGCGGCGAACCTCGATACGAAGCTCATCAGTCACGAGCAGGGCGGCGACCCGGCGGCGGTGCTGTACGACGCCGTCGAGTACGCCGAGGCAAACGACATCGACGTCGTCCTCGGCGACACCGCGGGGCGGCTGCACACCTCCAACGACCTGATGGCCCAACTGGAGAAGATCGACCGCGTCGTCGACCCCGATATGACGCTGTTCGTCGACGAAGCGGTCGCCGGCCAGGACGCCGTCGAGCGCGCAAAGACGTTCAACGACGCCGCCGAGATCGACGGTGCGGTCCTCACGAAGGCCGACGCCGACTCCAACGGCGGCGCCGCGATCTCGATCGCGTACGTCACGGGCAAGCCGATCCTCTTCCTCGGCGTGGGGCAGGGATACGACGACATCGAGCGGTTCGACCCCGAACGGATGGTCGACCGGCTGGTCGGCGAGGAGTAGATCTTCTCGGCCCGCAGAAAAAGGCTTTACCCGCGTGGCGGCGTAGAGGTGGGTAATGGTACTCGACAATCTCGGGAGTTCCCTCCGCAGCAGTCTGGATAAACTGCAGGGGAAATCCCGCCTCGACGAGGAGGACGTCGAGGAGATCGTCAAGGAGATCCAGCGCTCGCTGCTCTCTGCCGACGTCGAAGTGAGCCTCGTGATGGACCTCTCCTCGTCGATCGAGGAGCGTGCGACCGAAGAAGACCCGCCCGCCGGCACGTCAGCGCGGGATCACGTCCTCAGAATCGTCTACGAGGAACTCGTCGATCTGGTCGGCGAGTCGACGGACCTGCCGCTCGAATCGCAGACCATCCTCCTCGCGGGCCTCCAGGGCTCGGGCAAGACCACGAGCGCCGCGAAGATGGCGTGGTGGTTCTCGAAGAAGGGGCTGCGCCCCGCGGTCATCCAGACCGACACGTTCCGTCCGGGCGCCTACGACCAGGCCGAGCAGATGTGTGAACGCGCCGAGGTCGACTTCTACGGCGACCCAGAGGAGTCAGACCCGGTGCAGATCGCCCGCGACGGCCTCGAGGCAACCGAGGACGCCGACGTCCACATCGTCGACACCGCCGGCCGGCACGCGCTCGAAGACGACCTCATCGCGGAGATCGAGGAGATCGAACGCGTCGTCGACCCCGATCGCTCGCTGCTCGTTCTCGACGCCGCGATCGGACAGGGCGCAAAGGAGCAGGCCCGCGAGTTCGACGACGCCATCGGCATCGGCGGCGTCGTCGTCACGAAACTCGACGGGACCGCGAAGGGTGGCGGCGCGCTGACCGCCGTCAACGAGACCGGCTCGTCGATCGCCTTCCTCGGGACCGGTGAGACCGTCCAGGACATCGAACGGTTCGAGCCCAACGGCTTCATCTCCCGGCTTTTGGGGATGGGCGACCTCAAGCAACTCTCCGAACGCGTCGAGCGCGCGATGGCCGAGACGGGCGACGAGGAGGACGACTGGGAGCCCGAGGACATTATGCAGGGCTCGTTCACCCTGAAGGATATGCAAAAGCAGATGGAGGCGATGAACAAGATGGGCCCCCTCGATCAGGTGATGGATATGATCCCGGGGCTGGGCGGCGGCCTGATGGACGAACTGCCGGACGACGCGATGGACGTCACCCAGGATCGGATGCGCGATTTCGACGTGATTATGGACTCGATGACCGACGACGAGATGGAGAACCCCCGCTCGATCGGCGCCTCCCGCGTGCGGCGGATCGCCCGCGGCGCCGGGAAAGACGAGGAGACCGTCCGGGAACTCCTCCAGCAGCACAAGATGATGGAGCAGACCATCCAGCAGTTCCAGGGGATGGGCGACGGCGATATGCAGCGGATGATGAAGAAGCTCCAGAACCAGGGCGGCGGCGGGATGGGCGGCCTCGGCGGCGGTGGCGGCGGCCTGGGTCCGTTCGGCGACTGATAATGATTACTCTCACTGTGTACCGCCGAGCGCCACCCCCGGTGGCGACGCTCGGCGGGAAGAGACGAGAGTAATCATTATGAGCTGTTCTGTTGACTCCGTTTGTAAGCCGCCCCGACACGGGTGTGGTGGCGAGACTCCCGAACTGTTTTGCGCGTGGGTAGAGTAGTAGTCGGTATGGCGAGAGCCGATCCGGGCGATACGGACGCTCCCGACAGAGAAATCAGGTTACTGAAGAACCCGGATGGACAGTGGACGGCTCGCGATCTCCGTGTCGGCGTGACTGCACAGGGAGAGAGTCGAGATGCGGCACTCGACAATCTCGATGCCGTCGTCGACGCGGTCGAAGGCGATGGCGGTCACCCACCAACGGACGACGAAATTCGTGACCTCGGTATCGATCCCGAAGTGGCTCGGACACAGGGCGACGAACTTCCCGACGCACTACAGTAGCGATGGTCACTCGGGACTTTTCGGGAGAGGATATCTACAAAGTACTGGTGAATGTCGGTGGCTTCCGGCACGTCCGCCCCACCGGTGATCATCTGATCCTGCGGTGGGAGCCACCAGACACTCACGAAGGTACCGAGACTCGGACTGTGACCGTCCCCGTCCACGACTCGATCAGCATCGGGACGCTCCACGATATTGCCGATGACGCCGGCGCGAAAGACTTCGAGACGTTCTGCGAGTGGGTCGACGAGAACCGGTGATGATCGATCCCGTTCAGGTCGTTCGCTCGTGGGATCTGCGTCGTGAACCAATCCTGGTCCGAATGAGGGCATCCTACGACGGCGTCTTCACCGAAAACTGCGATCACCTCTCCGATCGGACCGACACGCCCGATTTTTTAGCCCCCGCATCCACGACTCCCGTATGACCGTCAGGGACGCCGCGCGCGACGCATACCGCGAGGCGCTCCCTGCGCTTCTGGCCAGTCTGGTCGGCGGTCTGCTCGCTGGCGTCGTGCTGAGCGGGATGCGAGCGGAACTACGCGCCGTGCCGGGGCTGCTCGTCCTCGTTCCCGCGCTGCTTGCAACCCGCGGCAACGTCTACGGCTCGCTCGGCGCGCGGATCTCGACTGCGCTCCACCAGGGGCTGATCGAACCCCGCGTTCGCGGCGGCGACGAACGCCTCCGTGCGGCGGTCGCCGCCGCGCTCTCGAACGGGCTCCTCGCGTCCTCGTTCGCGGCGGTCGCCGTCTTTCTCATCCTGACGCTGTTCGGTGACGCAGTCGCACCGCTCCCCGTGCTCGTCGCGATCGCGCTCGTCGCCGGCTCGCTCTCGGGCGTCGCGCTCTCGGCCGTCGTCGTCACAGCTGTCTTCGCCGGCTACAGGCGGGGCCGGGATCCAGACACCCTCGTCGGCCCGCTCGTGACGACGACGGGCGACGTTTTCGGCGTGTTGTTCCTGCTCGCGGCTGTCAGGCTCGTGTTGTTCGTCGCCGGGGTGATCTGAGTGACGACCGACTGGACCGTCCGGGCGATCTCGCGCGCGATGCTCCCGGTGCTTTTGGCGCTCACGCTCGTCGAGGTCGGGAGCGGCCTGGTCCTCGGGCGCTTCGAGGCGCAACTGCTCCGGTATCCCACGCTGCTGGCGCTGGTGCCCGTGACGATCGGGACCGCCGGCAACCTCGGGAGCATCCTCGCGGCGCGGCTCTCGACGGCGTTTCATCTCGGGACGCTCTCGTTCGATCCCGCGGACGAACAGCTCGCGGGCAACGCCGTCGCGACACTGGCGCTCGCGCTCTCGATCTTCCCGCTCGTCGGCATCGGCTCGTGGGGCCTCACCGCGCTCGCGGGGAGCGTGCAGTTGTCGCCGGGGACCGTTCTCGCGATCTCGCTGTCCTCTGGGATCGCGCTCGCCGTCCTCGCAGTCGCGGTGACGCTCACGGTCACGTACGTCGCCTACCGACTGGGGCTGGACCCCGACGACGTGGTCATCCCGGTCGTCACCAACACCTGCGACGTGCTCGGGGTCGTGGTGCTGTTTGCGACCGTGCAACTGCTGCTGTGAGGGGTATTCCCCCAGGACCCGTGATACTGCTCGGCTCGGAAACCGACGGGGATTAGTCGCCGGCGTCCGGAGCCTGAGTCGTGCAACCGGCAGCGGTCGTCGACGCGGTCTGGCCGATCCTGATCGAGGTAGCGCCACGAGTCGCTCGCATCGCCGTTCTCATCGGCGTCGGCGTCTTCCTGGCGAACGTCGCCGTCGGCTTCGGCCTCGTGGAGTACATCGCCGCGTTCTCGAAGTATCTCACCCGGCCGGCGAACCTCCCGGACGAGGTGGGGACCGCGATCGTCACGACGGCGGCATCGACGACCGCGGGCTACGGGATGCTCGCGGACTTCCGCGAGTCGGGCCGGCTCGACGACGTCGAGACGCTCGTCGCTGTCACGATCAACACCTTCTTCGGCTTCGTGCAGCACATTTTCACGTTCTACGCGCCGGTGTTGATCCCGATCCTCGGGCTCGAAGTCGGCCTGCTGTACGTCGGCTCGCGGGCCGCTATCGCGCTCTGTATCACGGTCGTCGGCGTCCTCGCCGGCGGGGTGTTGCTCTCGCGGGGGGCCGAGGCGGACGCACGCGACGCCGATCCGTCGACGACGCCGGACGGCGGCGTGGCGGGTGCCGGCGACGTCAGTGCTGCCCCGAGTGACGACGCCGGCAACGACACGGACCCGCCGCTCTCCGTCCTGCAGACTGCCGCGGAGAAGACCTGGCCGAAACTGCGGCGCATCGTGCCGCGGCTCGCCGTCGTCTATGTCATCGTGACCATCATCGTGCAGACGCAGGACCTCCAGTCGGCCACTGCCGTCGCGGAGCCGCTAACCTCGATTCTGGGCCTGCCGGGGGCGTCGCTCCCGGTGATCGCGGTGTTCGCCTTCGAGACGACTGCCGGCGCGGCCACCATCGCGCCGATGATCGGCTCGACGTTCACGCCGCGGACCGCCGTCGTGACGATGCTGCTCGGCGGGATCGTCTCCTTTGCGGTGTCGACGTTCAAGCGCTCGATCCCGTTTCAGTACGGCATCTGGGGCCCGCGTTTCGGCTCGAAGGTGATCGTCGTGAACACGGTCCTGAAAATCGTCTTCATCGCTGTCGCGATCGCCGTGCTGCTCGTACCGGTGTAGGTGCGTCCCGGCGCGCCGCCGTTCGGCCGCCGAAACGGCCTCTCAGGCCGCAAAAAGTGAATTCACTCCCGCTCGTCGACGTCGACCGGCCGCCCCTCCTCCGTCGGCGGCGCGACGTGGTCGATGTAGGATTCGACGTCGGGTTCGTGGACGGTGACGTGGACCTGGATGTCGCCGAGTTCGTCTGGGTTGCCCACGGCGAAGTTGATCACGCCCTTGAACGCGGCCTGCTTTTTCAGCGCGAAGGAGAACCCGTCCTCGTCGGCGCGCTTGAAGAACTCCCGTCTGGCGGTGTCGAGGATCTCCTGTTCGTGCAGTCGCTCGGAGAACCGCTCAAGCGAGTGCGTCTCGCCGACGAGTTCCCCCGGCGCCTGCTCGAAGGAGACGTTCGGGAAGAGGGTGCGGACGGCGTCCTCGACGCGGTCCGTCACCTCCGTGTCGCGCACCGGGGCCACGATGCGGGCGTCGATCCGGTAGATCATCCGGCAGCACCCCCGTCGTTGGCCTCGACGGCCAGCGCATCCCGCCTGAGTTCGACGTGATCGTCGTCGATCAGGGCGGCGAGGTCGTCGTTGAGGATTGCTCTGATTCGCTCCCGGAACGCCGGGAGCGTGTCGGTGTTCTCGACGACGACGTCCGCGCGGTCCATCACCTCGCCCATCCCGAAGCCGAGTTCCCGTTCCTCGCGTTCTTTGAGTGCCTCCCTGTCGAGGTCGGTGTCGTCGCGGGCGCGATCGAGGAGACGATCAGCGCGCGTCTCGAACGGCGCCTCGATGCTCACGAGGAGAAAGGCGTCGCCGAACGCCGCCCGAAACTGGTCGAGTTCCACGTCCGAGCGCAGGCCGTCGACCAGCACGGCGTCCTTCGATTCGAGTTCATCTTCGATCAGTGGGAGCGACCGTTCGGCGATCGCTGCGGGGCCGTTTTCCTCCCGGAGCGTCTGCGCCATCTCGCCGTGGTGCTCCGCGGGGTCGAGGCCGCGCTCGCGACACGCCTCGCGGATCACGTCGCCCATCGTGACGACGGGAACGTCCGCCTCGCGGGCGACGGCGGCAGCCTCGCCTTTGCCGCTGCCGGGAAGCCCGACAGTGCCGATGACCTTCATTACGCTGTACTTTACGTCTACGGACCTTACGAGTTCCGTTCGCGCGAGGCCGAACCCGCATTCCTTTTTACCGACCGCCGATTGGTCTCCCACGAGGGCGCGTAGCTCAGTCGGACAGAGCGTCGGACTTCTAATCCGATGGTCGCGGGTTCGAATCCCGTCGCGCTCGTTCGCTTCGCTCACTCGCGCGACGACCCCCCACTCGCTCCGCTCGTGGGGGTCCCGTCGCGCTCGTGCAGCGAGGAGGAACGACGGGCGAACCGGCACGCGGGATAGTTATCAGCGTGTGGGAGCAAAACTGCCGATCGGCGTCGAACGACCGTCTGACGGAACTATTTGTCGACGGGAGTCGTACCGCCCGCGTATGCAGGAGATACCGGGTGGAAACTGTCCAAAAACCGCCGAGGAACGCAAACAACTGTCCAACTACTGCTCGGAGTGCGGGGGTCGACTGACGTGGGTCTCCCAGGAGGTCGGCGTCGAACTGTACGAGTGTCCCGACTGCGACTAGGGGAACAACACCCCCTCGTCCGCATCCGTAGTTTCCGAAGCGTTTAATCGCTCGCCGCCGCCTCTTTTAGCCGATATGACGAAAGTCAGCGTGGTCGGTGCCGCCGGAACGGTCGGCGCCGCCGCCGGATACAACCTCGCGCTCCGTGACGTGGTCGACGAACTCGTCTTCGTCGATATTCCGGACAAGGAGGACGAGACGGTCGGACAGGCCGCGGACACGAACCACGGGGTCGCCTACGACTCCAATACCGAGGTCGTGAAGGGAACCTACGAGGACACCGCGGGGTCGGACGTCGTCGTCATCACCGCGGGCATTCCTCGCCAACCCGGCCAGACCCGTATCGACCTCGCAGGCGACAATGCGCCGATCATAGCGGACATCGGCTCGTCGCTTGCGGAGTACAACGACGACTTCGTCTCGGTCACGACGTCGAACCCGGTCGATCTGCTGAACCGGCACCTCTACGAGACCGGCGACCGCGACCGACACCAGGTGAT
Source organism: Halobellus ordinarius (assembly GCF_031823395.1). NCBI lineage: Archaea > Methanobacteriati > Methanobacteriota > Halobacteria > Halobacteriales > Haloferacaceae > Halobellus > Halobellus ordinarius. Next base: position 83,227 of record NZ_JAVQKJ010000002.1, read on the forward strand.
CGGCTTCGGCGGTCGCCTCGATTCGGCGCGTTTCCGCTACGTCCTGAGCCAGCGCTTCGATGCGCCCGTGCAGAACGTCGAGGGGACGATCCTCGGCGAGCACGGCGACGCGCAGGTTCCCGTCTTCTCGAAAGTCCGCGTCGACGGCGCCGATCCGGTGTTCTCCGCCGACGAGCGCGAGGAGATCCTCGGCGACCTGCAGGAGTCCGCGATGGACGTCATCGAGCGCAAGGGCGCGACCCAGTGGGGCCCCGCGACGGGCGTCGCCCACACCGTCGAGGCCATCATCCGAGACACCGGTGAGGTCCTTCCCGGATCGATCGTGCTCGACGGCGAGTACGGCTACGAGGACACTGCTGTCGGCGCCCCGCTGAAACTCGGCGCCGACGGGGCCGAGGAAGTCGTCGAGTGGGATCTCGACGAGTCCGAGGCGGAGATGCTCGAGGAGGCCGCAGAGAAACTCTCAGAGCAATACGAGAAGATCGCGTAGGCGTCAGTCCGCCGATAGCGGTTCCGGGTGGACTCCTCGGAGTCCGGTTCCGTCACCGGGTCACGCTCCCCGCAACCGACGGGATGGTGTCGACGACGCCGACGGCGGTGCCGTAACACGCCAGTGCGTGCGCTCGCGGATAGTTGTCGAGTATTTCACCGTCGGTCAGGAAGCGATCCCCCTTCGAGAGATACATCGCCGCACGACCCAACAGCCACCGCTCGAAGGCGTCGCCAGCGGTCGCGATCCGATACGCGCCGTCGACGGCCCGGCGTTTGGTATCGAACAGCAGTCGTCTCGGAACTGTGGAGTTCCCCCGCAGTCGCTCGATACGCTCTTTCCCGGTCGCGAAGCCGCGAAACTGCGCTGCTGCTTCCGCAAGCTGGACTGTCTCCAGTCCGGCCAGTCCGTCGCGACGGGCCCACTCCGCGTCGTCGAGGCTGCGTTCGCCCGGTGCGAGCGTCAGGAGTCGGTTCCACGCGGTGTCACGCGGCGTCTCCTCGTCGACACGACGTTCGTCGTACCACTCGTGGTCGTGTGCCGCCGTCCGAATCTGCTCGCGGTAGGTTCTGCGCGCCGCGTCAAGCCCCAGCGATGTCCCCGACGACTGTCGGGCTCGAAACGTTCGGTAGAACTGGCGAGCGTCGCTCAGAAACCGGACGGAGCGCTCGTGGTTTCTGACCGCCCGAGCCAGTGCCCGGTTGCGGACGCGCTCGGACTCCGCCGATAGTGCCTCGCGATCGACCTCCGCGTTCCGTCCGGCGATCATCGCGACGTGGAGCCACGACTCGATCAGGTCGATCCAGACCATCGTCTCGGCGGGCGCGTTGCTCTCGTAGCGGATGCTCTCGCTAAGCGCGTCGATGTCGGATGCCCGCCCGGTCTGTGCTGGTCCGGACGGGCCGATCGTCACGTCGTCGAGACTGGCAACGGCGACGCCGAACGTCTCGGCGACGTAGTTCACGTGATACCGAGCGGTCGAGATCGTGTCAAACGTCGCCGGGTGTGACGTATCGAGGAATTCCGTCGCGGACGATACGCTCCCCTCGTAGCCGAGGAAGCGCTCGCCCTCGAACACACCGGCCTCGCGGGCGCGTTCGACGATCGGAGCGGCACGCTCCACGAGGCTGCGGAGATGCTCGATCGCAGCATCCCGGTGAGCCGGGCGGACCGTTGCGACGTCCTGATGCGATGGGCCGTCCGGAACGGGAAGGGTCGACGGACCGGCTGCAGCCACGGCGCCGATACCAGCGAGCGCAGCGATGCTCCCGACGGCACCGCCGCGGAGGAGGGAACGGCGTGAGATGGAGGGACCAGTCACGCCGCACCGTTGGCAACTGACGGTAATACGTCTTTTCGTCGCTTGAGCGAGCGGCTGACTACGCGCTTACCGCCCGGAGGTCCGAGACGTACGACGTCAGATCGGTCGTGGTCACGATGCCGATCACCGCGCCGTCGTCTTCGTCGACGACCGGGACGTGGTGAATCCCGTGTTCGATCATCGACTCGGCGACCTGTGTGATCGGGACCTGTGCCGTCGTCGTCACCGCCGTGTCGGACATATACGCCGACACCGGCGTGCGGTCCTTCGGCTTCCGCTCGGCGACGATCTGCACGAAGTCCGTGTTGGTCAAGATGCCGACGAGCTGTCCGTCGTCGACGACGACGACCGAACCGATTTCGGCGTTCAGCATCTTCTCGGCGGCGTCCTCCACCAGCGTGTCGGGCGAAACGGTATGTACCGGTGATGACATCACGCGTGCGACGAAAATGTCGTCCATACCCGGAGTTGCGGCGCAACGTCTATTAATGATTCTGTCGGGCGCCGTGGGTGGTGAGCGACATCGAATCGGATCCGTCGTCGACTCGGCCGAGCATTTATATACGAGAACGGGACCACGCCCGGCGTGACGTAGCCATAGCCCCGTACCGAGCAGCGGTTGTTCGGCACACCGGTGCGGGCGGCGAGCGTGCCGACTGTAAGCTATCATCGCAGGCCAGGGACGACCGAGTTGGTTCCGGCGACAGCGACCCTTCTTGGCTGTGAGGGCAGAACTGATATCGGCGCCAGCGACCGTTCCCGGCAGCTGCACCGACGTCGCGGTGCGGTCACAGTCGCTCGCGGATCGTCTTCGCGGTCCCTTTGCCGACGCCCGGCACGTCGGTGAGGTCCTCCGTCGACGCCGCGCGGACGTTCTCGACGCTCCCGAACCGCCGCAGGAGCGCCCGCCGGGTCTTCTCGCCGACGCCCGGCACGTCCTCCAGGACCGTCTTGACTTCGTCGCGCAGCGTCTGGTGGTACTGGACGGCGAAGCGGTGTGCCTCGTCCCGCACGCGCTGGAGGACGTGGAGTGCTGGATCGCCGTCGTCCCAGTCGGAGACGCTGTCGGAGGTCACCACTAATTCCTTCTCTTTGGCGAGTGCGACCGCGGGGACGCCCCAGCCCGTCTCCGCGAGTGCGTCGCGCGCGGCGCCGAGTTGCCCCTCGCCGCCGTCGATCAAGAGCAGGTCCGGATCGGGTCTGTCGTCACGGCCCTCGATCGCGCGTTCGGCCCGCCAGCGGACGAGTTCGCGCATCCGCGCGTAGTCGTCGTTGCCGTCTGACAGCTGCTTCCGGCGGTAGTCGGACTTCTCGGCGGCGCCGTCGACGAAGCAGACGTTGCTGCCGACGACGGCTTTGCCGCCCGCGTGGCTCACGTCGAACCCCTCGATTCGCGTGACTGAGTCGAGCCCCAGCGCGTCCGCGAGCGCTCCGAGTTCGTCGTCCCGGTCCGGCCCCTGCCGCGCGTTCTTCAGCGCGAGGTCGACGAGCTTCGCTTCCCGGCCCGCCCCCGGCACGCGAAGCTCGACGCCCTCGGCGTTCAGCCACGCCGCCACGTCGGGGTCGTCGGGGCGTTCGGACGCTAGGACCGTATCCGGGAGCTCGCGCTCGGCGTAGTACTGCGTCAGAAACGCCGTGAGGACGGCCGCCGATCGCTCTCCGCCCTCGGGAGCGTCGAGGCGGTGCCGCGAGCGGTCGACTAGCTGCCCGCGTTCGCTGTGGAGTCGCGCGACGGTGGCGGTGTCGCCCTCGACCGACACACCGAGGGTGTCGACCGCGCTCTCGTCCGACTGGGCGGACACGGCTTCCTCGCCGGCGCCGTGGAACGACTCGACAGCGTCGAGTCGGTCCCGGAGGTTCGCGGCGCGCTCGAACTGCTCGGACTCGGCGGCCGTCTCCATCGCTCGCCGGAGCGGATCGGCTAGGGCGCCGGTCTCGCCCTCGAAAAAGCGGACGGCAGCGGCGACGTCCTCCTGGTACGATTCGGGGTCGATCTCGCCGGTGCAGGGTGCGGTACACAGCCCCATCTCGTAGTCGAGACACGGCCGGTCGCGGCCCTCGTATTTGTGGTCCGAACACCCGCGGAGGCCGTATATTTCGCGGAGCGCCTTCACCACAGTCTCGACGCGACCCTTGTCGGTGAACGGGCCGAAGACGGTCGCGCCCGGGTCCGGGTCCCGGGTTATCTCGATCCGCGGCACCGGATGGTCGGTCAGCTGGACCAGTGGATAGGACTTGTCGTCCTTCAGCCGGACGTTGTACCGCGGCTGGTGCCGCTTGATGAGGTTCGCCTCGAGCAGCAGCGCCTGCGTCTCGGTGTCGGTGACGGCGACGTCGATCGACCCGGCGCGGGCGACCATCTGCCGGATGCGCTCGCCACGCGGATCCGCGTACGAGCGGACCCGACCCCGGAGGTCGACCGCTTTGCCGACGTAGAGCACGTCCTCGCCGTCGAGGAACTGGTAGACGCCGGGGTCGGTCGGCAGCCCCGCGGCGCGCTCGCGAAGGTCGCTGCGCTCCATCGACCCGATGTAGCGGGCCGAGCGGCTTGAGCGTGACGTGATCGGACGTCAGGATTCGACCTGGAGATAACCGTCCGGCTATCTGCCGTACCATCAGGTATAGTCCACTCGGGGGAATGCTGATCGCTCCGAGGACGACGCGGGTCAGTAGCTACAAACCCCTCGCCGACGACAGTCACCTATGAGCGAGGACGCCACCGAGGACGACACGATCCGCTGTTGGCTGGTCGAGCGGACGTACACCGACCGCGGACTCGTAGACATGACGTACGCGACGCCGGACGGCTCGCACGTCCGCCGCAAACAGGTGTCGACGACGATTATGCGCCAGCGCGGGTCCGGAACCACGGCCGCCGTCGACGTGGCCCGTTCCGATCTCGATCCCGTCGACGACGAGGAGACCCAGGAACGCTACGCTGCGGAGGCCGAGCGAATGCGCGAGGAGCACGATCCCGAAGAGGAGGTGTGACCGGCGAGCGGCCGCCAAGGCTCCCCCGTCGGTTCTGATCCACAACCTCGATAGTCCGGTCGCAGGCGACTCTCAGGCCTGATACTGTTCACGAAACCCTTTAACGAAAGACCTGACAACGCTTGGCTATGGCCGCCATCGAACTCGACGGGATGACAAAGCGGTTCGAGGACGTCATCGCCGTCGACGATCTCTCGTTGACAGTCGAGGAGGGCGAGGTGTTCGGCTTCCTCGGGCCGAACGGGGCGGGGAAATCGACGACGATCAACGTCATCCTCGATTTCGTCCGTCCCACCGAGGGGACGGTGACCGTGCTCGGTCACGACGCCCGCGAGGAGAGCGTCGCGGTCCGGGAACGGACCGGCGTGCTCCCCGAAGGATTCGGCGTATACGACCGACTGACCGGTCGCGCTCACGTCGAGTTCGCGATCGAGTCGAAGGCGGTCGACGTCGACCCCGACGACGTCTTAGCGCGGGTCGGCCTCGCCGACGCCGCCGACCGGCAGGCAGGCGGCTACTCGAAGGGGATGCGCCAGCGACTCGCCTTGGCGATGGCGCTCGTCGGTGATCCCGACCTCCTGATTCTCGACGAACCCTCCTCGGGGCTCGATCCCGCGGGCGCAAAGGAGATGCGCGAGATCGTCCTCGAGGAGGCCGAACGCGGCACGACCGTCTTCTTCTCCAGCCACATCCTCGAACAGGTCGAGGCCGTCTGCGATCGGGTCGGCATCCTCCGGGAGGGCGAACTCGTCGCCGTCGACTCGATCGACGGGCTCCGGGAGGCCTCGGACGCAGACGCCAGCCTCCGCGTCGCGGTCGCGGATCCGGTCGACGACGACGTCCTCGCGGCGATCCGCGACCTCGAGGGCGTCGACAGCGTCGCCCGCGACGGCGACGCGCTCTCGGTCGTCTGCGACAGCGACGCCAAAACGGGCGTCGTCACGGAACTGGAGTCCCGCGGAGTGTCGGTGACCGACTTCACCACCGAGGAGGCGTCGCTCGAAGATCTGTTCCTCGCGTACACCGAAGACGAGGACGAGACGGATCTCGCGGGCGGCGAGCCGACTGCTGCGGAAGCCGACACCGAGTCAACGGCCGACGCCGGGTCAACGGCCGACTCCGACTCGACGGACGATGCTGAATCCACCGTCGACACGGAGGCCGGCCGATGAGCTGGCAGGCCGTCGCCCACAAGGAGTTCCGCGACGCGATCCGCTCGCGGTGGCTCCACGGCTCGACGCTGTTTTTCGCGCTCTTCATCGGCGGCGCCGCGGCGATCTTCTTCGGCTTCCTGCTGCCGCCGGACAGCCGCCAGGTGTCGAACCTCTTCGGCTTCTTCGCCAGCCTCGGCGTGTTCAGCTTCTCGTTCCCCGGGCTGCTCGCGCTCGTTCTCGGCTTCGTCGCGCTATCGACCTCCTACGGGTCGATCACCGAGGAACGCGAGTCGGGGTCGATCAAGCTCCTGCTGTCGCTGCCGAACTCCCGGCTCGACGCCGTCATCGGGAAGCTACTGGGCCGCTCGGCCGTCGTCGTCGTCGCGCTGCTCGTCGGCTTCCTGGTCACGTTCGCAATCCTCGTGGCCACGGGCACGCGGCTGGAACTGGGATCGTTCGTTCCGCAGGTCGCGTTGACGGCGCTTCTCGGGATCGCGTTCGTCTCGATCGGGCTCGGCATCTCGGCGCTCGCAGACTCGAACCGCGAGGCGACCCTCGCGACGATGGGCGTGTATCTCATCTTCGCGATCCTCTGGGGATCGATCTCCGAGGGGATTCCGAAGCTCATCAACTACGCCGCAGAGCAGGTCGGGGTGGGGACCGTCTCCGAACTCACGCGCGTACAACTCGGCGTGTTCCTGAAGTACCTGAACCCGCTGAAGACCTACGAGACGCTCGCGGCACAACTGTACTACGGTCCGGCACAGGCACGCCTGGTCAGTACTACCTTCGGTGAACGAGCGGTGATCGCCCCCGTCTTCGAGGGCTCCGTGCCGTTTTACTTCTCCGGGTGGTTCCTCTTCGTCATCCTCCTTTTGTGGATCGTCCTCCCGGTCGCCGTCGGGTACTGGGCGTTCGAGCAGACAGATCTGTGACCGACTGTCGGTCATACAGGCGGTCCGGACAGTAGGGTCGTTCACGTTCGGTAGGGTCGGTCCGGGCACGGTATCGCCGCTCACGTTCGGTAGGGGACCATTACCATAGCAATTTAATTACCCGGTCCGTTCACCCGGTATGGCCGAAGCGATTCGCGTCCTCCACGTGGACGACGACTCGTCGGTCGGCGAGTTGACCGCGACGTTGCTCGAACGCGAGGACGAGCGAATCGAGGTGCAGACCGCCGCAAGCACCGACGAAGGGCTTGCGATCGCCGCCGAGCGGAGCATCGACTGTATCGTCTCCGATTACGAGATGCCCGGCCGGTCCGGCCTCGACTTCCTGGAGGCCGTCCGCGAGGACCAACCGGACCTGCCGTTCATTCTCTACACGGGGAAGGGATCCGAGGAAGTCGCAAGCGACGCAATCTCCGCGGGCGTAACCGACTACCTCCAGAAGGGAGTCGGCGCTGACCAGTATGCGCTGCTGGCAAACCGGATCCGGAACGCCGTCGAAGGCCACCGGGACAGTCAGCGCGTCACCGAACAGCTCCGGATCAACAGGGTCGTCCGCCGGATCAACCGCGCACTCGTCCGGGCGACAACCCAGCAGGAGATCGACGAGCGCGTCTGTGAGATCATCAGCGGCGCGGAGCCGTACCGGTTCGCCTGGATCGGCGACCACAACCCCGATGCCCGGACTGTCGAGCGGCGGACGGCCGCAGGTGTCGGGGAGGACTATCCCGACGTCATCGAGATCACGACCGACGAGGCGGCGACGGCCCGCGGCCCCACCGGCGAGGCCGTCCGAACCCGCGAACTGTCGGTGATGCAGGACATCCACGAGGATCCGGATTACGAACCGTGGCGGGAGGAGGCGCTCGAACGAGGCTACAGGGCGAGCGCCGCGGTCCCGCTGATCCACGATGATATCCTCTACGGCGTCCTGAACGTTTACGCCGACCGCACGCACGTCTTCGACGATCACGAACGGCAGCTACTCTCGACGCTCGGCGCGACGATCGGTCACGCCTACCACCGGATCGAACTCCAGCAACAGTACACCGACCAGTACCGCGTCCTGTTCGAGGAGGCGCCGGTGATGGTCGTCTTCACCCGATCGGTCGACGGCGAACCGATCATCGACGACTGTAACCGATCCTTCGCCGAACGGCTCGGCTACGAGCGGGCGGAACTCCGCGGGACACCGCTGGCGCGGTATTACACCGAGGAGTCGACCAATCGGCTCCTCGAGAAGGGCTACCAGCGCGCGCTCACCGGGGAGTTCGTCCGCGAACAGCGGACGCTTCTCACTCGCAACGACGAGGAGATACTCACCATCCTGCGTGCGTCGCCGCGGCGAAACCCGGAGGGTGAGATCGTCGGCACCCACGCGCTGTTTCTCGACATCACGAACGAACAGCAGGTGACGGAGCTCAAACGGAAGAACGAACGCCTCGACGAGTTCACGAGCGTCGTCTCCCACGACCTCCGGAATCCGCTGAACGTGGCGCAGGGCCACCTGGAACTGGTACGCGAGACGTACGACGACGATCACCTCGACGTCGTCGCCTCGGCCCACGATCGGATGGAAGCGCTGATCGACGACCTCCTCCGTCTCGCCCGCGCGAGCGAGGCGGCGACCGAAACCGACGTCGTGGATCTGAAGTCACTCTTGAACGGCTGCTGGGGGAACGTCGATACGGCCGATGCGACCCTCGACATCGACATCGACCGCGCAGTCGACGGCGACGAGACGCGACTGAAACAGGTGTTCGAGAACGTCTTCCGCAACAGCATCGACCACGGCCGCGCGGACGTGACCGTGACGGTCGGCGAACTCGACGACGGATTCTACATCGAGGACGACGGCCCGGGGATTCCTGCCTCCGACCGCGACAACATCTTCGATGCGGGCTTCTCCACCAGTCCGGACGGGACGGGATTCGGACTGAGCATCGTCAAGCAGGTGATCGAGGCGCACGGGTGGGCGATCGACGTCACCGACGGCACCGAGGGCGGCGCGCGGTTCGAGATCACCGACGTCGCGTTCGCGGACGAATGAGTGTCGCCGTCGACCGGTTTGCTGCAGTGGTGGACTACTCCTCGGACGGATACGCGATTCCACGCTCCGCGAGCAGGTCGGCGAACGCCGCTTCCTCCAGCGTCGGAACGTCGTTGTCCTCGGCGTCCTCGCGCTTCGTCCGCCCCGGATCCTCGCCGACGACGAGGTAGTCGGTGTTGCCGGAGACGCTCCCGGTCGCCGTCGCGCCGTGCCGCTCGACCAGGTCTTGCGCTGTCGCCCGCGTCGCCGACAGGGAGCCGGTGAAGACGAACGTGAGTCCGTCGAGTGCCGCGCCCTCGTCGGGCGTCTCGACGGGCTCGGGCTCGACGCCGACTTCGCGGAGTTCCTCGATGACGGCGCGGTTGTCCTCGTTCTCGAAGAACTCCCGGATCAGCGCTGCGACCGTCGGCCCGACGTCGTCGACAGCCTGGAGTTCGTCCTCTGTCGCGTCCATCACCGCATCGAGGGCGCCGAACGCCCGCGCGAGGTTCCGGGCCGTGCTCTCCCCGACTTCGGGGATCCCGAGACCCACAAGAAACTCCGAAAGCGGCGGCGACCGCGTGGCATCGACGGCGTCGACGAGGTTCCGCGCGCTCGTTTCGCCCCATCCCTCCAGATCGGCGAGCTCCTCGATCGAGAGCCGGTAGAGATCCGGTAGCGTCGAGACGACGCCGGCGTCGACGAGCTGTTCGACGCGCTCTTCGCCCAGCCCGTCGATGTCGAGCGCCCCCCGGCTGCCGTAGTGGACGATCGCACGGACGAGCTGCGCGTCGCAGGTGAGCCCGCCCGTACAGAACGCCAGCGGGCCGTCGCGCTCGACGGAACTCCCGCAGACCGGGCAGGTCTCGGGGAAGTCAAAGGTCCCCTCGGCGCGCTTTTCGATCACCTCGGCGACTTCGGGAATGACGTCGCCCGCGCGGCGGACGCGCACCTCGTCGCCGACGTCGACGCCGAGGCGCTCGATCTCATCGGGGTTGTGCAGCGACGCCCGGGAGACGGTCACGCCGCCGACGTCGACGGGATCCAACAGCGCGACCGGCGTGAGCCGGCCGGTGCGGCCGACCTGGACGACGATGTCGGTCACCCGCGTCACCTCCGTCCGCGGCGGGAACTTGTAGGCGAAGGCCCAGCGGACGGCCCGGCTGGTGGCACCCAGTTCCTCGCGGTCGTCGCGGTCGTCGACCTTGATGACGGTGCCGTCGATCTCGTAGTTCAAAGCGTCCCGCGCTGCAAGCAGGTCGTCGCGGAAGTCGATCGCGGCCTCGACGTCGCCGACGACGTCCACGCGGTCGTTCACGGGCAGCCCCCACTCGCGGAGGCGGTCGAGGGTCGCCCGCTGGGTCGGCGGCACGTCGCTCGCGTCTAACACGTCGTAGACGAAGCAGTCGAGGGGGCGGTCGGCGACGACCGCGGGGTCGAGCTGTCGGAGCGTGCCCGCGGCGGCGTTCCGGGGGTTCGCGAACGGCTCCTCGCCGCGTTCGACCCGCTCGCGGTTGTGTTCCTGAAACGCGTCCCGCGGGAAGAACACCTCCCCGCGAACCGCCAGGGTGTCGGGATAGTCGCCGCGGAGCGTCAGCGGGATCGAGCGGATCGTCCGCACCTGTGCCGTCACATCGTCGCCGTACTCGCCGTCGCCGCGCGTGGCCGCGCGGACGTACTCGCCGTCCTGGTAGACCACTTCGATCGAGAGGCCGTCGAACTTCGGTTCGCAGGCGTAGTCGACGTCGCCCACGGCCTCCCGCACGCGACGGTCGAACTCCCGGAGGTCCGCAGCCTCCGTCGACTGGTCGATCGAGAGCATCGGCGCGACGTGTTCGACGGTGTCGAGTTCGGAAAGCGGCTCGCCGCCGACGCGCCGGGTCGGACTCGTCTCGCTGTCGAGGTCGAACGCCTCCTCTACGGCTTCCAGTCGAGCAAACAGGTCGTCGTACGCCCGATCGGAGATCATCGGATCCGCCTGCACGTAGTACCGGTGGTCGTGTTCGCGGATCGCCGCCCGCAGCCTCGCCGCCTGCGACTCCGCCTCCTCCCGGCTCAGGTCGTCGATCGGCGCGAAGTCCGTGTCCGGATCCTGAAGGTAGGGGTTGTCCGACTCCGCGTACACCGGCTCGACGTCGGCGTCGGCTGCCGAGCCCGAATCCGGAGCCGATTCCGTCTCTACGCCCGGGTTCGAGGCTCCCTCGTCGCGGCCGCCCCCGGCGTCCCCCGACGGCGTCTCGTCGGTCATTCTACCGGGCGGTCGGCCGGCACGGAGTTAGGTGCTTCGTCATCATCACCGGCCCTCGCCCGCCGGACCGAGTGCGACCATCCGGCGGCGACACGTGAACTCGAATCCGTGTTACTGACCCTCGAGGCGGCCGGTGCCGGGCGAAACCCGCACCGCTTATGCCCGCGCGCCGCAATCGCCGCGTATGGAAGAGGACTTCCTGCTGCTCAACCCGGGCCCGGTGCCCATCACCGACGAGGTGTCGGCAGCGATGGACGAGCCGATGGTCTCTCACCGCTCGGCGGCGTTCGAGGCAGTCTACGAGCGTGCACAGGACGGTCTCGACTACGTCTTCGAGCAGTCGACCCTCGACGGCACGGACACGGCGACCGACGGCGGCGGGACGTCGCTGCTCCTCAACGGCACGGCCTCGATGGGGATGGAGGCGGCGGTCGCCAACCTCGTCGGCAGCGCGGGACGGAGTCCCGCGAGCGACCGGACGCAGTCCGGTAACGCGGGCGACCACGTCGTCTCGCTCGTCAACGGGAAGTTCGGCCGCCGGTTCGCTCGGATCGCCGAGCGCTACGCCGACGTGACTCGCGTGGAGGTCCCGTGGGGCGAGTCGATCCCGCTGGCGGACGTCGCCGCCGCCGTCACCGACGAGACGGATCTGGTGACTATGGTCCACAACGAGACCAGCACCGGCCTGCTCAACCCCGTCGCTGGCGTCGGTCGGATCGCTGAGGACCACGACGCCCGGTTCGTCGTCGACGGGGTCACCTCGATCGGCGGCGACGTGTTCTGTCTGGACCCCTGGAACGTCGACGTCGCGATCACCGACGCCCAGAAGGCGCTGGCGGCGCCGCCCGGAATCAGCGCGATGTACGTCACCGAGGAGGTCGTCGACGACCTCGACGGCGAATCCGCGCCGTTCTACGAGGACCTCGAGTGGCACCTCCGGAAGGCCGAGTCCCACCAGACCCCCTTCACGAGCGCGGTCCCGCTGTTCCGCGCGATGGCGGTGGCCGTCGAGGACATCGTCGCCGAGACGATGCCCGAGCGGATCATCCGTCACCGTCGCCAGGCTGCCGCCTTCCGCGCCGGATTCACTGAGATGGGACTGGATCTGTTTGCGAACGCCGATGACGCCACTGTGCTCTCGAACACCGTGACTGCCGTGTCGCTGCCGGACGCGGTCGCAGGCGACGACGCCGACGCCTTCTTCGACGGCGTCGACGCCCGGAACGTCAGCATCTCGGGCGGGCAGGCCCATCTCGGCGGGACGATCTTTCGCGTGAGCAATATGGGCGGCCTGCCGGACGATGCGATCCTGCGCGGCGTCCGGACCGTCGGCGAAGCGATGGCCGACGCGGGCGTCACCGTCGACGTCGAGGCCGGACTGGACGCCGCCCGCGAGGAACTCGACGTCGCCGAGACGGCCTCCGCGGACGACTGATACTGATTATGCTCACTTTTTACCGCCGAGTCCCGTCAACGGCGTGGCGCTCGGCGGTACGTGAGGAGAGGAATCAGTTTGAAGCGGGAGAACGCGGATCGAACGTTAGCCGGTTTTCTCTCGGTCAGTACGTTCGGACGTCGAGGCCGTCGATCCGTCGGAAGTGATCGGCATTCCCTGTGACAACCGCCTCATCGTGTAGCAGTCCAGTCGCGGCGATGATACAGTCTTCCCGTTCGATCCGTTGTCCTTCAGTGATGAGTTGGCCCGAGAGTTTCCCTGCCTTCCGCATTACCTCGTTGCCGGCCGGTACGATGTGTTTGGATTCGAGGACGTTGATGATCCGATCCTGAGTTGACGTCGACGCCCCAGATCTCGCCACTCCTTCGTACAGCTCGAAGACCGTGATCGACGCGACTTTTTCAGGACGAGATTCCGATTCGATCACGTCGAGAAGCGCTTGGGCACCCTCGTCGCCACGGAGCACATCTATAATGAATGATGTGTCCTGTATCATTTCGACCCGTCGCGATCGCTTGCAGCGTCGAGTTCGTCGGCAAGTCGATCACTTCGTGCCCGTGACCGAGACCGGCCTTCTTTCACAGTCTCTCCGAGGGCCTCGGCTTCGTCGGGACTGAGTATACCGGCCACTTCACTCCACGATCGCTCGCCAGCGAGTCGTTTTACGACATCGCTGAAGCTTTCTCCCTCCCTTTTGTGAGCCTTCAGCCGCTCGTAGGCTTTCTCATCGAGAGAGATCGTCTTCGTCGCCATACCAATACACAGTTGTGTGTGTACATTTATCAATTCTTGGCTGTGACGCGGAGGCAATCCGTCGCAGTACGTGACGAATTCACACCACCGACCGTAACCGCTGGTTATAAGTCTGAGAGAGAATATGCGTAATATACATAGTATGGTCGATGGGTTCCACACCCGGAGTCTGCACGCCGGCCAGGAGCCGGACTCCGCGACGGGCGCTCGCGCGCCGCCGATCTACCAGACCACGTCTTACGCGTTCGAGGACGCCGACCACGCCGCGGACCTGTATGCGCTCGCGGCCGAGGGCGACGTCTACTCGCGGATCTCGAATCCGACCACGCGGATCCTCGAACACCGGCTGGCGGCGCTGGAAGGCGGCGTCGCGGCCGTCGCAACCGCTTCGGGGATGGCCGCGCTCGACTCGGCGACCAGCATTCTCGCCTCCGCGGGCGACAACGTCGTCGCCTCCGCGGACATGTACGGCGGGACGGCGACGTACCTCACGAAGATGGCGACGCGCCGCGGCGTCGACGTCCGGGTGGTGGATACCCTCGATTACGACGCCTACGCCGAGGAAATCGACGAGGACACCGCCTTCGTCCACGTCGAGACCATCGCGAACCCCTCGCTGAAGACGCCCGACTTCGAGCGTCTCGCGGAGGTCGCCCACGACGCCGCAGCCCCGCTCGTCGTCGACAACACCTTCGCGACGCCGTATCTCTGCCGCCCGCTGGAGCACGGCGCCGACATCGTCTGGGAGTCGACGACGAAGTGGATCCACGGCTCGGGGACCACCATCGGCGGCATCCTCGTCGACGGCGGCACGTTCCCCTGGGAGCACGCCGACTACGACGAACTCTCCGGGGAGAATCCGGCGTTCGGGGTCGAATTCGTGGAGCGCTACGGCGACGCGGCGTTCGCCAACGTCGTCCGCCAGCGGGCGCTCCGGACGCTCGGTAACCAGCAGTCGCCCTTCGACGCCTGGCAGACGATCCAGGGGCTGGAGACACTCCCGCTGCGGATGGCCCGCCACTGCGAGAACGCCCGGGCGGTCGCCACGTTCCTCCGCGATCACGAGGACGTCGCGTGGGTGTCCTATCCCGGCTTTCCGGATCACCCAACGCACGAGACGGCGAGCCGGTATCTCGGCGACGACGAGGCCGACGAATACGGCGGGATGGTCACCTTCGGTCTCGAAGCGGGCTTCGAGGCGGCAAAGCGGACCTGCGAGGCGACCGACCTCGCGTCCTTCCTCGCCAACATCGGGGACGCGAAGACGCTCCTGATCCACCCTGCGTCGACGACGCACGCCCAGCTATCCGAGGAGGAACAGCGCGCCGCGGGGCTCTCTCCCGAGATGGTCCGCCTCTCGGTCGGCATCGAGGACGTCGACGACGTGATCGCCGACCTGGACCGGGCGATCCGAACGGCGACGCGGGACGTGGAAGGGTCGTCCACCGGGGAGGCGTCGTCCGACGCCGCGACGTCATCCGACACCGATATGTCGTCCGAGGGGGAGGTGACCGACGAATGAAGACCGACAGCGGCACCGTCGACCTCGGCCGGTTCGACTTCGCCTCCGGCGACGAGATCGAGAACCTCGAAGTCGCCTACGAGTCCTACGGGGAGTTCGACGGCGATAACGCGGTGTTGGTCTGCCACGCGCTCACCGGCAGCCAGAACGTCGCGGGCTACGGACAGGAGACGACTGGCCAGGCGCGCGCGTGGTGGAACGACATCGTCGGGCCCGGGAAGGCAATCGACACGAACGAGTACTACGTCGTCTGCGCGAACGCCCCCGGATCGTGTTACGGAACCACCGGCCCCGCCTCCGAGGATCCCGAGGGCGAGGTGTACGGCACCGACTTCCCGCCCGTGACAGTCGACGACTGGACCCGCTCCCAGCGGCTCCTGCTCGACGAACTCGGCGTCGGTCGCCTCCACGCCGTGATCGGCGGCAGCGTCGGCGGGATGAACGCTCTCGACTGGGCGAAGCGCTACCCCGACGACGTCCGGTACGTCATCTCCGTGGCGGCCGCGGCACGGCTCGACGCCCAGTGTCTCGCGCTCGACGCTATCGCCCGCCGCGCGATCACGACCGATCCGAACTGGAACGGCGGCGACTACTACGGCGGCGAGCATCCGAAAGACGGCCTCGCGCTCGCCAGACAGATCGGCCACGTGATGTACCTCTCGAAGTCGTCGATGGACCAGAAGTTCGGCCGCCGCGCCGCGGGCCGCGACGCCCAGCGGGATTCCTTCCCGGCAGACCCCGCGGCGGCCTTCTTCCCGTACCGGGACGTCGAGTCGTACCTCGACTACCAGGCCGAGAAGTTCGTCGACCGCTTCGACGCAAACTCCTATCTGTATCTCACCCGCGCGATGGACGACTACGACCTCGCGGAGGGCCACGAGGACGACGCCCACGCCGTCGCCGCCTTCGAGGGCGAGACGCTTCTGCTCTCCTTTACCGGCGACTGGCACTTCACGGTCGAGCAGTCCGAGACGCTGGCGGCGGCGTTCCGCGAGACGGGGATTCCGGTCGCGCACCACGTCATCGAGTCCGATCACGGCCACGACGCCTTCCTCGTGGAACCCGAGAAGGTCGGGCCGCCGATCCGGGACTTCCTCGCCGAGGGGGTTGCGGGCCGCGCCGTCCACGATACCGACGAGGGCGCCGACGACGGCGGCGACTTCGCGCCCGTCCACGCCTCGCTGTTCAGCGAGTAATCAGTACGAGACGAGAGTAATCATTATGACGTCGTTGCTGCCGAGCGCCGAACCCGAACGCACTTTTCGGTCCGCGCTGTCCCCGTAGATATGTCTCCCGTCGAACTCGCCGCACGCCTGATCGGTCTCCTCGTCGCCGTCGCCGGCGGCGTTCTCGCGTGGGCGGGCCTGCGTGCCCCGACCGCTGCTTTCCGCGGCGTCGAACTGTTCGCCCGCGGCGACGTCGGGACCGTCGCCGGCGCCGTCAGCGTCGGCCTCCTCCTCGCGGGCGTCGCCGTCCTCGTCGACCGGGGGCGATCGATCGCGGTCTCCGTCGGCGGGGCCGCGCTCGTTGCCGCGGTCGTTCTGGTCGTGGTCGACACGCCCGCGACCGTGAGTGTGCTCGGAATGGGCGCCGTCGCGGCGGCCGCGCTTCTGGCGGGTGCGTCGATCGGCAGATCTCGGGCCTGAGCGGAGTGTGAGACCGATCGGCGGATCTCGGGCCTGAGCGGAGTGTGAGACCGATCGGCGGATCTCGAACCCGGACGGCGGGCCGATCGACGGCCTGCGTCGCAGGTAGCGGCGTAATTTGCACACGCCACGGCGGTTAGGCGCCCCCTCCGAGAAGGGGCAGGTATGTCTGACGACGAGACACCGCAGGGATTCACGACGCGAAGCCTCCACGCCGGCCAGGAGCCCGATCCAGCCACCGGCGCTCGCGCCCAGCCGATCTATCAGACCACCTCCTACGTCTTCGACGACGCCGAGGACGCCGCCGGGCAGTTCGCGCTCGAAAAAGAGGGGTTCATCTACAGCCGGCTGATGAACCCGACCGTCGCGACCCTTCAGGAGCGGTTGGCGTCGCTCGAAGGCGGCGTCGGGGCCGCGGCAACCGCCTCCGGGATGGCGGCGCTCGATCTCGCGACGTTCCTGCTCGCGGAGGCGGGCGACAACATCGTCACCGCGGCGTCGCTGTACGGCGGCACCTACACGTACTTCACCCACACTGTCGAACGGCGCGGTATCACGACGAAGTTCGTCGACACGCTCGATTACGACGCCTACGCGGAGGCCATCGACGAGGACACCGCCTACGTCCACCTGGAGACGATCGGTAACCCGGCGCTCGTGACGCCAGATATCGAGCGGATCGCCGACATCGCCCACGACCACAACGTCCCGCTTTTCGTCGACAACACCTTCGCGACGCCGTATCTCTGCCGCCCGATCGAGCACGGCGCGGACCTGGTGTGGGACTCGACGACGAAGTGGATCCACGGCGCGGGCACCACCATCGGCGGGATCCTCGTCGACGGCGGGACGTTCCCGTGGGCCGACCACGCCGAGAAGTACCCCGAGATCGGCGCCTCGAACCCCGCCTACCACGGCGTCAACTTCGCGGAGCGGTTCGGCGACGCCGCGTTCACGTACGCGGCGATCGCTCGCGGCCTGCGCGACCTCGGGAACGCGCAGTCCCCCTTCGACGCGTGGAACACGCTCGAAAAACTGGAGTCGCTGCCGATGCGGATGGACCGGCACTGTGAGAACGCGATGGCCGTCGCCGAGTTCCTCGAAGACCACGAGGCGGTCTCGTGGGTCAACTACCCCGGCCTGGAGAGCCACGAGACCCACGAAGAGGCCTCCGAGTACCTCGAGGGCGGCTACGGCGGGATGATCACGTTCGGCCTGGAAGCCGGCTACGAAGCCGCCCGCGACACCGTCAACAACGTCGAACTCGCCTCGCTGCTTGCGAACGTCGGCGACGCGAAGACGCTCGTGATCCACCCCGCATCGACGACCCACCAGCAACTGACCGAGGAAGAACAGGCCGCTGCGGGCGTGACACCGGATATGGTCCGACTCTCGGTCGGGATCGAGGACGTCGGCGACATCATCGCCGACTTAGAGCAGGCGATCGAAGCCGCAACGGAGTGAGGACGCAGAGAGGAACTGCGGACGTCGCGCCGGGGTGAGCACGCCGCGACCCAACCTGTCGGAACCGCGGAAAATCGAGGATCGATATCTACTCCCCCCGAGCAGACGCCGCTTTCTCGCCCGGACCACCGACCGCTCGACGTCCGAACAGCAAAGTCTAATGGGGTGGCTTACGAACTGCCGGGTGATGCCTACTGTAGAATACCTCAACTACGAAGTGCTGGACGACAACGGCTGGGATATGGACGAGGACGACCTCTTCGAGAAGGCCGCCGACGCCGGACTCGACGCCGAGGACTATGGCTCCCTCGAAGTCAACCAGGGAGAGTACATCCTCGAAGCCGCCGAGGCGCAGGGCTACGACTGGCCCTTCTCGTGCCGTGCCGGCGCCTGTGCGAACTGTGCGGCCATCGTCAGGGAGGGAGACATCGACATGGATATGCAGCAGATCCTCTCCGACGAGGAGGTCGAAGAGAAGGACGTCCGGCTGACCTGCATCGGGTCGCCGGCCGCCGACGAAGTGAAGATCGTCTACAACGCGAAACACCTGGATTACCTCCAGAACCGCGTCATCTAACTTAGCGGAACGACGAGTTCCGCGACTGATGCCCTTTCCGGGGGACGCATCCGGTGCGATCCCCTGATCATCTCTGTCAGCCGCTGCTCTCTCGGCAGATGCTACCGTAGTGCAGAGAACAGACGGGCGCAAAACTTCTGCAACGGTTGCTCTGGCCGAATCAGCTGACTCGGGTCGGTCCCTCTGCTATCACTGACCGGTCGCGGAGACGACCGAGAAGGCCACCCCCAGCGCCGACGTTCCGTCGCCGGATCAGGAGTATTTTTAAGACGGCTGTCGTACCACTGTCCATATGTTCAAGGCCATCGTGGGCGCGTCGACATTGCAGGACGCGCTCGACTCGGTGAGCGTGCTGGTAGACGAGTGTAAGATCCGGCTGAACGAGGACGAACTGTCAATCCGCGCCGTCGATCCCGCGAACGTCGGGATGGTGGATCTCTCGCTCGCTGCCGCCGCCTTCGAGTCCTACGAGGCCGACGGGGGCGTCATCGGCGTCAACCTCTCGAAACTCGAGGACTTCGTCGGGATGGCAAGCGGCGACGAACTCGTTGAACTGGAACTCGACGAGGAGACCCGGAAGCTTTCGATTCGGATGGACGGCCTCTCCTCGACGCTGGCGCTCATCGATCCCGACTCGATCCGCCAGGAGCCCGACATCCCCGATCTGGATCTGTCCTCGGAGATCGTGATGGAGGGCGCACAGCTGGATCGGGGGATCAAGGCCGCGGATATGGTCTCCGACCACGTCCGGCTCCGCGTCGATCCCGACGCGGAGGCGTTCCACATCCAGGCCGAGGGCGACACCGACGACGTCGACTTCCAGCTGGACGTCGACGACCTCATCGACCTGACCGCCGGCGTGGCGGACTCGCTTTTCTCCCTGGACTACCTGAAGGATATGAACAAGGCGATCCCGAAGGACGCCGAGGTCACCGTCGAACTCGGCGAGGAGTTCCCGGTGAAGATCCACTACGCGGTCGCCGAAGGACAGGGCAACGTCACGTATATGCTCGCGCCGCGCATCCAGAGCGACTAGGCCACTACTGCCGGGTTACACAAAGGCGAGGAGAAAGCCTCGCACTGCAGCGCGGGGAGAAAATCAATCCCCCTCTCGACGTCCGGCCAATTCGGATTCGATCCCGGTCGACATCGGAGCCGTCTCCTGGTCGACCCCGGTCCCAGTTTCCCGCTCGTCCTCGTCCGACGGCGGGTCGATCAACGTTTCTAGCCGACGTTCGAACTCAGCCTCGGAGACGGCCCCCGACGCGTACTGGTGTTTGAGTTCGGCAACTGCATCCCTCTCGTGATCGGACCGGCTCCGTGTCTCGCCGCCGCCCGGGGCGAGCAAAAGCGTCGGAGCCAGAGCCGCAGCCGCCAGCGTCAGCACTGATCCGACGAGCACCAGGAGGCTCGGCAGGGTCCCGCTCCACGTACTCGATACGAGCCGCACGGTGTAATAGAACAGGATGGGTGCGGCGACGGCACTGAGGCCAGCGAGCGCGTACCGCCATCGTCGGCGGTCCGGAGTGTATCGTGCGAGTCTGCGTTTCGAAGACGAGTCGGGTTCTGGAGGGCACATCAGCGGGAGTCTCGTCCCGGTTTCGTGTTAATTTTGGGGTGATACTGATTACTCTCGTCGCTTCCCGCCGAGCGCCGTCGACGGAGGGGTGTGCTCGGCGGGAACTGATGAGAGTACTCAGTATGAGGAGCGGTCGGGGTGAATCTCTCGCGGCTGTCGAAGTCTGTATGAGCCCTGTCGCGCTCGCTGATCTGCAGGCGCTTCAAGGCGAGTGTCTCGGGGCTTGTCCCCGAGGTACTTCACCCGTGCCGGTCGATGATGCGCTTTGCCGCCTCGGCCTTCTCCTTCCAGCCGTATCCGGCCTCGTAGACGTGGCGCTTCGCGTCGACGAGCTCTTCGGGCGAGGACTCCTCGAAGCCGCCGCGGGCCCACGCGCCGCTTTCGTGGAGCCACTCGATCACGTTCGCGCGCGTCTCCGACCACGACAGGCCGACCATCTCGTACCACGCGATCATCGCGAAGGTGGCGTTGTCGTGACAGCCGGGGACGCTGCCCTTCCGGTAGATGGTCCGCATCGGCTCGCGGGTCGGCTCCGACACCGCCTCGCGGAACTCCGTCGGCGTGAGCAGGCGGAGCACGTCGTTGGCCTCGTCGACGCGGCCGTCGCGCTTCAGCCGTTCGAGCGCCGCCCGGTGGAGCGCCCCCCACTCGCCGTCGACGGCGTCGTAGAGGTCGGACTCCGGGGTTGGTTCCGCCGTGAGCCGCGCGACGATGTCGGTGTACGCCTTCTCGACGTCGGGCCACGGCGTCCCCTCGAACTCGCAGTCGGTGTCGTGGAGGCTGTTCGTGGCCCGGCAGTCGGGACACGGGTAGTCGAACTGCGGCACGGGCGAAGCGAGGACGCGTGCCGTCTTAGATGATACGGTATTTGCGGTCGGGGGAGGTCGACAGGCGGGTCGGGGGAGCGCCGACCGCCGTGTTTATTCGCCGCCGCCCGCAACGGACGTGCGATGCCGATGGACCCGCTGTACGCGCGCTACCCGTTCTTCGAGGGCGCGCGTGAGGCCGTCCGCGAGGCGGACATCTCGCCCGCGGCGCTCATCGCCGAGGACGCGCCCGCCGTCGAGCGGGCGACAGAGCGGGTCGAACGCGCGCTGATGGCCGGGACCGTCGCCGCCGAGGAGCCGCGCCGCTGGGAGTCACGGGCGGAACTGCTCTCGTATCCGATCGCGCGTATCCTCGTGTCGCTGATCGAGACGCCCGCGGCCGTCGACAAGTACGCGGCTGCGGAGGCGAACACCGCCCGCGAGCGGTTCGAGGCCGACTTCGCCGCCGACGGAGAATCCGGAACCGCGGGCCGCGCCCGGGCCTCCCGCGAGGCCGTCCTCCGGGAGTTCGACCTCGGCGGGGCCGTCCGCCCCGAACGGACCGATGGACCCGGCGGCAACCGGGCGGGACGCGCCACCGGCGGTCGCTCAGGCGGGCGGGCGCCGTCGCACTACCGGGTCGACCTCGGCCCGTATCTCGACTTCGCGGATTCTACCTGGGGCGAGCGGTGGCGACTCGTCAACCGCGAAGTCGCCGAGGGCGCGGTCCGAATCACCGACGAGGGACTGACTCGGATCCTGGAAGCGGCCGTCGAGCGGCGCGTCGCGGCCGGGCTCCCCTTCGAGGTCCGCGGCGACGACGGCGGCGACGCCATCGCAGAGGCGCTGGCGCCGGCCGTCTCCGAACTCAGGTCGCTCCTGAACGATCACGGCGCTACACGCGAGCCAAACGTCGAGACGGTGGTTCCCGCGCTGTTTCCGCCCTGTATGAAAACGCTCGTCCAGCGGACCCGCAGCGGCGAGGCGCTGCCGGACCACACCGAGTTCTCGCTGGTCTCGTTCCTGGTGGCGCTCGGATTAGACGCCGAGGAGGTGTTGACGCTCCTCGACGTCGGTGGCGCCGACGACAGCACTCCTGAGAAGGAAGGCGCCGGCGACAGCGACGACGCGGCCGACAGCAGCGACGAAGCAGACAGCAACGGCGAATCCGGCGCTAACGAGCGGCGAGAACGGATCAAGACGCGAGTCGAGTACCTGACCGAGGGCGACGGGACTCAGTATCCGCCGCCGTCGTGTGCGACGATGAAAGCCTACGGCGACTGCGTCGATCCCGACGAGCGGTGTGAGACGATCTCTCACCCGCTGTCGTACTACACGGATGCCGTGCGGGATGCCGGCGACGTCCGCGACTGGCGCGAAGCGACCGAAGGCGGCTGATTCGTATCTGTCTCCCGGTGAGCGCGGGTACGGCGACGCATCCGCCTGGAGCGGTCAGTCGCCCAGATACACGCCGACAGCGGCCATCACGATCACGAAAAGCGTGATCGCCGCCACCAGGGCGAGGCCACCCGTATCGCCGAGGTCGGGGCCGAACTGCATCCCGATACCGATGAAGACGGCGAAAAAAGCGCCGACGGAGACGATGGAGACGGCGATCTTTCGGCGCATCTCCGCGTCTATTTCCATACCTGCGCCTTCCGGTGGCCGTTCTAAAAGGGCTTCGATGCGTTCGGGCGTGTTCCACCTGAAACGAGGGTTTAGGGTCGTGGAGCCCGTAACTTCCGCTGAGAGAGCTACGCTCTCCGGAATACCGATGACGCACACTCGAAACACACCCGCGTCAGAAACTGCCGGGGCCGCGGGTGGACGAGGGACGCCCTCGCCCGACCTCCGACAGCCTACCGTACGCAAAGCCCGGACGCTTCCTGCCGAGGGATACGAGGGACGCGCCCGCCGCGCCCGCGCCGAACCGATGACGGTCAGACCCCTCCGCGACGGTCGCTACGTCGTCGAGACCGCGGGCGGGACGTACGTCGTCGCCGTCGATCGATCGACGTGTACTTGCCCGGATAGCGCCATCCGCGGCGCCCGCTGCAAACACACCCGTCGCGTCGCCGCCGAGATCGAGTTGGGATATGTCCCGGCGCCGAACGAGCGCGAGAGCGTCTGTGCCGTCTGCGGCGGTCGCGCGTTCGTCCCGCTCGCCGCCGACGGGCCGGCGCTGTGTGAGCGGCACGACCACGACCCTGGCGAACTCGTCCGCGACCGGGAGACGGGGACGCTCCTCGTCGTCGTCGCCGCCGTCGGTGAACGCGCCGACGAAGCACGGACCGACGAGGGACGCGTCGTCGCGAACTACGAGACCAACGCCGCCTACGGCGGCCACGAGCCCGTGTTCGCGGCCAGATACGTTGATGCCCTGCCGCCTCGCGACGGCGCAGTCGACGCTGCCGGCACGGATGCCGACGGCGACGACACCGACGAGCGGTCTGTGGACGCCGAGGGCCGCCGCTACCTGTTTCCGGCTTCGCGGCTCCGTCCGGTAGAACTCGACACCGAGGATCCGACGGCGGAAGACTCGCACCCAGACTGTGGATCCGCAAGCGGGATCGTCCCGTAGTCCCGTCCGTCGCTATGCTTCGCCGTCGGTCCCGTCACCGCCGTCGTCGACACCGTCGTCGCCGACCTCGGTCAAGCGGGCCTGCGCCGGGCCGCCGACGAACGACTCGAAGTCCTCGCCCTCCGCGAGCGCGGTCTCCTTCTTGACGCGGTAGTTGCCGCCGTCGGTCGTATGGAGATCGCCGGGGTGGAAGAAGTACCAGGATTCGCGGTCGAAGCGGACGCCGATCCGCGCCTTCGCGCCGAAGTTCTGGGCGAAGTAGACCAGCGCCTCGACCTCCTCACCGGTGAGATAGATCGGCCGTCCGGAACTGGACTTGGCCTCGATGGCGTAGAAGACGTCGCCGTTACCGGCGAGCACGTCCGGGAGTTCCCGCTCGGTCGCCGACCCCGACGCGGGGGCACGCATCACCGCAAAGCCCGCCTCGTCGAGCCGGTTGACGAGTTCGCGCTCGCGGCGGTCGCCTTTCCGGTTCGAGGACATACACGACCGCTGGCTGCGGCCGGACATAAATCGGGCGAACCCGGTCGGGCCGTCGGTTGTGTGTAATCGCTGCCAATCCGAGCCACGTTGAATCGGGAGTGTGTCGTCGGTCTCCCCGTGTCTCAGCGCAGGCGCCGATGGTGGGCCGGGGGCAGCGGGTTCGTGGTTGCCGGAATCGGGTTTCTTCTGACCCGGTCGACGACGGCCGCGTCGGCGACCGCCGAGTCGTCGGCATCGTTTCTCTTCGGAGAGGTCCCGTTTCTGGTCGTGGGGCTCGGGCTCTCGCTTTTCGGCGTCTCGATGGCGGTCAGCGAGTGGGGGCGCGAACACGGAGTGACCGTCGCACGCTGGTGTCTGTTCGGGACTGCGGCCACGGGCATCGCCGTCGCCGCCTCCCTCTTCGGGGCCGGGATCTTCGGTGCGCCGTCGGGGGCGCAGACGGTCGCCCTCGGCCTCGACATCCTCCTGACCGGCGCAGTCGGGGGAACGGTGACCGGGATCCAGGTGTCGCGCCGCCGAGCGAAAGGCCGGGCGGTGGCCGAGCGCAACACCCGGCTCACGCTCCTGAACCGGATCCTCCGCCACGAGGTGCTGAACAGTCTCAACGTCGTCCGGGGGTACGCGGGGATCGTCGGGACGGACGACCGTGAACCGGCGGGCGGTTCCGCGGACGGCGACCGCGAAGCGACCGCCGATGGCGGGGTCGCCGACGCCGCGGACGCGATCGAACGGAGTGCTGATCGCATCAACGAGGCCATCGAGGAGGTCAACCGCCTCACGCGGTCGGGGACGACCGGGACCGTCGACCTCGGAGCCCTCTTGGAGTCTTGCGTCGCGGATGCAGAGACCCGGTACCCGCACGCCGAGTTCGAACTGCAGAACAACACCGATGACAGCGTCGCCGTGGCGACCGACCGGATCGAATATCTGTTCGAACATCTGCTCGGCAACGCCATCGAGCACAACGACGCGGCGAGGCCCCGCGTCCGCGTGGAACTGGACAGCGACTGGGAGACGGTGTCGGTCACCGTCGCCGACAACGGGAACGGGCTCCCGGAACGGCAGCGACGGGTCCTTCTCGACGGGGAACTGCCCGAATACGACGATCCCGGTGCCGGATTCGGGCTGACGATCGTTCGCCTGCTCGCGACGGAATCGAACGCCGACGTCGCCGTCGGCCGGGGAATCGACGGCTCGGGTGTCGGGATCACGCTGACCTTCCGCAGAGAGCGGACACCCGACGGGACGGCGGTTGCTGCCCTCGGCGGTGGGGTGTCGGCCGGATCACTCGGTGTCGCGGCTGCCGCGGCGACCGTCGCGGGGTTCGTGATGGGCGTCCCGCTCAGTCTGGTTCAGGGGTCGATCCCGGTCATCGGGGCGCTCTACGGAATGCCGTCGCCGGTCGCCGGCTGGACGGTTCACATGTTTCACAGCGTCGTCTTCGGACTCGGGTTCGTGGCACTGCTCTCGACGCCGCGGCTGATCCGATATCGGTCGGAATCGGCCGTCGCCGCCGTGCTCGGCGGGCTTTACGGAACGGCAGTCTGGTTCGTCGCGGCCGGGTTCGTGATGCCGGTGTGGCTGCGCGTAATCGGGCTCCCGGCGACGATTCCGAACCTCGAACTCGCTGGCCTGTTCGGTCACCTCCTGTGGGGGGTGACGCTCGGCGCCGCCTTCGCCGTGGGTCGGCGACGGCTCCCCCGGTACGGCAGCGGGATCAAGAAATATATACGTGCAACCCTCCACAAGGCGAACAACGCAGGACATCGGTCCGACAAGGGGGCGTGAGGACCGGTGCCCGGATCGACCCCGAATGATGGAGCCATCAACCGAAATATCGAACGTGGTGCTCGTTACGGTCGACTCGTTGCGAGCGGACGCGCTGGGGACGTACGACGAACGCCGGCATACCCCGGTGATGGACGACCTCGCCGACCGCGGGACCGTGTTCGAGCGGGCCTTCGCGACCGGTAACTGGACGCCGTTTTCGTTCCCGTCGATCCTGGCTTCCCGACCGGTGTTCGCCGACTCCGGCGACATCGGCGTCGAAGACGTGCCGACGATCGCACGGACGCTCTCTGACGCCGGATTCGCCACGGGCGGGTTCAACGCCGCCAACGGCTTTCTCACCTCCTTTTGGGGGTACGACGACGGCTTCGACGAGTTCGAGTCGTTCGTCGCGAACGTCGGATCGAGCCTCTACAGCCGGTACCTCGCCACGCATCCCACGGTCGAGGCGTGGTTACAACTGGCGACCTCGCCGCTGCGACGGCTTCGCTCACGGCTCGCGGGCAACGCCGACGACCGGCCGTTCCTCGACACCTCGCGGATGTTCGACGTCGAGCACGGCGCGGCGTCGTTCCTCGAGGATACCGACGAGCCGTTCTTCCTGTGGATCCACTATATGGACACTCACACGCCGTACGTTCCGGCGCCGCGCTACATCCGCGAGGTCTCTGAGGGCTTCCTGGGCACCCACCGGATGCTGCACGCACACACCCGGACCGGCCTGGGGCTCGAGGTCGACGAGCGGACGTTAGAGGAACTCCGGACGCTGTATCAGGCGGCCGCCCGGCAGGTCGACGCCAGCATCGGCCGGTTGCTGGACGAACTGGACGCGACCGGTCAGAGAGACGAGACGGCCGTCGTGCTGGCGGGCGACCACGGCGAGGAGTTCCAGGACCACGGCCACCTCGCTCACTACCCGAAGCTCTACGACGAACTGATCCGGGTACCGCTCGTCGTCGACGTCCCCGGCGTTGAGGGAGGGCGGATCAAAGAGCACGTGGGACTGGACGCGATTCCCCCGACGGTCACGGAGTTGCTCGACGTCGACGCCCCAGCTGAGTGGGCCGGAACGTCGCTTGCGCCGACAGTGCTGAACGGCGAGACCCCGTCCGACGAGCCGGTCGTTTCCGTCACCGTCCGGGGCGAGGAGGTGACCGCCCAGCCGATCCCGCGGTCGCTTTCCGACGGCGACCTGCTCGTCTCCGTGCGGGACAAAGACTGGACGTACATCCGGAACGTCGACGCGGATTCCGAAGAGCTGTACTACAGCCCCGACGACCCCGGACAGACGGCGGATCGGTCGGACCACCCCGACGAGGCCGCCCAGGACGTCATCGATCGGTTCCGACCGATCACCGAGGCACACGCGAAACTGCTCCGTGAGAAGGACGGAGGTGACGCGGACGAATCGGGGGAAGGGATCGACGAGGATCTCGGAGCGCGGCTGGAGGCGTTAGGCTACCGATAGATGCTGCGGAGCTTTCTCCGAAACCTCCATAGCGGTCCGCTCGTCCTTCAGCTCCGGCGGTTCGTCATCGTGGGTGTCTTCACTGCAGGCGTCCAGATGGCGCTTCTGTGGCTTTTTGTCGACGTCGGCGGCCTACACTATCTGATCGGGGCGGTGGTATCGATCGAGATCACGATCATCCTCTCGTATGTCCTCAACAACGCCTGGACCTTTGAGGCGACCCAGAACACCGGAACCGGGGAGTACCTCTACGGACTCCTGAAGACGAACGTGGTCCGGGGGACGGCGATCCCGATCCAGCTCGCGGTGCTCTTTGCGCTCGTCGAGTGGGTCTCGCTCTTCTATCTCGTGGCCAACGCTGTGGCGATCGTCATCAGCGGCATCTACCGGTACGTGCTCGACGCGAAGTGGACGTGGGGGCAGTAGCCGATACATCGCCGCCGTCTCGCTCAAAGTCGTTCGCTTACGTTCCGTGGCTCCAGCTGTTCATATACTCCGCCTGCGTGTCCGTCAGCGAGTCGATCTCGACGCCCTCGGCGTCGAGTTTGATCTCCGCGACCTCCCGGTCGAGTTCGTCGGGGACGTCGTGGACGCCCGGGTCGTATGCTTCGCCGTTCTCGACGAGTTCGCGGACGCAGACGGCCTGGATGCCGAACGACTGGTCCATCACTTCGACAGGGTGGCCGAGTGCGATCGGCGAGGCGAGGTTGACGAGTCGCCCTTCCGCGAGCACGTTGAGTCGGCGGCCGTCCGGTAGCTCGTAGGCACGGACGCCGTCGCGCGCCTCGTACTCGTCGACAGCGAGATCCGAGAGGTCCTCAAGGTTGATCTCGACGTCGAAGTGGCCGGCGTTCGCGAGCAGCGCGCCGTCGTCCATCACCTCGAAGTCCTCGCGAGTGATGACGTCTCTGTTCCCGGTCGTCGTGACGAAGACGTCGCCGACCGCGGCTGCTTCGTTCATCGGCATCACGTCGTAGCCCTCCATGTGCGCCTCCAGGGCGCGGCGCGGTTCGACCTCGGTGACGATCACGTTCGCGTTCTGGCCGGCGGCCTTCTTCGCGACGCCCTTCCCGCAGTAGCCGTAGCCCGCGACGACGACGTTCTTGCCGGCGTACGAGAGGTTCGTCGTCATCGCGATGGTCGCGAGCGAGGACTCGCCCGTGCCGTGGACGTTGTCGAAGAGCCGCTTCATCGGCGTGTCGTTGACGGCGAACACCGGATAGTCGAGCTCGCCGTCCGCGGCCATCGCGCGCAGGCGGTGGACGCCGGTCGTCGTCTCCTCGGCCCCGCCGACGATGGTGTCGATCAGTTCGGGGTAGTCCTCGTGGATAGCGTAGACCATGTCCATCCCGTCGTCGACGGTGATCGTCGGCTCGTGGGCGACGACCGCCTGGATCGCGGCGTAGTAGTCGTCCTCCCCCACGCCGCGTTTCGCGTAGGAGGTGATGTTCTCGTTGTCGTCGAGGGCGGCGCTCACGTCGTCGTGGGTCGACAGCGGGTTACAGCCGGTGATCGCGACCTCCGCGCCGCCGAGGGCGAGCAACTCGACGAGGTTCGCGGTCTTCGCTTCGACGTGCATCGCCATTCCGAGGGTGTGGCCTTCGAGCGGCCGTTCCTCGCTGAACTGCTCGCGGAGTTCCCGGAGGATCGGCATATGCTGCAGCGCCCAGTCCATCTTCCGCCGGCCCTCCGTGCGAGCGGACTCGATGTCGTCGAGTTGCTCGCCGATCGGTGGATACGCACTCATACCGTTCGGTAACGGGAGGCGGGGCAAAACGCTACCGAACCACCTTTTTGCTGCGTCGGGTGCGCCGCAGGCGCACCGCTCTCCACGGGCGACCCGCAGGTCGCCCGTGGGGAAGCGAGACGGCTCCGCTGTCTCGCCCTCCTTGCAAAAAGCTGTCTCGCTGAGCGGAGCGAAGCGAGGCTCGTGAGACCCTTGCGTCTCACGGTGGACCAAAAAATACCCGCTCGCTCGGCCTTCGGCCTCGCTCGCGGTGCGATTGCTGGAACGTATATCCTCTCCTTTTCACCCAATTCGTTGTTATTTGATCGACATTCTATCGAGTTCTTCGTTCGGTATCCTTCTGAATGCCTGCGGACGAATTGATCGAAATTCACCACGGAATACGTTCTCTGGCCTTTGAACTCTCCGAAAAATGGAAGTTCAAGCGTTTCAGTTTTGAATTCTCTCGGCCCCTACTATAAAATAATCTGTGGCCCACGAATGGGTATGGACGACCAGAACGGGGAGGATCGGACGTCGACCCTGAGCCCTGCTGGCGTTGTCAACGCTCTGCAGGCGGTCGACGAGCTATTCTATGTCTTTACGGCCGACGGGGAGTTTCAGTACTGGAACGACGCATTGTCAAGAGAGACGGGATATGCTGATGCAACGATTGCGGCGATGGATCCGGTCGATTTTTTCGTCGCCGAGGATCGAGAACTCATCACCGACGCCATCGACCGTGCCCTCGACGAAGCGTATGCTCGTGTCGAGGCAACGCTACAGACGAAGGACGGGGACCGTCTCTCCTATGAATTTTCGGCCGTTTCGTTCACCGACGATTCGACGGAGTTACTCGCCGGTGTCGGCCGAGACATCACCGAGCGCAAACAGCGTGAAGAGGAGTTGCTGATCAACGAATACACGATCGAGTCCGCGCTCAGTGGAATCGCCATCGCCAATCTCGATGGTGAGTTGATCTCGGTCAACCCGTCGTTTCTCGAACTGTGGGGCTACGAAACCGAAGACGAAGTTCTCGGGAAGTCTGTCACAGAATTCTGGAAGCGACCTGAAGAGGCAGCAAAGGTAGCAAGCAGTGTCGAAGAAACCGGCCAGTGGAACGGGGAACTACTGGCCGTCCGAAAGGACAACACCACTTTCCACGCACAGTGCTCTGCAAGCACCGTCACCGACAACGAGGGGGAACCACTCGCGTTGATGTCCTCGTTCGTGGATATCACGGCTCGCAAGAAACGCGAGCGCGAGCTTCAAAAACAGACCGAACAACTCGAAGAGTTCGCGAGCGTGGTCTCACACGACTTGCGCAACCCGCTCAACGTCGCGATGGGAAGACTCCGCTTGGCTCAGGACGAATACGATGGTGACCACCTGACACACGTCGAAACCGCATTAGAGCGAATGGAGGCCATCATCGAAGATACGCTCGTCCTGGCTCAGCAGGGTCAGAAGGTCGGTGAATCGGAACTCGTCCAGATTCAGCAAATCGCACATCGAAGCTGGGAGATGGTCGATACCAGTACAGCAACACTCGAAGTCAGTGATGGGTTCGGGATTTATGCTGATCAGGGCCGACTGATGCATCTGTTCGAGAATCTGTATCGGAACTCTATCGAACACGGCTCTTCGAATCCGCGTTCGGATACTCACGCGGACGATGTCGAACACGCTACTGATGGGGTAACGGTTCAGGTTGGACGGCTCGACGACGCTGGATTCTATGTCGAAGACGATGGGCCCGGGATCCCCGAGGAGGAACGCACGAAGGTGCTCGAAGCCGGCCACAGCCAATCCTCGGAGGGCACCGGATTCGGGCTTGCGATTGTCAATCGAATCGCCGATGCTCACGGCTGGACGTTGTCGATTACTGACTCGAAGGAAGGGGGCGCCCGATTCGAATTTGTAAATGTGGATCTCTGCGATCCGAATCGAACGGTAGACGAACCCTCTCAAAATTAACGAAAAATGCAGTGTCGGGACACGGATTACTTGCTGACCCGCTCCAGCTTCGAGTGCACACCGACGTAGATTTATGTACGATAGCGGGGCCAGGCGTCGTGTGACGTAGACACGGCCCCACGTCGGGCTGCGGGTGCTCGGCACGTCGGCGTGGGGAGCGGCTGTGCCGACTGTTCGCTACGATCCATACTGATTACTTCCGTCTCTTCCCCCCGAGCGCCACTCCCGTTGACAGCGCTCGGCGGTAGAAAGTGAGAGTAATCACTATCGGACGATAAGATCGCTGAGAGCGGAAACCTGTCGAATGCGTCCCACTCTCTGGCAAATGCTTTCACGGTTCGCTCCGATAGTACGGATGGCACAGATGTCCTCCTATGAGGGAGAACGCCGTAGCGAGGAGGCCGAGCAGGCGCTACCGCGGTCGGTAGCTCTGAAGCTTTTGGCCAGCGACACCGGGGTCGCGCTCCTCCGAGCGGCGGGGTCTCCGGCGACGGCCTGCGAACTCCGGGATCGCTCCGGTGTCCCGCTGTCGACGGTCTACCGGGAGACGAGCAAACTCGTCGAAGCCGGGTTGCTCGAAGAGACCGTCCGCGTCGACGTCGAGGACGGCCGCCACGCCAGCGTCTACGAGCGGGCCGTCGAGTCGCTACGGGTGTCGGTGACGGACGACGGCGTCGACGTCATCCCCGAGTAAACCTCTGTCATTCCGTACGAGAAGCGAGATCCGCGGCCCGCTCTCTTGCGGTCTCGACCACGCGCTCCTCGTCGAGCGTCAGGACCTCCCGGTCCCGCATCAGGACCTCGCCGTCGCAGACCGTATGGCGGACGTCTGAACCGCGGGCGGCGTACGCCAGGTGGCTCACGAGGTCGTGGGCCGGCGCGAGATGGGGCGCGTCGAGATCGACGACGGCGAGATCGGCGGCGGCGCCGACCTCTACGCGACCGCCCGGCAGCGACAGCGCCGCCGCACCGCCTTCGGTCGCCATCCGGACCGCCGCCGCGGCGGGGACGGCGGCGGCGTCGTCGGCACCGAGTTTGCCGAGCATCGCGGCGTCCCGGAGTTCGTCGAAGAGGTCGAGATCGTTGTTCGAGGCCGCGCCGTCGGTGCCGAGCGCGACCGTTACGCCCGCATCCAGGAGATCCTGCACGGGCGCGATTCCGGAGGCGAGCTTCATATTCGACGCCGGACAGTGGACGACCGCCGTCCCGCGATCCGCGAGCAGGTCGATCTCCACGTCGTCCACGTGGACACCGTGTGCCAGGAACTCCGCGTCGGAGAGCAGTCCGAGGTCGTCTGCGTACGCCAGCGGCCGCTCCCCGCGATCCTCGACGATCGGCTCGACTTCGTCGCGCGTCTCGTTGGCGTGGTAGTGCACCGGGATGCTCGCTTCGTGCGCCTCGGCGGCGATCTCCCGCAGCAGCGACTCCTCGACGGTCGTCAGCGAGTGGGGCATCACCGCCGTTCGAACCCGGCCGTCGGCGGCGCCGTCGTACTCGCGAGCGACGCTGAGGCTCTCTTCGACGTCCGCGCGGGCTGCCGCCTCGTCCTTGCCGACGGTGACGATTCCGTGGCCGACGCGGGCGCGCATCCCCGCTTCGTCGATTGCGGCGACGATCTCGGGGACGTGGAAGTACATATCCGCGAACGTCGTCGTTCCCGAACGGATCATCTCGACCATCCCGAGTTCCGCGCCCGCTCGAACGTCCGCGGGGGTGAGTTCCGCCTCCGCGGGCCAGATATCCTCGCGCAGCCACGTGTCGAGCGGCTTGTCGTCTGCGTATCCCCGGAGCAGTGTCATTGCCACGTGCGTGTGCGCGTTAACGAGTCCAGGTATCACGAGTCCGCCCGAGGCGTCGAGCCTCTCGTCGGCGTCGTGGTCGGCCGACAGCTCCGGACCGACCTCCGCGATCCGCCCGCTATCACGATCAACGAGGACGTCCGCGTTCGTGACGCTGGCGTCGGGCCGGAGCACCCGACCGCCCGCGAGAAGGAGTGTCTCGGAAGTCATAGGCCACGCTTCCGCCGGCGCCCGTATGAGCGTGTCGTCTGTCGGTTGGGCGGGGAAGGTCCGATTATCGATCGAGGGTCGGTTGGACGGGGAACGGTTCGATATCGATCGAGGGGTCAGCCGTCCGACTGTCGCCCGAGGGGTCTCCCTCCGTCAACTGCTCGGAAACCCGCCCTGGAGGACGGAATCGATCCGGAGCGTCTGTCACGGCGGGTCTCGCAGAACTTTTACCGGACCATACCGAACGCTCGCGTATGAGCGACGACGAGAACAGGGGGCGACGCGACCTCCGGATGCCGGACGACGACGAGGTGTTCGCCGTCGTCACGAATATGCTCGGAGCGAACCGCGTGAAGGTCCGCTGTGCCGACGGCGTCGAACGCACCGCACGGATCCCTGGCCGGATGCAGAAGCGCATCTGGATCCGCGAGGACGACGTGGTCCTCGTCGAACCGTGGGACTGGCAGGACGAGAAGGCCGACGTCGTCTGGCGGTACGAAAAGTCCGAGGCGGACCAACTCAGGGAAGAAGGACACATCCAGTGATAATGATTGTTGTCGTCTCTTACCGGTGCTCGCCCGTACCGGGGGTGGCGAGCACCGGTAAAACGGAACAACAATCAGTATGACTGACTCCGAGGAGTACGGCTTTTTGTCTCCCGACGAGGTCGATGCCCCCGGCGACGAGTGGGAGGAAATCGACGTCACAGACACCGAGGCCGACCGGATCGCCCGCCGTCGCGACCGGAAGTTCGACCAGTTCCGCAAGCGGCTGAAGGACGCCGACCAGTTCAAAGTCGAGCAGTCGGTGTTCGACGACGCCACGTTCGCCGCCATCTACAAACTCGTTCAGGACGGCCACGTCGACGCCTTCGGCGGCCCCATCTCGACCGGAAAGGAGGCCAACGTCTACGAGGCGCTCGGGAGCCTCGACGGTGCGGAGCGCGACGTCGCCGTAAAGGTCTACCGCATCAACGCCTCGAACTTCCAGCAGATGCGGGAGTACCTGGAGGGCGACCCGCGCTTCGAGGGGATCGGCAGCGACAAGAAAAAAGTCGTCCTCGCGTGGACACAAAAGGAGTACGCGAACCTCACCCGGGCCAGACAGGCGGGCGTCCGCGTCCCCGAACCGATCGCCGTCGAGCGGAACGTCCTCGTGATGGAACTGGTGGGGCTCGTCGAGGACCGCGCCCGACGACTGGCGGAGGTCGACGTCGAGAACCCCGAAACGGCCTACGAGGTCGTCCGTGAGTATATGCAGCGACTCCACGCCGCGGGACTCGTCCACGGCGACCTCTCGGAGTACAATATGATCATCCACGACGGCGAACTCGTTATCATCGATCTCGGACAGGCGGTGACGGTGCATCACCCCAACGCCGAGGATTTCCTCCGCCGGGACTGCCGCAACGTAGCCAGTTTCTTCCGGCGGCAGGGGCTCGACGTCACAGCCGACGACCTCTTTGCGTTCGTCACCGACGTCGACCCCGAACCCGGCGGGACGCCGGACGGGCCGGACGCCTGATTTCGGGCTCCCTTGCGGCTACGATGTCGAGTCCCGTGCGGTCCCGTAATGGGAGGGCGCATCCGCCGGAAACACCCAACAAAGTGCTTAAATCGCTCCGTCGGGTAGTCGACAGTATGAAACACGTGAAGGTTCCGCAGGACCGCATCGGCGTCCTCATCGGCGAGGGCGGTGAGACGATGCGCGAGATCGAACGCCGGGCGGAGGTTAGACTCGACATCGACTCCGAGACCGGTGCCGTCGCGATCGACGACGTCGGCGACCCGGTCTCCGGGATGCTCGCGCCGGACATCGTCAAGGCCATCGGCCGCGGATTCACCCCCGAGTCGGCGCTGTCGCTCCTCGATAACGACCTCCGGACGTTCGAGCTGGTCGACCTCGAAGCGCACACCAGGAACAAGAACGACCTCAAGCGGCAGAAAGGGCGGCTCATCGGCGAAGACGGGCGCACCCGCGAACTGATGGAGGAACTGACCGGCGCGGAGGTCGTCATCAAGGGGACCACGCTCGGCGTCATCGGCCAGCCCGAGGAGGTCGACGCCGTCCGCCGGGCGGTCGGGATGATTCTCGACGGCGCGCCGCACGGTGCGGTTTACTCCTTTCTCGAACGGAAGCACAACGAACTCACCCAGGGCTTCGACGTCCGGCAGTCCGGCTGAGCCGGCGCGTTTCGTGTTCGCGTGCTGGGTCACCCGCCGTAGGTGCCGTCGAGATAGGCCGCGACACGTCGTGCCGCGTCCGTATCGACAGTCCAGACACCCTCCCATTCGGTGTCGTCGTCGGTGACGGCGACCAGCACCGCGCCCGAGACGTCCTCGCCGGCAGGCGGGGCGAAGACGACGAACCAGCCGTTCCGGATCTCCGCGGCGTCGTCGGTGTGGACCGTCACCGACTGCGAGTCCAGCGGGCTGGCGTCGCCGACGCCGTAGACGTGGACGTCGAGGTCGGTGGCCGCCAGTTCTTCGTACGCGTGTCTGGTCCCCCGTTCGTCGGCGATCCGGGAGAGCCGCTGGAAGCCGGTGTGGAGTTCGCCGCGCTCGTGGCGGAGCGCCATCGCCTCGATGTAGCGGGAGATCTCGATGAGCAGGAGTTTCCCCTTCGAGCCCTCGGGATAGCCGCGGACGCGGAACCGCAGCCCCTGAAGGCTGCTGACGACGTCCGGCGTCTCGACGTCGGCGAGCGAGCGACTGCCGGTGACGTAGATGTCCGAGTTGACTGCGAGGATCGCATCACGGACGTCCTCGAAGTTGGATTCGGCGACAACGTCGCCGTTCCGTCGCAGTCGCACGACGTCTGCCTCCGAGAGTGCGCGGGAAACTTCTGAGACCCCGATCGACTGCCCGGTGAAGAGGCGATCGAGCATCCGGAAGACCGTCGGCGGCTGGCTGCTGTTGACCACCGACAGCGACGTCTCGTGGCCAGCCTCGGAGAACTCGTCGACGAACTCCCGCAACTTCATTACGAACTACAACACAACTCCTCCTAATAGGGTTTACCCGGCAGTAACGGAATAGAAACGTGATCCTGACCTACACCCCGGCGAATATCCGTCCGCTGGACGTCGAGACGGCTGCTCCGTTCGAGGCACATAAAAGCATCTATTGATAGTAGTTAACACGGATTTGGCCGGCCCTACTGTGCTTTCGGCGTTCCGTAGCGTTATATTTATATAGAATCACAAACAATCAAAGGTTGATTATGTCTCAGCGAATGCAGCAAGGGCAGCCGATGATCATTCTGGGCGAAGACTCCCAGCGCACACAGGGCAAAGACGCACAGTCGATGAACATTTCGGCGGGCAAAGCGGTCGCCGAGTCCGTTCGGACCACGCTCGGTCCGAAAGGGATGGACAAGATGCTCGTCGACTCCGGCGGATCGGTCGTCGTGACCAACGACGGCGTAACGATCCTCAAGGAGATGGACATCGACCACCCCGCGGCGAATATGATCGTCGAGGTCTCCGAGACCCAGGAGGACGAGGTCGCAGACGGGACCACGACGGCTGTCGTCGTCGCCGGTGAACTCCTCGACCAGGCCGAGGAGCTCATCGAGCAGGACGTCCACGCAACCACCATCGCCCAGGGCTACCGCCAGGCTGCAGAGAAGGCCAAGGAGATCCTCGAGGACAACGCGATCGAGGTCTCCGAGGACGACCACGACACGCTCGTCAAGATCGCCGAGACGGCGATGACGGGCAAGGGCGCCGAATCCTCGAAGGACCTGCTCGCGGAACTCGTCGTCGACGCCGTGCTCGCCGTCTCCGACGACGAGGGCATCGACACGGACAACGTCTCCGTCGAGAAGGTCGTCGGCGGCTCGATCGACAACTCCGAGCTCGTCGAAGGCGTCATCGTCGACAAGGAGCGCGTCAACGAGAATATGCCGTACGGTGTCGAGGACGCCAACGTCGCGCTGTTCGACGGCGCGCTGGAAGTCCGCGAGACCGAGATCGACGCGGAAGTCAACGTCACCGACCCAGACCAGCTCCAGCAGTTCCTCGACCAGGAAGAAAAGCAGCTCAAGGAGATGGTCGACCAGCTCGTCGACGTCGGCGCTGACGTGGTCTTCGTCGGCGACGGCATCGACGACATGGCCCAGCACTACCTCGCGAAGGAAGGTATCCTCGCGGTCCGTCGCGCGAAATCCTCCGATCTGGCCAGCCTCGCCCGCGCGACCGGCGGCAACGTCGTCGGTTCGCTCGACGACATCGAGGCCGACGACCTCGGCTTCGCCGGCTCCGTCGCCCAGAAGGACATCGGCGGCGACGAGCGCATCTTCGTCGAGGACGTCGAGGACGCAAAGTCCGTCACGCTCATCCTCCGCGGCGGCACCGAGCACGTCGTCGACGAGCTCGAACGCGCCATCGACGACTCCCTCGGCGTCGTGAAGACGACGCTGGAGGACGGTCGCGTCCTGCCCGGCGGCGGCGCAAGCGAGACCGAACTCTCGATGCGGCTCGGCGAGTTCGCCAGCTCCGTCGGCGGCCGCGAGCAGCTCGCCATCGAGGCGTTCACCGAGGCGCTGGACGTCATCCCGCGCACTCTCGCGGAGAACGCCGGCCTCGACCCCATCGAGTCGCTCGTCAACCTCCGCAAGGAGCACTCCGACGGCGACTTCGCCGCGGGTCTGGACGCCTACACGGGCGACATCGTCAATATGGAGGACGACGGCGTCGTCGAACCCCTCCGCGTCAAGACGCAGGCCATCGAGTCCGCCACCGAGGCGGCCGTGATGATTCTCCGCATCGACGACGTCATCGCCGCCGGCGACCTCAAGGGCGGCGGCAGCGACGACGGCGGCGACGAGGGCGGCGCGCCCGGCGGCGCCGGCGGAATGGGCGGCGGAATGGGCGGAATGGGCGGAATGGGCGGCGCAATGTAAACGTCGGCCGACACGCCACTACCCACTCCCGACAGTCCGCCAGCACCGTCCGCCGAACGCGAACCCGGATTTTCTTTCGAGACGCCATATCGAACAGTGGTGACGCCGACGAAGCGGGTTGGTGAACCAATCCCGAAACCCCGTCGTATTGGACGGTCCAGCCTTTTACCGCAGGATCCTGCCATAGTTCAAAAGAGGCCTCGGCAGAACAGGGTGGGGAGACGGCTCCTCTTCCTCAAAGTAAACAGGGTATGACCTCGGTTAAACGGTCTATTCTATAGTAGCGTTTGCAAGTCTTCGCTCACACGATCGCACGACAGCGTGCGATCAGTTGAGCAATCAGTTGCAAACGCTACTATAGTATCCATACACACGCTCTCACGGTGTGTATGCCAGGTGCATGCTACTTCTGTGGAGGTAAAGTGCGCAACGGACAGAACGGTGTCAAATGTGTTGGATGCCCCTCGTGGCTCCATACTGAATGCCTACACCAAAATGGTCTGTTGGAAGAGCGGGGTGGTGGATTGCTAATAGGGATTATCGTAACTGTTCATAGATTCTCGCCGCCCCGTCCGGCCAGAATTCTATGAGGACTTACGATAATCCCTATAAGTAGTAGTGAACTCTACGGCAAGTGTCCTAACTGTGGAAAAGAGGGAAGCCTGGAA
This sequence comes from Halobellus ordinarius, assembly GCF_031823395.1. NCBI lineage: Archaea > Methanobacteriati > Methanobacteriota > Halobacteria > Halobacteriales > Haloferacaceae > Halobellus > Halobellus ordinarius. Next base: position 121,818 of record NZ_JAVQKJ010000002.1, read on the forward strand.
GTAAACGTAAGGATGGGTGAACTCGGCTAGACTATGTCTTGAGTACCTATCCCGTTCTGTTGGGAAACCAACTGAACGTTGTCGAGAGGCCGTGAAAGAACTCCTACGACAGCGGTTTATCCTGCGAGTATCTCGGTGAATCGGTCGTAAGAACAAGTCTGCGAACGTATCGACAGCGGTTCTGTCGGGTTGTGTTGAGGTTCAATGCTTCGTGATGAACACAGAGCGCATATCTGAGTGAGTATAAATGGATTATAAGATTAAGCCACACATCCATGCAGCTACCCGCCCTTCATTGATATATGGCACAGAGAAACCACGTGGGCGATCAAGCAAGAGACACTGAATCAAAATTCTACCTTCCCGGTGTGCCCCGTCCTCAGGCGGTACCTGGCCGGGTTGAGCGGTACGTCCGGCGTCTGCTCCGCCGTCGGGGCACGTACCGGATCCGCATCAGCCGCAAAGGTCAGTAGCCGTTCTCGCTTTGGTGCTGACTACACGCTCTCTATTCAGCACCTCGTTCCTGACAGCTCTTGAGTAGTTGATTGCCCGATGTGATACACCGTTCGTCTGAACTGAGCGATTCCTGTTTAGGTGTGGAAAGACTTCTATAGCACCCCTAGAGCGCAGCGATTGATTGCACGTCGGATCGCACGACAGCCAGCGATCCCGTGAACGCTAACTACTGCCGGAAAATTGCGGTACTTCCCGTTACTCGGTTCGATCGATATCGATCTGCTCGCGGATCGCGGACAACTCCTCGGAGTCGGCCAGCGCTTCGACCTGCGTCCGGAAGTGCCGCTCACAGAGGCCGACCTTGATTCCATCCTTCTCGGCGGCGTAGGCGGCGTCCCGGTCGCAGTAGTGGCACTTCATACTACCACTAGAGGCTCCTCGGGATTTAAGCCTGTGCCACCGGCTATCTCCTCCGAGAACTGCGTAATCAGTCTGCGACGTCCGGCAGACGGGCGGCGAACGCCTCGAACGCCGACTGTGGTGGGCCGGTGAGGCCGAGCCGTCGGCCGTGGGCATCCGAGCCGCCGATCCGGAGCAACCCCGCTTCCTCCGCGACCGCGTCGACACGGGCGCGATCTTCCCTGTCAGCGTCGGCACCGTCGTACGGGTAGTACCGTTCGACAGCGTCGAGGCCGCGGGCGCGTTCGAGCGCTGCGCTCGGATCGGGGTAGCGGAACGGGTGGGCGAGTCCGACGACCGCGCAGGCGTCCCGCAGCGCGTCGACACCGGTCCCGAAGGTGGGGACGTCGCGTTGGACGTAACAGGGGCCGTCGTTCCCGATCAGATGGGCGAACGCATCGCCGTAGTCGTATGGGGCGTCGCTCTCCTCGATCGCGCGGGCGATATGCGGGCGGCCGAGTCCCTCACGGGGCTCGATATCGAGGTCGACGCCGAGTCGGTCCTCGACGCGGGCGACGATCTCCGCGCCGCGTTCTTTCCGATTCCGCTGAATTCGGCTCGTGACTCCCTCGATCGCGTCGGTCCGCTTGACGCCGTAGCCGAGGAGGTCGAGCCGCTGCGCCCCGGATTCGACGCGGAGTTCGATGCCGCGGATCACCGTCACGCCGTCGTGGACCGTCACCGGGGCGGCCAGTTCGGGATGGATCCGGTCGTGGTCCGTCACGGCGACTACGTCGACACTACCCCGGCGGGCGGCGTCCGCGAGTTCGGGTACCGTCAGCGTTCCGTCGGACGCGGTCGTGTGGACGTGGAGATCCGCCGCGATCTCGTCTCTCCTCTCTCCCTCGGCGGTCACAGCTGGCAGTCGGATCTCGGCTCCTAAATTCCTTGTGTTGATACGTAACAATACGAATGTCATATTATGTTGATTAAGGTTATATGATGGATTTAGCCTCTATAAAGATCATAACAGAAAACCATTAAGGTCTCCGGTGGTGAGGGTTGGGTGTAATGCGCTTGAAGCAAACCGGCGATCTCATTGACGCCCACGAGTTCCCGGCGACAACCGAGGAACTCATCGAGGCGTACGGCGATCAGACTATCGAACTCCCCAACGGGACCGCACGCCTCGGAACGGTACTCTCTCGGGCTGGCGCGGAGACCTACACCGACGCCGAAGACGCCCGCTCGGCTCTCCTCTGTGGACTCGGCCACGAGGCCATCGGCCGGCGGTACTACAGCGACCGCGACGCCTACGCGACGGGCGAAGAAGGTCCGCAGCAGGTGTCCTTCTGATACTGATTACTCTCACCTGTTACCGCCGAGCACTACCCCGGTGACGGCGCTCGGCGGGATGAGACGAGAGTAATCAGTACGAACGGTCGCTCAGGGTAGCGGTATCGGTTCTGTTTTCGGAGACGTTCGGGCTATCGACTCGGAGACGGCTATCTCGGCGTCGATCGCCCGCTAAATCGGCAGATCGAGCGGTACGTACCCCTTCGTGTACCCCTCGACGCGACCGGACGGTCTGAGCCGAAAGACCACGGCCGGCCGGTGGTGGACCTCGGGTTCTTCCGCCCGGATCGCCTGCCACTCGTCGTCGGGGAACGACGAGCAGTCGACGAAGAGCACGACGCCGCCGCCGTGTTCCTCGAGCTGCCCGTCCGATTTCGTCGCCGCCGTGTCCCGGACGGCCGCCACGGGCGTCCCGGCGCGGCGCTCCTCCGTCGGCGTCGGGCGGGTCACCTCCACGAGGACGGCGTCGCCGTCGGTCTCGGCACGGTAGTCGATTGCGTGTCCCGTCGACACCTCGATTTCGGGTTCGATCGTATACCCCGCTTCGACCAGCAGGTGGCCAGCGTTGAACTCGCCCATCGCGGCGGTCATCCGCGTGAGATCCATGTACTCGGAGGTCCCGAGTTTGCCAGCCATCACCTCCCGCCAGTCGTCGAGCGTCCGAGTCCGCAGGAACGACTCGTAAAATTCCAGGGCCTCATCGCGGGTCGCGTCGGGAAAGCCCGCGCTGTGCTCGTCGAAGAACGCCCGCGTCGTCTCGCGGCCGTCCTTCGAGAGGAAGACGGGAAGAAAGAACCACGAGAGATGGGGAAACGGTTCGAGCCAGGGGCTCTCCTCGTGGAGTTGTGCGGTGAGTTCCCTCGTCGCCCACCGCGAGACGCCGTCCGGCACGTCCGCGAAACTGTACTTCTCGGTCCGCCAGAGCGCCTCCGGCGTCTCGGTGTTCCCGAGCCAGTAGGCCTCGTCGTCGTTCCACAGAAACAGTGCGATGTCGCCGTTGTCCATCTCGAAGCGCTCGCCTGTATACCGCTCGGGGGGCTTGAACCACGGCGACAGCCGGGTCGCGCCGAGATTCCGGTCGAGGTCGCGGTAGATCTGACCGACCACCCGGTCCTCGGTCCAGCGACCGGGGGCGTGTCGAAAGCGGAGAGGGCGTGCCACACGTTCCAGTTGCGGGCCAGTGGGTTTATACTGTCGGACACGACGGGTTCGCGAGAGTCATTTCCCGGGGTGAGACGATTCGGTTCAGACTCCTCCCCCGACAGTATCCAGTGTTGCCACGGGCGTCGTGTTCGACCCCCAGATGATGTCGTGTTCGACCCCCGGATGATGTCGTGTTCGACCCCCAGATGATGTCGTATTCGACCCCCAGATGGTGTCGGCTTCAGCCCCGCGAGCGGCGACACATATTTGTGTGTACTACTATCACGGTAGTGTGTGCCAATGTCGATGGGAGCATACGACGACGACGAACACGAACGTCGTGAGCGGAAGAACGGGGCAGTCGACACGGACTTCGACGACGACCGGACGGTCTATCGCGGCTCGGTCGAGTACGAGGGCGACGAGTCGACGGAGGCGCTCCTCGACCAGTTCAAGCAGCTACAGGGGTGAGTAGCCGGCAGGTGTTCTCGACGGGGCTCTTACTTCGCAGGAGAGACGTCGCCGACGCGGAGTGTCGCAATCGCCCCCGCGGAGACGACTGTCACCGCGACGATGTGCCCGCCCACGGCGACGAGCAGCACCGGCCGGTCGAGCAGGAACGGCACCATCGCGAGCTGCGTCAGCCCGAACGCGACGTTGAGCGCGTCGAGCCGTCGGAGCCGTCGGGCAGTCTCCGAATCGAACGTGTAGCGGAGCGACCGCCAGAGCGCGACGACTGCCGCCCACCACGAGGTCCCGATCCGGTAACAGAGGTCCCAGAGGATGAGTAACGTGAGATAGACGACCGGAACTGGCGGCTCGGGACCGAACAGCCACGTCAGGAGGGGCGTGTCGGCGTACCGGGGATCGAAGACGAACAGATGCGTCACGAGGCCGACGAACGCCAGGATCCCGAGGACGACCTCGATCTTCGATCCGAACAGCAGTCGCCGGTACGGCTCAGGGAGGTCGAGGCGGCGTGTCCGCCGGCCGAACTGCCGCATCACGCCGCTGCCGACCGCGGCGACAGCGACGGCGGCCGTTCCCGGTAAGACTGCCGTCCAGAGGTCGTACGCCCACGCGAGCAGGAGCACGCCGGACTCGAACAGCACAAGCTGGAGCGTGATCGCCTGCAGGTCGGTGAGGTGGACACCGGGGATGGCACCGACGATGCTCTCGTAGACCCACGTCTCGCCGAACGGTCCGGGATCGGCACGCGCTTCCCGCTCGGATCCGGAACGTGACCGTCCCATCAGCGCTTCGCCGCCCTCGCTTCGAGCGCCCGGTCGATGGCGTCGTCGAACGATGTCAGGTCGACGTCGACGAGCGACTCGATCCGGTGGTCCTGTACGACGACCGGATTCTTCAGGCCCTCGATCAGCGGTCGCGCGACAGCCGCCGGGACGTCCGTGACGAGCCCGACCCACAGCGACGAGAGCTTCGGCGAGAGGACCGGCACCGGCACGACGATCGGGCGATGGCCGCTGCGGCTCCCGACGCGGGTCAGGATCTCCCGGTACGTGAGGACGTCCGGGCCGCCGATCTCGTAGGTATCTCCAGCTGTCTCCGGCACGTCGAGGACGCCGACGAGGTAGTCGATCGCGTCGCTGACGTAGATGGGCTGACACTTCGTTTCGACCCACCGCGGCGTCACCATCACCGGGAGTCGCGAGGACAACTGGACGATCATCTCGAAGCTCGCCGACCCCGCCCCGATCAGGATCGCGGCCCGCAACGTCGTGAGATCGTAATCGCCGTTCCCGAGGACCTGTTCGACCTCGCGACGCGACCGGAGATGCTCCGAGAGGCGGTCCCGTTCCTCGCCGAGGCCGCCCAGATAGATGACGCGGTCGATACTCGCCTCCGAGGCGGCGTCGGCGAAGTTCTCCGCGGCGCGCCTGTCGCGGTCCTCGAAGTCGGCGCCCGACCGCATCGAGTGGACCAGATAGTAGGCGGCCTCGACGTCGAGCGCCTCGGTGAAGCTACCGGGCTCCAGCAGATCGCCTTCGACCACCCGAACCGATTCGGGACCGTCGTAGCCCGCGGCGTCGCGGACCAGCACCGTCACGTCGTGCCCGGCCGCCAGCAAGGCGGGCACGAGCTGTCCACCGACGAATCCCGTCGCGCCGGTCACGAGAACTCTCATACTCGTATGTGATCCCGCGGCGGGATAACCGTTCTCGCCGCAGAGTCGGAGTGTACCTCCGACGACCCCGACAGCGGAGTGGTCTTGGGCAGCCTACTCCGCGTCGACGGCGTCCCAGCCGGGCGTCTCCGGGGCGCCGCGGGCCGTCTCGACGTCCTCGCCGCTCGGCGGATCCGCCGCTCGGGAACCAGCATCGGCGGCGACGGCCTCCCACTCCTCGATCGCCCGCCCGGCCCAGGAGTCGGCTTCGCGGGCCGCCGCCGTCGCCGCTGCGGCGCGCTCCTCGTCGACCGACAGCGATCCCGGGCGTGACCCGACTGCGACGCCGACGAACGCGGCCCGATCCGCGTCGGTCAGCGCGCCGCGCTCCATCCGGTCGACAACGCCCTCCAGTTCCGCTGGCTTCGGATACGCGAACACCTTCGCGCCGACCGCCTGGGGGCCGAACAGCAGTCCCTCGTGGCCCGCCGGTTCGTCGTCGAGGAGGCGGTCGCCGCCGTACTCGGCCTCGACGCGCTCGCACTCGGTCTGGACGCCGAGTTCGAGGTTGTACCCGGGATAGCTCGCGCACTCGTCCGGGTAGTGCTCCTCCCCGTGGATGCGACACTGGAGCGTCTCGGGATCCAGGAACGCACAGGTCGCGAGCCAGCGCCGGTCGGTTCCGAAGGGCGCCACCGGCTTCGGGACCGTCCGCAAGCCGACGAAGAATGCCGGGCGCCCGTCGAGTGCGGCCAGCCGGACACCGTCGACGACGACGCCCGGCCGCTCCTCGTCGACCCGCCAGAGCCGCGCGGTCAGCGCGTCGCCGAGCCCCCGGTCGACGAACTGAGCGACCTCGTCGCGCGTCAGCGACACGAAATTGTATCCGTCGTCGATCGGATATCCCGGCCCCCGCCGCTCGTGATCCGACGCCGTCTCGGCGATGGGCCGCCAGTCGAGACAGCAGCCGGCACAGCCTTCGCAGTTGACTTTCACGGTTCGATTCCCTCCGTGCTGATTCGCTCGTCAGGTGTCGCTTTCGGTGATCTCGTCGGGTTCGGTCTCCGATTCGGATTCCGTCTCCGCTTCCGCTTCCGTCTCCGGGTCCGGTGCCGCGTCCGGCTCGCGGTCGCGGACGACGAGCACCGGCGCGACCGCCCCCTCGGCGACCCGCTCGGCGTCGTCGCCGAACAGGATTCCGAGGGGCGACTCGCTGCCTTCGCCCATCACGACGACGTCGGCCTCGGCCGAGCGCTCGACGATGTCGATGATCGGCGTCGCGGTGGTCGCTGTCTCGGTCGTCAACTGCGCCGCCGTCACGCCGCGTGCCCGGAGACGCTCGGCTGCGTCCGCGACTGCTGCCTCGACATCGAAGTCCGACGCCTCGCCGGTTAGCCCCCAGAGCGTCACGCGCTCGTGCACTTCATCTGCCAGCGTCGCCACGAGATCGGCGAGCCGATCCTCGTCAAGGACGCCCCGGATGGGGACGAGGATCTCCGAAACCGCTCCGGTCGGGTTCGGCAACAGGATCGCTGTCGCGCCCAGTTCGTCGGCGACCCGCGAGATCGTCTGGTCGCGGTCGTGAGTGAACACCACGCGCGTCTCGGGATCCTCCCCGGCGTCGACGAACGACTGTGCGATGTCCTCGACGGCCGCCTGCGCGCGCTCATCGAACTGCATACTCGCCTGTTCGGCCGGCGTCTGTTCCGGCAGCACGTGGTAGCCGAGCAAGATCACGTCCGCGGGCGCCAGAAATTCCACGAGGGAATCGGGGATCGTCTCCCCCTCCAGCACCTCGACCGGAATGAGGATCACCGGCGGTTCGCGGATCGCCAGGCCACCGTCCGTGCGGAGGTCTGTCGTCGACGGCCATTCACGGGCCGCTGTCGACGCCCGGTCACGGGCTGCGCTGTCCCTGTGCGAGGGGCGTCGCGGGTCACCGATCGGTTCGCCGGCCTCGTCGTGGTCGCTGTGGCGCATCTACAGCACCCCCTTGAGTTGGACGTCGGCCGCGTAGTACTTGTACCACCCGGCGGACGCGAGCATAATCGCGATGCCGATGATCTGTGAGGCCGGCTGCATAAACAGGATCAGCCCGCCGCTGGCGAACGCTCCGAGCCCAGCGACGAGGCGGTAGGCCGGCACGCGGAAATCCGGATCGTACCACTCGGGTTCGTTCCGCCGCATCGCGATGAGCGCGACGCACATCAGCCCGTACATCACCAGATGGAGAAACGATGCCACTTCCGCGAGCACCTCCACCTGACCGAGCGCGACCAACACGAGCACGGGGCCGCCCGCCATCGACAGCGCGACGTGCGGCGTGCCGTACTTGAGGTTCATCCGCGCGGCCACGCTCGGCAGGATCGCGTCCTTGCTCACCGCGAACACCGCCCGCGAGGTCGAGAGGATCGACGCGTTCGCACTCGAGACGGTCGCAAGAAGGCCCGCGAGCAGGATCGCAATCGCCCCGGCTGTCCCGGTGAAGTCGCGGGCGACCTCGACGATGGCGGTTTCGCCGAATGAGGCGAGCGCCGCGCTGCCGAACGCGCTCGTGGCGACGAAGATGGTTGCGACGTACAGCACGCCGACGATCACGACCGAGGCGACCATCGCGAGCGGGAGGTTCCGCCCCGGTCGCTTGATATCACCCGCGACGGTCGCGATCTGCGCGAAGCCCAGATACGACGTGAACACGAGCGCGGCGGTCGTGAACACCGGCAGCGGTCCGAAGGGAGCGAACGTCTCCGGGGCGCTGGCGCGGCCGAAGACCCCGAGGGCGTCGAGGCCGCCGTAGCCCAGAAACAGCACCAGGATCGTCAAAAGCAGCCCAACGACGTAGTTCTGGAGCGCGGCGGCCCGTTCGGTTCCGAAGAGGTTCAACGCGGTCAGGAACGCGCCGAACAGCAGCCCCAGCGGGACGACGATCGGAATCCCACCGACGGCGACGCCAGCCTCCGCCAGGACCGCTGCGGCGTAGTTGCCGAAGCCGACGAGGTAGAAGGCGGTCGCGAAGACGAGGCCGAGCCAGATGCTGATCCCCACGATCGCACCCGGGAGCGCCCCGAGCGCCCGCGAGATGAAGTAATATCCGCCGCCGGAGCGGGGCATCGCCGTCGCTAACTCCGAGGCCGGCAGCGCGACCAGGAGTGCGATGATCGCGCCGATCCCGAACGACGCGGCGGCCGCCGGACCGGCGCGGCCCGCCGCCAGTCCCGGGAACACGAAGATCCCGGCGCCGATCATCGTCCCGACGCCGATCGAGATTCCGCCGGTCAGCCCGATGGTCCGTTCGAGTTCCGTCCCCGATTCGGTCGTGGTGACCTCAGTCTCGTCGGCGTCCGGCGTTGCGACGGTCGTCGGTGTCTCGCCGGCCCGGTTCTCGCCGTCGGCGGTCGGCCCCGGTTCGGACGTGCTCATTGTCGTTTGTTTCCACGGTCGCCGCAGTAGAAACTACGGATGCAACGGAATTATTACACTTTTCGTCTCCACCGGCGCGTCCCAGTCGCCGCAGGACGTTTGTCGTTCGGTCCCGTCGGTCCGGTATGACGAGTGAACCCTGCGACGGCTGCGGCCGCTCGGTGCGGATCGCGGGCGGCATCGGCGACTTCTGGTCGTTCGAGACCGAATCCTCCGGCGGGATGACGCTCGAACTCGACGACGGCGGCGAGTTCTTCCTGTGTCACGACTGCATCGCGCGACTCCCCGACGACCGCGTGGTGACGAGTGAGGACGTCGACGCGCTCTGAGCGTATCGGCACGGGAAGTCGCTGTCGTCGTGGCCGTGCGATTCACCAACCATCGCCGCTTGCGGCGGTCCGGTGCCCGCCTCTCACCACTCTGCGAACTTGTCGCGTCGGTACAGGTCGATCTCGTGAACCGTCGAGTTGTCCTGCGACGCGGCGAACGCGATGGCCTCGGCGATCTCCTCGGGTTCGGTCACCTCACCCGGCTCGAACCGCTCCTCGAACGTTTCGCCGCTTTCGCTGGCGAACTCCGTCCGGACCTCGGTGGGGTTGACGACACTGACGCCGATGCCGTCCGGGCCGATCTGGCCCTCGACGCTGTGGGCGAAGCCGCGAACCCACCACTTCGTCGCGGCGTAGATCGGGTTGGCGGGCCGGGGATACTGGCCCGCGAAACTCCCGACGAAGACGAGGTTGCCCTCTGTCTCCCGCAGGTGCGGGACGGCCGCCTGCGTCGCGAAGAAGACGCCGTCGACGTTCGTCTCCATCATCAGCCGGTACTCCTCGCTCGTCGTCTCCGCGACGTCGCCGCCGACACCGAGGCCCGCGTTGTTCACGAGGACGTCGAGTCGGCCGAACGTCTCGACCGTCGTCTCGACCATCGCTTCGACTTCCGCCTCGTCGCGGACGTCCGTCGGCACGACGAGCGTCTCGACGTCAGACGTCGCTTCGATGTCGTCGGCGATCTCCTCCAGTCGCTCCCGGCGCCGCGCCGCGAGGGCGACGTTCGCGCCCTCCCGTGCGAGCGCGCGGGCCGTCGCTTCGCCGATTCCCGCACTGGCCCCCGTGACGATGGCGACGTTGTCCTGTAAGCTCATACTCGGTGCCTCTTCGCGGAGAGACTTGATAGTGATTATCGGCTCTGTCGAAAAGCCTCGATCAGTGACAGGCTCGGCAGCTCTGCCGAAAACAGGGCGCACATCTCGCACGACCATTGACGTTGGGACCGATGATACGTTTGTCACTCTGCGCACGCACTGCGAGCGAAGCGAACGGATGTGAGTCATCTCCTACAAAACATCCGCGGCTGACTGCCTGTACCGGCAAAGACTGAAGGCCACTGCAATGGTATTCGACACTATGTCGAAGCAGATGAACACCGTCGTCTCGGGTGACGAGTCGGATATTCACGACGAGCCCCACATTCGGGGCCGGCGAATCACCGTGAGCCACATCCACGCGCTGGTCGAAGAGCGCGACCTTGACGCGCAGACGGTTGCGGACCGCTTTGACCTCACTGCTTCGGAAGTCTACCACGCACTGGCGTACTATCACGACCACCCCGAAGAGATGCGGGCGGTCGAAGAACGCCGTCGAGAGCTTCACGAAGCCGCAAAAGACGACCCGAGCATCATCTCCGGCCCCGATGATCTTCCGGAATCGTCGTGATGCAGGTATCGTTTCTGCTTGACGAGAACATCGCGGCTCCGCTGGCTGACAAACTCGACAAAGCAGGCCACGACGTAGAGCGTGTCGTCGACGTGAGCGAATTGGTGGACGGCGTCGACGACACCACGATTCGCCTGTACGCCGTCCAAGAGAGGCGTCTCATCGTCACCAGCGACGACGACTTTGTCCAGATGCCGGCAGACTCACACAGTGGGGTATTCTACATCCCCGACCAGTCGCTTCCTGCACACGAACTCTACCATATCATCCAGCGCGTTATCGAAGCGTTCCCCGACCGAGAGGCGATGGACACAGTGATCTACATTACTACCGACTGGCTGTGAATCACGAGTAAAGCGAGCGGTACGTGAGTTCCCTGTATTGACCGATCCCCGGCTTGGCTCCCCTGCCAAATCGCAACTCGGTCGCCTAGAGGCGCATATGTGAGTTGCTCGTCGGCAATACGACACTCTCCGGAGAAATATCGGTCTGCTAGAACGGAGGCTGCAGCCCGGACAATCCTCTCATTTTTCGTCGCTGCCGCGCGGTTCACCCTGTGGCGTTCAGCGGGTTCGGCAGCGGATAGAGGTCGCCAGTCGTGTCCTCGCGGGTCGCCCCGACGAGTTCGCGGCCGTTCATCGTCACGATCAACCGCTGATAGCTGGTGGGAAGCGAGGCGGCTATCGAGAACTCCGTGTGGACGCGCTCACACTCGAACGATCGGTCCGGTGTGACCGACTCCGTTCTGAGAGCGAGTTCGTATCCATTGCCGCTCCGAGGGATCACGTCCGCGCGAATCTCTGTCCCAGGCTCGTGGACGACGGTGGCATTGAGCGTCACCGCATACGAGTCGCCGACGGCGACCTCGTGTACCCATCCGGCGTTCGGGGTTACGTCGCCGTCGAAACAACTCGGACCGCCACTGGCTGTCGTGTATGGCGGATTCTGTGGATCCGGTCCCGACTCGACTGGGCCCCCCAGGAGTCCGGGCACGGCCGCCACCAGAACGGCGCCGGCGAGCACGCCAGCGAGGAACGCCATTCCGATCGAGAGGAGGCGAGCGGTCGACGTATCGAGTCCGCTATCGTTGGCCATCGGTGAGACACCCGTGTTCGGTCAATCTGACCGTAGTGAAGTCCGTCGTTCAGAAGTATGATTGTGATAACACATACGCGTACCGGTCACCGGGATCGACAGCGGACTGAAATGATGAACGGCCCTCGCTGTGTGGACCAACCGTTGCGGGTGCAGTCCGACATATCGAAACCGATCCCTGCGAGAAGTACAGAGGATCGTCCGTGACGAGTGAGCACCGTCTTGGGGATTTACGATTCCACGACACCGATACGCAAGTGGGATGGAGACAAACGTTGGCGGCTACGACAGAACTGGGCGGTTCATCGTCGGCGCGATACTCGTCGGAGTGGGTGTCGTCGGCTATGCGGGGCTTTTGCGCGTCGCCGTGGGTCCCGTTCCACAGGCACTGATGGCGCTGATACTCGTCCTGATCGGCGCCGTTCTGCTCGTGACTGGCCTCACCCAGAAATGTCCGACCAACAGCGTATTCGGGGTGAACACCTGCAAACCCCGCAGCCGCTGACTCGGCCCCGTTGCTCGGTGGACTGACTTCACGATCGATAATTCTGCAGGCCGTTTCTGACGGGTACTGTGTGTCTGAAGGTTTTTATCCGAGAGCGACCCAGGACGCCTGTGGACCCCGACCGGATCCCCCAGTCCTTCCCGGCCCCGGAGTTCCGCGGCGCACAGGAGCAGGCGCTCGCGGACATCCGCGACGCCTTCGCCGCCGGCAACGAAGTCGTCCTCGTGCGCGCGCCGACCGGCAGCGGCAAGTCGCTCCTGGCGCGGGCCATCGCGGGCGCGGCGGCGACGAAAGAGGAGACGGATCCCGCCGAGGCGACTGACGCCTACTACACGACGCCGCAGGTGTCCCAGCTCGACGACGTCGCGGCCGACCCCCTGCTGGACGACCTGAACGTGATCCGCGGGAAGTCGAACTACACCTGCATCCTCAACGGCGAGACCGACACACCGGTCGACCGCGCGCCCTGCGTCCGGCAGTCGGGCTTCGACTGCTCGGTCCGGCACCGCTGTCCGTACTTCTCGGACCGCGCGATCGCCTCCAACCGCCGGATCGCGGCGATGACGCTCGCGTACTTCATGCAGACGGCGGGGTCGGACGTCTTCCGGCAGCGCGACGTCGTCGTCATCGACGAGGCCCACGGCCTCGCGGAGTGGGCGGAGATGTACGCGACCGTCGAACTCTCCCCGCAAACGGTCCCGGTCTGGGACGACATCTCGGTGCCGGACGTCGCGGCCGACGGGGATCCGGTCGAGCGGACGGCCCGCTTCGCGGAGACGCTCGGGGGCGTCGCCGAGCGCGCGACCGACGAACTGCTCCGGAAGCCCGAACTGACGCCCGAGGAGGCCGCCCGCCGCGACCGCCTGCAGGAACTCCGCTCGGAACTCGCGTGGTTCGTGGAGGACTGCCGCGACCCCGAGAGCCCGACGACGTGGGTCGTCGACCAGCCGGACGGCGCGGGGAGTCCGATCACGATCAAGCCGCTGGACCCGGCCCGATATCTGCATCATACCGTCTGGGACCGCGGCAACCGGTTTGCGCTGCTCTCGGCGACGATCCTGAACAAGGAGGCGTTCTGTCGCGGCGTCGGCCTCGACCCCTCGGACGTCGCCTTAGTCGACGTTCCCCACACGTTCCCGGTCGAGAACCGCCCGCTGTACGACGTCACCTGCGGGAAGATGACCTACGACCGCCGCGATGAGACGCTCCCGAAGGTGGCGCGGACGCTCGTCCGGATTCTGGCCGCCCATCCCGACGAGAAGGGCCTCGTCCACTGTCACTCCTATGCGATCCAGTCGGAACTGCGGCGACGACTCGCGGAACTCGGGCTGGGCGGTCGCGTCCGGGCGCACGACCGCGAGGACCGCGACGCCGCCCTGGAATCCTGGCTTGCGACCGACGATCCGGACGTCTTCCTCTCGGTGAAGATGGAGGAGGCGCTGGATCTGGCGGGCGACCGCTGCCGCTTTCAGGTCGTCTGCAAGGCGCCGTATCTCAACACCAACGATTCCCGCGTCGCTCGTCGCCTCGAAGAGGGCCAGTGGGCGTGGTACCGACGCGCGGCGCTCCGGACGGTCATCCAGGCGTGTGGCCGCGTGGTCCGCGCCCCCGACGACTACGGCGCGACGTACCTCGCGGATTCGTCGCTGCTTGACCTCTTCGAGCGCACTCGGCACGATATGCCCTCGTGGTTCCGCGACCAGGTCGACCGGCTGTCGACGCCGGACCTGCCCGCGTTCGAGGCGGTCGCGACTGCGGACGGGTCGGCGTCGGGTCCAGGATCGATCGGGGGGACGAAAAGCGGCCGAGCGACGTCGAGCGGGAGTGGGCGGACGTCGTCGACACGAAACGGGGACAGGTCGTCGAGCGGCGGCCGATCCTCCAGCGGACGAACGCGCGGAACTGCCGACGGTGGCTCCGACGACTCGGCCGACGACCGGTCGGATCATCCGCTCTCGGACGTGTGGGGCGACGGCTGAGCGGGCGCGGTGAGCCGGCGGCGACCGTGGATGCGCCGGCCCGTCAGAAAATCAATGCCGCCCCGTACGCGATCGAGGAGCCGACCATCAGGACCACGAGGACGATGGCCAGCAACTGCTGTCGGTCCATACGTCCCGTAGCACGGCGACTGGTTCAGTTCTTTCGCTCGAAAGCGGCGTCGCGGGACCGTCACTCCCGCCGGACTCGTCGGTCAGCGCCGGCCTCGTAGGTCGCGTCCGGGCGCCCGAGGACGTAGTACGCGATGAACCCGACGACCGGCAGCAGAAAACTGAGGGCCGTCCACCCGACCGCCGAGTCGCTGCCGCGGCCGGTCGCGTCCAGGTAGACCCACCCGGGCAGCCCAACGTGTGCGATCAGGAAGTACAGCGCGAAGCCGGCGAAGTACGCGAACGTGCCGACGTCGGTGACGACGATCCACATCACGATCAGGGGAAGAAACGCCACGAGGAGCAACCCCCCGAGGACGACGATCGGCGAACGGGTCGTTGCCATCGGCGAGGTTTGGGACCGGACGGGTATGACACTTTTTACGGTCCGGCTGAAACCTCAGGACGGTTATGACCACGACACCCACCCGAACGCTCCCGAACGGCGACGAAATCCCCGCTGTCGGCTTCGGAACCTACGCCCTCTCCGACGAGGAAGTCACTGAGGCGGTTCCGGTAGCGATCGACGCCGGCTACACCCACATCGACACCGCCGAGGGCTACGAGAACGAGGCAGCACTGGGGGACGTACTCGCCGATTACGACCGCGAAGACCTCTTCGTGACCTCGAAGGTGCTGCCCCCGAACCTCCACTACGAGAGCCTGCTGGAGTCGCTGTCGGACTCCCTGGAGCGGCTCGGTACCGACTACCTCGATCTGTACCTCATCCACTGGCCGAATCCCGCGATCTCGCTGCGGGAGACGATCGGCGCCCTCGAACAGGCTCACGAGGAGGGACTGGTCCGAAACATCGGCGTGAGCAACTTCAGCACCTACCAGCTCCGGTTCGCCCGGAAGATCGCCGACGTTCCTATCGCGGTAAACCAAATCGAGTTCCACCCGTGGTACTTCCGGGAGGATCTACTCGACTACTGCCACGAGCACGACGTCGTCGTCGAGGCGGCGGCGCCGCTGGCCCGCGCCCAGTATCTCGATGATCCTCGCGTCGTCAAGGCGGCGGAGCAACACGACGTCGCTCCCGCACAGATCGTCCTCAAGTGGGCCATCGAGAAGGGCGTCGTCGTCCTGCCGAAGTCCACGAACCCCGAGCACGTGGCATCCAACATCGACCTCTTCGGGTGGGAACTCGACGACGAGACGATCGCTCGACTCGACGAAATCCAGCGGATGGAGAACGTCTACATGATCACGCCCGACCACGACACGTACGGGATTTCGCCGTAGGCGTCCCAAGAGCGCGGCGCTCCGGCGTTGGTCGACTCCAGAAGCGAGTCCACGGCGTTGGTCGACTCCAGAAGCGGCGCTCCGGTGTTAATCGACTCCAGAAGCGAGGCCACCGCGTTCCTCAGCGCCCGAATAGGGCCCGAGGCATTGGCCGGACCGTTCCGCGGACGACATCACAGAAGTCATATGCCGCAGTCCCGATCTCTCGCACGTATGGACGCCTACGAGCTTATCACCCGGAACGCCTCCGAGGTGGTCACGGAGGAGGAAGTGCGCGCGCTAGCCGAATCGCCGGACGGAAAGCGGGCGTATGTGGGCTATGAGCCGTCGGGCGTCCTCCACGTCGGGCATATGTTGACCGCCAACAAACTCATCGAACTCCAGGAGGCGGGTTTCGAGGTGGTCGTTCTCCTGGCCGACGTTCACGCGTACCTCAACGGCAAGGGCACGTTCGAGGAGATCCGCGAGACGGCGACGCGGATGAAAGAGCAGTTCGTCGCCTACGGCCTCGAAGCGTCCCAGACCGAGTTCGTTCTCGGCTCCGAGTACCAACTCGACGAGGAGTACATCCTCGATCTCCACGCCTTAGAACTGGAGACGTCGCTCTCGCGGGCCGAGCGGGCGATGTCGGAGATCGGCGGCGGCGACACCGTCACGGTCGCGCAGGCGGTCTACCCGCTGATGCAGGCGCTCGACATCGTCTACCTCGACGTCGACCTCGCGATCGGCGGGATGGAACAGCGGAAGGTCCACATGCTCGCCCGGGATACGCTGCCGAGCATCGACGCCGACGCGCCGACCTGTCTGCACACGCCGCTGATCGCGGATCTGACGACCGGCGTCGGCAAGATGTCGACGTCGACGGGGATCTCCATCTCGATGCAGGATTCCGAAGCCGAGATCGAGCGGAAGGTCGAGAAGGCCTACTGTCCGCCGACGGCGGACCCCGACCCGACCGACGACGGTGAGGAGCGGGAGAACCCGGTCCTGCAGCTCTTCGAGTATCACGTCTTCCCGCGGTTCGGCGAGGTCGTCGTCGAACGGCCCGAGAAGTACGGTGGCGACCTGAGCTACGAGGGATACGCCGACCTGGAAGCCGACCTGGAATCCGGTGAACTTCACCCCGCCGACGCGAAGGGCGCGCTCGCGACGTACCTGAACGAACTCATCGCGCCCGGGCGGGAGAAGATCCGGAAGCAGGAGGCGTGAAAATAGGGGGCTCATAGAACGCTTGTCACTGTGTTCATTTCACAGTCTCGCATTCGAACCAGGCCGTAGCGTGAGTGGGCGGATGCAGGACCGAGACGCTCTCGAAGACTGACATAGGCTATACTGTCGGACACAACTGTTTCAAGATATTCGCCGCCCGGGACGGCGATATTCTTCACAGACTTGTGTCCGACAGTATCGTTCGTTCAATCACTGCCAGCCCATCGGTGAGATTTCCATTAGTATCAGCGTATAAGATGGGGTAGAGTCGCGGATTGACTGCTTAGCTCGACTGATCGGGCTTCATAGACACTTTCGGGGAAGCCTCGTGTCCGAGTGTCATCAGATTGTAAACGGGCGAGCGACTGGCCCATCCCCGAATCTGGTTGAGGGTCTCGTCGTCGATGTCCTCCCCGCTGACTCGGATGTCTATCTGAAGATCTCCGTACATATCACTCGGAGTTCCGTCGGCCTCGTTGACTTCCTCCAGCCCGAGGAACACCGACGGATCAAAGTCGACCGTAACGGTCGTCTCGAGCTCGTCGATGTCGACACCGGACTGTACCGCACTCAGCGAAATCGAGCCGTTGATGCACCCGGTCAGGGCAGCGAGGGCGACTTCGATAGCCTCTTCTCTGTCGGTCGGGTCGACGAATCCGACAGCGTCCTCGACTTCTCTGTGCCCGCCGAAGTGCTGGGTGTTCTCACGGCCGACGCGGTTGATCTCCTGACCGCCGAGCGAGTACGACTGCGTCTTCGAGCGGGTATGGAGCACGCGACCCTCGTCGGTGCCAACCGCGCTCAGTACGAATTGAACGGCTTCCGGGTTCTCCCTGGCGAACGCGAGGAACTCTTCGTGAGCAGCCATGTCGATGCCGTGGACTGGTTGCTGCTCTTTCGATTGTGTTTTTGTTGACATTATATGCTCAGTGTATTCTCAGGAAATGGTCGCCCAGGCCTCGGACGTGGCTCAAACGGCCGGTTCGAGGAGAATCACATTTATGTAGGGCCTGAGACTATATAACCATTGTTATCACATTTGTACCACTTGTATACGGCCGTTCGTGAGCAATATGTTCCGACATCGTATTTCAGTCGATGCCGAAAGAGACGAAGCAATGCCTGCGTATTTCTCTTCTGTACTGAGCGATTCCTGATCGGTGAGGGAAGTCTCCGATGACACCCTCGTGAACAGGGGACCTCCCCGACAGCACCGTTATTCCCACACCGACGTCCGACGACCGTCTTGCGCGGATTGATACTCCCCCGGCCACCACGCCGAACTATGTGGGGAATCAAAGGGGTTGTCCTCGTGGCCTACGCCCTGGCTTTCGGGGGATTCCTGCTGTTTTCCGACTCCGGGGTGACGGCCGCGCTCGGCCTCACGCTCATCACGATCGCGAGCGCCGCCGTCGTCACCCGGTTCGGACTCGGGCGTCGGTCGCAGCCGCGGAAATGAGAGCCGGGCGTCCATCGCGGCCGCGAGAGTAATCAGTATCAAACGTCCATCGCGGCCGAGAGCGTGAACGTCCCCTCGTAGAGCGCGGTGCCGACGACGACGGCCGCCGCGCCCGCCTCCCGGAGCGCCCGGACGTCGTCCAGCGAGGCGACGCCGCCGGAGGCGACCACGGGGATGTCGACGGCGTCGACGACCCGGCGGGTCACGTCGGTCTGGACGCCGCCGAGTTGGCCCTCGACGTCGACGTCTGTGAAGAGGATCGCGCCCGCGCCCAGCTCCTCGTAGCGCGCCGCGGCCTCGGCGGGGTCGAGGCCGGTGCTTTCAGTCCACCCGGCGACCAGGACTTCGCCGTCTTTGGCGTCGAGGCTCACCATCACGCGCCCGGGGTACTCGTCGCTGATCTCGGCGACCAGTTCGGGCTCCTCGACGGCAGCGGTCCCGAGGATCACGCGGGCCACGCCGCGGTCCAGCAGGTCGGCCGCGTCCGCGGCAGTCCGGATCCCGCCGCCCAGTTGCACCGGGACGTCGACGGCGTCGACGACAGCCTCGACAGCCGCCGCATTTTCGCGCTCGCCCTCGAAGGCGCCGTCGAGATCCACGAGATGCAGCGTCTCGGCGCCCGCTTCGACCCAGCGTTCCGCGGCCGCGACCGGATCGCCGTAGCGCTTCTCGGTTCCGCGCTCGCCCTGAACGAGCTGGACCACCTCGCCGTCCTGCATATCGACGGCGGGCACGACCTCGAAGGTGGGAAACGGGTCAGTCATACTCGGGGGTCCGGCGGGGAGCGGCCTAAAGTCTCCGGACCGGACCTTACTCCGTCAACGGCAGCACGATCCCGAACACGAACGGCGAAAGCAGGGCGAGCAACACGCCGATCCACTCCGCGTCGACGAGGAGCCTGTGTTCCCACGCGGGGACGGCGATGCCGGTAGCGCCGATCGCGAGTTCGCCGATCGCACCCAGCGCGAACAGTCCGAGGCCGAGGAAAAAGCCGCCCCTGGTGAGCCGCGCGTAGTTCAGGTCGCGGTGACGTCCTGTCATCTCTACCGGAGCGGTGGCCGCCCCCGCCCGACTACTTTTCGATCCGCGCCCGGCCGGCAACCGAAAGAGCCTCAACAGCGACCCCGGAACCGGGCAGTATGACGTGGGCTCTGCTCGAACTGTTGCCGGCCGTGCTGGAACTGTCGCTTTTCGGCGTCGCGTCGGTCGGGCTCTCGCTGCTCGGCGCTTACATCGAACGGTTCGCCGTCTCGACGGCACAACATGGCGACCTGCTCTTGGCGCTGTGGATGGCGGTGATGGGCGCCGTGGCGCTGTACTTCGGCTACCTCGTCGCTGTCGACAAGTTCCTCCCGACGCTGACCGAGTTCGTGGAGAGTCCGCCCGCCAACGAGTGAGGCGGTCGGCCGTGGGGCTCTCTGGAGACTGTTGCGCACCGGGTCGCAACCACTTTTACCGCGCACCGTGGAGTACCCCGCAATGAAACTGTTCGGTTCGAGCGGAACCCGGGGGGTCGTCGGCGACGGCCTGACACCCGAGTTCGTCCTCCGTATCGCCAAGGGGGCCGGGACGGTGTGGGATGCCGACCGGATCGCCGTGGCGCGGGACACCCGGACCTCGGGCGAGATGCTCTCGAATGCGGCCGCAAGCGGCCTCGCGAGTGTCGGCGTCGACGTCGACCGACTGGGTCCGGCGCCGACCCCGAGTGCGGTCCGCTACGCCGGCGAGACCGAGCAGCCGGCGCTCGTGATCACGGCCTCGCACAACCCCGCGGAGTACAATGGGGTGAAACTCGTCGGCGCCGACGGGATCGAACTCGGGATCGACGACCTCGAAACGATCGAGAACCACGTGCTCGAAGAGCGCTTTGCGACCGCCGCGTGGGACGGGGTCGGCGACGTCCGCGAGGTCGGCTCTGCGAACCGCGAGTACGTCGCGGATCTGCTCGACTCGGTCGACCGCGAGGCCATCGCCGACGCGGACCTCACCGTCGCGCTGGATCCGGGCGGCGGGGCCGGCGCGCTGACGAGCCCCCAGTTCTTCCGGAAACTCGGCTGCGACGTCGTCACGGTCAACGCCACGCCCGACGGCCACTTCCCCGGCCGGCAGCCCGAACCCACCGAGGAGCACCTCGACGACCTCCGCGCACTGGTGACGGCCGCCGCCGCGGACGTCGGCATCGCCCACGACGGCGACGCCGACCGGGCGGTGTTCGTCGACGAGACCGGCGCGTTCGTGCCTGGCGAGTCCTCACTCGCGGCACTCGCTGCCGCCGAACTCGACGCGGGCGACACTGCAGTCGCCGCTGTCAACGTCTCCCAGCGCCTGGTCGACGTCTGTACGGAGGCAGGCGCGACGCTGGAGTTGACGCCGATCGGATCGACCAACATCATCACGCGCATCCGACAGCTCCGCGCGGAGGGCACACACGTCCCGATCGCCGGCGAGGGCAACGGCGGGATCTTCTACCCTGGGTACCGACTCGTCCGCGACGGCGCGTTCGTCGGCGCGAAGTTCCTCGAACTCGTCGCCGAGCGACCGGTCTCGGAGCTCGTCGCCCCCTACTCTGCGTACGAGAACGTCCGTATCAACCTCCCTTACGAGACCGACGCCGAACTCGACGCGATGTTGGACACCGCCGCGGAGTACGCCGCATCCGCGGACGCAGAGCCGGATACGACCGACGGCTATCGGCTCGACTACGGTGACGCGTGGGTGCTGGTCCGTCCCTCCGGCACCGAGCCGAAGGTGCGCGTCTACGCGGAGGCACGTGACGCCGACCGCGCACGGACGCTCGCGGAGGAAGTGGCCGAACCGCTCCGGGAGGCGGCGGCAGCGGTCGAGTGACGGCCCAGGGACGATCGGGGTTTCCCTTCACAGCGAGGGCGGTACAGAAGTTGAGACACCGGAGAGCGGGGCGTGACAGATAGTCCACGAGCGCTACAGCCGCACAGAATCACCCTCCTTCGGAGAGCTATCCCCACACGTCGGTGCGGTACCGTTGACGTGATTCGTGGTCTCTCGTTCTTGGGGGAAAAATCTTGTAACTCGATTGATCAAAAATGCAGACACGGTAAAAAAGTCGGAATGTCATACGTATGCACACTCAACTAAAGATATGAAGAACAGTGTTTTGGATGTGTCGGCGCCAGCACAGTTAGCCCCACTGCAGTTTGGCGGGGGATTCATCGAACTCGCAATCCTGTTCCTGATACTCGCGGTCGTCGCGGGGATTCTCGGTGCGAGGGGGATTGCGGGGCTCAGTATGGAGATAGCCAAATGGCTTGTTATCATATTCATCGCTCTGGCTATCATCTCCTTCGTCCTCTAAGCTGGCGGTGTTTCGAGGAGATGATTGAGACAGCGCTGACGACTTTGCTCATCGGCCTATCTATCGGATTCATCCGGCTTCCAAGAGGCGTAACGACGGGAGTCGCTCCGATAAAGAAGGTAGCTGAAGCAGATCGCGCTGACGAATGGCCTGCGTTCCCAACCGCCGGCAGCGGCGGGTGTCTCTAGAGGGAAAACGATGAGCTTCGATACCCAGATCGGCCGATACGTCCTCGCCCCTCTGGAGGGCACTGCCTCGACCATCCGAGCTGTGGTTGCCCTCGCGATGGACCGCAATCTCACGTATCTGGCGGCTGGTATCGCCTACTACGCCTTCGTCTCGATCATCCCGCTGATACTGCTCACTGTGGCGGTTGCGTCGTTCGCCGGCGGCGAAGCACTGGCGGATCGCGTTACAGGTATGCTCAGCCAACAGCTCTCGTCAGCGGGTCAGGACAGTGTGACCCGGACGCTCACGAACACCACCGGTCGAGGGGCTGCGTCCCTCGTCGGGTTCGTCGGGCTGGCCTGGAGCGCCCTGAAACTCTTTCGCGGCCTCGACCAGGCGTTCGACGAGTTGTACCTCGACGGCGTGGACACATCGCTGCTCGGACAGGTCCGGAACGGGCTCGTCGTGGTGGTCGGAATCGCGTTCGCCATCGGACTGGTCGTCGCCGTCGGCGTCGCACTCTCGTTCCTGCCGCTCGAACTTCCCTTTATCAACGTGTCCGGGTCGCTACTGCTGACCGCCGTTCTTGCACTCGCGTTTCTGCCGATCTACTACGTGCTCCCGCCGGTCGAGGTGTCGATCGCGGAGGTGCTTCCGGGAGCAGCCGTCACCGCTGGCGGGTGGGTGCTTCTACAGATCGGGTTCCGGCTCTACGCGGCAAACGCCTCCCGCTTCGGGGCCTACGGGATGATCGGCGCCATCCTCCTGTTTGTCACGTGGCTGTACTACGCCAGTATCGTCGTCCTGCTCGGCGGCGCGGTCAACGCCGTCCTCCGCGAGGCCAGGCTCGAAATCGGGTAGCTTCCCCGGTAGCGTTCCGGCGTATACGGGTCTTTAGGATGGATACAGTCTCTGTCTCTTCGGCAGATGTTCAAAAGCGGTGTGTCAAATTTTCTGTGCCGTCCTCCTCACAGCGCCAGGATCCCGAACAGCAGACAGAGCAATCCCAGCGCGAGCAGGACGACTCCGCGCTCGAACGAGCGGTCTCTCGTGGTCGGAGCCGCGTCTTCAGTCTTCGTTTCGCCGGCGTCGAGCCAGTCGGTCGGGTGGCCGACCAGGCCGCTGTCGCCCCGGAGTCGCCGGATCGCACGCCTCGTTTTGAGCGCTCGCAGCCCGTAATAGATCGAGAGCGTGCCCACGGCGAACGCGACCGCCGTGACGATCTCCATCAGTCGCCGTCGAGGGCGGCACTGAGTCGATCCCGGGCGTCGCGGAGCCGATCCAGTTCCGCCGCTGCCGCACCCGAGCGGACGTGCTCGCGCTCTTCGGCGTCGAGTTCCTCGTGGGCGCGGGCGGCGAATCTGAGCTCCTCGTAGTCGTCCCGCCGGGTCAGGTCCCGCACTGTTCTGAGCCTCGTGATCGTCGACTCCGCGGCGAATCGCCGCAAGAGCGACGAGGCTTCGCGCACCCACCAGCGGAGCGCCGCCGCGGACGGCGGCGGCAGCGACACCGTCAGCGGCTCGGCCGAGAGGCGTTCGAGGAACGTCCGGTGGACGGCCACCGTGGTCTGGAGCAGCCCGGGGTCCTCGGCGTAGTGATCCAGTTTCGAGCCGGTGTAATCGGCGTAATCCAGGAGTGTCGGAATCGGCTCGTCGGCGTCGGGACTCTCGCGGGCGAACTCCCGGAGGTCGCGCGGTGGCGGCCGGAACTCCACGAGCGGGAACGACTCGGTACGCTCGAGGAACTCCACGACTTCCGTGGCGGGCGCCGACTCGTAGAACGACGCGAAATCGGCTGTCACAGCGTCGTTGTACGCTTCGATCGGGTCCTGAATCTCCTCGACCGGCGCGTCTAGGTCGACGTCGGCGAAGGCGAGCATCTCCTCTCGTCGCTCGATCTCACTGTCGAGGTCTCTGAGAGCGAGCCTCGCGTTCCGACGGGCGGTCGAAAGGCCTTCCTTCGTATCCTCGCGACGCTCCAGGAGGTCGACGTACTCCGCGGCGGGTTCGAGATCCGTTCGGGCGCCCTCGAAGTGCTCCTCGCTCAGCCGGCGGCGGTCCATCCGCTCGGCGGCGTCTTCGAAGGCGTCGTGGGCCGGGACGTCCTCGTCGAGGTCCTCGACGAGACCGAGAAAGCGATCCTGGAACTCGACGTACGCCTGGAAGTCGCCCGTGCCGGTCGCCGAATCCTCGTATCGGTCCAAGAGCCGGACCGCCTTCCGGTAGGTGTCGGCGGCGTCGACGACCGCCTCCTCGCCGACGCGTTCGATGCGGGATTCCACCTCCTCGCGACGCTCGCGGGCGTCCCGGAGGTCGTGGATGCGGGCCTCGGCCTCGTCGATGTACGACTGGACCGCTTCGTCCCCGTCGGCGCCGTCACCCCCGGTTCGCTGTCCTGAGCCGACCATCAGTACTCACTCGTAGACCGCGTCCGGGTCGAACACCTGTTCGCCGACGTGTTCCCCGTCGACCGTGCGGTAGAAACACGACCGGTGTCCGGTGTGGCACGCGCCGCCGGTCTGTTCGACGAGATACAGCAACGTGTCGGCGTCGCAGTCGACGCGGATCTCCCGAACTGACTGGGTGTGGCCGCTGGTCGCGCCCTTCTCCCAGAGTTCCTCGCGGCTGCGCGAGTAGTAGTGGGCACGCCCCGTCTCCCGCGTCCGTTCGAGCGCCTCCGGCGAGACGTACGCCAGCATCAACACCTCCCCGGTGTCTGCATCCTGTGCGACGGCGGGGACGAGTCCGTCCGCGCCGAAATCGACGTCGACGTCGTCAGTCATCGTTTCGACCGAAGCGTGTCCGGCCGATAGGTCTTTTGCCACCACTGGTCCCCGGTCGCCCCTCGCAGAGCGACGACTCCGTTCGGAAGAACGGGACTCCGTCGCCGTCTGACTGTTTCCTGCCGGCACACTGCGCCTGTACGCGTCAATCACAAATGTTATTGCACACACTGGTTCATTCGCTGATACGACTGTTAGTCGGTACACCTCACCATGTCAAGCACTTCCCCGGGGGCAGGGACTGTAGACACGAATCATTTGCTGGATGTGTGGGAAGACCTGTGTGACCCCTCACTGACGTCCGACGACAAACTGTCGCGGCTGTTCGAGCACGAAACCGAGGTCCTGGAACTCCCATATGGGTTCCTGACTCGGATCGACGAGACGGCGGACACACAGTTGATCGAATCTGCACACGGGGGCCACGACCTGCTGCAGGCCGGCGAAACGGCGCCGCTCTCGGAGACGTACTGCCGGGAGACGGTCCGGGCGCCAGACGGCGTCTTCCACGTCGACAACGCCGCCGAAGAGGGCTGGACCGACGACCCAGCCTACGACCGATTCGGGCTCGGGACGTATCTCGGTGCGACAGTCGGGAGCACGGAGTCCGTCTACGGAACGCTCTGTTTTGCGAGCACGGAGCCCCGTGAGACGGCCATCAGCGACTCGGAGCGCCGGTTCGCGAAGCTGCTGGCCGAGTGTGTCAACGACGTACTGCGGAACCGGCTCACGTGTTCCTGTGGGACGGTGCTCGCCGTTGCCTCCGATCCGACCACGGACGGCGAAGTGACGTCAATCGTCGAGTGTGAAAACTGCGGCAGCGAGTACGCCGTGACTACCTCGCGGCTCGACGAGCTGCCGATCGGCCTGTAGCGCTGGCTCGTCGGGTTCGGGGATGTTGCCGTACGTCGTGAGTCAGTAGCTTCCGGATCTCTCCTGTCTCGATCCGTGCTTTTGTGATCAGTATCAGACGACGCCGACCGCACCCAGCGCACCGAAGACGAGATCCCCGTAGGTGAACGCCAGAAGCGTTCCCACGAACATCGGGACGATAAACGGAATCCCCGGGGAGATCCACACTTCCTCGCGGTCGACGACGATCTCCAGGCCGCCGCGTAGCTTCTCCGGCGACGTTCCGTAGGCCGTCCCCTCGATGTCGTCGAGGAACGCTTCAGCACCCCACGGATCGTCGAAGTCGCTTTCCCCGGTGTCCGACTCATACTCGGGCGTGCCCCCGTCGGTCGCGACGCCCACTGCGCCGTCGGTGGGATCGTGCGTCTCGCCGATGCTCGCGGGGTCGCGGAAGCGCCCCGGTTCAGCCCGGAGTTCCGCGAGCGTCGTCCCGCGCCACCGGAGGTACATCCGCAGCGCGTCGATGTCGAGCCCGTTTCGCGAGAACCCATCGGGGGTCTCGAACAGGCGGCCGTGTGCGTCGGGGAGTGCGTTGATATCCACGCGGCGGCCGAGGAACGACACCGGAAACTGCAGGTCACCGTCGAGAAGGTTCCGCCCGGCCAACGCGAGCGGATACGCGGCCGCGAGGACGACGGTGTTCGTCAGGACCGTCATCGAGAAGACGCCGAGCGTGGTCCGAACGTCCGGGAGCGTAAACCCCGCGAAGTAGTAGGTCGGAAATGTCGGCAGCAGAATCGCGACCGTGATGAGGGCCTTCGCGTCGGCGCCGCCGAACCCACCGAGCCGCCAGAATATGTAGGCGATCGGCGCGACGAGAAAGAGGCTGATCGCGACACGGACGAAAAACAGGACGTCGGCGGCGGCCGCAAACGAGAGATGGCCGAGAGCGTCCCACACGAGCAGGAGGACACCGAGGCCGACCAGCGGGTACCAGGTCCGGCTCGGTACCCGTCTGGTCTCGATGTCCCGCCACGCCGCCCACCCGAGTACCGGGAGGATCGCCAACCGGAGGAGATCAGACACGCCAGCGAACATACAGGGGAAGCGAACCCGGGGGAGTTGTACTTTGCGTCTGCGCCGGAGACGCGACTCCGGGGGAGGATCGAATCACCGAAAATACAGGTGACGCAGTCGGGGAACGATCAGTTCGAGCCGACGGCCAACTCGACGTCCGCGGAGTCGCAGTTCGGACAGCGCACGTCGCCGTCGGCGCTGCCAGCCGCGTCGGCGTTCGTGAAGTTGTTGCTACAGTCCCCGCAAACGCACAGGCCCACGGACCCGGGGATCGTCCCCGAACAGGCCCTCGAGTGTGCTGATGTGGCTCATTTCGGAACGGCCGTGATAATCCCGTGTCTGAGATACGGCAGGGCGGCGTGGGCGCGCCGCACCTGCGTCGTAATCCGCTCGGGATCGAGGCCGGCGGCACGGAGCAGCCGATAGAGCAGCGGTCCCAGCGGGCTCCGCGAGAGCGCGAGAAACGCCGTCGTCCACGTCCGGAACCGCCCGACGCTGTTGGCCGTGATATCCTCGAACGGCTCCACCGCGAAGCCCGCGGCTTCGAGCGCCCGTCGATAGCCGGTGAACGTCCCGGGCGGCTGCATATCCCACGCTGTCGCGAAAGACTCCACGTGCCCGCGTTCTCGCCCGTCGAGTCCCGACCGGGTCAAGAGGTCCGAGACGACGAGAACGCCGTCCGAATCGAGGACGTCTGCGAGTGCCGAGAAGACAGCCGCCCGGTCGGGCACGTACACGAGGGAATCGACTGCCGCACACGCGGCGAAGGACCCTGGCGCGAACGGTAACTGCGTCGCATCGCCGACGACGAACTCGGCGTCGACTGCACGGTCCCGGGCGTTCTCGCGTGCGCGCCGGATGTTGTACGGTACCAGATCGATCCCAGAGACGTCGAATCCGAATCGCTCCGCGAGCGTGATCGCCGGTCCCCCGCGGCCGCAGCCGACGTCGAGCAACCGGGTTCCCGTCGTGGTCGGCAGCCGCGCGGCGAGTCGTTGGCCGACCTGGTCGGCGAGCCGTCGCTGGGGGGACCCGAGGAGGTGCGGCCGGTACCGCTCGGAGAAGCCGAGGTTGAGAAACGCGTCGGTGTCGAGGATGAGATCGAACGCGCGCCAGACGTCGGCGCGCTCGCCCCGGTAGGAGAACTGCTCTGCGATGCGCCGACGGATGGGTAGCGGATCCATTCGCCCTACTCCATCTCGGAGACTTCCGAGTAGCAGTGCTCCGACGCCGTACAGTAGTCGAAGTCATTACAACTCCGTGGTCGCTGATAGTCGATTCCCTTGTGTCGCCGCAGGTACGTCACGTACCCGTCGTCGACCCGGTCGAGGACGTCGTGACAGAGCCACCGTGCCCCGAACCACGTGGCGCCGAGGTTCCGGTACGGACACAGGAACACCGTCCGCTCGGTCGCGTCGACGCGGGGCGTCTCGACGATACGGACGCCGACGATTCGGTAGGCGATGCGGAGCCGTCTGACGACCGCCTCGGGGGTGTGGGCACCGAGAAAGAGAACGTGCGCAATCGCGTACCCGAGGTCGTGCAGGATCCGTCTGAGCATTGTTGGGTCTCTGGTTGCCCACCGGCAAGAATCTTGAGCAGCGTAGCTCCCACGAGGGGCGGTCGTTCGCCGACCGAACTCCGCAGCGGCCGCCTCTCCGCCGGATGCGTCTTCGCCGGATGCGTTTCCGCCGGCCGCCTCTCCGCCGGATGCGTTTCCGCCGGATGCGTCTTCGCCGGGGTGCGTCTTCACTGGATGCGTCTTCGCCGGGGTGCGTCTTCACTGGATGCGTCTTCGCCGGGGTGCGTCTTCACTGGATGCGTCTTCGCCGGGGTGCGTCTTCACTGGATGCGTCTCCGCCGGGGTGCGTCAACGATTGCTACCGGGAGCCCGTTGCCGTCGGCCGGTGGATCCACGGGGACGTCGCAGGGCAAAATCGATGCCGTCAGGGAGGGTCACTGCGGGAGGACGATTTCGACGACGTTCCCGCCGGCCCCGTTGGGTTCGTGGGAGATCGACCCGCCCGTCCGGCTGACGATCAGGTTGACGAGCCACAGCCCCAGGCCGCTTCCGTGGAAGGTCGCCGTCTGTCCCTCGTCGCCCAGTAACACGGCCCGCTCCATCTCCGGGATCGTGGAGCCGTCGTCTCTGACTGTGAGACGGACGTTGTCGGCTTCACGACGGGCACTCACCCCGACCTCGGTCGTCTCGTGGTCGTTGTGGACGACGGCGTTTTCGACCAGTTCCTCGAGCGCCGTTCCGAAGTGGTCCGACGCGGAGACGGTTAACTCGCCCTGACAGTCGGTTTCGATCGAGACGCCCGAGAACCGACCGCTGATGTCGTCCACGACGCGTTCGATCAGTTTCTCGAGGTCGATATCGACCGGCCGTGGCGGCTCCGACAGCACCTCGGTGATCGCCCGTTCCTTCTCGGCCAACGCCATCAGTTCCCCGCTCTTGTCGATGATCCGCTGGGCCTCGTCGGCAATCGACTCCTCGCAGCGAGCCTGGATCGACTCGGCCCGTCCCTGGATCACGTTGATGTCGTTCCGGAGGTTGTGCCGGAGGATCCGCCCGAGGATGCGCAACTGGGCTTCGCGTTGCTTGCGGTCGGTCACGTCCTGCTGGAAGCCGACGTAGTTGAGCACCTCCCCCTCGTCGTCCCTGACGGGGGCGATGTTCAGGTGGTTCCAGAACTCCGTGCCGTCTTTCCGGTAGTTGCGAATGTCGATGGCGATTGGTTCCTCCGCTTCGATCGCCTCGCGGATCCGCGCGACCCGCTCGGAGTCGGTGTTTTCGCCCTGGGGGAACCGACAGTTGCGACCGACGGCCTCCTCACGGGAGTACCCCATCAGCTCCTCGAAGGCCTCGTTCACGTAGATCAGCGGGTTGTCTGGCTCTTTGGGATTGGAGATACTGACGCCGATGGGCGCTCGTTCGATGGCCTGGGTGCGCCGTTCGAGCGTCTCCTCGCGCTGCTTTCGCTCGGTAATGTCCCGCTGGACGGCGACGAACGCGACGAATCGCCCCTCGCCGTCGGTGACGGGCGCGATCGTCTGGTCGGCGTAGTACAGTTCCCCGTCCTTTCGTCGGTCGATGACCTCAGCGCTCCAGACGTCGCCGGCGAGGACGGTCTCCCAGAGCTCCTCGAAGTAGCTGTCCGGCATCTCCCCGGAGTTCAGGAGCTGGGGCGTCTGGCCGACCGCCTCCGACGCGCTGTAGCCGGTGATATCCTCGAACGCCGGATTGACGTACTTGATCGTGCCGTCCCGGTCGGTGATGTACACGGCGTGCCCCGAGTCCTCGACGGCCCGCCGGAACAGTTCCAGTTTGCTCGTCCGCGCCTGAAGCTGGAGCGACTGGGAGCGAAGCCGGAGCAGCGCCCGGATCCGCCACGCCAGTTCCGTCTGCCGGATCGGCAGGGAGACGATCTCGTCGATCGTCGTCGCGAACACGTTGTCGGCGATCTCGCCGTCGTCGATCCCGATCACGTCGGTTCGCTGCTCGGGGAGCAAAAGCAACACTGGGAGCAGCACTGGTCGGGCGTTGGCTTTGAGCCGCTTGAGTTCGCTGCCGAACTCCCGGAGCGCGCCCTCGTCGGTGATGCAGAGGTCGAACTCGGCGTCCGCAATCGGCGTGTCGACGTCGGCGGCGCGGTAGGTATCGTGGCCGTCGAGCCATTCGGCGAGCACCCGCTGGTTGCCGCTGTCGGCCAAAAGCGGGTAGATCGTCGGCGGCCCCTCGATCTCCGGTGACACGGCCCGTCCCTCGAGGAGGTCGTCCAGCGGGTCACCGTCCGTATCGGTGGCCGCTTCCGTGGGTTCCGCCGAGTGCTCAGTCGGTGGCATCGTCCCACTCCGGCGTCCCTGTCAGGATCCCGCGGAGGTCGGTCAGCGGTTCGCCGACGTGCAGCCCCTTCTCGGTGATTTCGAGTTCGCGGAGTCGCGGCTCGTAGTCGCTCGTTCGCATCTTCAACACACCGATCACCTTCCGGAGTTTCCCCTTGTACTCGACGTGTCGGAGGATGACGATGCTGTCGGCGAGGTGACTGATCCGCTGTTCGGTCGCCTGGAACGATCCCGTGATCTGGTGGACCTCGTTCGTGATCAGTCCGGTCACGTTCGCGTTCCGGAGGTACTGCCCGATGTCGACGAGGTGTTCCATCGGCGCCCCATCGAAGCCGACGAGCGACTGCTCGAACCCGGTCGTCCCGTCGATCGCGATCACCTCGGCGTCGCGCTCTTCGACCTCCGTCCGGACGCGTGAAGTGAACTCGTCGACAGTGAGCCCCTCGGTCCCGAGTTCCTCGACTCGGAGCGTCCCCCGCTCGATCAGCTCCGCGACGGGGATGTTGACTGCTTCCGCCCGATCGAGCAGCGTCCGGGTGTTCTCCTCGAAACTGTACAGGACCGACCGCTGGCCGCGGTCGGCGGCTTCCTGCAGGAACTGCAGCGCCGTCGTCGTCTTCCCCACGCCCGTGGGGCCGCTGAAGAGCGTGACCGTCCCCGTCGTGAGGCCCCCGGACAGCAGCTGGTCGAGTTCGGGGATCCCCGACGAGAGGGTCGTTCGTGGCCCGTCGACCCGGAATCGCCCCGGATCGAGTCGCGGCCAGACGGACATCCCCTCCTCGGTGATCGCGAGCGTGTGTTGGCCCGTGCGGGCGGCCGAGCCCCGGAACTTCGAGACGGAGACCGTCCGCCGGTCGGCCCCTTCCGCGACGTTGAGGACGGCGTCGACCAGAAACTGGAGTTCGTCGTCGGGCATCGACTGGGCGGCCTGAGAGGTCAAAAGGACTGTCGCGCCCTCGGCTTTGAGGAAGTCCAACAGGCTCAGAATCTGCGTCCGGAACTGGTGTTCGTCGGTCGTGAGATATCGGAACTCTGTCGCGGGATCGACGACGACGCGGTCGGGATCGATCGCCTCGACCTCCTCGCGGATCTCGTCGACGAGCGACGGGCCCTCGACCTCCGCCGAACTGAAGAGATCGTACGTCGTCTCCGTCTGGAACTCCTCGCCGGACGGCGACAGCGTGAGGAATTCCACGGGATCGATGTCGAGGCCGAACGCCCGCGCCGTATCGCGGATGTACGCACTCGGTTCGCCGAGATTGACGTACAGTCCCGTTTCACCGGCCTCGACGCCGCTGGCGAGGAAGTGGAGGCCGAGGATCGTCTTGCCTGACCCGGGTGCACCCCGAACGAGTGTCGCCGACCGGGGTCGCAGCCCACCGTTGAGAACTTCGTCCAACCCCCCAACGCCCGTCGTCAGACGCTCTGAGGCCGGGTGTTCACTCCCGTTCGTACCCATTGTCCGAAAGCAGGCGCGACGTGGACATAACTGTTGTCGCCAGTTTTCAGGGGTGATTCTCCGCCACTAATCCGGATCGATCGAAGTATATCTTGTGGTCTCTCGGTCGCACTATCGGTCGACTGGACCGATTCGAGCGGCGAAGTCCGCGGTCGTATCGAACCGCAACTGGTTCGCCCATCCCGGACGAAGAGGAACCTATGAACTTCGAGCACCTCCAGGCGGGGTGTGCCGTATGAACCGGCACCGAGCGGACGTCGTCGCCGCAGCGCTCGTCGGACTCGTACTCCTGATCGGGAGCGTCCTCAGTTGGCAGGCGTTCCGACAGCGTCGCGCCCTCGACGCTTCGATGGGATCGATGATGGACGGCTCGATGACATCGATGCACGGGCCGAACCCGCTGTGGTACGTCCTCGGCACGCTCGTCCTCGCGGCCGTCGTCGCCGGGCTATACCTCGCGATCCGTTCGGGAATCCCGACCGAGGACGACAGCGCACGTGGTGAGTCGTCGTCTGCCGCCAGCGCCGGAGGTGAGTCGCCGGCGGCGACACCCGAGCCGTCCCCCGGCGAGCAGGAGCCTCCCGAGTCGGGGACCGCCGCAATCAACCCCGAGGCCCAGCCACAGGCGCGCGTCCTCGATCTGCTGCCGGACGACGAGCGTCGGATCCTCGAACCCGTGCTCTCCTCGCCGGGGATCACGCAGATCGAACTGCGCGACCGGTCCGGGTTCTCGAAAAGCAAAGTGAGTCAAACGGTGAGCGGTCTGGAGTCCCGCGGGTTGTTGTACCGGGAGCGACAGGGGCGAACCTACCGAATCTATCCGAGCGAGGACCTCCAGGACGCCGACCACTGACGGCGAATCGACGGCGGCGGTGCTTCCGTCCGAATTCGGGCTCGATGAACGATTCTCACGATGACGAACGGTTAGATCACGCGATAAACGCTCTAAGACGATCTCCTGGCCGAGTTCACGCCCACGGAGCTAACCCGGGAGACCCCGTAGACGGAGATGAGGCGAACGAAAATGAACACCAGAACATTCGGACGCACGCTGTTCGTGGCGCTTGCGGTACTCGGTCTCGCACTCGCCGCCCCCGCAGTGGGTGCACACGGCGACGCCCCGGCGACTGACGAGGCACCGACGGCTGACACGAACGCGACGGACCGGAGCGGGTGGATGCTCGGGGAGATGACCGAGCGCCTGGGGCCGGGCGCTGCCGAACGGATGGCGTCGCACGCCGGAATGTCCGGTGACTGGATGAACTCCTCGGCACACGCCGCCCACGACAACCACGCTCACGGGGACCACCACAGCGACACGACGCACAGCGACCACCACAGCGACACGACGCACAGCGACCACCACAGCGACACGACGCACAGCGACCACCACAGCGACACGACGCACAGCGACCACCACAGCAGCACTGGCACGCATCAGCAGGGCCACGGACGCTAGTCCGTCCCCGTGCAATGCACCCGAACAACCACACCAAACACACGAACCCACTGACACGATGACCCGAACGACCGACACCATCGGACGGATCGCTCGACGAACGACGGCGCTCGCGCTCCCGCTGCTCGTCGCAGCGACCGGCACGGCCGCTGCTCACACCGGCAGCGGCAGCGGGATGATGGGCGGCTGGGGCCTCTTCGGCGGGACGATGGGCTTCGTCGGACTGCTCTGGATGGGCCTGCTCCTAGGCGTGCCGCTGTTTCTCGTCTACGCGTATTTCGACCGACGCTCGGACGAACGCGACGAACGGCCGCTGGCCGTCCTCCGGGAGCGGTACGCCCGCGGCGAACTCTCGGACGACGAGTTCGAACGGCGGCGGGAGGAACTGCAGCGCACGCGATGACCGCGGGGCGGCGAGCCAGCGGTCATTTTTCCGGTAACGCCGTGCGATCGCGTTTCCGGCTACGTCCCGAGTTCCGGTCTGAGTACGCGCCACGAGCCTCTCGACCATACTGCTGCCGTAGACGGCAGCGTGGGCGCCGACGGTCGAGATACGGTCCCCGTCGTACGGCGGAATCTTCGCCAAGGCCATCGTTTGCTTCCCCCGTCTGCGTCCGCGGGGCTCATCCGGGTTGCGTTCGCGCGGCTCATCGGGTGTGCGTTCGCGGGACTCATCGGAGATGCTCGATGATGTGGCCGGTCACGTCCTCGGGGTACTCGTGGTGGACCCAGTGTGTTCCCTTCGGAACGCGTTCGAGCCGCCCGTCGTCGCAGTAGTCGACGCTCCGTTCGGCCATCTCCGCGAGCAGATACTCGTCGCGCTCGCCCCAGACCACGAGCGTCGGGGGCCCCACGCGCGCTCTCGGTGGATCTTCGCGGTAGCGAAACAGCGCGCGGTACCAGTTTATCATCCCGGTGAGTCCCCGGTCCCACGCCGCCCGGTACCGCTCGATGTCTTCCTCGGTGAAGGTCCCCGGCTTCGCGTCCCGCAGGCTGTCGGCAAACGGCCGATAGTTCATCTGCCGCTGGGCCCACTCGGGGAACCGCGGGACCTGGAAGAAGAACATATACCAGCTCTTCGCCAGTTGTCGCGGGTTCGACGTCAGCGTCTTCTGGAAGGCCCTCGGATGCGGCACGTTGACGATGCCGAGCCGGTCGACGGATCCGGGATGGCGCAGCGCGAGGTCCCACGCGACGCCCGCACCCCAGTCGTGCCCCACGACGTGGGCCGACTCCCGGCCTTCTGATTCGATCAGTTCGACGATATCGCGCGACAGTTCGGTGATCCGGTAGGGGTAAACGCCCTCCGGCTTTTCGCTGTGGTTGTAGCCGCGCTGGTCGGGCACCAGTACGCGATACCCGGCGTCGACGAGCGGAGCGGTCGAGCGGTGCCAGCTATACCAGAACTCCGGAAAGCCGTGCAGCAGGACGACGAGGGGGTCGTCCTCGTCGCCGGCCGTGACGACGTGCAACCGGACGTCGTTTACCTCCCGATACTCGGAGGTGACTTCGGGATCCGCCAGTATCGACGCGTCGGTCGCCGGTCGAGCCATCCGCTCAGGCTACCTCCGTGACGGCGGCGGCCGTCGCTGGGGAACACCCGGGTATCCGGGTGGCGGTCGTCGTGGACGTCGGCCCATCGAGTTCGCGCTCGGAGCGGGATCGTGCGATCGACAGGCCGCGAACCGTCACCCCCTTTTCCGACCGGACAGGGAGTTCGATTTCGGCGTGGTCGTCGATCATACCGCCATTTCGAGTCATACGATCAAATATGTGCGGCTGGGGTGGCCGGAGACCGCTCAGATTCGAGCTGAAACCACCGAGGAAGGACCGTTCCGAGATTCCAATCGGGACTACTCGACGCAACAGCTCATCTTCGACGTGTCGCGGCGGAACGCCTGACAGGCGTGCTTGAACGCCTCCGAGAACGTCGGGAACGGGTGGATCGTGTCGATGATGTCGTCGACGGTCAGCCCGAACTTGACGGCCAGGGTCGCCTCGGAGATCATATCCGCGGCCCGCGGCCCGACCATATGGACGCCGACGATCTCGTCGGTCTCGTGGTGCTTGAGGACCTGGACGAGTCCGTCCGTGTTCTTGACGGCTTTCGCTCGCGGCACGTCGTCCATCTGGACAGTCCGGCACGAACAGGTGCCATACTCGGCGGTGTATTCGAGTTCGGTCGTCCCGACCGAGGCGACTTCCGGACTCGTGAACACGACTGCTGGGACCGCATCGTAGTCGATGCTGACGCCTTCCCCGCCGAACGCGTTCTTGACGGCGTGGTTGCCCTCCTTTGCGGCGACCGTCTCCAGTTCGGGCTCGCCGATCACGTCGCCGGCGGCGTACACGTCCGGGTTCGTCGTCCGGAAGTGCTCGTCGACGCGGATCGTCCCGTCGTCGTTCGTTTCGATCCCCGCAGTCTCCAGGCCGATTCCTCCGCTGTTGGGTCGGACGCCGGTCGCGACGAACAGCGCGTCCGCGGTGACCGTGCGCTCGGTGCCGTCGACGGCTGTTTCGACGGCGACGCCCGACTGTGTCGCCTCGCTTCCACCGTCGGTTGCCGGTGCGCACACGCGCTGGACGTCGTTGCCGGTGACCACGTCGATCCCTTCCGCCTCGAAGGCACGCTGCAGCTTGCGGCCGAGCTGGCCTTCCATCGCCGAGAGGACGCGCTCGGAGCGCTGGAGGATGGTCACGCCGACGCCGACACGGTGGAGGATCTGCCCCCACTCCAGTGCGACGTAGCCGCCCCCGACGATGACGATACTCTCCGGGAGGTCCCGCTCTTCGAGGATGGTCTCGCTCGTGTAGTAGTCGATCTCGTCGAGGCCGTCGATCGGCGGGGCCCACGGTGAGCTGCCGGTGGCAACGATGGCTTTCTCACCCGTGATTCGCACGCCCTCGTCGGGGCCGTCGACGACTTCGATAGCCGTCTCGTCGGTTAGCTGGCCGTAGCCCTCGTAGATGTCGGTCTCGAAGTGCTCGGCGACGTCGACGTAGTTCGACTCCCGGAACTGGTCGACGAGTCGGTCGGTGCCGTCCAGTGCGACCGCCCAGTCGACTGTCGGTTCGCCGTCGCTGTACCGGACCGCCTCGAACGGATTCTCCCCCGGTACGGCCGCCTTTTCCCCCAGCGCGAGGAGGTGCTTGCTGGGGATACAGCCGACGTTCACGCAGGTGCCGCCAAGCGGCAGGCCCGTGTTCACCATCGCGGTCGAGAGCCCACGGCCACTCGCTTCGGTGACGGCAGCGAACGACGCTGCACCGCCGCCGAGAATCACGAGATCATACGAATGTGGTTCTTCCATCGTGTCTTTAATTCACAATACGAAGTTATTATACTATGAAGTCCGAAGCTATAGAGTAGGTTGGAGGCTACAAAGTAATGGCAGATACGACGTCATCACCCCCTGTATGTGACGTCGACGGGACGTGTTACTGTCCGCTGACGGGCGTGATCGACACGCTCAGCCGGAAGTACGCGATGCAGTTGGTGAGCATCATCGGCGCCCACGACTCGCTTCGATTCGGAGAGATCGAAGCGCACCTCGCGAGCGCCAGCACCTCGACGATCTCCAGGCGACTGGACGAGTTCGCGGAGGCCGGACTGGTCTCGCGGACGCAGTACGACGAGATCCCGCCCCGCGTGGAGTACACGCTGACCGACGACGGCTACGAGGTCCGCGAACGGCTCGATCCGCTTCTGGAATGGGCGGAACAGCGGTCGTGAGGGTTTGCCCCGTCCGCTGAACTATCGTAGCGTTTGCAAGTCTTCACTCACACGATCGCACGCAGTCGTGCGATCGGATGTGCAATCAGTTGCAAACGCTACGATACGTTTCCGGATGGTTTTCAGACACTGTCGAGTAACGGCTGCGACGCCAGGAGCTACCGATGTGCCTTTCGGGTTCGACGGCGTCTCTCCCGGTATGAACGCAGATTCGACCGTGACTGCCGCGCGAAACGCACCCCCGAATCCGGTCGAGCGACGTCTGACGCGCAAAGACGAGTTCTACCACTACTCGGCCCGATCTGTTGTGACTACTAACTGAGCGTCAGCACGTCGCTTCTCGCCCGTGCATATTGCGGTGGCGATACTCCGGTTCTCTACAGGCGGAACAGGCCGAGTGCCTCGGGGCTTGACCCCGAGGCGGTTCACGAGGTTCTCAAACTACGATTCGACTCCCCCCAAGACTCGTCCAGCGCCTCGAGTAACCTGTGTCTCGGAGACGATACCGCTCACCGGTGGTGAATCGTTTCTTTCCCTATTCAGGATTCGCCGATGGATTCATTAGTTATCATCTCGTTCGAGATAACAAGATAGACGATGACGACGGCCGACTTTATGGATCCCACCGCTGCGAAGATCGTCTTGGCGGCACATCGAGGGGACTCTATCAACCGTATATCGAATAAGATTGGTACGTCGTATTCGTGGGTTTACGACTGGATCACTCGATTGGACGACAAAGAAATTATCTCAAATACAGATAACGGAGTTCGAGTCCGTGACTACGAGATGCGACGGCGCTACGAGGAGATGATGGGGACGCTGTACAGCCGCGACGAGGTTTCGCAGGAAGACGCGTACGTGATCCCCCACTTCGCCGGAATGGAGTTCGCCTACACTGAGATTGACGCCGCCTACGTCTGGACGCACGGCGGATTCCAGATCGCCAGAGGCCACGACGACTATCCCGTGTTTATCGAGGTTCACGAGCGCGACGTCGATCGGTGGATCGAGTTCTTCGAGCGGTTCGGGGTCGATACGACCGTGGGTGAACGCCCGGACGCAACCGATATCGACGGGAGCGTCCACTACGTCTTGTTCCCACAGAAAGCAGAGATCGACATTGAGTGGGTCGACGGCAACCCCGTGATTCCGCTGGACGACGCGGTCAGTCAGCTGATGGAGACTCGGCCGGCGTACGATCCGGCGTTGGAGATAATCGCCGACGAGTACGACGTGGATATCGACCCGGGTCACCGTGACCAGATGACTGCCGACTGAACGAGTCACCAATGAGTCTCCAGGAGCGTCAAGCCGAACTCATAGACACACACCGAGCCGTACAGGACGATGACCTACCGTACGTACTCGTCGGAGGATGGGCGATCTCGGCGTTTCAGACCCGTTTCACTACTGACGTCGATATGGTGATCCCTGAAACAGAACTCGACGCGTACGACACCCTCCTCACCGAGTTGGGATACAGCAAAGCGTTCGATAACGACGTGGCAAACGTATACGAGGGACGAATCGTCCGGTACGAAAAATCAGTTGGCGACAACGCGGTCGAATTTGACGCACTCGTCGGCGCACTTCGCTGTCGGCAGACCGACGCAGAATGGTCGTACCGCTATCTCCACGAACACAGCATCGTCGAGTCGCTCGAAGTAGCAGAGGGTCTGACAGCCCGGATTCCCGAGCCGGCGCTGCTGTTCGCGCTCAAGCTCCACAGCGGTCGGCTCGCGGATGCGCGGGATCTGGTGATCGTCGGCTCCGAGGTAGATCTCGACAGCATCGAACAGCACATCCATCGCGGAAATCTGAACCAGTTGGCCGAGCAAATCGAACGCGTGCTGGCGGAACTCGAGCGCGACGAGTTCGCGGACTCGTTCAAGGGTGTGTTCCAGCAGAAGGAACTCCCGGAGGACAACATCGACGAACTAATCCAGTTCTTGGGAACCCGGCTCGACAGACGCTGATAGAACGACGGAACGCACTTCACTCACATACCTGTCGACGGGCGAGATCGATGCGAGCGTGTGTCACATCACGGATTTCGACGGACTTCGGTATGCCGTCCACAGGCAGGGTGCAGTCATCTCGTGGTTCGTTGACTAGGCGCGCACCGAGGTGTTTGCTGCTATCGTAGCGTTTGCAAGTCTTCGCTCACACGATCGCACGACAGCGTGCGATCGGATGAGTAATCAGTTGCAAACGCTACTATAGGGCTGGCGAGGTCGGCGCCGTCGACACCATCCGATGTGCCTTTCCGGTTCGACGGCGTCTCTTCCGGTATGAACGCAGATTCGCCCGCGACTGCCGCGCGGAACGCACCCCGGAGTCCGGTGAGCGACGTATGACGCGCAAAGACGAATACTACAACAGGGCCAAACAGGAGGGCTACCGCTCCCGTTCGGCGTACAAACTCAAGCAACTCGACGAGGCAGCTGGGCTGTTCGGGCCCGGAAACACCGTCGTCGATCTCGGCGCGGCGCCCGGGGGCTGGCTGCAAGTCGCCGCGGAGGCCGTCGGTCCCGAGGGCACCGTCATCGGCGTCGACTTCCAGCGCATCCGCGATCTCGACGCCAAGAACGTCGAGACGATCCGCGGCGATATGACCGACGAGGAGACGAAGGCGAAACTCCGCGAGCGGATCGGCGAGAAGGGAGCAGACGTCGTCATCTCCGACATGGCGCCGAATATGACCGGCGAGTACTCCGTCGATCACGCCCGCTCGGTGCATCTGGCCCGGCAGGCGTTCGAGGTCGCCTGCGATCTGCTACCCGCCGGCGGCGACTTCGCCGCGAAGGTGTTCGACGGCCGCGACCTCGACGCGCTCCGCGAGGAGATCGACGCCGAGTTCGAGTACGTCCGGTCGATCCACCCCGAGGCGTCCCGGGACTCCTCTTCGGAACTGTATCTGGTCGGGAAGGGGCGCCTGACCGCGCCGGTATCGGAGGGCGAGGAACGCGACGTCGTCGTCGACGACGTCGGCAGCGAGGGCGACGGCGTGGTCAAGATCGACGGCTACACCCTGTTCGTTCCGAACACGGAGACCGGCGACTCGGTCCGGGTGCGCGTCACCGACGTGAAACCGAACTTCGGGTTCGCCGAAGTCGTCGACGGCTGATTCGTCGACGCCTCGGCGGTCAGACGGTTCGGATAGCGAGTCACGTCCGACTCGCTCAGTCGGCCACCCACGGGTCGCGGTCGGGGTCGATCCCCGACCCGCCGAAGGCGGCGACGACGGCGTAGACGAACGGCGTGTCCACCAGCGCGATCAGGAGCTTCAGCAGGTACTGGCCGACGATCAAGGAGAGAATCACCGGAACCTCGAACGGATCGCCGAACCCGAGTACCCGCGGGGCGAGGTAGAACGCGACCGTGACGAAGAGCACCGTATCGATGGCCTGGCTCGTCGCCGTCGAGGCGATGTTCCGGAGCCAGAGCATCGACGGGCCGGTGACCTCGCGGATGCGGTGGAAGACGAGCACGTCCCAGTTCTGACTCACCAGGTACGCGAGCAGGCTCCCGAGGACGATGTTCGTCCCGGGCGCGAGCACCGCACGATACTGGCCGGCCGCCTCGGGGTTCGCCGCGGGCGCCAGGATCGTACTCCAGACCAGCAAAAGGAGGACGAAGTTCATCGCGAACCCGACGTTGACCATCACCTGCGCCGCTCGCTGACCGTACAGCTCCGAGTAGCAGTCCGACGCGAAGAACGTCAACGCGTACGCCAGGGCTGCGCCCGGCAGGATGATACTCGCTCCCGTCACCGGCAACTCGGTGGGGAGGCCGAACATCAGGAGCTTCGACGCGGTCAACTGCGCCGTCGTCAGCGCCGTCACGAAAAGCGCCACCAGCGCGATCTGGCCCGCCTGGACGCGCCCCTCACTCATCGTCGAGCCTCCCGTGGCGGGAATCGATCTCGTCGAGGATGTCGAGCGTCTTGCGGATCGACGCGCGGACCGCGTCGCTGCGGTTGACGAAT
Organism: Halobellus ordinarius; assembly: GCF_031823395.1. Taxonomy (NCBI): domain Archaea; kingdom Methanobacteriati; phylum Methanobacteriota; class Halobacteria; order Halobacteriales; family Haloferacaceae; genus Halobellus; species Halobellus ordinarius. The sequence goes on from NZ_JAVQKJ010000002.1 coordinate 162,793, forward strand.
TTCCCCCCGTCGCCGACGTGGTCGTCGAGATCCTCCAGCAACTCCGCCGGGATCTCGACGCTTATCTTGGGCATACCTGGGGATTCCCCCGAGAATATTTAGGTGTTCGCTCTCGTCGCCACCGCAATCGGGGAATCGGGGCAGACACTATATCCACGGCCGACGGAGGAGCAATCGACCGATGACCACGACGCCAGCGGCGTACGTCACCATAGCCGGTGAGAGTTCCGTTCGGATTCCCGTCCCGCTTCCGGCGGACCACGGGTACGAGACGACGACCGTCGAGGGAGCGTTCCAGTGTTCGTCGGGTGAACTCGTGGCCGAGGGGTGGACCGGCCTCGCCGTCGGCGCACTGCTTTTCGCCGCCGACACGCCGGACGACACCACGCACGTTCAGGTGGAGGGCGCGGACGGCTTCACCGTCTGTGTCCCGGTCGGGACCGCCCTCGACGGCGTGCTCGCCTTCGGGGAGGGAGCGCGCGCCGTCGAGTCCAGACCGCGGTTCGCGGGGCCCGGCATCTCCGGCACGCGCACGGTGAAAGGAGTCCGGCGCATCTGCCCGATCACGCTCGATCCGGGTGAACACCCCGAAGCGTGGGAGGACCTCAAACTCCCCGCCGCCGACGAGTAGGGCCGAACGAGACGAGAACAATCAGTATCAGACGTCGACGCTTCGGGGCGGAGCCAGATCCCGCCGCCCGCCGAGCGTGAGTACGAACAGGACCCCGAGTCCGATCCCGTAGGCGGCCATAAGCGGGATGGTCACGAGGAACATCGTGAGCACGTCGGCAGGGGTGAAAAGCGCCGCGACGGCGAGAATCCCGACGGTCACCTCCCGCCAGCGGCCGCGCATCGTGCGGTAGCCGATCCCGGCGCTGTTGAGCAGGATCATCAGGATCGGCACGTCCGCGAGGATGCCGATGCCCGCCGTGGTGAAGAAGATGAGCCAGAAGAAGTTGGTGATGCGGTAGGCGATCACCATATTCGCCTGGACGGCGTCGTTGACCAGCCACGAGATGACTCCCGGCGCGATGGTCGTGTAGCCGAGGACGAATCCGCCGAGGAGGCCGGCGGCCAGGGCACCCGTCCACACGAACACCGCCCGGCGGCGCTGGTTGATGAGGTTCCGCTCTCTGAGCGCCGGCCACGCGTAGTACGCGATCAGCGGGGCCGTCACGATTCCCGCGATGATCGTCGAGAACTTCACCTCGAACACCAGCGCCTCCATCGGATGGAGGGCAACGACGTTGAGCACGTCCTCCGGGGTCACCTGTGCGGGCAGGCGGCTGAGGAAGTCCTCGTAGACGCGCTTGATCCCGCCCGTGTACAGCCAGCCGAACGTACCGGCGAGGACGAGCATAAACACCCCGACGACGCGGAAGGCGTTCGAGGTGACCGAATCGAGAATAAAGGTGAGGTCGGTGTAGTAGCCGCCGATGTCGTCCTCGTCGTCGTCCTCACCCGCGGCTGCTGCCTCGCCGTCGACAGTTCCAGCAGTCTCGGCTTCCTCGTCGTCGGAGAACGCCTCGAAGAACGCGTTGCTCGCGCGGGAGGCCCGATCGCCGATCGATCCCGTCGCGCTCTGTTTTTCGGACACCGTCTCACCGGATGCCTGCTCGCCCTCCGCCGCCGAATCCGCCTCACCGTCGTCGGCCTCGTCGAAGCGGTCGACGATGGCCTGCGCTTTCGCTTTCTCGCCCGCATCGAGCGCGTCGCCGGCGGCGTCCATCGCCTCGGCCTCGTCCATCGCCGCGAAGACCTCCGGGGGTGCAGCGCGGACGCCGTCGGCGTCGAGGTCGGCGACGTCGATCTTCGTTGGATCGCCCACGCCGGCCTCGACGATCGCGAGATCGTCGAGATCCTGATACACGAAGTAACCGATCGCGACGGCCGCTGCAGCGAGCGCGGCGAGGAGCACGTACACGCCGAGCACGACCGACGACGACGGCGCGTAGACGCCGTACTCGCTCCCAATCGCGTCGAGCCCCTGATTGACGTAGCCGACGCCGCCGCGCTCGAAGAAGGCGTAGACCACCACGCCGCCGAGGACGGCCGTTCCGGCGATGGCGTTCCAGTGGCGCTTGACCGTCCCGGGCACGTCCATCTGTTCGCTCCCGCGGCGGGCGGTGGTGACGACCTTCGCGAGATAGAGACTGACGCCGTAGAGCGCCAGCACGGGAATCGCCCACATAACCTGGGTGAACGGGTCCGGCGGCGTGAACAGCGCTCCGACGGCGAAGACGCCGACGACGGCGTACCGCCACTTGTCGCGGAACGTCTCGTAGGGGACGATCTCCGCGTAGGAGAGGGCGGTCATCGCGAGCGGTAACTGGCTCGCGAGACCGAACGAGGCTGTCAAAAGGAAGATGAACTGCGCCCACTTGACGATCGAGTAGGTCGGCGAGAAGCCCGCGGCGATCGCGTTGCTGGCGAGGAAAGAGAACGTAAAGGGGAAAAAGACGTAGTAGCCGTAGGCGACGCCGGCAACGAAGAGCGCCACCATCCCCAGCAGGATGAGCGATAGCTGCCAGACCGGGACCGGAGACGAGGGCCACAGGTCACGCTCTTTCAGCGCGTCACGGGAGAAATAGACGAACGAGGGGATCGCGAGCACGACGCCGACGACAAGCCCGATCTTCGCCTGCAGGAGGATGACGTCGAACGGCGTCTGGGCGATTATCGAGACCTGGCCGCTTATCGCCGCCGACATCTGCGCTCGTGTGACCGACTTCAGGAAGTCCCAGACGTAGAGACGGAGCGCGTAGAACGTGCCGAGAAACCCGACCAGGAAGAAAATAAACACCTTCTGGAGGTCCTTCTGCGCGGCTCGAAGCATCGCGCCAGCGGTCTCTCGACCGGCGTCGAGCGTCTCCCTGGTATCGTCGTCGAGCGCGCTGGACATAGATGAACTCAACCTGTTCGCGGTTATCAATCTTTTCGACCACGCGTCGCGTGATGTTGTCCCCGCGAGTGCCGCTGTGCGGACGATCGACCCCCGAAGCAGCGACCCACCGTTCTCCGGGGCACTGGGGGGACTACAAGCGAACCGATGCGGAAAGGCCTATAAGAACCGGGCGGCGATTCTCGGGTGAATGGCCGACGATCCGGAGCAGGGGGACGAGGCGCCCGACAGCGACGCCGAAGCCGGTCTCTCCCCTGCGGACGACTCCGAGACCGACGCGGCCGACCCCGTCGAAGACGACGCTCCCGAACCTGACGCCGACACCGACAGCGCGGACACCGACGATGCGGACTCCGAGACGGACCCATCCGCGGAGGAGTCGGACGCGTCGACTGTCGAGGAACTGCGAGCGGACGCGGGGGCGGACGATTCGATCGAAACCGCTGACGGTACGGCGGGCGGTTCGGACGACGATAGCGACAGTTCAGACGGCTCCGCCAGCGGTAGCGGCGAGGATACCGAGTCCGTTGGGGGCGATTCCACCGAAGAGACGGACGAGGATTCGACCGGCGAGTCAGGGGAGGAAACGGAGCGTGAGCCGCCGGCGGACGAGCCGGCCGGCGAGGACGAATCGGAAGCCGCCGCCTCGGATGACACCGACGAAAACGAGGCCGACACCGACGCTGACTCGGATGGCGCTGTCGACGAGGGAGTTGACAACGAAGTCGACGATGCGGACGACGAAGCCGCCGATGCCGACGACGAAGTCGACGATGCCGCCGATGCCGACGACGAGGTCGACGATGCCGCCGATGCCGACGACGAAGCCGCCGATGCCGCCGATGCGGACGACGAAGTCGACGATGCCGCCGATGCCGACGACGAAGCCGCCGATGCCGACGACGATGCCGCCGATGCCGACGACGAAGCCGCCGATGCCGCCGATGCGGACGACGAAGTCGACGATGCCGCCGATGCCGACGACGAAGCCGCCGATGCCGACGACGAAGTCGACGATGCGGACGACGAAGCCGCCGATGCCGCCGATGCGGACGATGAGGACGACGCTCTCGATAACGAGACCGAGTTCGCCGACGGGGAGGACGAAGAGACCGACGCACCCGACGAGGACGAAGACGCCGCGGACGACGAACTGACCGACGAAGCCGGGGAGACCCCCACCGGTGACTCTACGGACGGCGATACCGAGGACCTCTTCGCCTCGCTGGACGCGTCGGCGGACGGCCCCGAAGACGGCGACGAAGACGAGGCCGACGAGTCGTCGGACGCGGCCTCATCGGCGGCTGCGGACGAATCCGCGGCGGGGACGGACGGCGGAACCCCGGCGAGCGTCGACGACGTCGCCACCGGCGCCGTCGACTCGCCCGGCCAGCTCGTCGACGCGGGCGACACCTTCGAGCCCGACGGTCCCGAGAGCGACGAGGAGATGCCGCTGGCGGACCACATCGAGGAGATGATCCGCCGGCTGGCGGTCGTTCTCGGCATTGGCGGGGTCATCACGCTGCTTCTGTACCCCGGTGCCGACCTCGTGAACTCGGCGTTCGGGCTCGATCTCGTCAGTTCGACGGAAGTCATCGACTTCCTCTGGAACACACACGTTCCCGGCGCGCCGGAACTGACCGATCGGCGGCCGCGGGTCTACGGCCCGCTGGAACTGCTGTTGACGGAGCTGAAGGTCGCCGCGCTCGGCGGTCTCATCATCGGGCTGCCGGTGTTCGTCTACGAGACGTACCTGTTTATGCGACCGGGGCTGTATCTCCGGGAGCGCCGTTACTACCTCGCGGCGGTGCCGACGAGTCTCGTCCTCGCCTTTATCGGGATCGCCTTCGCGCACTTTCTCGTGTTGCCGGCGATCTTCGCGTACTTCACCTCTTATACGACCGGAACCGCGATCGTCGCGTTCGGTCTTAAGGAGACGTTCAACCTCATTCTCATCCTGATGGGCTACAACGCCATCATCTTCCAGATCCCGCTTTTCGTGATGCTGGCGATTATGATGAATCTCGTCACGCGCCAGTGGCTCGAAGACCGGCGGCTGCTCTTCTGGGGGACGTTTCTCGGGCTCGCGTTCCTCGTCAGTCCCGATCCGACCGGGATGGCGCCGATCATCATCGGCGCGACGATGATCGGACTGTTCGAGGGGACGCTCCTGGCGCTGCGGTGGACCGCAAGCGGGTCGCTGATTCCCACCGCGGAGAAACTGTCGGCCCGCCGCCCCTATGCCGTCGCACTCGCGGCGCTCGTTGCCTACCTCCTCAGCCCCCTGCCGGTCCCAACGGGGTACTTCGACCTGCTGCCTCCGGTGGTCGTCGAGACGCTCGCGGCCAACGACCTCACGGTGTACACGCCCCTGTTCGTCGCGGGCATCCTCGTGGGTGTCTTCGAACTCGTTGCGCTCCTCCTGCGCCGCTTCGGTCGCTCGGAGCGGGCACTGCGGGCTCGTCTCGCCGTCGATGACGCCCGCCGTCCGGTGTGGCTGCTCGCCGCCGTCGTGGGCTATCTCGGCAGTCCCGACCCTGTCGTGCTCCGGTGGGCCGCCGAGGTGACCCTGCGCCCGGCGCTGGCCGGCGGGATTGCGGTCGTGCTGGTACTCGGCTACGAGGCGCTTCGCCTCCTGCTCGCCTCCCGTGAGGACCGTGGGACCTGAGCGCCGAAAGCGCTCCTATTTGTCGATCGGGTAATCGGCGTCGAAGACGTTCTCGACGACCGGTTCGCCGCCGTCCCCGTCCGCTCGTTCGTCGTCTAGACTGACGCTGCCCGTTCGATAGCCGTGGAGATCCAGCGTCACGTGCTCGAATCCGAGGTCCGACAGCCGGTCGCGGACGGCGACGACGAAGTCGTGGTCGAGTGCCGCATCGAGTTCTTCCGTAGCGATTTCGATGCGGGCGAGGCCGTCGTGATCGCGGACGCGGAACTGCGAGAACCCCCACTCTCTGAGTGCGTTTTCGGCCCGCTCGACGCGGGTGAGCCGTTCCTCGGTGACGTCCAGTCCGGTCGGGATGCGCGAGGAGAGACACGCCATCGAGGGCTTTTCGGCCACCGAGAGCCCGGAGGCGTCGGCGATGGCGCGGACCTCGGATTTCTCGATGCCGTGCGCCGAAAGCGGCGAGCGGACGTCCAGTTCCTCGACAGCCTGGAGCCCCGGCCGGTGGCCCGAGCCGTGGTCGGAGGCGTTGGTGCCGTCACAGACCGTTTCGATGCCCAAGTCGGCGGCGGCCTCGTACATCCGGCCGAGGCGCATCGTCCGGCAGTGATAGCACCGGTCGCCGTCGTTCGCGACGAAGTCGGGATTGTCCAGCTCGGAAAATTCGACGATTTCGTGGCGGATGCCGATCTCGGCGGCCACGCGCCGGGCGTCGTCGAGTTCCGCCGCCGGGAGCGTCTCGGATTTGGCCGTACACGCCACCGCGTCCGCACCGAGGGCGTCGTGAGCGAGTGCGGCCACGACCGAGGAGTCGACGCCGCCGGAGAACGCCACGAGGACGCCGTCGCAGTCGGAAAGCGAGTCGCGGACGGCGTCGGCCTTCGCTCGGATCGTCGGGTCGAGAGCGCCGCTCGCTGCTGCCGACCCGCCGTCCCGGTCGGTCCCACCGTCCGCACCGCTGTCGCTGGCGTCGACGGCGGCGTCCGGATCCGCATCCGGCTGTGATTGCATACCCGGGCTATCGCGCGCAGCGACAAAAACACGTTGCCGTCGGCCAGAGGCGACGACGCGCCCGCAACACCCGTAACGTTTTGACGCGTCGGGAGTGAACGGCTCTCGAATGGAGTTCGAGGCGATCCCGGGCGTCGGCACGAAGACGGCGGCGGCGCTGTCGGAACTCGAAGACCCGGAACGGGCGCTCAGCGAGGGCGACGTCGCCACCCTGGCTCGCGCCCCGGGGCTCTCGGAGGGGCGCGCGGCCGCCGTCGCCCGCGGTGCGATCCGGCGGCGACACGACGACGGCGGCGGCTTTCTGGCGACCGATCGGGCGCGTGACATCTACGAGGACGTGCTGGACCTCCTCCGCGACCGGACCGTCACCGACTACGGGGCAAAGCGCGTGGCGACGTTCTACCCGACGCACTCGGCCTCCCGGATCGCCGAGGTGCGGGAGTTCGTCGAGCGCGCGACACGGCGAGATCCCGAACCGGCAGTCATCGAGGCGCTCGACGGGCTGGAACCGCTCGCGCCGCCGCCCACGCGGCGGGTCCGCGACCGCTGTCTCGCCACCGCCGACGCCGAGCGCTTCGCCGCGGCCGAGGAGGCGTTCCCGGAACTCTCCGTGGAGGTCGTCGACGACACCCGCGATCTCGCCGAACTCGCCCGCTCCTACGCGACGGTGATCGCCCTCGACGAGCAGTTCGCGGGCGTCGACGTCGACGGCGACGTCCGGGTCCGCCCAGACGCGATGGCGGAACCGGACGAGATCGTCCCCGAACGAGTGCTGGCCTTCTTCGCCGAGAACCGCTCGCGGATCCTCGCGGCCGCGAGCGTTCACGAAGCGGCCGATCTCGACCCGCCGTGTGACCTCGACGTGCTACGCGGCGCGCTCGATCGGCTGGCTGCGGACGGTACCGTCGTCGGCGACGCGGAACTCGACCGGCTCGTCACCGCTGTCGACGACCTCGACGCGGCGGTCGCCACTGCCGAGTCCGTCGCCAACGACCGGCTTCGCGAGGCGATCCGCGAGCGCGACGTGACGATCGAAGGGACCGACTTCCTCTCCCTGGTCGAGCAGGGCGCCCGCGTCGACTCGTTGCTCGGCCGGGAACTAGACGACGAGTACGACGACGCCGTCGCTGCGGCCCGCGAGCAGCTCATCGACGCCCTCGATCTCCGGCCGGAAGAAGCGGATTTCGCCGAGCGGGCGTTCCCCAACGACCCCACGTTTCCGGTCGAACACGAGGAGTCGGTGGTCTCGCGGCTCCGAACGGAGCTGAAGGCCGCTCGCGACCGCCGGGCGGCCCGCCTGAAGCGCGAACTCGCGGCCGACCTCTCGGCGCTGCGGGAGCCGGTCGAGACGCTCGTGCGCGACGCGCTCGAACTGGACGTCGAACTCGCCGTCGCGCGATTTGCTGAGGATTTCGACTGTGTGCTGCCGGTATTCGTCGACGGGCTGGAGGCGGACGCGGGTGCGGACCTGGAGGCGAACGATGCCTCGGCGACCGCGTCCGCGATCGCCGTGGGCGACGCCGGGTTCACGATCGAGGACGGTCGCTCGCCGCTCCTGGATGTCCCCTTTTCGGATGTCGAGCCGGTCGACTACGGCGTCTCGGGGGTGACGCTCCTCTCGGGTGTCAACTCAGGCGGGAAGACGTCGACGCTGGATCTCGTCGCGCTCGTGGTCGTCCTCGCCCAGATGGGCCTGCCGGTCCCCGCCGAGCGCGTCGCACTCGAACGCTTCTCGGAGTTGCACTACTACGCGAAGACCCAGGGCACCCTCGACGCCGGGGCCTTCGAGAGCACGCTCCGGGACTTCCGCGAACTGACCGACGGGGCGGCGAACCGACTCGTCTTGGTCGACGAACTGGAGAGCATCACCGAACCCGGCGCGTCGGCGAAGATCGTCGCCGGCATCTTAGAGGCCCTCGACGACCAGGCGGCGACGGCCGTCTTCGTCTCGCACCTGGCGGGGGAGATCCGCGAGGCCGCCGGCTTCGACGTCGCGGTCGACGGCATCGAGGCGCTGGGCCTGGAAGACGGCGAACTCGTGGTGAACCGCTCGCCGGTGAAGAATCACCTCGCGCGGTCGACGCCGGAGCTCATCGTCGAAAAACTGGCCGACGGGGACGAATCGGGCTTCTACGACCGGCTTCTGGAGAAGTTTTGAGCGGCCGTCGGCCCTCCGCATCCGACCGGTGGCTGATCCCGCACGGCTCTTTCGAGGGGAGACTGCCCTTCCGCAAGGCCGCGGCGGGGACCCGAAAACATAGACGTCTCGCTTGGCTTGTTTCGCTGTGGTCCCGCTATGAGTCGATCGAACCCTCCACATCGGACGCTGAAGGTGGCGCTGATCGGTCTGGTCGCCGTCCTCTCGGTCGTCGACGTCGTCGTACTCGCCGCGGCGCCGACGACGTCGCGAGCGGAGTTGCTTCGACTCCTGCTGGCGATCGGCGCGTTCGGCGTGCCGTTCCTCGGCTTCCTCCTCGGATTCGCAGAGAGACCGCTGTACGCCGTGGGTGGCGCCCTCTCGCTCCCGTTCGTAGCGTTGTACGCCTACACCGGGGTGTTGCTGCCGTGGACGCAGCTCTCGTTTTTCCTTGGGCAGTTCGGACTCGAACTGCTGCTCTCCGTCCCGGTCCTGGGAGAACCGCTTGCGACGGCTCTGTTCGGCGGTTTCACGCTCGGGCAAGCGACGCTGCAGGCCGCATTTCGGTATCACTACGCCATCGTTGCACTCGCTTTCGTCGGCGTTGCCGCTGCCGCCGGAACAGTCGGTTTGCGACGGCTCGTGTCCGTGCGATCGGGAGACTCTCCAGAATAGCTGCCCACCTCGTGGCTTTTTTGCGCTGCGCTTCGATCGCTCGGTATGGTCTCCGGTGATCCCTCCCGCCCCTCCGCGAGAGCCGACTCGGACGAACCGTTCGACGACGGCGTCGACGACGCCACGTACGACCTGATCTACCGCGCGACCCGCGATGCGATCTGGGATGTGGTCGGGACGGCGACGTTGATCCTGTTTTATCTGGCGCTTTCGGCGATCGGCCTCTCGATCGCGGTCGGCGGCGTCGGCCAGTCCCTTCGCGGACCGGCGCCGTCCGGCGCTCTCGTCGTCGGTGCCGCCGGGCTCGGAATCGGGCTGTTCGCCGCTCTCCGGACCTATCGGCTCGTCACCGAGTGACTGGGGCTGCGCCGTGCCGACCCCCCGCTGGGGAACGGTTAAGTGGGCGCCTTGCCGTGTTTGAATCGATGAGGGACGACCCCGACGAGGGGATGCTGTCGTGGGACGAGACCGTCTTCCGCGACGAACACGTCTTCGAGATCGACTACGTCCCCGAGACGTTCGAGCACCGCGAGACCCAACTGGAGAGCCTGAAGTACGCCCTCCGGCCGGCGGTCCGCGGCTCGCGACCCCTGAACACGATGGTCCGCGGGCCGCCCGGAACGGGCAAGACCACGGCGGTCCAGAAGCTCTTCGGCGAACTCGGCGCCCAGACCGGCGTCCGGACCGTCCGGGTCAACTGCCAGGTCGACTCCACGCGTTACGCCGTCTTCTCGCGGATCTTCGAGCACATCTTCGAGTACGAACCGCCCTCTTCGGGGATCTCGTTCAAGAAGCTGTTCGGGCAGATCACCGACCGCCTCGTCGAGGAAGAGGAGGTGCTCGCGGTCGCCCTCGACGACGTGAACTACCTGTTCTACGAGAACGAGGCCTCCGACGCCCTCTACTCGCTGCTCCGGGCGCACGAGGCGCATTCGGGGGCGCGCATCGGCGTCATCGTGGTCTCGTCGGACCTCACGCTCGACGTCATCGAGGAACTCGACGGCCGCGTGCAGAGCGTCTTCCGGCCGGAGGAGGTGTACTTCCCGGTCTACGACGTCGACGAGATCGTCGACATCCTGCGAGAGCGCGTCCGTCGCGGCTTCCACGACGGGGTCGTGGGCACCCAGGAACTCGATCGCGTGGCCGAACTCACCGCCGAAAGCGGCGACCTGCGCGTCGGGATCGATCTGCTGCGTCGTGCGGGGCTCCACGCCGAGATGCGCGCAAGTCGTACCGTCTCCGTCGAGGACGTCGAGGCCGCCTACGAGAAATCGAAGTACGTCCACCTCTCGCGGAGCCTTCGCGGCCTCTCGGACCGCGAGTGTGAACTCGTCCGCGTCGTGGCCGAACACGACGGCGACCAGGCCGGCGACGTGTACGAGGCGTTCCACGAGGAGACGGGCTTAGGCTACACCCGCTACTCCGAGATCGTCAACAAACTCGACCGTCTGGGCATCGTCGACGCGGATTACGCGGAGATCGAGGGCCGCGGCCGCTCGCGGTCGCTGTCGCTCGCCTACGACGCCGACGCCGTGCTGGAACGGCTGTAATCGATCCGCGTGCCGGCGACACAGTATCGAACGCTGTAATCGGTCCGAATCGGCGGCGAACCCCGATAGGGATCCGAAACGGGCGACCGGGAGCGGAAGTTTTGTGCCGGCGCTCGTCGAGACGACGCATATGAAGACCACCGGCGGCACCGACGACCAGAAGCGACGCGCGGGTGAACGCGCCGCCGAACTCGTCGGCGACGGCGACGTCGTCGGGCTCGGCACCGGCAGCACCGCTGCGTACGCGATCCGCGAGATCGGGCGACGCGTCGACGCGGGGCTCGACGTCCGCGGCATCCCGACGTCGTTCGATTCTCGTGCACTTGCCCGGGAGGCCGGAATCCCGCTCCGTTCCCTGGCTGACGTCGACGGCGTCGACCTCGCGATCGACGGCGCAGATCAGGTGGACGACGATCTGCAAGTCATCAAGGGTGGTGGGGCGGCACACGCCCGCGAGAAAGTGATCGCTGCGGCTGCAGCGCAGTTCGTCGTCGTCGCCGATCCCTCGAAACCCGTCACGACGCTCCAGCGACCCGTCCCGGTGGAGGTGTTGCCCGACGCGTACGCGGCCGTCGAGCGGGATGTCGACGAACTCGGGGGAACGGCGACACTCCGTCGCGGCGAGGGCAAGGACGGACCGGTCGTCACCGACAACGGGAACCTCGTCCTCGACTGTGACTTCGGACCGATCGACGATCCCGAAGCGCTGGCAAGGGCACTGTCTCCGATACCGGGCGTCGTCGAACACGGCCTGTTTGTCAATCTCGCCGAGACGGTCTACGTCGGCACTGACGACGGCGTCACGGTTCGAAGGCGGGACTGACGGCTGGTCGGCGTCACGGTTCGAAGGCGGGACTGACGGCTGGTCGGCGTCACGGTTCGAAGGCGGGACTGACGGCTGGTCGGCGTCGCTACCGCAAAAAAACGGATCGGATCGTCCCGAGTTACAGGTCGCGGGGCTGCACCGTCTTTCGGTCGTTCTGTTCCGCGCGACGGGCAGCGTCTTCGAGAAGTTCGGTGACTTCCTCGTCGAGTGCACCGTAGAAGTCGGAGGCTACGTTCTTGTCGTCGAGCGCTTCTTTGACGGCCGCTTTCACAATAAGGTCTGCCATACAATACTCCCTATACCGGCCCTATATAAAAATATTTTCCAAAACGGCGGCGTCTCCGCCCCTGCGTGTCGTCTACAGGGTTTCCTATGGGAATGATTTATATACCGGGATCCGTAATACCCCCTGCCGCTCTATTTCCGACGCTCCGTCGCTGTGACGTCGCACATCGGGCAATCCCCCCCCCATACTCGGCTGCGAAAACTTCGTCTGCGACGAAGCGACAGGTACGTGACGCTCGGCCGCGGAAGGCTTGCTATGCGTGAAGTGCTCGAAGCCGTCGCAGCGGGCGATCTCTCCCCCGCTGCGGCCGAGCGCCGGCTCGCCGGGTACGTGACGACCGATGCGGGCCGATTCGACGCGGCTCGCGAGCGCAGACGGGGCGTTCCAGAGGCGATCCTCGCGGCCGGAAAGACGCCAGCGGAGGTCGCAGCGCTCGCGGCGGCCGCCCTGGAGGCGACCGGGCTGGCGCTTCTCACCCGCGTCTCCGAGGACGACGTCGCGGCCGTCGCCGAGGAGATTGACGCGTCGGTCGAACTGACCCACGACGAGCGTGCGCGGACGCTCGTGGCGCGGACGCCCGCCTCCGACCCGCCGACGCTGGATGCGACGGTCGCGATCGTGACCGGCGGGACAGCGGACGCGGCAGTCGCGGGCGAGGCTGCGGCCGTGCTCGAAGTGATGGGTGCGACTGTCGAGCGGCTCGAAGACGTCGGGGTCGCCCACCTCGGTCGGGTCATCGATCACCTCGACCAGTTGCGGGCGGCCGACGTTCTCGTCGTCGCCGCCGGCCGCGAGGGTGCGCTCCCGACCGTCGTGGCCGGCCTCGTCGACACGCCGGTGATCGGGATCCCGGTCTCGACGGGGTACGGACACGGCGGCGACGGCGCTGCGGCGCTGTCCGGGATGCTCCAGTCCTGTACGGTGTTGTCAGTCGTCAATATCGACGCCGGATTCGTCGCCGGGGCTCAGGCGGGACTCGTCGCTCGCGCGGTCGACGAAGCCCGACGCGGCGACTGAACGAGGATCTTCGGCCGTGTGCGACAATTGCAAACAAACGGACTGGTCTGGCGGCTATTTCTGGACGTTCGGGGGTCTCGCGCGCGTGCGCGGGAACCCATATAAGTGCCGCGCCCGTATCAGAGGTACCGGCATCTGGTGGCTGCCGGACACACATATATGCCAACCTGTGACCATTGCGGGTCACACGTCTCCGATCGCTTCGCGCGCGTGTTTGCCGACCAGAACGGGCGATTGCTCGCCTGTCCAAACTGTTCGGCGAACGCGGGGATCGCGGAGGTCGCACGGCGGCGCACCCGCACAGCGTGACCACTGAAGCGGACGCAGACCACCACGCGAAGCCGTGTTCCGCTTTCTCAGCTCGGGCGGGGTAACCCGCCCGGCGTCGCTACCAGGATAGCTCCAGCTCCGTCTCGGCTTGCCGTCCCACAGTACCCCTCTCACGTCGAAGCACTGCGTGTCGCGCCGGATCGGAAGGGATACCTGTCTCTCGGCGAACCTTCCATCGATGGGTCCCGAGATCCTCCTGACCAACGACGACGGTATCGACGCGCCGGGGCTCGCCGGGCTCCGGACCGAACTCACCGCCTTCGGCGACGTCACCGTCGTCGCGCCCGACGGCGACAGAAGCGGGGTTGGCCGGACCCGGAATCACACGACTGTCATCCGCGAGCACCCGTGGGGCTACGCTCTCACCGGGACGCCGGCCGACTGTGTGGCCTACGGTCTCCGGGGGCTCGACCCCGACTTCGACGTCGTCGTCTCCGGCGTCAACAACGGACCGAACGCCGGCAACTATGTGGTCGGACGCTCCGGAACCGTCGGCGCGGGCATCGAGGCGGCGTTTCTCGGCACGCCTGCGCTCGCGATCTCGGCGTACCATTCGACGGACTTCTTTCTCTCGCCACCCGAGGAGTACGACTTCGCCCGTCCGGCTCGGATCGCCAGACGGCTCGTCGAACGCGCGCTGGAGGCCGGCGTCTACGAGGATGTCGATCTGCTGAACGTCAACGCGCCCGTCGATGCGTCGTCGCCGCCGGTCATCCTCACCGAACCGCACCACGACTACGAACAGGACATAGAACAGGTCGATCCCGGGAGCGACGAGGCCGGCGACTTCGCCGACTGGGACCTGGATTCCGACGAGCGCCTCGTCCGCCTGCACGATGCGACGTGGCCCGGCGTGGTCGGTTGGGAGAATCCGTTTCCGCCGACGGAGGAGCATCGCCGCCGCTACCCGGTCGGGTCAGACCGTCGCGCGCTCGTCGACGCCGCGGTCAGCGTCTCGCCGCTGTCGGTGAAGCACGCCTCACCCGACAGCGCGGCTCTGGCGGAAGTCGTCGAGACGATCGACGTCGAGTGAACGGTACGATGACCGAACGCGATTCAGAGCGCGCGGCTACCGCGACTGACGGTGACGAGTCAATTGTCGATCAGGACGGATCGGGCGGTTCCGGAGGGAACAGCGGCCACTACGTCTACGTCCTGTCGTGCGCAGACGGCACCCTCTACACCGGATACACGACCGACGTCGAGCGCCGCGTCGCCGAGCACAACGCCGGCGAGGGGGCGAAATACACCCGCGGCCGGACGCCGGTCGAGGTGGTTCACATCGAGTCGTTCGCATCGAAGTCGGCTGCGATGTCCCGGGAGTACGATATCAAGGAACTGTCGCGTCACGAGAAGGAGCGGTTGGTCGGACTCGACTGAGGAGGGACTCCCTCCGGCGACACACCGACACTACTCGGCTCGCTCCGCTTCGAGTGCTTCGAGCGTCCGGTAGGCCTCGACGGCGTAGGTCATCGCGGGTCCACCGCCCATCACGACGGCGACCTTTAACGCGTCGACGATCTCCTCGTGCGTCGCACCGGCATCGAGTGCGCCATCGGTGTGCCAGAGGATGCAGTGATCACACCTGACGACCACCGAAATTGAAAGCGACATCAACTCTTTCGTCTTGTTGTCGATCGTCTCGGTTGCTTCTGCGGATTCGACGAACCCGACGAACGATTCGAGTTCCGGCGCCTCTTCGATCAGATCGCCCAGCGACTCCTTGAGGTCTGTGAGCTCTTGTGTGCGGGACATCACCCGAAACATCGTCGAGATAATATATATATCCCAAGTGAGGTTCTCACGACTTCGGATGTAACCGCCGCGCCTCAGCCACGACTGCCGCGGCCAGTTCATCGAGGCGCTGACGAAGGTCCCTATCGGTGAGCGTGTCGCCATCGAACTTCCTGGAAGCGCCCCGGATTCCGACCTGTTCGGGGACCGTGTGGCCGTGGACTCCTCGGACGGTACTCCGAAGATGTTCCAGCGTCGGGCCGTAGGAGCCGCCGCCGGCGGTCGCGACGAGACCGACCGCAGTATCCACGAACTCGTCTTTCGAGCAGTAGTCGTGGAAGTTGCGGAAGGTCGAGGAGTACGAGCCGTGGTAGACCGGCGAGCCGATCACGACCGCCTCTGCGTCGCGGACCTGGTGTTTCAGCCGCCGGGAGTCGCCCTGCTCGTCGACGTCGGGATGATACAGCGGGAGATCGACGGTCCCGAGATCGATCAGTTCCGTTTCTGCGCCCTCTTGGCGGGCGGCCGAGAGAACGACCTGCAGAGCCTTCCTGGTGGAACTTTGCTCGCGCCGACTGCCGGAGACCGCGACGACGGTGACCATCGTTCGCGTTCGGGGGCGGACAGCGAAAAGCCCGACGGCGCGACCGGATTCGCCCCGTTTCCGAAGACCGACGCTTCCCCTCGCAGGTAGCCCGGGACAGTTGTAGCGAACAGCCGGCACGACCGCTCCCCACGCCGACGTGCCGGGCAATCGCGTCCCGGCGCGGGGCTGACGTTACGTCACGGGGGCTGTGGTCCCGGCTTCGGTTATAAATCTGAGCCGGCGGATCACCGCTCCAGCGATGCCACGACTTCGTGCGCCGCACCTTTTTGTTCGACGCCGGAAACAGTCCGGATATGGACGCCATCTCCTTTGGCACGGACGGCTGGCGGGCGACGCTGGACACCTTCACTCACGACCGCGTCCGGATCGTGGGACAGGCGGTCGCCGACTATCTCACCGACCAAGGCCACGAGGACCCCGTCGTGATCGGCTACGACGCCCGCCAGAGTTCCGAGGGGTTCGCCGATTCGCTGGCGGACGTGCTCACGGGGAACGGCTTCGACGTCCTCCTCCCCAGGCGGGACTGTCCGACGCCGCTCGTCTCGTACGCCATCGTCGAGCGCGGGCTCTCCGGCGGGCTGATGATAACGGCGTCGCACAATCCCCCCGAGTACAACGGCGTGAAGTTCATCCCCGCCGACGGCGCACCGGCTCTTCCGGCGGTGACGGAGGCCGTCGCCGACCGGCTCCGCGAGCCGGTGCGCCGTCCTGAATCCGAGCGCGGGACCGTCAGACGGGTTGACCTCGTGACGCCCCACGCCGAACGCGCCCGGGAACTGGTCGACGCCGACCTCTCGGGGCTGACAGTCGTCCACGACGCGATGCACGGCTCCGGGCGCGGCGTCACCGACGAACTCCTCCGGGCGGCGGGCGCGGAGGTGCTCAACGTCCGCGACGATCGCGACCCCGAGTTCGGCGGCACACCCCCCGAACCGAGCGCCGAGAACCTCGAACCGCTCGTCGCGGCAGTCGACGACTACGACGCGGATCTGGGCGTCGCAAACGACGGTGACGCCGACCGCGTCGCGTTCGTGACGCCGGAGCGCGGCCACCTCGACGAGAACCTCTTTTTCGCCGCGCTCTACGACTACCTGCTCGAGTCCGACGCCGGCCCGGCGATCCGGACGGTCTCGACGACGTTCCTGATCGACCGGATCGCCGAGGCACACGATCAGGAGGTCTTCGAGACCCCGGTCGGGTTCAAGTGGGTCGCGGACGCGATGGCCGACCACGACGCCCTCGTCGGCGGCGAGGAGTCCGGCGGCTTCTCGATCCGCGGGCACGTCCGCGAGAAGGACGGCGTGCTGATGGGACTGCTCGGCGCCGCTGCGACGGCCGAGGAACCGATGGACGCCCGCGTCGACCGCCTCCTCGACACCCACGGCGACATCGTCTCCGACAAGATCAGCGTCGCGTGTCCCGACGCGGAGAAAGCGCGGGTCATCGACGAACTCGAAGACGTCCTCCCCGACCAGGTCGCCGACCGCGACATCGCCGACGTGGTGACGCTCGACGGCTTCAAACTCCTCCTTTCGGACGGCTCCTGGCTCCTGGTCCGCCCCTCGGGCACGGAGCCGAAGATGCGCGTCTACGCCGAGGCGTCGAGCCGCGAGCGCGTCGATGCACTGTTGGACGCCGGCCGCGACCTGGTCGAGCCGCTCATCTGAGGATGCCGCAGAGGCGGGTGTCACACTCGCGGATCTCGAATCCGAGGGCCGCGTAGAACGGGCGGACCTGCTCGCGGAACCGCGCGACGAGCGGGCCGTCTGCTCGTTTTGCCGCGCTGGCGACGAGCGATTTCCCGATCCCCCGGCCCCGACGGGACTGATGAACGGCAATCTGTTCGATCTCGGTCGGGGGCTCGTCGGGCTTGCACTCGTCAGCAGGCCACAGTGGCTGCTCCGCGTCCTCGCCGCTCGCGAGGATGGAGGCGCCGACGATCCGATCGTCCGGCGGCGACTGGTCTTCGGTGTCGCCGCCGAACCCCTCGACGACAGCGACCAGTGCGTCGCCCGCGCGGACCCGACGACGCGCGCGCTCGCGGTCGAATTCGAGCATCGCGGCGTCGAGTAGTCGGACGACGTCGTCGGCGTCGGCGGCGCTCGCTTCGCGGACCTCGTGGCTCACGTTCGGCGAAGGACGACAGAGCGGGTTAAACCCCGCGTGCCTCGTCCGCCCCGCCTTTGATGAGCCGGAGAATACGGATTTGGACGGCCTCGACGGGCTGATCCTCCGGCACGGGCGTCCCGTCGACCATCACCGACACCTCGTGCGGCGAGTAGCCGACCGCGCGGACGACGTCGGCGTAGGTGTCTTCGTCGCTGACGTCGACCTCCTCGGTGCCCTCGCCGACGACTTCGACGGTCACGCGCATACGTCGCCTTCGGGCGTGTCGGGCTTGCCGGTTTCGTTTCGGGGAGACGGTGTCGGCGGGCCGGGTCCCACTCGTGACCTCGCCCCCTGGGCCCGACGAAACGCGGGTGGTTTATGAGCCACCGGGACCCTCTCACCCGTATGAGCGAGGGCGACGCCTCGGCCGAGGCGAAAGCGGGACGCGA
Organism: Halobellus ordinarius; assembly: GCF_031823395.1. NCBI lineage: Archaea > Methanobacteriati > Methanobacteriota > Halobacteria > Halobacteriales > Haloferacaceae > Halobellus > Halobellus ordinarius. The sequence goes on from NZ_JAVQKJ010000002.1 coordinate 181,091, forward strand.
GATCTGGATCGAGAAGTACCGGCCCGAGAGCTTCGCGGACATCTACGGGCAGGAGGAGATCGTCGACCGCCTGCAGTCGTACGTCGAGCGCGACGATCTCCCCCACCTGCTCTTTGCGGGCCCGGCGGGCGTCGGGAAGTGTGTGACGGGGGAGACACCGGTCCTCACAAACCGCGGAATCGAACGGATCGATTCGATCGTGGGGGATATCGAGGGCTTCGGAGAACCAGCGTCTGATTTGAAGATCCTCTCACTCACCGATTCCAACGAGTTCGAGTACGTCCAGCCCTCTCACGTCTTCGGGAAGGAGGCGACAGAACTCCGACGCATCGAGACGCGGGACGGGAACACGATGGAGGTCACCCCCGAGCACAAGCTCCTCGTGCTGACGAAAAACGGTCTCACGTGGAAGACGGCAGACGATGTCACCGACGGCGATCGGATCGCACGACCGAGACAGGCACCGACTCCGTCCTCGGAAGGTACTGCCGATAGCGACCTGGACTGGCTCGGTGACGTCGACAACGAACGAATTCGCGTCCACGTCACGGCCGAGTTTGCGGCCGACGCCGGGTTCTCAGACACAACGATCTCCCCCGCGGAACTCCGTGCGCTGGACGTGGAGACCGACGCACTCAGATCTGGGATCCGATCGATCCAGTACGTCACTGCAAGAGGTAAGGCCTCACGTCCGATCACGCCGCCCTGGCAGGTGACCCCGGAACTGGCTCGGTTCGTTGGTCTCGCGGTCGCCGAAGCGCACATCGACAACGGCCGTGTCAAATTCTACAACACCGACCGAAACCTCTGCGATGCGTTCGATCGGACGGCACGATCTCTTTTCGATCTCGAACCCGACCGTGGAACGCAGAAGGGAGTCCCGTACGTCGCTGTTCGCTCGAAAACCCTCACACACTGGCTCAGTGCCGTGTTCGACGTGTTCGCGAGTGCGAGCGGAGACTCCGGAATCGGATCGGCGATCGCAGCGAGCGACGACGAGACCCGCGCCGCCTTCGTTCGAGCGATGTTCGATGGCGAAGCGTACGTTTCCGATAAAGGCATCATCGAACTGACACAGAAGAACGGCGACCACATCACGCTACTCTCGTATCTTCTTTCCACGTTCGGAATCCCGAGCCGTCGGGGAACCGAGATGAAAGCCGCCACGAACGGCACCGGTATCGAACGTGAGTATCACGTGCTGAGTATCTCAGGATCTCCGGCGATTCGGCGGTTCGCGGACGTGATCGGATTCAGTATCGATCGCAAACAGGAACGCATCGAAAAACACGCAAAAAAGAAGTCGAATCCAAATCACGATACGATTCCCCGACAGCGTGACGCTCGGCGGCTGTGTGAAACGCTGAACCTCCCGATTCAATCGTACATTTCGGACACACGTAATCCGGATAATCCGGGACGAAGTGCCCACCAGTCGGAACTCACGCGGATCGTTGGGGCAGCGACCCAGCGCATCGAAACGGCACAGGAGACTCTCTCGAGGGTCGAACAGCTCTCGGCCGAACTCGAACTCGCCACCGGAACCCCGGCCAAGTGGCTGGATGCGCGACAGACGCTGGAGCCGATCGAAACCCGACGCGAACTCTCCGCTTCGACTGGTGTCCGAAGCGATCGGTTACTCGAGTACGCGGACGGTCGGCGCACGCCGTACGCGTCCCGAGTGACTGGGCTCCTCTCGGAACTCGAAGGCGACGACGATACGTCGGCGATGTCGGGGGAACTCGGCCGTCCGGATCTCGACCACCTTCAGCGAGAGCTGTCCGCGTGTATCGACAGTCTCGGCGTGTCCTACGAGCGTATTGCGGAAAATACTGACATTCGCGGTACTGACGTGGGAGAACTCCTGACTCGCGACGACCACGCGCTCGGATCGCTCGTCAGGTTCGAGACCGTCGCACAGCGAGTCCGGACGTTGGCCACCGAGATGCTCTCGCTCGACGTGATCGAACGTCTCGATTCGCTCTCCCGAGTTGCGGATTCGGACCTCTACTACGACGAGGTGACCGGGACCGAAACGATCGAGGAATCCCGTCGGGTCTACGATCTCACCGTTCCCTCGTCGCGGAACTACGTCGCGGGGGAGGTCCCCACGGTGATGCACAACACCACCGCCTCAACGGTTATCGCCCGCGAAATCTACGGCGACCACTGGCAGGGAAACTTCCTCGAACTGAACGCCTCCGACGAGCGCGGTATCGACGTCGTCCGCGACCGGATCAAGAACTTCGCGCGGGAGTCCTACAGCCCGGGGTACGATCACACGATTATATTCCTTGATGAGGCCGACTCGTTGTGTGTCCCACCAGGAACTGAGGTCGTCGCCGGCTACCCTTCGTCGCCGGAAATCAAACCGATCGAGGAGGTAGCGGACGAGGGTGAGCCGATGCCCTCCGTCGACTTCGAGACGAACGAGATACAGTCAGACAAGGGGAGACTCATCGACTCCGGCGTCGCGGATTTCTTCGAAGTTGAACTGGAAGACGGGAGAACGATCCTCGCCAGCCTGAGCCATCCGTTCTTCGTGGTCGAAGACGGAAGGCTCGTCGAGAAGGAACTTCGAGAACTCAATCCCGGTGACGAGATAGCTGATTTCAAAGAGGAAGTTGGCGTGTCACGATGTGAGGTCTGTGGCGAATGGTCTACGGGTCGGTTCTGTTCCGTCGGGTGTAAAGACGAGGGACACAGCCGCGAGATGCAAGGCCAGGGTAACCCGATGTACGGGACAGAATGGTCGGACGAGCGGCGCGAGAAGATCGTGGAGAAGCTTTCAGACGGGAGATTTGCGGGCGAAAACAATCCGAACTACGGCGGAGAGTTCCACGGCGTTCACATCTGGGAGATGGACAAGGAGACGGTTGAGCGGTTCCGCGAGAACCTTAGTGAGATGCGGGCCGGGACTTCGTGGGAGGAGTGGGTTGTTGACGCTGATGCCGAGGCCGTGAAGAGCCAGATCGGTCGCAAGTTGTCCGAGTGGTGGAGTAACCTCGACGACGACGAGAGGGAGAGACTCATCGAAAAAAGTGTGGAAAACTGTGATTACCCGGTTTGTGACATTACCGGAGACAACAACCCGATGCGCGACCCCGAGGTCGCCCAGAAGGTTTCAGAAGCGCTGAAAGGACACAAACCGACAGGAGGCAACATCAGACACAGCGAAGAACTCGGACATCTGGTTCGCTCCGATTGGGAGTACGAGGTTGGGGTTGCGTTGCAAGAAGCCAATATCGAATACGAGTACGAACCCGAGTTCGAACTGTCAGATTCGGTCTTCCATCCCGACTTCCTCGTCGGTGATACCGTCATCGAGGTCAAGGGGAGCGCCGAACTGTGGGGACAAACTGAGAAAGTCCGGGAGTTCTTAGAGACGTACGGCGACGACTACACGTTCGTCGTCGTCGGTGACGAGGAACTCCCCCACGACGAACATTACGAGCGGAGCGAATTCGAGCCGGCGCTCGTCTCCGACGGTGGACGTCACCCCGTCCAGACAGTGGGAATTCGCAGCATCGAGTACAGTCACCGTGGGAAGGCGTACAATATCAGTATGGAAAAGACGCCCAACTTTATGCTTGCAAACGGTGTTTTGACCCACAACACCGACGACGCCCAATCTGCGCTCCGGCGGACGATGGAGCAGTTCTCCGACAACACCCGCTTTATCCTCTCGTGTAACTACTCCTCGAAGATCATCGACCCGATCCAGTCGCGGTGTGCCGTCTTCCGCTTCTCGCCGCTCTCCGACGACGCGATCCGCGGGCAGGTCGAGGACATCGCCGCCGCCGAGGGCATCGAGGTGACCGAGGACGGCCTCGACGCGCTCGTCTACGCTGCCGACGGCGATATGCGCCGGGCGATCAACTCCCTGCAGGCGGCGGCGACGACGGGCGACGTCGTCGACGAGGAGGCGGTCTACCTGATCACCTCGACGGCCCGGCCCGAGGAGATCGAGGCGATGGTCGAGGCCGCTATCGACGGCGATTTCGCGACCGCACGGTCGCGACTGGAGTCGTTGCTCGTCGACACCGGGATGGCCGGCGGCGACATCATCGATCAACTACACCGCTCGGCGTGGGACTTCGACCTCGACGAGCGGACGACGATCCGGCTGATGGAGCGGATCGGCGAGGCCGACTACCGGATCACGACCGGCGCGAACGAGCGAGTGCAACTGGAGGCGCTCTTGGCGTCGCTGGCGGCCGAGGAGTAGCGGTTTCTACCTCCGTTTCAGTCGGGCGATCCCGAAATCACCCGCCAGGGGCCCGCCACGCCTCCGCTTCCCGGAACTGTTTTACCCGATCGTTGGTCAACTGACGGGTAATGAGTGAACTCGAAGCGGAGTATCGGCTCGAGTACTTCGAGGAGGAGGGGTTCCACCGGAAGCAGTGTCCGGTGACGGGCGTCCACTTCTGGACGCGCGACCCCGACCGCGAGACCTGCGGCGAGCCGCCCGCCGACGACTACACCTTCATCGACAACCCCGGCTTCGACGAGGAGTACACCCTCTCGGAGATGCGCGAGGAGTTCCTCTCCTTCTTCGAGGAAAACGGCCACGAGCGCATCGACCCGTACCCGGTGGCGGCCAACCGCTGGCGCGACGACGTCCTGCTGACACAGGCATCGGTGTACGACTTCCAGCCGCTCGTCACGAGTGGGCAGACCCCGCCGCCGGCGAACCCGCTGTGCATCTCCCAGCCCTGCATCCGGATGCAGGACATCGACAACGTCGGCAAGACCGGCCGGCACACGATGGCCTTCGAGATGATGGCCCACCACGCGTTCAACGCCCGCGAGGAGGCCGGCGACAAGTACGCCTACTCCGGGGAGGTCTACTGGAAGGACGAGACGGTCCGGCTCTGCGATCAGTTCTTCGAGCACATGGGCGCGGACCTGGCGGAGATCACCTACATCGAGGATCCGTGGGTCGGCGGCGGCAACGCCGGCCCGGCCTTCGAGGTGCTCTATCGCGGCGCCGAACTGGCGACGCTCGTCTTCATGTCGATGGAGCAGGACCCCGACGGCGACTACGAGATGAAGGACGGCAACCGGTACTCGCCGATGGACACCTACGTCGTCGACACCGGCTACGGCCTCGAACGCTGGACGTGGGTCTCGCAGGGGACGCCGACCGTCTACGAGGCGGTCTACCCGGATATGATCGTGTTCCTGAAGGAGAACGCCGGGATCTCGCTGTCCGACGAGGAGGAAGACCTCGTCCACCGCGCGGCGAAGCTCTCGGGCTATCTCGACATCGACGAGGTCGACGACCTGACGGAAGCGCGGGTCGAGGTCGCCGACGAACTCGGCGTCGATAGCGAGGAACTGACCGAACTCTTAGAGCCGCTGGAGACGATCTACGCCATCGCCGATCACTGCCGAACGCTCGCGTACATGTTCGGCGACGAGATCGTCCCCTCGAACGTCGGGACGGGCTACCTCGCGCGGATGGTGCTGCGGCGGACCAAACGCCTCGTCGACGACGTCGGCGTCGACGCCCCGCTGGACGAACTCGTGGATATGCAGGCCGAGCGACTCGACTACGAGAACCGCGATACGATCCGCGACATCGTCCGCACCGAGGAGCGGAAGTACCGCGAGACGCTCGAACGGGGCCGCCGGAAGGTCGAGAACCTGGCCGCAGAGTACGCCGATCGCGGGGAGTCGATCCCCACCGAGGAGCTCATCGAACTGTACGATTCCCACGGCATCCAGCCAGAGATGGTCCGGGACATCGCCGAGGATCACGGCGCGGCCGTCGACGTCCCCGACAACTTCTACTCGCTGGTCGCCGACAGACACGAGGGCGAGGGCGCCTCCCGCGAGGCCATCGAGCGGAGCGAGCGGATCGACGACCTGCCCGAGACGGAGAAACTCTACTACGACGACCAGGAGCGGACGGAGTTCGAGGCGGTCGTCCTCGACGTCATCGAGCGCGAGGAGGGCTACGACGTCGTCCTCGATCAGACGATGTTCTACCCGGAGGGCGGCGGTCAGCCCGCGGACCACGGGACGCTCTCGAACGACGACGTGACCGTCGCGGTGACGGACGTCCAGAGCCGCGACGGGGTGGTCCTCCACCGGACCGACGGCAACCCGGGCAAAGGCGAGTTTGTCCGCGGCCAACTCGACGTCGAACGGCGCCGCCGGCTGATGCGACACCACACGGCGACACACATCATCGGCTACGCCGCACGGCAGGTCCTCGGCGAGCACGTCCGACAGGCCGGCGCCCAGAAGGGCACGGACAGAGCACGCCTCGACGTCGCCCACTACGAGCGCATCTCCCGGGAGGAGGTACGGCGGATCGAGGCCGTCGCAAACGAGATCGTGCGGGAGAATCTGACCGTCAAACAGCACTGGCCCGACCGCCACGAGGCCGAGAAGGAACACGGCTTCGACCTGTACCAGGGCGGGATCCCGCCGGGTCAGAACATCCGGACGATCACCGTCGGCGACGACGTGCAGGCCTGTGGCGGCACCCACGTGAGCCGGACCGGCGATATCGGGGTGATCAAGATCCGCTCGACGGAACCCGTTCAGGACGGCATAGAGCGGATCGTCTTCGCGGCCGGCGATGCCGCTATCGAGGCGACACAGCGCACCGAAGACGCGCTGTACGACGCGGCCGAGATCCTCGATGTGACCCCCGAAGACGTCCCCGAGACGGCCGAGCGCTTTTTCACCGAGTGGAAGGAGCGCGGGAAGACGATCGACCGGCTGAAGACGGAACTCGCGGAGGCACGCGCCGCCGCGGACGAGGAGACGGTCGACATCGACGGCACGCCCGCGGTGATCCGCCGGCTCGACGGCGACGCTGACGAACTTCGGGCGACTGCGAACGCGCTCGTCGACGAGGGCAAGGTGGCGGTCCTCGGCGCCGAGACGGGCGAAAGTGCCCAGTTCGTCGTCGGCGTCCCCGACGGAGTGGGCATCAACGCCGGCGAGGTGGTCGGCCGCCTCGCGGCGAAGGTCGGCGGTGGCGGCGGCGGGCCGCCGGACTTCGCACAGGGCGGCGGACCGAACGTCGAGGCCCTCGACGAGGCGATCGAGGCGGCGCCGGAGATTCTCCGGGCAGCCGAAAGCGCCTGACGAGAGTTACCACCCGTCTCCCATCGGCAATCGACCGCAGATCGCACAAGACTTATCGGAAGGTGTTGGATAACTAATACTGTGGCTTCGTTAGAGGAGGCGGTGTCGGAGGCAGCAGGTGTCGGTACCGTCCTGGTTCTCCGGCCACAGTCGGCCCGCTCGGCCGACGAGGAGATCAAACGGCTCCTGATCGATGACCCGGAGTCCGCCCAGTTGCTCGCCGTTTGCTTTTCGCGATCGCCGGCAACGTGGTACGACGAGTGGTGTGAAGTGCTCGGAACCGAGCCTGCTTCGGCGGCGGTCGTGACAACGCCGGACCTCGCGGACGCGGACTTAGGCGATCGCGACGTCGCAGTCGAGAGCGTCGCGGCACCGTCGAATCTGACGGGTATCGGCGTCAAGGCCACGCCGTATCTGACCGAGTGGAGCGACGTGGTCGTAGTCATCGACTCGCTGTCGGTGCTACTCCAGTACGCCGACCCGCAGATCCTCTATCGGTTTCTCCACGTCCTCACGACCCGGCTCCAGACGGCGGACGCACGGGGGCAGTTCTTCCTCGATCCGAACCTGTTAGACGATCAGACTGTCGAACTGCTCAAGACGCTGTTCGACGCCGTCGTCGAATCCGACGGTACCGAAGACGGGTGGAACGTCCTCATTCGGAGCTGAGTAGCCGCCGCGGCGACCGGGACTCATAAGCCGCCGTTCGCTCAACTTCGGGTATGCCCACGACTGCGAACGGCGACGTCGACCTCTACTACGAAACCGCCGGCGACGGCGAGACGGTCGCGTTCGTCGGCGACGTGGGTTACGGCGCGTGGCAGTGGGGCTGGCAGCACGGCGCCGTCTCGGGTCCCTACCAGAGCCTCGTGATGGACGTCCGCGGCGCCGGCCGGTCGGACGCCCCGCCCGGCCCGTACACGATCGACACCCTCGTGGCTGATCTCGTGGCGGTGCTCCGCGATGCGGGCGTCCGCTCGGCCCACGTCGTCGGCGCGGGCCTCGGGGGGATGGTCGGGTTGCGGGCGGCGCTGACTACGTCCCGCGTGCGCAGCCTCGTTCTCATCGGCACGGCAGCGCGCGGCGCCGACCTCCACCTCGATCCGCTGTGGGGCGCACCGGACGACGAAGCGGCACTCGAACGGTCGCTGGCCGCCGGCCTCTCGTCGGAGTTCGTCGATGCGCATCCGGATGCCGTCGACCAGATGATCGAGTGGCGCGCCGCGGAGGACGCGACCCGCGGGGCCTGGGCGGCCCACGCCGACGCCGTCGCCGACTTCGACGTTTCCGACCGACTCTACGAAGTGACCGAGCCGGCGCTCGTGATCCACGGCGGCGAGGACGCCGTGTGGCCGCCGTCGCGGGGGGCGGAACTCGCGGCGGGGCTGCCGCGGGGGGAGTTCTGCCGCATCGACGACGCCGGCCACCTCGTCCACGTCGAGGCGTCGCGGCGCGTCAACGACGAACTGCTCGCCTTTCTCGACGGGGTATAGGCCGTTGTGGTGGTCGGCCCGATTCCGCGCACTGTCGGGCTCTGTCGGTCGACTGTCGCTCCGGTCGCGCTCCGTCCGAGAGTCCGGCAGGACTGCCCCCGGGCGCAAGGCACTTTTTCTCCCGCTGCGTGGGGCCAATCGATGAGTAGCGGTCAGGATCGGTTGCGGCTCGCACTGTTGAACGCCTCCCACGACGACGAGCACACGCCGCGGAACTTCCGCCGGGAACTCGACGCCGACCTCGTGGAGTTCGACGTCACGGCAAACGAGCGCCCGGCGGACTTCGCCTTCGACGGCGTCGTCGTCACCGGGTCGCGCGCGTCGGTCTACTGGGACCGCGACTGGATCCGCCCGCTCGTCGAGTACGTCGCCGACGCACACGATCGCGGGCTGCCGATCCTCGGCGTCTGCTACGGCCACCAGGTGCTCGCGTCGGCGCTTGGCGGCCACGTCGAGGGGATGGGCGAGTACGAACTCGGCTACCGCGAGGTCCGTCGGACCGCAGACGACGAACTGTTCGCGGGAGTCCCGGACTCTTTCACCGTCTTCACCAGCCACTCCGACGCGGTGACTGAACTGCCACCGGGGGCCGACCTGCTCGCCGAGAACGACTACGGGATCCACGCCTTCCGCCGCGGCAACGCCTGGGGCGTCCAGTTCCACCCCGAGTACGACAGAGAGACCGCCACCGCGATCACGAAGGGGAAAGACCTCCCCGACGAGCGGATCGAATCGGTGCTCGCGGGGATTACGGAGGAGAACTACGCCGAGGCCTGCCAGGCCAAACGCCTCTTCGAGAACTTCACCACGTACGTCCGCCAGGTCCGACAGCGGGTCGTCGGATAGGGAGTCGCCCCGTCGCCGTCGTGCGTGATATATGCCAACACCCCCCACATATTTGTGCCCCCTCAATCATACTTTCACACGGAGGCACGTGTATGACCGCTCCCCCGCACAACTCCCCGGTATCACTCGATCTGACCCGCGAAGAGACGTGGGCCGTCCACGCCGCCGTCGCCACCGAAATCGACCGACTCGTCGACGCGGACGAAGATCCCACAGACGCCATCGATCTGCTCCGGACGATCGAGGCCGACGAGCCATTCGAGACCGCGGAACTCGACTATCTTCAGGAGATCCTCCGAACGCGCGTCGAGTCCGACGCGCCGCCGGAGGATCGGACGATAGCACAGCGCGTCATCTCGCAGATCGAATCGTCGGCGTAGCCGCCCGCGATCACTTCTCGCCCTCCCAGTAGTCGACGTCGTCCTCGCGCCGGTAGTACCCGGAGACGACGCGCTCGGCCTTGTCGCCGCCCGGAGCAGCGCCCGCGTAGACGCCGATCTTGTCGGAATCCGGGTAGACCGTCACGTCGGTGTCGCGCATCGTCGACATCGCGAGGTATCGGAGCGGCTCGTCGCCGTCGTTGTGCAGTCGGTGGGCGCCGTCGGGATCGGGCGAAAACGAACAGAAGTCGCCGGATTCGACCCGCGTCTCACCGTCGGGCGTCCGCAGGACGCCACTGCCGTGGAGGATGTAGACCGCCTCCGCGTTGGCGGTGTGGAAGTGATACGGCCAGGAGGCGCCGCCCGGCGGGAGTTCGTAGAGACTCGTCCCGAGGTCGTTGTCCCCGGCCGCGCTGGACAGTTGCTTCCGGCGGAAGTGTGTCTCCTCGCGCTCGGTCTCGCTCCACTCCACGTCGGCTTCGTTGACGTGTCGCATATCCGTTCGTCCGCGCGGCGGCTCTTAAGCGTCGGGTCGACAGCGAGGTCGCCTGTCGGATCTGTCGGCAGCCGCGGCGCCGTCGATCAAATCCGTCGTCCGTCGGGTCCGTTCGCAACTCCGACGGTGTTTTCCTCTGTACACGAGTACGGGTATCCAATGGGAATCGATCCGAACTTCGACGAGAACCGCGAGCGGGCCGGCGAGGAGAACGGCCTCGACGTCTGGGGGCCGGTCGAGCCGCCGGAGCAGTTGGGGATCCACGGGATGCACGTCGCGGTCGATTACGACCTCTGTGTCGCCGACGGCGCCTGTCTGGAGAACTGCCCGGTCGACGTGTTCACGTGGGTTGATACGCCCGACCACCCCGAGTCCGAGCGGAAGGTCGAGCCGACGTACGAGGACCAGTGTATCGACTGTATGCTCTGTGTCGACATCTGTCCGGTCGATGCGATCGACGTCGACGGAACGCGGCGGTGATACTGATTACTCTCAGTTTCCCGCCGAGTGCCACCCCCGTAGGCGGCGTTCGACGAAGAGAGACGAGAGTAATACTATGAGGCGGTCGAATCGACGACGGACTGTGACTCGGACCACCAACCGTCGGTAGTCTCTTGTCGCCGGCGAGTGAAGTACGACTGTTATGTCAGACGAGGTTATTCGGCTGCTCCAGAAGGCCTACCAGGACGAGATCGAGACGGTGATGAACTACCTGACGAACTCGATCGTGCTCGACGGCGTCCGCGCCGAGGAGATCAAAGAGTCGCTCCAGCAGGACATCCAGGAGGAACTCACCCACGCCGAGCAACTCGGCAACCGACTCAAACAGCTCGACGAACACCCGCCGGGCTCGGCCGCGTTCCAGGCGACCCAGACGAGCCTCCAGCCGCCGGAGGACACGACGGACGTGCTCTCGGTCATCGAGGGCGTCCTCGACGCCGAGGAGGGCGCCATCGAGACCTACCGCGCGCTCATCAAGGCCGCCGAGGAAGCTGACGATCCGGTGACGGAGGACCTCGCGGTGACGCTTCTGGCCGACGAGGAGGCCCACCGGACGGAGTTCCGCGGGTTCGAGAAGGAGTACCGACACGACTGAGACGGCTCCGAGACGACCTTTCGACACGACTGCCGATTTCGAGCCCGTCGCTCAGAGCAGCACCGCACTGACGAGGGCGACGGCGACGAAGAGTCCGACGACGTCCCGCCGCGCGAACCGCAGCGCGGGGAGCGTCGGGTTCCACGCGAAACACCGGGCCCGGAGCGCGAGCGCGAGCTGATCCGCGCGGTCGAACGCCCGGCGGAGCCCCGCCGACGCGACGATCTGCATCCGCTCCCGCAGGGGTCGCTCCCGACCCAGCCGTGCCGCCGACGCGTCCCGGATGCGTCCGAGATCCGCGCGCAGGAGCGGGAGAAATCGGAACACGAGCGCGACGCCGACGCCGAGGAGACGCCCGGCGCGGCCGGGCACGAGCCGCTGGATCGCCGCGCGCGAGTCGCGCACGGGCGTGGTGTGGAGATAGACCGCCGAGACGAAAAGGATCAGCAGGACCCGGTAGCTCGCCAGCACCGGCCCGACAGCCGCGGCGGGGTCGATCCCGACGGTCCACGCGCGCACCTCCACGATCGAGACCAGCGGACCGGCGACCAGAAAGGGGAGCGCCGGCAGATACCCGACGAGAGCACGCCACGGCGAGAGCCGTCCAGCGGCGAGAAACGCGCCGGTCACGACCGTGAGCACCGCGAGCCCGCGGGGCGTCGTGTGCGCGAACGCCGCGACAGCGAACGCGGCCTGTGCGAGCAGTTTCGTCCGCGGATCGAGCCGGTGGGCGAAGGAGTCGCCGGGATGGTAGCTCAGCATCGCACGTCGGGTTCGGTGCGCCTCGGTCGCCACCGGTCCGGCACGCGGACGTCGTACTCGGGGAGTGACTCGACTGCGTCCGCCGGCGCGTCGTCGACGACGACCCGACCGTCCGCCATCGCGACCACCCGGTCTGCGAGATCCAGGACGTCCCGAAGATCGTGGGTGACGATCACGATCCCCGCGCCGGACGCCGAGAGCGCACGGAGTCGATCCAGCACCGACTCCCGCGCGGGCGCATCGAGGCCGGTGAACGGCTCGTCGAGGACGAGGTGGTCCGGTTCCATCGCCAGAGCACCTGCGATCGCGACCCGCTCGCGCTCGCCGCCGGAGAGTTCGTGAACCCGCTCGTCCTCGCGACCCGACAGATTCACCGCCGAGAGCGCTGTTTCGACGCGCCGGTCGATCTCCGGCCGGTCGAGGCCGAGGTTCTCCGGGCCGAAGGCGACGTCCGCGCCGATCGTCGCGGCGACGAGTTGATCGCGGGGCTCCTGAAACACCATCCCGACGGCTGTCCGGGCGGCGACGGTGTCCGCGGCGACGTCGCGGCCGTTCACCGTCACGCGGCCCTCGTCCGGCTCCAGGAGTCCGTTGAAGTGCCGGACCAGCGTCGTCTTGCCGGAGCCGTTCGCCCCCGCGACGATCACACACTCCCCGTCAGAGATCGTGATGGAGACGTCGTCGACGGCGACGACATCGCCGTAGCGGTGGACGAGCCCCTCGGTTCGGATCACGGCCGCGTGGGAGTTCGGTTCCGGGTGTTTGCTCTCATCGGATCAGGCCGCCGCGGCCGCGTCGCTCCGAACGATCCCCACGGCCGCGGCGATCTTCACCGCCTCGAAGGGAATGAAGGCGACCGCGCTGACGGAGAAGGCCTCGACGAGGCCGACGTTCTGGACGAGCGAGAAGCCGACGGTCCCGAGCGCGTAGATGATGACCGTGCCCGCAACCATTCCCGCGACCAGCCGGGCGGTCGTGACTGCCTCGAGGTCGCCGATGCCGTCGAAGCCGTGGACGACAGCGCCGATCACCGCCGCGGCGATCGGGTACGACCAGAGATAGCCCGCGGTGTATCCGAGCAGCGGTCCGAGTCCGGCGGAGCCGCCGGCGAAGATCGGCGCCCCGGCTGCGCCGGCAGCGAGGTAGAACACCATCGAGGCGCCACCCCAGACCGGGCCGAGGAAGACGCCTCCGAGGAACACGCCGAGGACCTGGAGACTCACCGGTACCGGCGAGATCGGATTCGGGAACGATACGTACGCGAACGCGCCGGTAAGCGCCGCGAAAAGCGCCGCGCGGGCGACGTTGCCGACGACGTCCTCGCCGACGAGTTCGACCGACTGCGTGTCTGTCGACATACTGTCTCCCATCTCGTAAACCGGCATTAATACTTCGGTTTACGAGGGCAATCTTTGTACGTGTGTGTCCCGTAACGCGTCTCGATGGACGAGAAGACGGCCGAACTCCGGGATCTCTTCGTTGAAACGACCGGCGAGGAGACCGTGACCGAGTCGCAGTCGACGCCGCGGGGGTCGCTTTCGGCCGACCGCGACGACGCCGTCGACGAGCGACTCGCGGACCTGATCGCGGCGATGCGGGACCGGTACGAGTTCGTGTCGTCGCTTTCGCCCGCCGATCTGCGCCGCATCGTTCGCGGATTCTTCGACCCCGACGCGGCCGGCGCCGACGCGGAGTCGTGGTCCGACGCGGCCGACGCCGCCCTCGCGGACTCGCTGTCGGCGGACGCCGACGCGGAGACCGTCTTTCACGCGCGGATGGACCTCCACCTCGTTACGGAGTTCGACCGGGAGGCTCCCGTGCGGTACGAGCGGCTCCGGCGCGCCGTCTTGGCGGCATCTGACGACAGTGGTGGCGAAATCGACGAGTCGCTGGCGGCCGCGCTGGATACGGACCCCGACGCGGAGACGGTCCGCCACTACCGGCGTGTCGTCGCGGCCGACCTCGCCTCCCGAGGGGTCAACCATCGCTTCCGCGACGGGTTCGCCGACCTGCTCACGGACGCGGATCTGTCCTCTCGGCTGGCGGCGGACGCACGCCGCGACGGACTCGAGGAAGCCACCGAGGACATCGAGACGGACGTTTCGCTGTAGGAGAGTCCCGCAAATCCGCAATCCCGCGTTCGGATCGGGCCCGCTGATCACTTCCGCTCCGGGTGGCGAAGACTCTTACCCGATGAGGGTCCTACTCCGGTGCGATGGCGCAGGCCCCGAACCCCTCCGATATCACCGACCGGTTCATCCAGTTTTACCGCAAGTACTACCGCGACGAGATCGGGACGCTCGCCCAGAAGTACCCCAACGAACAGCGGTCGCTGTACATCGATCACGACGACCTCTACAAGTTCGACGCGGAGTTGGCAGAGGAGTACCGGAACAAACCCGACCAGCACCAGGAGTACGCCGAGGAGGCGCTCCGGCTCTATGACCTGCCCGCGGACGTCAAACTCGGCCGCGCGCACGTCCGGCTCACCAACCTCCCGGAGACGGTCGACATCCGCGACATCCGCGTCCACGACGACCACATCGGCCGGGTCATCGAGGTCCAGGGGATCGTCCGCAAGGCGACGGACGTCCGCCCGAAGATCACCGAGGCCGCCTTCGAGTGCCAGCGCTGCGGGACGATGACCTACATCCCCCAGAGCGACAGCGGCTTCCAGGAACCCCACGAGTGTCAGGGCTGTGAGCGGCAGGGGCCGTTCCACGTCGACTTCGATCAATCGGAGTTCGTCGACGCCCAGAAGGTGCGCGTCCAGGAGAGCCCCGAGGGCCTGCGGGGCGGCGAGACGCCGCAGAACATCGACGTCGACCTCGAAGACGACATCACCGGTCGAGTGACCGCCGGCGACCACGTCTCGGTCACGGGCGTGCTCCACATCGAACAGCAGACCTCCGGCAACGAGAAGACGCCCATCTTCGATCTCTATATGGACGGCGTCGCCGTCGAGATCGAAGACGAGGAGTTCGAGGACATGAACATCACGGAGGCCGACGTCGCCGAGATCGTCGATCTCTCGAACGAGCCCGACATCCACCAGAAGATGGTCGACTCCGTCGCGCCCTCCATCTACGGCTACGAGGAGGAGAAACTCGCGATGATCCTCCAGTTGTTCTCGGGCGTGACGAAGCATCTCCCGGACGGCTCCCGGATTCGCGGCGACCTGCATATGCTCCTGATCGGGGATCCCGGTACAGGGAAAAGTGCGATGCTTCAATACATACGCAATATTGCTCCCCGATCCGTATACACCTCCGGGAAAGGGAGTTCGTCCGCAGGCCTTACTGCTGCCGCTGTACGCGACGATTTCGGCGAGGGACAGCAGTGGACGCTCGAAGCCGGCGCGCTGGTGCTGGCCGACAAGGGGATCGCGGCTGTGGACGAACTCGACAAGATGAGATCGGAAGATCGAAGCGCAATGCACGAAGCGCTGGAACAGCAGTCGTATCACCCCTCCTCGGAGATTCTTCTCTCGGACGGCCGCCGCGTCGAAATCGGGCCGTTCGTCGACTCGTTGATGGACGACCGCGCCGACGAGGTTGTCGACGGCGTCGACTGCGAGATCCTCCCGACCGAGGACGTCGGCGTCCACACGGTCGATCTCGACGACAACGACGTCGAGAAGGTCCCCGTCGACCGCGTGAGCCGACACGAGGCGCCGGAGGAGTTCGTCCGCGTTTCCTTCTCGAACGGTCGATCCGTGCTCGTCACGCCGGAACATCCGATGTTCGTCGAGTCAGACGGTGAGATCGGCACCGCCGACGCGACAGAGGTGACCGAGGGCGACTTCGTTCCCGCACCGCGGAAGCTCCCGAACTCAGCGACGCCGCAGCCGCTGGCGGAGGAGGACCACCGTGGGCGGGAACGCGATGTCGACCTCCCGACGGAGCTATCGCCGGATCTGGCCGAGATTCTCGGGCTGCTGACGGCGGAGGGCCACTCGTATTCGGGCGGTCGAACGCACGAGATCGGCTTCTCGAACCAGGACGACCGACTCCTCGGCCGGATGGACCGGCTGATGGCGGACGTCTTCGGTCTCGATAGTACCGACACCGTCAACGAACACGGAACGACGACGAAGCGGTGGGTGTCGACGAAGCTCTACCGATGGTTCGAGTCCAACTTCCCGGGCGTGATGCGGAAGTCACCCGAAAAGCGGATACCGGACGCTGTCCTCGGGGCCTCGGAGGAGGAAATCCGCCGGTTCCTCGTCGGCGCATTCGCCGGCGACGGCGGCGTCGAGAGCGAGGCGATGTCGTTTTCGACCGTTTCGCCCGGTCTGGCGGAGGACTACGCGGACGCGCTATTGAAGATCGGCGTCGCGTCTCGGATCCACCACCACAGCGCCGAAGACTCCTGGAAAACCTACGTGATGGGCGATTCGACGGAACGGTTCGTCGAGGCTGTCGTCGACCCGGCAGACGACCGCTACGAGAAGGCCCGAGAGTTCGTCGCTCGGAGCAACGCGACGGAACGGCACCACGACGTCCTCCCGACGAGCGCCGCCGAGGAGATCCGGTCGCTGAAACGACTGCTCGGCGTTCCGCTGACTGGGAAGTACCGGCCGATACTCGACGAAGGGTACGGCACCCGGATCAGCACGGTTCGGTCAGCCGTAGAGTCACTCCGCGACCGGATCGATACCGTTCGCTCCGATCTCGATTCGGCATCGACGCTCGCGGATCTCAGAGCGACCGTCGGCTGGTCCGGGCGACAGCTCGCCGATCGCCTCTCGGGTGTGACGACGAGTGCGGTCCACTACGCCGAGAACGGGGGCTATTCGACGGAGGAACGGGACTCGATGCTGGCTGCAGCCGTCGATGAGGTCGACATCGCGCTCGAAACGGCCGCGGACCGACTCGACGCGCTCGAATCGCGCTGTAACCTCCGCTATTATCGCGTGACGGACGTCGAGACGGTCCCGAACGAGGGCGAACACGCCTGCGAGTGGGTCTACGACGTGACCGTCGAACCGACGAACACGTTCGTGAGCCAGGGGGTCGTGCTCCACAACTCGATTTCGGTATCCAAGGCCGGAATCAATGCCACCCTCAAATCCCGGTGTTCGCTGCTCGGCGCGGCGAACCCCAAGTACGGCCGCTTCGACCAGTACGAGCCGATCGGCGAGCAGATCGACCTCGAACCCGCGCTCATCTCGCGGTTCGATCTGATCTTCACCGTGACCGACGACCCGGATCCCGAAAGCGACGCCAAACTCGCAGAGCACATCATCAACACGAACTACGCGGGCGAACTCCACACCCAGAAGACGAACGTGCCGACGTCGGAGTTCACCGACGACGAGATCGACAGCGCGACCGAGGACGTCACCCCCGAGATCGACGCCGAACTCCTGCGGAAGTACATCGCCTACGCGAAGCGCAACTGCTATCCGACGATGACCGAGGAGGCAAAGGAGGTCATCCGACAGTTCTACGTCGACTTCCGGGCGAAGGGCGCAGACGAGGACGCGCCCGTGCCGGTGACCGCGCGGAAACTCGAAGCCCTCGTCCGGCTCTCGGAGGCGTCGGCGCGGCTCCGGCTCTCGGATACCGTCGAACGCGAGGACGCGGTCCGCGTCACCGACATCGTCGAGTCGTGTCTCCGGGATATCGGGATGGATCCCGAAACCGGCGAGTTCGACGCCGACATCGTCGAGACGGGCACCTCGAAGAACCAGCGCGACCGGATCAAGGATCTCAAGGGACTGATTCAGGATCTCGAAGACGAGTACGAGGAGGGCGCGCCCATCGACGAGGTGATCGACCGGGCGACGACGGATCTCGGTCTCGACGAGGCGAAGGCCGAAAGCGAGGTCGAGAACCTCCGGCGGAAGGGCGAGGTGTACGAACCGCGAACCGACTACCTCCGGACCACGTAGATGGACCGAATCTCCGCACTCCGAAACATCGAGGAAACGCTCCGGGACTTCGAGGCCGGCGAGGCCGACCTCGCGGCGACCGAAGAGCGCGTCGTCGGGATCCTCCGGACGTACGCCACCGACTTCGAGAGCGAGGAGGGGCTGCGACCGTACCGGGCGACCGGCGCGGGACAGGCCCACGGACTCGTCGTCGTCGCCGAAAGCGAGTCCGCGGCGCGGGATCGAATCGCCGATCTGGTCGACGTCGATTCCGCCGCCCTCGACGTCGACGTCTCGCCGATATAGGGAAAGTACCTCTCTGCGGGGGGATACGTCTCGCGGAGGTGAGCGAAGTACGTTTCGTCAATGCAAGGAAAGTACGTTTCGTCAATGCAAGGAAAGTACGTCTCGTCAATGCAAGGAAAGTGCGTCTCGTCGATGTAGGTGGAGTTTTACCGCCGCACGGAGACGTCGTCGTCGTCGTGTTGTTGGTTGTGACTTACTCGCGCCGGGCGCGCGAGACGTTACGAAACGCGTGTCGAGCGCACGATGAGACCGTCGTCCGTCGGTTCGGCCGCGCCGCGCTGCTGCGGGAGACCGAGTACGCGGCGTTCCTGGCGTGTCGGTTCCGCGAGCGTCACGCCGAAGACGTCCAGATCCAGCGGACGGAGCCGTTCAACGAATTCGCCGACGCCCCCGACGCCGTGCGGGAGGCAGCCGCGGCGTACGAGGAACGCGACTCCCCAAGCACGCCGTACGACAAGTTCGCGGCCGGAACCGAGCATCCGCAGGCGAGCGAGATGCGCGGACAGGAACTGTGAGGTCGGCATCCGCCACGACGCCCGTCACGGCCGATCGGCAGTTCTCCATCCGGCTACCGGACGGCAGGACCTGTGAGGGACCGGTCGTCGATCTCCGCGGCGTCGACACCGACGCGCGGCTCTCACCGGCGGTGCTCGACACTGCGATCGCAGCTGGCTGTCCCACACCGGCTGATGTGCCGCGGATTCACGCGCCGGTACCGGGGCCAGTCCACACTCACGTATCGCCGCTCACTCCGGACGTCTCGCTCGATCGGCGCGCCGCGCTCGCTGCGGTTGCCGTCGCCCGCGGTATCGAGACGGAGTACGACGAGGAGATCCGAGCCACGCGCGGCGCGCTTCGAGAATCGCCACCGGAAGTCGGTGCCGCGGAACTTCGCGAGGCGCGCCGTCGTGCCGCCGAAGCGGGCGCGGAGACCGAACGGCTCAGAGAGCGCGTCGCGACGATTCGCGGCCGGGTGGAGGCACTCCGCGACACCGACGACGGGGCGGCGCTCGGGGCGGCCGAGCAGTCGCTCTCGGAGGCGACCCGAGAGCTCTCCGAGGCCGCGACGGAGCGTGTCGCCGCCGATCAGCGGCTCTCACTTCTGGAAGCACGGGCCCGGGACGCACGTGACGGACGGGACGCTCGATTCGAACTGGAAGACCGGCTCGGCAATCTCGAACGCGCCGCCCGAGAGGTCCGAGTCGAGACCGTCGAACCGGAGTTCCGCGACGCCCGCCGGCAGTTCGCGTCGCGGATCAGCGCTGTCAGCGCCGCCGACCCGGCCGCGGGTTCCGAGCTTCCGGACGCGCTTGCCGTGGCCCACATCGCCCCGGTAGCTGCTCCCGTCGTCGTCGCCGCCGGGGCCGCAGAGGTTCTCGGCGGTCCCGAACCAGCGTTCGATTG
The DNA here is from genome assembly GCF_031823395.1 of Halobellus ordinarius. NCBI lineage: Archaea > Methanobacteriati > Methanobacteriota > Halobacteria > Halobacteriales > Haloferacaceae > Halobellus > Halobellus ordinarius. The sequence goes on from NZ_JAVQKJ010000002.1 coordinate 200,856, forward strand.
GCTTGAGACCCCCGTCATCGTGCGGTGACGCCACCCCCGAGTGCCCCGGAGTTTTTTGTACGAATCCGACGCCAGAGGCCTCGTGCTATCCGACCCAAGGACGCAGTCGATCGCCGAGAACGGGCGGGGCGGGACGTCTTCGGAACAGGAACTTCGCGGGACGTCTCCGGAACACGAATTCCGCGGGACGGCGAACGGGGACAGCGCGACGCCAGTTCGGGAGACGGTCTCGACGACCGCCGTCGGCGGAGTCACGCTGGTTCGGGTCGAACTCCACAGCGACGTTTCGGTCGCGCTTGCCGTTCGTATTACCAACGAACTCGACGGCCCAGTCCTCCCGCCGAGGCGCGAAGGAGTCCCGGCGGCCGGCTGGGACGGAGACGGCTTCTACGGCGCCATCCCCGCCGAGGGACACCTGGGTGTCGGCTACGCCTGTCCGACTCCGAACGACGCGCAGCGCGACGGCGACACCAGTGAGAATCCGGCGGCTGTCTCGGTCGAACTGCTGGGCCCCGCCGACAGTGAGGAGTGCGATTCGGATCGGATCGCCGCCGCCGTTCGCTCGCTCGGACGCGCCGGACCACCCGCTGACGCGGTTCCGACGACTGCGGGAGACGGACGAGGTCGTGGCGCAGAGCTTGAAACCGCAGCAGAGGGGATCGTCGAGGAGGTCGAGCGATCGGGCAGCGAAAGCGACGCGCTCCAGACAGCGGACGACGCGAGCAACGCGAACCACGATACTATCCGGAACGACGTTCCACGACGGCCAGGGGACAGCGACGGCGACGACGATCCGGACCTCCCGCCGGCGATCGACCGCTGGCTGGCCGAAGTCGAAACCCGCGTGGAACACGCGGAGGGCTTGACCGACGCTTCCGCGTCGGAGGCGGCCGCGACCCTCGAAGCCGGCGGAGGTCTCGACGCTCTCGCAGATCTGCCGGAGTCTCTCGCCTGGGACCTCGACGCCCTCCGGGCCCTCGCAGAGCGGATCGACGATCTTGAGGCGCGAGCGACCGCTGCCGACCCGGAGCCGGTCCTGTCGGCGCTTTCGAACGCGTCGGCGCCTGTCGAATCCGAGGCCGCGTCCGCTGACACGCCGGAAACGACGGGGAGACGATGATTCTCGCGGTCACCGGCGGGAAGGGCGGCGTCGGGAAGTCGACAGTCTCGGTCGAACTGGGAGCGGCGCTCGACGCCACGGTGGTCGACGCCGACGTGGGGATGGCCGACCTCCCGATCGATCCGGGCCCGGATCTCCACGACGTCCTCGCCGGCCGGGCGGAGCCGATCGAGGCGGTTCGCGAGGGCGGTCCGGTCCGGCTACTCCCGTGTGGCCGTTCGCTCGCCGGGGCGCGAGCGGCCGACGTCACGGCGCTCGCGGAGACGCTGCGCGACGTCGAGGCAGCATACGGCGACGTCGTCGTCGACTGTCCGGCCGGAATGCGGGCGGATGCGGGCGTGCCGCTGGCCGTCGCCGATGCCTGCGTCGTCGTGGCCTCGCCGCAGTCGTACGCGCTCGCCGACGCCGTCCGCGCCCGAGAACTCGCCCGGGAACTCGACGCGGGGCTCGTGGCAGTCGTGATCAACCGCGTCGTCGAGAATCCGCCGACGGACGCCTTCGAGGACGTCCTCGGCGCGCCCGCGGTCACGCTGCCCGCCGATCCGCGTCTCGGTCGGACGCTGGAATCCTTCCGCCCGGCCGTCCGATCCGCGCCGTCGACGCGGGCGGCACGCGCAGTCTCCGCCGTCGCCGACGCCGTTCGGGACATAAAGCGGGTCTGAACGCGGCGGGGCGGGCCGCTCGCTGCGATCCCGCTCGGCTACTCCTCCTCGCGGAGCTCTTTGTACGTCGACCGCAGCGTCACCGGCGTCACGTCCGCCACGTCGGCTGCCTCTCGCTGTGTCAGATCCGCGCCGGCGTCCCGCCCCGCGGTGTACAGACAGGCTGCGGCGACGCCGCTCGGATTCCGGCCGACGGAGATGCCCCGTTCTTCGGCTTCGGTCACGTACTCGCGGGCGCGCCGTTCGACGTCGTCGGAGAGGCCGAGCCGTGACGCGAAGCGTGGAACGTACTCGGCGGGATCGATCGGCCCGACAGGCAGCCCGAGTTCGCGGTTGATCGCGTCGTAGGCGGCCGTCTGTTCGTCCTCCGTCGCCTTCGCCGCGTCGACGACCTCCGCGACGGTCCGTGAGACGCCGGCGACCCGGCAGGCGGCATAAACGCAGGCCGCGGCGAACCCTTCGAGCGAGCGCCCGCGGAGCAGATCCTCCGACTGCGCGGAGTCGAAAAGCGAGCAGGCGTGATCGCGAATCCGGTCCGGGAGCGACAGCGCGCCGGTGAGCCGTCTGATCTCGGTGAAGGCGTACACCTGGTTGCGCTCGCGCTTCGTGGAGATGCGCGCCCGATTGTGCTGGCGGCGCATCCTGCTCAGTTGCCGGCGCTTCCGTCCCTTCACGCGCGTCGAGCGGCCGATCTCCGTCGAGAGCCCCCTGTCGTGTCGCGACCGCGTCAGAGGCGCCCCCGTCCGCTTCGGGTCCGTATCGTCGTCTTCGAACGAGCGCCACTCTGGGCCGTGGTCGATGCGGTGCTCCGTGAGCACGAGTCCGCAGTCGCCGCAGACCGTCTCCCCGCTCGTCGTCTCCGGGCGGCCGCCGCACTCCGGGCAGGCGTTTGTCGTCGCCTCTGCGTCTGCAGTGGGTGCTTCACTCATCACACGTGAAACTCGGTCGCGAAGGGATATTTAAAGACGGGAGAAAACGGGGGTTCGACCCCGCGAGCGTCGGGTTTAACGTACCGGTAACCGGTCGGTTCTAATATCGCGTGTGAGAATCGGCCCGAAGGTTCTTGGGGCGACGGGCGGGTAGTCGTCACCGATGGGACTGTCGGAGATCGCGGCAGGGCTGGAGCTGACGACAGAGCAGGTAGACCGGGGTGTCGCGACCGTCGACGACACCGACGTCGACCGCGACGCGCGTCTCCGCGAGCACGAATCGGACCTTCCGTGTACGGCGGCGGCAGCAGGTACCGTCCTCGATCGCTACGAGTCGGGCGCGCGCGTCGGCGAGGCGGGGGAGGCGGCCGCGCTCGCGCCGGTCACGGCCGCGAAGCTCCTCCACCGCTGTGGGTTCGACGGCGTGACGCCGCTCGCGCCGACGGCGCGGCAAGTGCTCCGCGACTGGCTCGAGGGGCGACTCTCCCGCGCCGACGCGCTCGAACTCACGGGCGCCGACGAGGCGGAGTTCGCGCTCGCGGCGTACGTCGAGACCCACGATCCGATCCCCGAACTCGCCGAGACTGTCCGCCGGGACGCCGCTGCGCCACTGGCGGACGACGCGCTCGTCTCCAAGCGCGACGCGCTCGCGGAGACAATGAGTACCGCGTCGGACCTGCGGTAGTCGGCGCGGCCGTTTCCTGGTATGCTCCCTCCGTCTAGCGACCGACGTACTCTCCGACTGCTCCGAGGAGCCCGCCGTCGGAATCTACATCCATCGTGATCTCCTGGCCAGTTACGGCGGCCGCGACTCGTTCGATCGCGGCAGCGAACTCGCCGCCGTCGCCCAGACAGGCCGGTGCGTCGCGCTCGTCGCCGGCGTCCGTCTCGGGGATCGCCACGTCCGCAGTCTCCAGTTCGCCGCGGGTCGAGACCACCAGCGACGCCTCGACGCCGAGGTCCGCGAGGCGGTCGTGACACCGCCCGACGGCGTCCCGACCGCGCTCGCTTGCGGGTGTGACCACAGCGTGCCGATCTGCGCCGTTCACCGCGGCGACAGCCTGGTTCGCTGCGATCGGCGGGACGTCGACGAGCACGGTTTCAGATTGCGCCGCCGCCGTTTCGATCCGTGATTCGAGTCGCTGGGCGGCCTCGGGGGTCTTTGCGCGGGCCAGCCGTTCGAACGGGGCGTTTGCGGGGCAGATGGATATCCGACCGGGGACGGCCTCTCCGAGGTCGAGGGCGTAGCTCCCTCGCGAGAGCGGCGCGTCGGCCGCGTCGGTGAGAAGCGCCGTCAGATCCGGTTCGATCCGTCCCGACACGTAGCTCCCGAGTCCCTGCGTCGCGAAGGCGGCGTCGATCACCGTGACTTCGCGGCCGTCGGCGGCGAGTGCCGCGGCGACTTCGACCGCCGTTCGTGTCGTTCCCGCGCCGCCCGTCGCGCCGACGAACGCCGCGACGTCTCGCGTCGCTGTCTCCGACATATCCGACCTGGCTGCCCACTCGGATTTAAAAAGTACGGTGTCGTCGGCCGGTTGCTGTTTGCCGGCATCGACGCCGCTCGCTCTGTTACTGCCCGCTCTCGCCGCTCACTAGACAGTCTCGATCGCTGCTGCGATCTCGTCGAGTTCCCCCTCGGAGAGATCCGGCCGCCCGCCCGCGACGGCGTGGATCGGGCCGCCGCCGTCGCCCTCGAAGCGCGGGACGACGTGGACGTGGACGTGCGGGACCTCCTGGCCGGCCGCTTCCCCGTTGTTGACGCCGATCGTCGTCGCGTCGGCGTCGACCGCCGATTCGATCCGCGGGGTCAGTTCCTGCACCGCGGCCCAGAGGTCGGTGGCGACGTGCGCGGGCATCTCGTCGAGGCGCTCGTAGGCCTCTTTCGGCACCACGAGCGTGTGGCCGGGCGCGAGCGGATTCGCATCGAGGAACGCTGCCACGGTGTCCGACTCGTAGACGATGCGACCGGGGATATCGCCGGTAATGATCTGCTCGAAGATGGTTGGATCGTCGCTCATACGCGATAGATCGGACGGATCGCCGAAGTAGGTTCTGGTCGTCGCAGTCGGGTTATCCGACCGCCGCGTCGATCGCTTCCCGGACGGCCGCGCGATACTCCGCCGGGGTGTAATCGAGTCGAGAGCGCCAGACGTCCTGGTAGGAAGGGTGAAGCAGCGGGACCACCGTCGCGTCGGCGCAGTCCAGATCGATCGGCTCCAGCACGCGATCGAGGAAGCCGTCCAGCGTCCGCCCGTCGAGCGCAAGCACGCTCGCCGTCGCGTGCTTGCCGGTCGTGAGGAGCGCAGCGGGATCGACGGTGGCCAGTTCCCTCCGCAGGTGCGTCCGGCAGTTCGCCCGCTCGGTCGCGGTCGGCTCCCGGTTCGACCCCTCGCCGTCGCAGGGGAAACACTTCACCGCGTTCGTGACGTACGCGTCCGGGCGGCCGACGGCCGCGAGCAGTTCGCGGACGCGACGCCCCGAGTGCCGCGTCGTGTACGCCTTCCCGGTCCAGTTGCCGCCGCGCCAGGTCGCCGCCTCCGGGTCGCCGGCGCCGGGCGCCTCGCCGACGACCATCACCGCCGCATCGCGGTCGCCGGTCCCCCACGAGATGCACTCGCGACACGCGACGAGTTCGGGGCACCGATCGCAACCCGGTTCGAGGACGTGCCGCGAGTCGGGGAACGAGCCGCTCATCCGCCGCTACGTCGCTTCGACCGCCTCGACGGCGGCGGCGACGATGGGGGCGACCGAGACGGCGCTGACGTCGCGTTCGAGCGTGTCGGTGCCGATGATCCGCTCGATGCCGGCCCGTTCGAGTTTCGTCCGGGCGTTCCGCGCGAGCAGCGGGTGGACACAGGCCGCAAAGACCCGCTCAGCCCCGTCGGCGTCGAGGTGCGCGACGGCCTCGCTCATCGTCGTCCCGGTCGCGACGATGTCGTCGACGATGACGACGTCCCGGCCCGCGGCGTCGGTGTCGCTCGGGGTGATCTCGACTTCGGTCCCCGAACGCCGGTGCTTCTCGAAGTAGTCCGTCTCCCCGGCGCCGTACGCGGTTCGTGCCGCCTCCGCGAGATCGACCGCGCCGGCGTCGGGGGAGAGGAAAAGCGGCTCCGATAGGCCCTCGGGAAGCGGCTCTGCCAGGCACCCGGCGGCGTCGCAGACGGTGACGTGGACGTCGAAGAAGTTGGTGATCGATTCCTCGTGAGGGTTCACGAGCACGACCCGATCCGTTCCCGTCGAGATTGCTCGGGCCATCGCCCGCGCGGAGACGGGTTCCCCCGGCTCGAACGCCCGGTCCTGCCGCGCGTAGCCCATATACGGGATCACGGTCACGACCTCGCTCGCGCCGGCTTCGCGGACGGCGTCCTGCAACTGGAGCAGTTCCACCCACGCGTCGTTCGAATCCGTCGCGGCGACGATGACCGCGCGCTCGGCGTCGAACGACGGGACGGCAGCGAGCGTCTCACCGTCCGGAAAGCGGTCGTACTCGACAGCAGCGAGCGGTTCACCCAATTCGTCTGCGAGTGCGGCCGCCAGCGACTGCGAGGATGTGCCGGGCACGATCATACCGGTATCTCACGACCCGCAGTAAAACCCCTTTCCGTCCGTGCCGGCCGCGTCGGCGCGTTCCTCCCGCGCTCACACCGTCGCCGCCGCGACGTCACCGACGCCCAGTACCCGGTAGCGCCACTCGTCGTCCGGCAGCCGAACCCCGAGGGTACCGTCCGCGGTGACCGCGTACGACGCGTCCGCGCCGTGGGTCACGGCGACGACGGCCTCGTCGACCGGGAAATCTGTGGCGTTCCAGTCTCCGCCATCGCCCCGAGCGTAGAGGTCGCCCCCGCTCGCCGCGTGCGCTCGCGACCCCGCGGCGGCGACCGCCTCGACCGGCCCCGGGAGGACGTCCATCCAGCCGTTTCCGAGTTTGTACAGCCCCGAGGCCGCCGCGACCAGCGGCTCGCTGTCGACGTCGTGTGCGTCGTCGAGACCGGCGTGGGTGAGCCCGGAGTCGCCCGCGCGGTAGACGCCATCGGCGGCGGCGACGAGACCGCCGTCGATCGCGCGTACCCCGTCGGTCGATCCGAGCGCCGTCCACGCGGATTCGTGCGCTGTTGTCTCCGCCGTTGCGTCGGATTCGCTCGTGGCGTCCGTCGCGGCGACGCTCTCGACGGCCGCAGCGTCGAGCCGTGCGACGCCGCCGTCCTCGTCGCCGGCGAGCAACGCGCCGTCGTCGAAGCCGACGGCCGTCGCGGGACCGAATCCGGTCGCCGTGAACTCCAGTTTCGCCACCGGCGCGTCCTCGTCTCCAATCGCGGCACGATCCGCGAGCAACACGTCCTCGTCGGTCGCCGCCGCGACCAGCGGGCCGTCGGTCGCGACGTCGCGCGCGTGACACCGCCGGACGACCCCGAACTCGCCGATCAGGTCGTCGGAGACCGAGACCCCGACGACACCCAGCCCCGTCGCGAGGTAGACTGTCTCGGTTCCCGTGTTGTCGGTGTAGACCCGCTTTTCGTCGATCGTGGGCATTACCGGACGTTCGCCGAGACGCCGTAAAAACGGTACGGAGCTATCGGCAGCCTCCGGCGCTGTGTCCTACAGGAAGTCCCGGACTTCCGAGTACCACATCTCGTGGTGGTCGACCTCGCCGATGCGCTCGGCGATGGCGACCGCGAGCACGTGCCAGCAGCTCGCTTCGGGGTCCTCGGGATCGAGGTTGTACGAACTGTCCTTGCAGGTGCAGCCGCCGTCCTCGACGACGTACTCGTCCTCGTGGCCGACGACGACGGTGAAGTCGCGGTAGCGCTTGACCCGTCCCTCGGAGACGGCCTCGATGGCGCGGGTGCCGCGGTCGTCGTGAATCTGCACGAGTGTGTCGACCGCGCTCGGCGTCAACTCGCCCGCTTCCGTCAGCGTTCGGCGCCAGGCGGTTTCGGCGTCGCTTTCGGTTTCGGTCGGGACGGCGTAGTCGGTCTCTCCGTCGGAAGCGTTCTCGGTCGACGCAGGTTCGCCGGGGATGTCTTCGGAGGGCGCGGCTTTGTCAGGGAGGTCTTCTGATGGTGCGGCTTCCTCGACGGTCTCTTCGGACGGCGCGACTCCGTCGCTCGCGTCGGCGGGGCTGTCGGTGCTCCCGTTTTCGGCGTCGTCGGCGTCGGCCCCGCCGTCGGTGCCCCCGTCCCCGTCGCTCACGCCCGTCGGTTCTCCCGGCGCAGACAAAACGGCACCGGTGGATTCGGTGGTCGAACGACCGTCGCCTGCCGGCCGGAAGCTTTCGGTCGCCCTCTTCGCTCTCGCCCATCGCATCGTTTTTCGCCTGTGGCGTGCGACCGGACGTATGGACGTTCGTGAGGGTGCCGTCGAGATTTCGGTCCCGGACGCCCGGGACGGCGCGTCGGAGGGCGCCGGCGACGACGTGTTCTACAACCCGACCCAGGAGCTCAACCGCGACGTGACGGTGGCAGCGCTCCGCGCGTACCGCGACCGCGAACCCCGCGCGAGCTCCTACCTCGACGCGATGGCGGCAAGCGGGATCCGCGGCGTCCGCGCCGCCGCGGAGGGCTTCGACGTCACCTGCGCCGACCTCGACGCTGAAGCGGTCGATCTCGCACGCGAGAACCTCGATCGCAACGGGCTGTCGGGCGAGGTCGTCGAGCGCGACGTCAACGCGCTGCTGTACGAGTCGCTTTTCGATATCGTCGACCTGGACCCGTTCGGGACGCCGATCCCCTTCGCCGACGCCGCCCTCTCGAACGCCCGGAGCCTCGTCTGCGTCACCGCGACCGACACGGCGCCGCTGTGTGGCGCCCACCAGCGCTCCGGCATCCGGAAGTACTCGACGCTCCCGCAGAACACCGACTACCACCCGGAGATGGGGCTGCGCGTCCTCCTCTCGGCGCTGATCCGGACGGCCGCCCGCTACGACAAGGCCGCCGTCCCGATCCTCTCGCACGTCTCGCGGCACTACGCCCGGACGTACCTCCAGATCGACGCCCGGGCGACGCAGGCTGACGAACTCATCGACGAACTCGGATACGTCCACCACTGCGAGGACTGCCTCCGCCGACGCCACGAGTTCGGGCTGGTCGCCCACCCGCCGGAGACCTGCGACATCTGCGGCGGCGACCGCCTCTTGACTGCCGGGCCGATCTACCTCGGAGCGATCTGCGACGCCGACTTCGCCCGGAACGTCCGCGAGTCGGTCACCGACGAGATGGGCGAGGCCGCGCGGGCCCGGCGGCTGCTCGACACCGTCGCGGCGGAACTCGACACGCCGACTCACTACGACCAGCATCGGCTCTGCAAGCAGTGGAGCCGCTCGGCGCCGGCGATGGACGATTTCCTCGAAACGCTCCGAGACGCCGGCTTCCCGGCGACGCGTGCCCACTACTCCGGGACGGCGTTCAAGACCCCCGCGACCGTCGCGGAGATCCGCGACGCGACCGCCGAGTGATTCTTGTGTCGATCCGCCGAAGTTGGGGGCGTGAGCATCCGGACCCAGCGTCGACTCGCCGTCCCCCGTTCGATCTTCGAGACGGTCCGCGACCGCGAGGTGACGTTCCTCGCGGCGGGGATCTCGTATTACGTCCTCGTGTCGCTCGTCCCGCTTTTGACGCTCGTTGCGGTCGTGGCGACCTTCTTCGGCGGCGCCGAGCTCGCCGCCGAGGTTCAGACACTCGCCGGCGAGTATCTCCTTCCAACCGGCTCCGAGGTCGTCGGGAGCGCGTTGGCCGACCCCACGGGCCGGGGCACGCTCTCGGTTCTCAGTCTGGTGATCACGGTCTGGGGGGCGCTGCGGCTGTTCCGCGGTGTCGACGTCGCGTTCGCGCGGATCTACGGCTACCCGGCCAGCCCCATCCTCACGCAGGTGTCGGACGGGCTGGTCACGCTCGCGACGCTCGGCGTGGCGGCGATCGGCGTGGCGGCTACGACCACCGTGATGGCCGTCGTCGATTTCCCCTTTGTCGGCGTGATCAGTCCGCTCGTTCTGCTCGGTTTCTTGACTGTTGCCTTTCTGCCGCTGTATGCCGTCATTCCTGACACCGAGGTGAGTGTTCGTCGGGCACTCCCCGGGGCGGCCTTCGCCGCAGTGGGCTGGTCCGCGCTGAGCGCGGGGTTTGGACTCTACGCGCAGTTCACGACTGGCGTCGCGGGTGCGCTCGGTGCTGTGTTGCTCCTTGTGACGTGGTTTTACTTCTCGGGAATGCTGGTGCTGACCGGCGCCGCCGTCAACGCCGTCCTTTCGGGACAGGTCGACGACCGAGGCTACACTGGCGGCTCGACGGGGCGACCGCTCGGCCGGATCGACGCCCGAGACCGGCAGGTACAACACCCGCGGGTCCGACGTGCAGAGCAGACGATGAGTGCGGACGACGAGACGACCGACGACGCGCCTGGCGGCGGGAACGCGGGTGACGCGACTGGCGACAGGTCCGCGAGCGACGCGGCTGGCGGCGGGTCCCCACCCGACGACGACTCGCCGACCGACACCGACGTTGATCCCCGCGGCGCGCCCGATATCGAACAGCTCGACCGACGCATCGAGGAACTGCGCGCCGACCTCGACGCCTTCGAGGACGACGTCGACGCCCGGACGGTCGAGCGCCCCGACGTCGAAGCCGAGATGCGGCGCTACGTCCGGGGGCGGATGCGGGGGAGCAAGGCCCGCGGCTGGGGCCCGTATCTCGTTCTGTTATACGGCACCGTGGCGACGATCGCCGCGTTCTATCTGCTGCAGTCGGACCTGCTCGCGGTGGTCGCGATGATCGTGATCTACCTCTCGACGCTCGGTCTCTATGCCCTCTTCGTGGTTTTCGGCGTCGGCCTGAACGCACTGGGCGTCCCCGGCCGGCTCCTCGATTGGGTGCGGGATCGTCGGTCCTGAGGCGGCCGATTGCGTTTTGACCCCGATTCTGCGCCTGTTTCCGCAGCTATTTGTTCGTCGGGCGGTGATGCCGGACCGATGACGACACTTCTGGTGCCGCTTTCCGCCCGTGGGATCGGCGAGGTCGGGTTCGCCGAGTCGCTGCCGGAAACCGTCACAGCGGTCTTCTGGGGGCTCACGCACCTCGGAAACCCCTATCTGTTGCTCACGTGTGTCGCCGTCGCGTATCTGTTCGGAGACCGCATCGGCATCTCGCGGCGTGGCGCGGCGTTCGCGCTCGCGCTCGGTCTGGGCGCGATCGGGCTCACGCTCGGGCTGAAGGCGTTCTTCGGCCTCCCGCGCCCGCCGATCTCCTACCGCGAGGGGCTCGGATTCCCGAGCGGCCACGCGCTTGGATCGACGACCTTCTGGGGCGGCGTCGCGGTTCTCGCCCACCGCGGCCGGTGGCGGCGGCGACTCGGCGTCGCGGGCGTCGTGATCGCGATCGTCGCGCTGTCGCGGGTTCTCATCGGCGTCCACTACCTCGTCGACGTCGTCGCGGGCGTCGCCGTCGGCGTCGCCTTCCTCGCGGCCGCGTTCGGACTCGGTCCCGGGTTCTCGCCGACGAGTCGGACGGGGGCGCTCTCGCGACCCGCCCACCGGCACGTCACCGCGCTCTTCGGCGTCGCGCTCCTCTTCGGGCTCGCCGGTCTCCTGGTCGCGCCGGGGGAGAGCGAACTGCTGCTCGGCATCGGTACGTCGGCGGGTGGGTTGCTCGCGTGGCAGCGGTTCGGCCGCGCGGCCGCGGCCGCGACGGTCGACGTCTCCGGGCGGACGCTCGCGATCGGCGGGGGCGGGCTGGCGGTCGTGCTGGCCGCGATGAGCGGCACGGCGGAACTGGCCGACAGCGCGCCGCTGATCCTGGCTGCCGGCGCGATCGGCGCGATCTGCCTGCTCGGGCTGCCGCTCGTCGTCGGCGAGCGTAGCGGCTCGGGGCGGTAACGCGCGAAAAAGAAACGGGACGGAAGCGGTGACTGACGGCGGCGTTCACACTGAGTACTCTCGTCTCTTCCCGCCGAGCGCCGTCACCGGAGTGGCGCTCGGCAGTAAACGGTGAGAGTAGTCAGTCTCAGTACGTTTCGAGGTACCGGTCGAGTTCCCACTGGGAGACGTCGATGCGGAACTCGTCGTACTCCTGGCCTTTGGCCTCGATGAACTTCTCGTAGACGTGGTCGCCGAGGGCCTCCTCGATGACTTCGTCCTCTTCGAGGGCCGCGACTGCCTCGCCGAGGTTCGCCGGCAGCGTCTCGATGCCGTACTCCTCGCGCTTTGCCTCGTCGAACTCGTAGATGTTCTCCCGGACCGGATCCGGACAGTCGAGGTCGTTTTCGATTCCCTCGAGTCCGGCCGCAAGCAGCGCCGCGAAGGCGAGGTACGGGTTACACGACGGGTCGGGGAAGCGGGCCTCGATCCGGCTCGCCGCGGGGATGCGCGCGGCCGGCTTCCGGATCAGCGCAGAGCGGTTGCGGTCGGACCAGGCGATGTAGACCGGCGCCTCGTAGCCCGGGACGAGGCGTTTGTAGCTGTTGACCGTCGGATCGGCGACGGCCGTGATCGCCGGCGCGTGTTCGAGGATGCCGGCGAGGAACGAGTGTGCCGTCTCGCTGAGGTCGAACTCGTCGTCCTCGTCGTGGAAGGCGTTCTCGCCGTCCTCGAACAGCGACATGTGGGTGTGCATCCCCGAGCCGTTGATCTTCGGGATCGGCTTGGGCATAAACGTCGCGTGCAGGTCGTGCTGGGCCGCGATGGCGCGGACGACCGTCCGGAAGGTCGCGACGTTGTCGGCCGTCGACAGCGCGTCGTCGTACTCGAAGTTGATCTCGTGTTGGCCCTGCGCGACCTCGTGGTGGCTGGCCTCGATCTCGAAGCCCATCTGTTCGAGGCCCTGGATGATGTCGCGGCGCACGTCGGAGGCGAGGTCCTTCGGCGCGAGGTCGAAGTACCCGCCGGCGTCGCTCGTTTTGGTGGTCGCGCGACCGTCCTCGTCTTCCTCGAAGAGGAAGAACTCCGGTTCGGGGGCGACGTTGACCTCGTAGCCCATCTCCTCAGCGCGGTCGAGGACGTTCTTCAGGACGCGCCGCGGATCGCCCTCGAACGGCTCACCCGTCGAGGTGTTGATAACGTCGCAGATGAGGCGGGCCGAACGGCCGTCACGCCACGGGAGGATGGCGAACGTCTCGGGATCGGGCTTGAGCCGCATGTCCGACTCCTGAATCCGGACGAAGCCCTCGATGCTGGAGCCGTCGAAGTAGATTCCGTCGGTGAAGGCTTTCTCTGCCTGCGTGGCGGGAACCGCGACGTTCTTTACGGTCCCGAGAATGTCGGTGAACTGGAGGCGGAGGAACTCGACGTCCTTCTCCTCGATCTCGTCGATGACGCGCTGTGCTTCCGCCGAAATGCCGCCGTCGGTGACGGCCGGTCCGTGTTCGTTGTCGTCCGTCATATTTCTGGACAGTTCCATCGAACACTCCCAGTATAAAGACCTTATCGCTTAGTGCAAATCCCTCGCAGTTCGGGGGAATTGGATATTCGTAAAATTCTAATGCCCCCGACGGCATTGTGGTTGTAATGACGTACGAAAACCTCGATGCGAAACTGATCAACGCACTGCTCGGCGATGGTCGCGCGAGCCTCCGAAGCCTCGCGGAAGAACTGGACGTCTCTGTCACGACGGTCTCGAATCACCTCCGGGATCTCGAAGACCAGGGCGTCATCGAGGGGTACACCCCCCGCGTGAACTACGACGCGCTGGGCTACGACGTCACGGCGATCATCCAGCTGAAAGTCGAGGGGAGCGCACTGCCGGAGATCACCGAACGGCTCCGTGGCCACAAGCAGATGACGACCGTCTACGAGGTGACCGGCGACTACGACGTCATCGCCGTCGGGAAGTTCGAGGACACAGACGGGATGAACGACCAGATCAAGGAACTGCTCACCGACGCCGACATCCGCGAGTCGAACACCAGCGTCGTCCTCAACGCCGTCGTCGAAAACGAACAGTTCGACCTCGACGTCGACGAGGAGTAGCGTCGCCCGCACCGACGCTGGGTGGCGTCATCCGGACTCTCACTCCCCCGGGAGCTGCTCGCCGTCCATTACGTCGTCCTCGGCGTGTGCGCGGACCCAGAGCTGCCCGATCCGTGAGAGGCGGGTCCGGTAGGACTTTCCGTGGTCCTCCTGTTCGATGTAGCCCTTCCCGCCGGGGCCGAGCCGGTCGACGTTGTAGATGACTTTCGAGCGGAAGGAGTCGGTGTACTCCTCGTTCATATCCCGCGCGAGTGTCTCTGCGAGTTCGGAGACGGACTCGAACTCCCCGTACTCGCCGAGTTCGAAGAGGATGACCTCCTCGAAGGGTTTGACGTTCCGGAAGGAGGCGATCGGGAGTTCGACGATGTGGCTGTCGCCGATCCGTTTGGCGCCGATGGTCGTCCCCCGCTCGTCGAACTCCTCGACGATGTCGGCGGCGGACTCGTAGCGCTCGCGGATCCGCTCGTCGTCGACGTCGGCACCGGCCAGCAGCTCCCCCAGCAGATCCTTCGCCGCGCGGACCTCCTCGGCGAGTTCGGTTTCGAGGTACTTCTCGGGGGCGGTGTAGTAGGTGTGGATCCGATCGCGGTCCTCCTGTCGTTCGACCATGATCGAGTGGGCGGCCGTCGCGAACGCGAAGGAGACCGGCCGGGGCATCGCCGAGACGTTCACCCACACCTCGGCGTCGGCGGCGGCGTCGAGTTCGGCGTTGATGAGGTCGTAGGCCTGCTCGAAGGCGGCGTCGTAATCGTAGACGTCGGCGACGACGACGCGCTCGGTGTCGGCGCCCAGGAGGTTCTGGAAGTCCTTCTCCAGTTTGCCCGAGAGGTTCCGGGAGTACTCGACGTTCGACTCGCTGCCGACGGCGCCCTCCAGCAGGATCACCCGGTCGACGTCCCGCTGGTCCCGGATGAGCGGCGCGATCAGCCGGTCGTAGTCGAAGCCGACCGGGACGATGTGGGTCTGCATACGCTATACTACGTCGGGGCGTTTATATATCCCCTCAAGTAGCATACCGTTCAATTGCACATCGTTCGTGTGCGTCCCTGCTCCCGTCACGGGCTTCGTAAGAATCGACAGGCGCTACGGTCTTAATTCTACGTGGTCGAAATCGGCGGAAAGGAACTCTCAGAAGGAGAAGAGTGGCTTAGAAATCCTCAATAGTTCGGTCGCCCCCGAGGAATCAATGCTCCTTGTCAGTTCCTCTCACGAACTATGTTTAGTAGTTGAGTACGAGTCTCGCGACCAATCGGAGCGACACCTGCTCTTTGATATATGATGATATCCTTGACTCCGGATTCGAGTGCAGGTATGTCGATTGCATCTAATGCTCCCTTGGATGCTCCAAAACACCAAATTGTGTTCTCTTGTGCCGTCGATAGGATATCATCCCATCTGCTTCCGACTGTATCTTTGAAAGTCGACGCGGAAAGAAGAACAACGATGATATCGGCAGTTCTTCCTGCCGAGACTATTGCGTTAGCGAATTCTTTTCTACTCTCCTCAAAAGAAGCGTTTTCACTCGTAATTTCTTGAATAGGCATTTCCCCCGTCAAATAGCCGTATTCGTCAGAAAGGATGTGTAACTCAGTTTCCGCGTACTTAGATATCTCTTGCTCAAGATTTGAAACAGGCTCAAAAAGACCGTGAAAGTAATCCTTAGCAATACTAGCCTCTTCAGCATCAGCAGTAGTCTTAGCCCCTTCAGCAAAGATTGAGATGTTCATATCGTAGCGTGTATTGATATACTTAGAACTCTCCGAGAGTAGAGTCGGCCCCAAGGATACGCCGGTAGGTGTCGTCCCCGGTCGCATCGGCAAGCCCTTCACAGAGTTCGCGTAGTTCGTCGTCCACGTCCCATTTGGAGAGATAATTCTGTGTAGACTTGCCCTGTTCGTAGCGGTAGCGAAGGAATTGGGCCTTGTCAAGCGCGTTCAGGGCTTCATCATCGCCATTGACTCGCTCTTGGATATACGCCATACGCTTCTCATCATCCCACGTTCCGAGGATGAACTCTCCACCTTCCATCCGATAGAGCCGCATATCTTCCATCTGCTCAGGACTCGCATCTGTCCCTCGCGTAAGTTTATTCAGGTCGTCGTAGCTTGAGTCGGGAGTTTCAAGAAGATCAAGGAACACATCAATTTCCCCGATCTCACTCCCTTGTTGGATGATGCCATAGATCTCCTGAACTACCTCTTTAGCGGTCATCTCTTCGCCTGCTCGCATCACCTTTCCGTGGTGTTTAGAATATTCGTGGAAACATTCCCCCATCTCAACCACACCAATGTCACCGCGAGAAAGCTCTCGATTTTCTTCAAGTCTCCTTTGCGTTTCCTGTGCAGTCCGGTATATCTGCCTTCGAAGACTATTCCACGATATTGGCGATCTCTCTCCCGCAGGTCTTGCTACAATCACAATATCAAAAGATACCGCCTCTCCTTCGAAGAACTTGTCAACGTCTGCAGATACGGGATATGTTGCTGTTATCTCAAATCCGACTTCACACATTGAGGAAAGCAATTCTCCCCAAGATTCTGAGTTACTGTGGTGGTAGGTGAATACCAAAGAGCCATCTTCTTTTAGAACCTGTTTGATTCTTGAGAAGGACTGCTCAAGTTCAGATTCGAATTCCTGTGTTCCCTTTTGCACGGCAGGATTGGCTACGATACTCTCATTTCGTGGTGTCTTTTCAGGCTTGAACGCATCGTATTCGTCCTTTAACAATATTCGCTGCCATACATAATAGTAATCTGATAGCTCAGAATATATAACATTGTCATAGTAGGGTGGATCAGTAATCACCGCATCAAACTCGTCGTCAAATTCTATCGCACGAGCATCGCCGCAATACAGCGTCTGATCTCCACCAATAGGTTTTGAGTGGGGGTCACTTTCGATTGTTTCACCATTCTCAATATATCTCTCCGTGGGCGCCTTAGCATACTCAACGGCACGAATGATCTTATCGAATGTTGCTTGGAACGTACCTATTCCATATTCTGTTCCCCACAGATTTCCTTCTGAAACCTTCTGTGGTGGGTCAAAAGAGTTCGTTTTGAAGATGTGGTTTGTGTGGTTCCGGGCCGCCTGATATGGCGTCATCATACAGTTGAAATTTAATGACTCCGAGAAGGCCAATAGAAGGTACTCTTTTAAGTTGGTATCATCGATCTCGTCAATTTCAGATAGCAGCAGAGAGAGTGAAAGAAGTTGGCGGTCATTAAACATATCCTTCCAATGAGTGAAACCTTGCCGTAGAACGTTATGGCCCCCGGTGATGTTGCCCTCAAAGCGTGAACTGTCTGTTTTGATACCTAGCGGAATCTCTTCCTGTGGGATGTATTCATTCAGATCATCACGGCGACTCCACTCACTTTTAGCCTTCTGAAAGAGTTCTAAATCATAGTCTTCAGCCGATTTGTACCCCTTGATTTGGCTTTTTTCCTCATCTCTTTCATCGCAAGTGGGGCAGTAGTACTCGATAGCATATTGTTGCATATCAAAACCATCCTGTTCCTGAATGGCTTGAAGAATTGAATAGCGCTGCCCACAGTCATCACAAACGTAATCACCACCACCTACATTTCCATCCTCAGGAGTAAACTCGTAACTACACGATTCACAAGTTGATTCCGAGCGCCAATCATCTACGAGAACGACGGACTCGCAAGAAGGACAGTAAACATTATATTTGTCATCATTTTCGTACCGGCCCTTTGCAACTCGATAATCTTTGAACAGTTCTACGGTATTTCCACAAGAAACGCAATCCAATTCTTTCACCCAAAAATTGTACATTACATCAGCGATATGGCCGTCATTAGAGTTTGGACAAGGAGTTGTATAATACTCAGTTATATCATCTGAGATTCCTTTTTCCACTTCTTCAAATGCTGCTTCTAACTCTTCTTTGCTCGTTTCACCCGCTTCTAATTCTTTCTTAGTAATCAGCCACGCAACAGGGTTGACGTCGCTGCCTACTACTTCAGCCCCAAATCTAGACGCTTCTACTAGCGAAGTGCCACCACCCATAAATGGGTCAAGAATTCTCTTTCCTTCTACCTGAACATCTTTAGGATAAATTTCCCAAAGACCATCTGAATCTTCTAAATCAACATTTTCAATTATGTTTTCAAGTTCACTATGCCCACCGCCAAAGTCACTCAATGATCCATTTGCACCGGGTTCTTTTACAGATATACTATCTGATTTGTTTAGTAAAGAATACAGACAAATTGCTCGGAAGACTGATCCGTTACGACGGGCCCACCATTTATGCATAGTGTAGATAGGGCGATACCATTGTCTTGCCCGTCCTTCTTTGGCGGCTATCTCATTCACTCTCTCAATAGGGAATCCACGCTCAATCGGGAGTTCCTTCCGTTCACTTCGCTCAGCAGAGCGACCCGTTTCCTTAGACATAGTGGATATGTCCATCCAATCCATCCGAGCGTGATAAATCCCGTTCACCAAGAGCCGTCTGAGGGAACTCACCCGTCTACCCTTTCAACGCAAGGAACTCAATTCACCAATACCCCTATTATTGCGAATTTGGCCACTTCAGGCGCTGATAGGCCTATTATTCGATTATAAAAAGCACACACTAAAGCCAATTCAGGACATACTCAGAAGTAGATGAGAAGGTAACACAATCAGCAAAGGGCGAGTCGTTCGACGCCACCAAGTCGGGAGAAGACCTGTGGCGTGGAACTTCCGGAGCGGTCGTGGGAACCTTGCTCCGTACTATCCTTACGGTGGTGCGGATAAAGGGCTTACTCCGATGATTCTGCTCCGGTCATCAAGGAGAAATGACCACGATGACAGACAATAATGTCCACTCAGACAACGACCGGAAGAGTAGCAGAGAAAGAAGCAGTCCTTAGGATCTCTCCAAGCGACCTTGCGGCCCACATCAAGCCCGCTGAAGAACTTCTTCCCCAAGAACGGGAAACATACCTGCATCTCTCAAACGGAAGTGACGCCGTCCGAGTCACAACGACCGAGAAAGGCTTCGCACTACGCCTTGTTCGGCATCCCGAGTTCCGGCTGTCCACAATCAATGGCTCAGACGTATCGAATCGAACCCTCACACGGTCGCTGTGCTGTTCTTTTGCGCCGATAGTACAGATAGAGGGTGAACTCCCTGTGACGCATCTGAAGGTGCTATCCAATGGGCGTGAGCAACTGAATCACTCTCACGTCATTACCGATGAGGTGTACGGTGGTGAACAGAGATGAGTGGTGTCTCACACGAAGTAGTGTTCGCGGTGAGTTCCTCACTCCTAACCGAGTTCGACGGGAAAGCCCGAACAACCGAGATAGTTGACGCCGATGGAGTTCAGGCCAAGGAAACACAGGTGCGGAAAGCCTTGAATACGTTAGAACAGAAGGAACTCATTCGGTATGAGCGTGAAGGAAGAGAGGCATATTGGATAGTAGAAGATTGGAACTCTCTCTTCACCTACAGCGCAAGTGAGGAATTAGAAGATGAGTTCAACTCATACCAAGACAAGATGAGATGGTGTAGAGAGAATCTATAGTACATAGAGTTCTTCACTTCCTCACACTATCTCACTTTCCTACTCTATCTACTATTTACTATCTTACTTCCCCACAGTATTCTACTACAATACTATCTCGCTTCCCTACTATTCTTCTTCACTATTCTACTCTTATTCTATTACTATAGTCTAATGTGAGTTAGTTAGAGCTCCTGATAGGATAGGGAATAATAGGGATACTGAGCGTGAGGCGGTTATTGGGCTATAGGATTATAGAAGAGAGTCGGGCAGATTCGCAAAATGGGTTCGACCGCCTACCGCCAAACCCCGATTCTCAAAGCGACCCCTGAAAATGGGCGAAACCGTCGCCAATACCCCTACTGTGAGAGAACATAGACAGACGTGCGAATCTGTATCCGGTAGTATTCCCGAGCAACCTCTCACGCTTACCCAATCGGAACTCCATTCGCTCGCTCAGGTACTTCTCATCATACTGTGCCCAATCCCCTTCACAAAACTGCTTGTGCTTAGACGGGCAATCAGGGGTAGATATAGTCGGTCGTGAGCATCCGGATTAGGGAGCAAACCCGAAGACCCCATTCGACAGAAGCCTATAGTCACCATTATCAAGGTGGGGCAGAAGGTTCAGGTAGTGAGCGGGGAGTTCCCCTGCAAGCAAAGGGCATAAGGATGGGGTGTTCCCCCATTTTGTAGGCCCTGAGCCGGCCGGCTTCTACGTGTGTTCGGGTCTGAGTCTCCGCTGTGGCTATTGAGCAAGACACGCCTACTGAATCGGGGGTTGGCTTGCTTTCTCAGCCACTTCTCAACAAGATCGACCCCAAGCTCTTCACGCGACTACTCCCGCTTACACGGGCAAACAGGGGTGGATTGAGTAGGTCACAGGTAGCCCGATACGTGAACTCCCGCCCGAAGAGCGAAGACCGCTCCCCACATAGGTCAATTCGGAAGACAATGCTTCATTGCGAATGTGGATGGGCGTGGGAGTGGGAAGATGACCCGACCCCCTACTGTCCCTTCTGTGGGAAGGTAGGTGGTGCAGGGCCGGGAGCGCCACAGGAAGCAAAGGGAGCAATTGAGGAAGCAGATAGGGTGTAATTCAGTAGGGCAGAAAGGTCGCTCAGGTTTCGCCTGATGCTCTCCCTCTCCGCGTGAGAGTTCCATATAGAGGTGAAAGAACTTCGAATTGGGGATTTGTCTGTCTCCCCGTGTTTAAATTATTTATATACTCTATTGAGAGGGTTAGAGTTCCTCAAGATACCCGCGTCGTTGTTCCACCTTCACCTCTTCCGAGCGTCTGTCGTAGTGGGCAGTCAATACGTCCCGGCTCACGTTCATCCGGTCTGAAACCACCTCAACGGGGACGTCTTCCGTCAATAGGTGAGTGATCGCTCCCCGTCGCCAAGCGTGGGGACTCCGAGATGATGGGCAGACGGATGGGGCGTAATCATCTCCCCCGACCGCTTGACACTCATCCATCTCTTCTCCGTGGGGGCAATGGCCGCCATTGTGTTCACACGGGTGGGTGTACCGATAACAGGTTTCCCTGATAGTGGACTTGGAGATACGCCCGAATTGAGTCGTAAGAAGCGGATTCCGTCCCGCGTCATCCCGTACTTCTTCCCGCCTGTGGTCAACGTAGTCACTCACGACCCGGCAGACGTCGGAACTCAGACTGATGAGACGCTCACCCTTCCGCTTGTTCTTGAGCGGCGTGCCGGGCCGATGAACGGCACGTAGCCATTGGTTTTCGCGGTCGTAGTCTTCCACGTCGAACGCTCTAATCGTTCCTGAGCGTACCCCACAGCGCCACAGAAGCGTTAGGAGAGTGTGGTGAAGGGAAGCGTAGTCGAACCGAGAGACGTGCTGTAGGACGTCCGTGGCCGTCTCAGGGTCGACCAACACGTCCCGCTCTCTATCTCCCTGTTTGAGCGTCGGGGACAACACCTTGTTGTGCAAGTCGGTTTCGACGGCGTCAATGGACTCACAGAAGCGGATGAAGGCACGAAGGGTGTCTAACTGCCCCTTGAGCGAAACCGGATTCAGGGCTTCCGAGCGAGACTGCTTGAACTCCAAGAGGGAGCGACCGGAGAGTTCGTTGAGATTGTCGACGTCTTCCTGCTCACACCATTCGATGAAGCGGGTGAGTTTGTAGCGATACGACTCAATGGTTTCTTCGGCTAATTCAGTACGTCTGTCCCTGAGGTAGAGGCGAACGGCCTCTTCAGGGGCGATTGGCTCAAGCGTGGAATCGGACATTGCTTTTCTCCTTGCAAAGCCCGAAAACGGGAGAGAGGGGAGCTAAGGCGCGATCAGCCGGTCGTAGTCGAAGCCGACCGGGACGATGTGGGTCTGCATACGCTACACTACGTCGGGGCGGTTAAATATCTCTTCAAGCAGTGGACCGTTTGATTGCACATTGTTCGTGTGCGTGCTTGCGCCTGCCACGGGCTTCGTAAGAACCGAAAGGCGCTACGGTCTAAATTCTACGTGGTCGAAAACGGCGGGAAGGAACTCTCAGAAAGAGAAGGGCGGCTTAGAAATCCCCGATTGTTCAGTGGCCTCTGAAGAAGCGATATTCCTTGTCAGTTCCCCTCACGAACTATGTTTAGTAGTTGGGTACGGGTCTCGCGACCAATCGGAGCGACTCCTGTTCTTTGATATATGATGATATCCTTGACTTCGGATTCAAGTGCAGGGATATCGATTGCATCTAATGCTCCCTTGGACGCTCCAAAACACCAAATTGTGTTCTCTTGTGCCGTCGATAGGATATCATCCCATCTGCTTCCGACTGTGTCTTTGAAAGTCGATGCGGAAAGAAGAACAACGATGATATCGGCAGTTCTTCCTGCCGAGACTATTGCGTTAGCGAATTCTTTTCTACTCTCCTCAGAAGAAGCGTTTTCACTCGTAATCTCTTGAATAGGCATTTCTCCCGTCAAATAGCCGTATTCGTCAGAAAGGATGTGTAACTCAGTTTCCGCGTACTTAGATATCTCTTGCTCAAGATTTGAAACAGGCTCAAAAAGACCGTGAAAGTAATCCTTAGCGATACTAGCCTCTGCAGCATCAGCAGTAGTCTGAGCCCCTTCAGCAAAGATTGAGATGTTCATATCGTAGTGTGTATTGATATACTTAGAACTCCCCGAGAGTAGAGTCTGCTCCGAGGATACGCCGGTAGGTGTCGTCCCCGGTCACGTCGGCTAGACCTTCACACAGTTCGCGGAGTTCATCATCTACATCCCACTTTGAGAGGTAATTCTGTGTGGACTTGCCCTGTTCGTATCGGTAGCGAAGGAATTGGGCCTTGTCAAGAGCGTTCAGGGCTTCGTCGTCACCATTAACCCGCTCTTGGATGTAGGCCATCCGTTTCTCGTCATCCCACGTTCCAAGGATGAAGTTGCCACCTTCCATTCGATAGAGTCGCATATCTTCCATCTGCTCAGGACTTGCGTCTGTTCCACGGGTCAGTTTGTTCAGGTCATTATACGTGGCGTCCGGGGTCTCAAGCAAATCAAGGAATACGTCAATCTCCCCAAGCTCGCTCCCTTGTTGAATGATGCCGTAAATTTCATTCACCACTTCTTTAGCGGTCATTTCTTCGCCTGCTCGCATTACCTTCCCGTGGTGCTTGGAATACTCGTGGAAACACTCTCCCATCTCGATTACACCAATATCTCCCTGAGCGAGATTCCGGTTTTCTTCGAGTTGCTTGTGTGTCTTTTGTGCTGTTCTATAGATATTTCTTCTAAGACTGTTCCAAGATATTGGTTGACGCTCACCCGCTTTTCGGGCGACAATGACTATGTCGAATGAAACTGATTCGCCCTTCATAAATTTATTTAGGTCAGAATTGATGGGGTATGTAGCCGTCACCTCGAATTCTGTTTCGCAGAGTGATTCGAGTAATTCACCCCACGACTCAGAGTTACTGTGATGGTATGTGAAAGCGACTACCCCATCCTCTTTCAACGCGGTGTTGATACGCGAGAATGCCTGCTTGAGTTCGGATTCAAATTCTTCGCTTCCTTTGCCCGAAGCTGGATTCACAACGATACTCTCAGCGCGGGGCGTATGTTCCGGCTCAAAACATTCGTACTCCTGTTCAAGGATCGGTTTTAACCAAACATAAAAGAAATCAGATAATTCTGAGTATAAAATATTATTGTAGTACGGTGGGTCAGTAATTATTGCGTCATACTCGTCTTCAGCGTTGATACGCCGCATATCGCCCTGATGAATGGTGGTATTCTGTCCGATAGGTTGGCTAAATTCTGCTGTTTCTTTCGTCTCACCATCTATAATATATCGTTCTGTTGGATAATTAGCATATTTCACGCCACGCTTTACCATATCCCAGATCGACTTGAACGTCCCTCGGCCATATTCTGCCCCCCATACGTTCCCCTCGCAGGCTTCACGGGGTGGGTCAAATGAGTTTGATTTGAATAGGTGTTGTATTTTGTTATATGAATAATCATATCCGGTAAGCATATTGTTCGTAGGAAGAGAATTACTCAAAGCTAATAGTAGATATTCTCTCGAATTTTGATTTTCAAGGCTGTTTATAGACTTGAGTATTTTTGAGATGGATAGGATTTGACGCTTATTGAACATATCCGTCCATTCTTTGACACCGTGTCGGGGGAGGTTCCCGTTCCCTGGCATTGTTCCATCAAATTGAGTGGCGTCGGTCTTCCAACCGGGACGTATCGATTTATTTGGTACAAATTGACGTAGGGATTCGTCGTTTTCCCACTCCTGTTCAGCCTCTTTGTAACGGCGCCAATCGTCGTCTGTAGCCGTTTTATAGCCTTTCACCTTGGACTTCGGGGATCCTTGTTCAGCACAGTGCGAACAGTGGTATTCCAAGGCTGAGAGACGAAGATGGAACTCCTCGCCTTCCTCAATCTGTTCTGTTATAGAGTATTTTTGCCCGCACTCAGTACAAATGTAATCTCCATAATCCACGTTACCCTGTTCGGGGACAAACTCATATCCACACTCAGTACACAAGCACTCTTCTCGCCAATCATCCGCTAAAAATACCGACTCACAGTCCGGGCAGAGTATGTTATACTTGTTGTCATTCTCATATCTTCCTTTTCCGACACGAAAGTCTTGGTGTAAAGGAATCGTGTGCCCGCAAGACCGGCAATCAATTTCCTTAACCCAAAAGTTGTACATCACATCCGCATCGTGGTCGCCGTGGGGACAGGTGGTCTTGTAATATTCAAGAATCTCATCTGCCACGTCAGATTTGACCTGCTCAAATGCGTCTTCAAGTTCTTCGATACTTGTCTCTCCTGCTTCGATTTCTTTCTTGGTGATGAACCAAGCAACGGGGTTCAGGTCGTATCCCTCAGCCTCAACACCAAAGCGAGAGGCTTCCACAAGCGATGTTCCCCCGCCCATAAATGGGTCGAGAATCTTCTTATTTCCAATCCGCACATCCTTGGGATAGAGTTCCCACAAGCTCCCGGGGTCGGCCATATCGACGTTCTTGATGAGTTCTTCCACCTCACTATGGCCGCCACCGTATGCGTCAAGTGTCCCGTTCTTTCCCGGCTTGTGAACTTCGACCTGCTCCGGGTCATCAAGAAGTGAGTAGAGCGAGATAGCACGGAATAGACACCCCGGTCGACGTGCCCACCACTTGTGCATCGTATAGATTGGGCGATACCATTGTTTTGCTCGTCCTTCCTTCTCAGCAATCTCGTTAATCCGCTCAATCGGAAACCCCCGTTCGATCGGGAGTTCCTTCCGGTCACTTCGCTCAGCAGAGCGATCCGTTTCCTGAGACATAGTAGGTATATCCATCCAATCCGTCCGGGTATGATAAATCCCGCCGACTGCCCTCACCGCGACCGCGTCTTTGAGTGGAAGGTACTCCGATGAAGCGAGCCTTCACTGCCTCTTTTGTGGAAAGTGTTCCGTGCTGCCGCGGTTGCGTTAGCGATGCGTTGATCTGATTCTAATATTTACACCTACCGGCCCTAATAGAATATAACGCAAATACTGGAGGAAATTTTTGAGTTAGGAACGCCACCGTCGAGCGGAGTCATTCGAGCCGTGACCGCTGTGGTCGACAGAGTCTGGGATTCCTCGCTGGAGGGCACCGGTGCCGTTCAATCCGCGCGCGTGCCGACAGTGAACGCTTCCCCCCGCTCGTCGGCGTCGGCGGAGGTGACGAACGACCCGCCGACCGTGAGGACGAAAGAGAGGGCCATCCCGTAGAGCGCGAAGTCCCAGGTGAGATACGTCGCGCCGAAGGCGGTGACGCCGCCGACGGTGACCGCCGGCAGGAACACGTGCGCGAGGTAGAACAACTGGGCCCCGCCGACCCCGGCGAGCATCCCCTGGCGCGTCGTCTTCGGCCAGTAGAGCGCCACCATCACCGGCAAGGCGAGCTGGGCGTAGCCGCCGAAGGCGGTGCTGCCGACGGTGATGAGCGTCCCGGGCCGGAACAGGCTGGCGACGAACGTACCGACCGCGAACGCGGCGACGCCGAGGCGGGCGATCCACGCCTCCCGCTCGTCGGTAGCCGCGGGGTTCACGAACGGCCGGTAGAGATCGCGAGTCAGGTACGACGACCCCGAAAGCAGCATCGAGTCCGAGGAGGACATCATCGCCGCCATCGCGCCGGCGACGACCAGCGCCGCGAACCACGCGGGCGTGTACGCGTTCAACACCACGGGGATGACGTTCGCGCCCTCCGGCACCGAGACGCCGAGGCCGGCCGCCCACGACCCCAGCAGGAACGCCGGGACGAAGAGCAGGAGGACGAGCACCGGCCACAGCGCGAAGGAGCGCTTCAGGACGCGGGCGTCCTTCGCGACGAAGAAGCGCTGGTTGATCTGCGGGAACATCGTGACGCCGAACGCGATGGTCACGGCCTGGGCGATCATCCACTGCGGCGAGTAGACGCCGCCGCCCAGCGAGAGGAACTCGGGGTTCGACTCGGCCATCGACGCCGACACCGCGTCGAAGCCGCCCGCGCTCGACAGCACCCAGCCGACAGCGATCCAGATTATCCCGAGCATAAACACACCCTGGATGGTGTCGGTCCAGGCGACGCCGCGGAGCCCCGCGAGCACGACGTAGACGATCATAAACAGCGTGATGAACGCCGCGCCGACCCAGTAGGGGACGGTCCCGTTCGTGAGGCCGACGATCGCCTCGCCGGCACCCATCTGCTGGAGCATCACGTAGGGGAAGAGCCAGAACAGCGAGATACCCGCCACGAGCGCACGCAGGCGCTTCGAGCCGAACCGGTCGCCGAGCATCTCACCCAGCGTGACGTACCCCTCGACCTTCCCGATCAGCCACTGCCGGTAGCCGATCAGATACCACAGGATCGCAAACAGGATACCGTCCATCAGGCCCATCACGAGGATCCACTCGGGGCCGGCGCTGTACGCGAGGTTCGGTCCCCCGAAGAAGGTGAAGGCCGAAAGCAGCGTCGCGAACGTCGTGAAGAGCAGGACGACGGTCCCGAGCGACCGACTCGCCAGGTAGTAGTCCTCGGCGTCGCGGCCGGTCAGCCGGTAGGCGAGGACGCCGACGCCGAGCGCCACGAGCAGGTACGCGCTGATGACGCCCAACTGGACCAGAAGCGTCGCATCAACCATCGAACCCCACCTCCTCGGGATCGACGTCCATTCCGCGGTCCCACGCGCCGCGGGCGAACAGGGCGAACGCGACCGACGCGAGCGCCATCCACCCAACGTGCCACCAGAGCCACAGCGGCAGGCCGAGCCACGTCGTCGAGTTCCCCCACAGGAACCACGGAACCGCGAACGTGACGAGTACTGCGAAGACGCCGATCCATAGATAATCGCTCTTCCGTCGCGTCATCGAATCTAACTCGCCACTCGATATACGTAAACGTTCTCTTTCTAAAGTTCGAAGATCACTATTGGAGAGTAATTTTCTTCAATATCGGCGACGGACGGACAGCGGTCTAAACCACGCATTCGTCGCCAAACGGGCAGAAAACGTGGGTTCGAGCCGGATTCCGGGGATGAACTCCCCGGTACGATAGATATTTGCCGCGAGGCGCCCATATATAAAGACGTCATCGGGTTTCCCATGACGCTCATATCACAATCACACCCCTTCGGGGGGATTCACCAATGGAAGACACGGAAAAATACCTCATTCACGCAGCGATCACTGCCGACGGGATCGTGGAGCGGTCCGACGTCGTCGGGGCCATCTTCGGCCAGACCGAAGGGCTCCTCGGCGACGATCTGGACCTCCGCGACCTCCAGCAGTCGTCGAAAGTCGGGCGCATCGACGTCGAAATCGACTCCCAGAACGGCCAGTCCTTCGGGACCGTTACCATCGCAAGCAGCCTGGATCGGGTCAAGACCGCGATCCTCGCCGCCTCCCTCGAGACGATCACACGGGTCGGTCCCTGCCGGGCCACCGTCGAGGTGACCGACATCGAGGACGTCCGCGAGGCAAAACGCCGGGAAGTCGTCGAACGGGCGAAGGAACTGCTCTCGCAGTCGTTCGACGAGAGTGTAATGTCCTCGACGGAGATCTTAGACGAGGTCAAAGAGAGCGTCCGGATCGAGGACATAAGCGAGTACGAGGGGCTGCCGGCGGGCCCGCGCGTCGCCGACTCCGACGCCGTCATCGTCG
This sequence comes from Halobellus ordinarius, assembly GCF_031823395.1. NCBI lineage: Archaea > Methanobacteriati > Methanobacteriota > Halobacteria > Halobacteriales > Haloferacaceae > Halobellus > Halobellus ordinarius. The sequence continues at coordinate 228,692 of NZ_JAVQKJ010000002.1, forward strand.
TCGAGGGTCGCGCGGACGTCCTGACGCTCCTTCGATACGGGGTCAAGAACGCCATCGCCGTCGAGGGCACCAACGTCCCCGATGCCGTTGCGGACCTGACACAGGCACGGACGACGACGGCCTTCTTCGACGGCGACCGCGGCGGGGAACTCCTCCTGCGTGAACTCACGCAGGTCGGCGACGTCGATTACGTCGCGTTCGCGCCCGAGGGCCAGTCCGTCGAGGACCTCAAGCGACACGAGGTGTTCGCCGCCCTCCGCGATAAGACGCCGGTCGAATCGATCATCGAGGACGGCTCACTCGAAATCCCGGGTGCCGACGATGGGGGTGAGCCCGCGGACCCTCCCAGGGAGTCGCCGACGACTGAGTCGGCGGCGCACACCTCCACGGGCGGGTGCAGAACTGACGCGGCACGCAGCGATCCGGATACAGATCTGTCGGCCACCCCAGCCGAGAACGGCCGTCCCGGTGCAGTGACGCCGGACGACGTGGCAGACACGGCCGAAGACGCAACCGGAATCGACGGCAGTGCGGAGGCGGTAGGTGACGCCGATGAGGATACACCAGCGGACGACGAGTCGGCGGCGGCAGAACGCGCTGATTCGGACACGGCAGGCGACGCCGAGGACGACACCACAGCCACCGAGGCAGCGGACGCAGTCGACGCCGAGGCGACGCCTGCCGATGCCGTCCAGCCATCCGGCAGCGACTCCCCGAGTCCGACTGACGTGTCCCCGGAATCGGCTGACAGCTCCCCCGACTCGCCCGGCGGCGACGACTCCGACACCGACGTGACGACCGGAGCGGAGAGTCCCCGGACGGCGTCCGATTCGGAGACGGCGACGACCGATAGCGCCGATACGCCCGACGAAGACGCTGTCGCGTCCGCGACAGAGGACGACACCACTACCGATCGCCCCCGCTCGCTCCGTGAGCACGTTCGCGAGGTCATCGACGACGGGAGCGGGCGGATTCGGCTGCTGGACGACGACTTCGCGACGGTCGAGGAACGACCGGCCGAGGAGGCGTTCGATGCGCTCGCCGAGGCCGACCCGGTCCCGTTCGCCGCCGTCGTCGACGGCGAGTTCAGCCAGCGGCTGCTCGACATCGCAGCCCAGCGCGGGGTCGACCACGCTGTCGCCGCCCAAACCGGCGAGTTCGTCAAGAAACCGGCCGGCGTGCGGTTGCTGACTGCGGATCAGCTGGCGAACTCGGTCGCGAGCTGAGCGCCGCTCCGGTACTGTAGCGTTGCGCCCTCTTTTGGCGTTTCAGACGTCGTACGCGTAGATGACCGCGTCCGAACTCCGATCGCTGTCCGCGCTTTCTTTTCGGTCGTCCGCGCCTTCCTCACCGTCGCCTTCGCCGTCAGACTCGTAGAAGCCCTCGTTGTAGCCGATTGGCTCGAAGCCCACTGACTCGTACAGGGAGCGGGCGGGCTCGTTGTCGACGGCGACCGCGAGCGTCACCCGCGTCCCCGAGTCCTGCTCGGCGAGGAAGGCGGACAGGAGTTCCCGTCCGTGACCCTCGCGGCGGTGCTCCGGATGGACGACCAGTTCCGCGAGGTGGGTGTCCTCACCGTCGACGGCGAGGAGGTACCCGATCGGCCGCTCCGCCTCCCGGTCGTCGACAGCGACGAGACAGGTGCCGACAGCCGGAACAGCGTCGAGCAGGTCCGGGGAGGGAGAGGACAGATACGACTGGAGCGTCGCGAGCGTCGGCAGATCGTCGCGTCGGACAGGTCGGATCACGAGAGGACGAGTGCGAAGGCGGCGAGTGCGCTGACGACCGCGCCCACGAATGTCGCCGCGAAGTTGACCGCCTCGTTCCCGAACCGCGGGCCCTCGACGGTCGCACCCAGGACGCTGTCGGCGGTCATCCCCGCGAATCCGCCGAGGGTAACGACGACGGCGCCGAGCGGGGAGACGCCCGCCAGCAGGACGAACGCGACACCACCGACCAGCCCGGCACCGAGCAGGCCGAACACTTCGCCCTGCCAGGTCACGCCGCCGTCGGTCCCCGGCGGGACGCGTTCCAGCGTCGTGACCAGCCGGGGGTTGTCGTAGAGGCCGCCGAGTTCCGAGGAGAGCGTATCACTCAGCGCGGCGGCCATCGATCCGGCGAACGCGTACTGAAACAGGCCACCGTCGAGGGGAAGCGAGCCACTGCCGGCGAAGAGGATCACACAGAGGAGCGCAACGGCGGCGTTGCCGAGGACGTTGCCGGTGCCGCGGGCGCCCTCGTTCTCCTCGGCGATGCCGCGGCGCTTCTTCTCCTCGTATTTGAACTTCGTCGACAGCGACCCGACGCCGAAAAAGGTGATGAGCACGGCGAACCAGCCGATGCCGCCGAAGACGATCACGAGCAGCCCCAAAAGGACGCCCGAGAGCATCCCGGCGACGGACGCCGCCCCCAGCGCGTAGGACGCGTACCCGAGCGCGACCGTCACCGCCAGCGCTGCGACGACGTCGACCGTTCCGACGCCGTTGGCGAGCGCGTCGAACAGCCACAACAGCATCCCGGTCGACAGCATCACCAGCGGATCGTCGCGCTCGAAGAGCATCTCCCGGAAGAGCGCCGCCACGAGCGTTCCGGCGACGGCGAGGAAGGCAAACCGCGGCGCGAGAACCGGCGACGAGGTCAGCGACGCGATTGCCACCTGTCCAGCGACGCCGGCGACGCTCCCGGCGACCGCGAAGCCCGCCGTCCCGAGAAACGGGTTGTCCGTCGTCTCGGCGACCAGCCGCTTGCCGAGGTTCCCGTACGCGAGGACGAGCACGGCGGCGACGAAGAGGTCCGTCGGCAGCCCGATTTCGGTCGCGAGGATCGCCAGCCCGGCGGCCGCCAGCGCGAACCCGGTGAGCCCGTTGAGTTGTCCCTCCCGCCTGTCTGCGGGGCGGGCAAATAGCTCGAACAGCGGACCGTCGGTGATCGCAAACGCCGCAAGGACCGCCACGGCGGCGAAGGGCACGAACGCCGCCCGACCGAGGACCGGCGCGGCCACCGACAGCGTCCCTACCAGGGCGAACCCGCTCGCCCGCCGGAGCGTCGGTTGCACACCCCCGGATAACCCGGAGGCGTACTTAACCCTCCCGACATCGGGTGTGGGCCCGTCTCCCGACCGTCGGCACCGGCCGCGGCGTCGTTCGATCTCCGTGTCCGTTCGCTCCGACCCCCCGACGGAATCGATCCGTTCCGACCCGGGGAGAATCAATCCGTTCCGAACCCGGAGACATTTGTCGCCGCGGGGTGGACTGTGCCCCGTGGGACTGTACGACCGCTATCTCGCCCTCCGCCACCGCCTCCACGACGCCGACCCTCCCGAGCACGTCGCACTCGTGATCACCGAGCGCGACCTGCTCGAACAGGGTGCTTACGGGACGCTCTCTGCGTTCCTCGGGTGGGCCTTCGAGTACGGTGCCGAGCGGGTCACCGTCTCGGTCAGCGTGCTCGACGAGGCCGTGGTGCCGACGCTATCGCGGGAACTGCAGGATCTGGATGCTCCGCGACGCGTCGCGGTTCGCGAGCCGGGGGACACCGAGCGGGCCGACGCACCCGTGCGCATCAACATCGGCCTCGGCGGCAAGCGGGAGTTCGCGGCCGCGGTCAGACAGATCGCCGAGGCCGTCGACGCGGGCGACCTCGCCCCCGAGGAGGTCGACGCCGACCGGATCGAGGAGCGGCTGGTGTTCGACGACGAGCCGGACCTGCTCATCAAGACCGGCGCTGAGCGACTCTCCGATTTCCTCATCTGGCAGTCGGTGTACTCGGAACTGTACTTTACTGACGTGAACTGGCGGGACTTCCGGCGGCGGGACTACCTGCGGGCCGTGCTCGACTATCAGAACCGACAGCGGCGGTTCGGGCGGTGACCTGACGGCGCCCGACTTCGCGGCGGCCCCGCCCTGCCAGTTCAATCGCCGTGATCCACCGGCTCCGCGCCGTGCTGCCGTTCGAGTTCCTCGGAAACCTCGCGTGCGCCCGCGGAGGGCAGTTGTTCCCGTAGCCGCGCGGCGACGGCCTTCGCGTCCGCGAGTTCCGTCTCGGTGACGGCCCGCAGCAGCGCGACCGCCCGGTCGGCACGGGACTGCTGCCAGGACTGCTCGCGGGCTTGGTAGGTCCGGAGCCCGCGGAGGAAATCCACCTTCGAGAACTCCGGCCAGTAGGGCGCACAGAAGTAGACCGCGGCCTCGTTGCCGTTGGCGTGCCACGGCAGGAAGTTCGAGGTCCGCTCGTCGCCGCCGGTCCGGATGATCAGGTCGACGTCGCGGGTGGTGTGTTCCGCGAGCCGGTCTTCGACCGCGTGGATGTCGACCTCGTCAGGTGAGAGTTCCCCCTCCGCGACGTCTTCGGCGACGTCGCGGGCGGCCCCGAGCAACTCGGATCGCCCGCCGTACGCCAGCGCGATATTCAGCCGGAGTGTGTCGTAGCCGCTCGTCCGCGATTCGGCGTAGTTGACCGCCTCGCGGACCCGCTCGGGCAGCTGCTCGACGTCCCCGATGGCGCCGATACGGACACCGTTCTCGTGGACGCGGTCGGCGTCCGCGAACTCGTAGAGCTTCGACTCCAGCAGGTCGAAGAGCGGCTGCAGCTCCTCGTCGGGCCGGTCGAAGTTCTCCGTCGAGAAGGCATACAGCGTCAACTCCGCGATCCCGAGCTCGTCGCACCACTCGAGGACGCGCTCGGTCGTCTTCGCCCCTTCGCGGTGTCCCTCCGGGGCGTCGTCGCCCTGCTTGCGGGCGTAGCGCCGGTTGCCGTCCTGGATGATCGCGACGTGCGTGGGTGCGGAATCGAGCTGTCGGCGGAGCATCCGCTCGTAGGCGTCAGCGAATCGTCGACGGAGCGGGTTCGCCATACCCGAACACATTCCGGCCGTCGGTATGTGTCTTTTCGTTGTAATGCAGGCTGGCGAGGGTGGAAGGATCCGCACGTGGCTCCCGATGCGAGCGCCTTCGCCGACACCAGCGAAACATCTATATAAAACTACTGGCCCAGTGCGATCGCGACGCGCTGACGAGGTGATCTTATGAAACTCGCTACCGTCCTTGTGGTATGGCAACGGACACCACAACCTCGACAGCGACCGAGACAGACATAGCCGATTGGCAGTACGGCGTCGTCGCCGGCATACTCGGCGGCATCGTGATGGGCGCGCTGATGGTGATGCAGATGCGCCCCGTCCTCGAGGTAGCGATCCCCTCGATGTACTTCCTGAGCGGTGGGGCGGCGGGCTTCACCATCCACGTCGCCCACGGCGCCGGCCTCGGCGTCGTCTTCGCCGCGATCGCGTCGACGCAGACGGATCTCTCGACCGCGAAGGGCGTCGCGCTCGGTGCGGGCTACGGCGTCGCGCTCTGGGTCGTCCTCGCCGTCATCGTGATGCCGATCTGGCTCTCGGCGGTCGGTTCGCCGGCGAACCCCCCGCTGCCGAACGTGAGCGTCACGAGCCTGATCGGCCACCTGGCGTACGGTGTGGTGGTCGGCGGCGTGTACGCGACGCTCCGCTAAGCGAGCGGCCTTCCCACCAACCACCCCGGCCGACAGCCTGATGCCGATCACTCTCGTCGGCCCGCTATGGACCGGGGACCGAAGCTGCTCCTCCTCATTTTGGCGCTGCTCTCTCTCGCTCTCGCCGCCCCTGCAGCCGTAGCAGGGGAAGGTATCGACCCTCCCCCCACGACGCAGTCGCTTCCGGGGTCGGAGTCGACGGCGCCAGCGACGAGCGCGTCGCTGTCGACCGGTTCGATCACGACGGCGACGCAGACGACGGGGACCGACGCCGACACGACCGCGAACACCCAGACGGCGGCCGACACGAATATCGAGCTCACACAGCGGCTCCGGCTCGTTCCGGACCGGGCGGGTATCTACGAGGCCAGCCACCGGTACCGGCTCCCCGATCGCCTCCGGGCGCTGGAGGTGACGCTTCCCGAGGGTGCGACGGTCGTGTCCGCGACCGGGTTCGTCCACCGGGACGGCCGGACCTACGAGTGGGATCGATCGACGACGCGGCCGCGGATCGACTACCGTCTGCCGGCGAACCAGTCGGTCGACCGATCCGGTCCGATCGGCGGCCCCGGCCGGCTGACGTTCGTCGACGTCGGCGAGTGGGCGCTGGTCTCCCAGCCGTCGACCTCCCACTCGTGGGGTTGGGTCCGGGGAGACGGCCAAATCGGCTTCGAGACGTCCTTGGAGGCCGAACAGGGCGCGACCGGCGACGCCATCGCGTATCTCGGCCCCTACGAGGAGCGCACGCACACCGCCCACGGCCAGCAGTTCCGGCTGATCGTGCCCGAAGCGGCCGACCTCGAAGTGCCGCCCGAAACGCTGTTTGCGTCCTTCGCATCGGCCGCCGATCGACTCCGCGTCGGCGACCGCGACGAGACGGTGTTCGTCGTCGCCGCGCCGACACCCGAGCGCCTCGACTGGGGCGTCCGTGGGCTCCACGCCGGCGACTCGGATATGTGGGTCCGCGACGTCGAGCGGATCGACGAGGCGAACAACGTCTGGCTCCACGAGTACGTCCACAGCCGCCAGGGCTACACTGCCGCCCCCGACAGCCGGTGGTTCACGGAGGGTGCGGCTGTCTACTACGCCGCCCTCCTGACGCTGGAGCAGGACCGCATCACCTACGACGCGTTCCGCGAGCGATTGCGGTACGGCGAGCGAAGCTACGAGGGATCGATCCTCGCACAGCCGGGAACGTGGCAACGGAACGCGAACTACCACGTCGGCGCGCTCGTCGCGGGCGAACTCGACCGGCAACTCCGCCTCGCGACCGACGGCGACGCGTCCCTGCAGGAGGTGTTCCGCCGGATGAACGCGAAAGACGGAGTCGTCACAGGAGCCGACCTTCGGTCGTCCCTGCGTGCGACCGGCGGCAGCGCGGTCGCGGATCTCGGGGACCGGTATCTCGAAACCACCGCGCGGCCGTCGGTGTGGAGCGACGCCCAGCATCGCGAGGCGTTCGAGGCGCCCCCGGAGCCGGCCCGCATCACCTACGCGTTCCCGGCGAACGGAGACGCGGATGCCGTTCGGGTCGACGGCCCGTATCGGTCGCGGTCGCTCGGTCCCGAGCGCCCGATCACGCTCGTTCCCGGCGAGCGCCTGTCGGTCGACGTCGTCGCCACCAACTTCGGCGGTACCGACGGCGACTACGAGGCGATCCTCCGCGTCGACGACGAACCGCGTTCGACGCAGTCCGGGCGGCTGGGGCCGAACGAGTCGCGACGGCTGACGTTCGACCACGCCGTCGATCGAACCGGGATCACCACCCTCTCGGTCGGCGACGCGACGCTCCGGGTTGTGGTTCGCGATCCGGCGACGCCGCGGGTCACTGCCCTCTCGGCGAACCGCAGCGCGGCGTCGCCGGGCGAGTGGGTCGAGGTCACGGCTGCGGTGGAAAACGACGCAGGCTACCCCGCCGCGACGAACCTGTCGTTCACGCGGAACGGCGAGGCAATCGGGACCCGGAGCGTCCGACTCGACGCCGACACGGGAACGACGGTCTCGCTCCGGATTCGGCTCGACGAGCCCGGAACTGCCGTCTTCGGGGTGGAAAACGCCGCTGTCAGTCCGGCGGTCGTGGCCGTCTCGGAGCCGACGCCCGAGCCATCCACTGCAAGCGACACGAGCACGCCGGGGTTCGGTGTTGCGGTCACAGTCGCCGCGGTGCTCTTCGGGCTACTCGGATTCCGAAAGCGGGGCTGAGAACGGTCCCGACGGCTGACGGCCGATACGTCGCTGTCGCCGTCCCCTACGCGTCCAGCAGTTCGACGAGCAGGCCCTTCTGTGCGTGCAGGCGGTTCTCCGCCTACTCCCAGACGAGCGTTCGCCTGGATTCGAGCACGGCGTCGGTGATCATATCGAAGAGTGGCTGTCGGTTGTACCCACGGAACCCGTGTCGCACCACGGGGCGATTCACACTGTCTCCAGCACACCGATCAGCACGGCGGTGAGCGGCAGGTTCACGAAGGCGAGCACGAGCATCCCCTTCCACCCGATTCCAATCAGTTGATCGATTCGCACCCGCGGGACCGCCGAGCGTGCCCACTGGGTGAATAGAAACACCGCCCAGACCTTTGTGAGAAACCAGACGAATCCCGGAAGGACCGGTCCGGCCGGACCACCGAGGAAGAGCGTCGCGATGATCGCACCGCCGAGAAAGATGTGGACGAACTCGCCCATATAGATGAGGACCCAGTAGACGCTCGAGTATTCCGTCTGGTACCCGGCGACTAGCTCGGTCGGTGCCTCTGGGACGTCGAAGGGGTTGCGGCCGACTTCCGCGAGGTTCGCTATCAGAAACAGCACGAAAGCGAAGGGATTGACGAACGCGTACCACCCCGGGACGGCGACACCGGCGACGGTGAGAAGCGTCTCCTGTTGTGCGGCGACGATCCCACCAGTTCGGAGCGTCCCCGCGAGCAGTACGACCGACGCTGCGGTGACGACGAGCGGAATCTCATAGGCGATGTTCTGAGCGATGGCACGAAGTCCGGACAGCAGTGCGTACTTGTTGTTCGAGGCGTACCCGCACATCGCGAGCCCGAGCGTGGCTAGCGAGGAGATCGCAAACACGTACACGAGGCCGGTTTCAGGATCGGCGAGTTGCAATGGCACGCCGAAGACCGCGCCCATCGGAACGACCGCGAAGCCGGCAATCGCCGAGAACGGAATCAAAAGCGGACCCAGGTCGTACGCCGGGCGATCGACGGCCGTCGGAATCACGAGTTCTTTCGAGAGCAATCGGACCGTGTCGGTTACGATGGTCAACAGCCCAAAGGGCCCCACGCGATTGACGGCGATCCGGTCTGTAAACGCCGCGGTAACCTTCCGTTTCGCCCAGATAACGACGGCCGCACACGTCAGAGGAACGATCGCGACGACGACGGCACTGAGGAACGTAGCGACCGCCAACTCCGGGGCTGTCGGTACACCTCCGAACAGCAACCGGCCGATTGCCGCTGGCAGAGGCGCTGTCGAGGCAGACATCTCGTTCCAACGGTGGTGTCACTCTCAGAGAGCGGTTTTGCGATACATATTCGGCCCTTTATGTACACGTGCCGTGTGTGAAGCACCTCCGCCTGTCCATCCGTCCGATGGGAAGAGAGATTCACCCGGTTCACACGGTGATGACGGAGAAACCGTTCGTCGAACGGATCCAGATGCTCCACTGGAATCTCCACGACGTCGACCTCCCGACGATCCTCTTCTACGTCGTCGGCGACGCGGACCGGTTGGCAGCTGCTCTGGCGTCGATTCCCGAGATCAGGACGTTCGACGTCACCCCGATCGACGACTCGCGCTGTTACTGCTACACGCAGGGGCGTACGACCGACGTCGAACGAACGCTCTATGAGGCGTTCACCCGAGAGGGACTCCTCGTCCTGCCGCCGCTCACCTACGAGGACGACGGTGGCGTGACGTTCGACGCTGTGGGACGTCCAGATCTGTTCCGTGCGGCGCTCAAGGATGTCCCGGAGGAAATCGACGTCACAGTCGAGCAGGTCAGCGAGTACACTGCCGGCCGAGATTCGGAGCCGGTGGGGCTCTCACCGAGGCAACGCCAGGCAGTTGAAGCCGCGCGGGACCTGGGATACTACCACGTCCCCCGGGAGGCAACCATCGAGGACGTGGCATCGGAGCTTGGATGCGCCAAGAGCACGGCCGCAGAACATCTCCAGAAGGCGGAAAACAGACTCGTCGAAGCCGTGGTCTGACTACGCATCAAGCAGTTCGACGAGTAGCCCCTTCTGGGCGTGCAGGCGGTTCTCCGCCTGATCCCAGACGAGCACGCGGTCGGACTCCATCACCGCGTCGGTGATCTCCTCGCCGCGGTGGGCGGGCAGACAGTGCATCACCGATGCCTCGGAGCCTTCGAGGAGGTCCTCGTTCACCTGATACCCCTCGAAGGCGGCCAGTTTCTCCTCGCGTTGGTCCTCCTGGCCCATCGAGATCCAGACGTCCGTGTAGACGACGTCCGCGTCGGCGACGGCCTCGGTCGGGTCGTCGACGACCGTCGGCTCGTGGCCGAGCTCCGCCGCCTGCTCGATGACCGCGTCGTCCATCCCGTAGCCCTCGGGCGTCGCGACCGTCAGGTCCAGGCCGACCATCGCGGCGCCGATCACGAACGACTGCCCGACGTTGTTGCCGTCGCCGACCCACGCCGCCTGCACGCCGTCGAAGCCGTCGAAGGTCTCCCGGATCGTCAAGAGGTCCGCGAGGGTCTGACACGGGTGGGCGTCGTCGGTGAGACCGTTGACGATCGGGACGTCCGCGTACTCGGCGAGTTCGAGCAGGTCCTCGTGATCGAACAGCCGCGCCATCACCACGTCGACGTACCGCGAGAGCACCCGCGAGGTGTCCGAGAGCGGTTCGCCGTGGCCCAGCTGGATGTCGTCGGGGCCAAGGAAGATGGCGTGGCCGCCGAGCTGTGTCATCCCGGTCTCGAAGGAGATCCGGGTCCGCGTGCTGGGTTTCTCGAAGAGCATCCCCAGCGTCTGCTCGGGCAGTCGTGCCCCGTCCTCGCCGGCTTTGATCGCGGCGGCGCGATCGAGGACGGCGTGCAGTTCGTCGGTCGCGAGGTCGTCGATGTCGAGGAAGTGGTCGGTTTGGAGCATCTGTCTCACTCCTGCAGGCGCTCACAGACGTCGACAAGCACGTCGATCGAACTGTCGTACTCCGCGAGGTCGAGGTGTTCGTTCGGCGCGTGATCCAGGTCGGAGTCACCGGGGCCGTAGGTCGCCATCGGGCAGTCCCACGTCCCGGCGTAGATGTTCATGTCGCTGGTCCCGGTCTTCCGGAGGAGCCGCGGCTCGCCCCCGGCCCCCCGGATCGCGGCGCGGAGGGCGGCGGCGACTTCCGTCCGCGGGCTCGTCATCACGGGCGGGATCGGCGTCTCCCAGTGGACGCCGCCGCGGGCGAGTTCACCCTCCGCTACCTCCCGGACGTCGTCGATGGTGTACTTCGGCGGGACCCGGAACTGCACGTCGACGGTCGCCTCGACGGCGAGGCCGTCGTCGGTGGGGCCGCCGTCGAAGCGGACCGGCTTGGTCGTCACGGTGTCGAAGACGCCCTCGGACTCGTTCTCGTCGAAGAAGTCCGCGACGCTGGACCACCAGTTCACCGCCGACTGGATGGCGTTGTCCTCGGGGCGCGAGGAGTGCCCGAGTTCGCTCGTCGAGACGTACGTCCCCGCGAGGAACCCGCGGTAGCCGAGCGTGATGCCGTCCCAGCCCGAGGGCTCGCCGTTGATCACGGCCGCGGGCTGGTCCCGGTCGTCGACGAGGTACCACGCGCCGTTGGAGCCGGTCTCCTCGCGCACCACGCCCGCGAAGGAGACGCCGGTCTCGACGGCCGCGACCGCCATCGCCGCGAGCGGGCCCGTGGCGTCGACGCTCCCGCGTCCCCAGAGGACGCCGTTTTCGATCTTCACCGGGACGTCGCCGGGGACGGTGTCGATGTGAGAGGTGAGAAGCACCGAGTCGTCGGCGGGCGCGCGGACGTTGCCGGCGTCGTCGATCCACACCTCGCGGTCGTGGGCCTCGAAAAAGTCCTTCAGCCGCTGGGCGGCGGCGCCCTCCTCGCCCGACGGCGAGGGGATCGAGACTAGATCCGCGAGCAGGGTCTCCGCGTCGCTCAGCCCCTCGGTGAGGTTCTCCTGGACCTCGAAGACGTCGTGGCCGGTGGCCCTGAACGTGATCCCGCCGTCGCTGGCCGGTTCCGGTGTCTCCGGCGGCGTTTCGGCATCCTCGTCGCGTTCGACACTCGGCTCGTCCTCGTCGCGCTCGGACAGTTCGCCCTCGTCGCCGTCGACGCTCAGCTCGTCGTCCTCGTCGAGTTCGGCGCTCATCCCAGCACCTCCACCAGCGAGTCGACGAACTGGTCGGCGTGCGTTTCGTCGATGATCAGCGGCGGCAGCAGGCGGACGACCGTCCGCCCGGCCGGCAGTGCGAGCACCTGTTCGGAGAGCGCGAGGTTCTTCAGCACGCGGTTGGCGCCGCGTTTCACCTGGATCCCGATCATCAGGCCGACCCCGCGCACCTCGCGGACGGGCAGGTCGTGTTCCTCGACGGCCGCTTCGAGTTCGCTCCGCAGGTACTCGCCGACGTGCGCCGCGTTGGCGGGGACGTCCTCGTCGACGACGGTGTCGAGCGTCGCGTTGGCCGCCGCGGCGACCACCGGCCCGCCGGAGAACGTCGATCCGTGGTCGCCGGGGTTCTCCGCGATCCAGTCTGCCACGAGCGTCGTCCCCAGCGGCAGGCCGTTGGCGATGCCCTTCGCCGCGGTGAGGATGTCGGGTTCGACACCGACGCCGTCGCAGGCCCACAGGTCGCCCGTGCGCCCGACGCCGGTCTGGATCTCGTCGAAGACGAGCGCCGCGCCGGCCTCGTCGGTGACCTCGCGGGCGTGTTCGAGGTACTCCGCCGACGCGGGGTGGATGCCGCCCTCGCCCTGGACCGGTTCCAGGAAGAGCGCGGCGGTCTCCTCGTCGACCGCCTCGGCGAGCGCCTCGCTGTCCCCGTAGGGGACGAACTCGACGCCGCCCGCCAGCGGCTCGAACGGCTTCTTGTACTTGTCCTTCCAGGTCATCGCGAGCGCGCCCAGCGTCCGGCCGTGGAAGCCGCGCTTGGTGGCGACGATCTTCTCGCGGCCGGTGGCCGAGCGGGCGAACTTCATCGCCGCCTCGTTGGCCTCGGTCCCGGAGTTACAGAGCCACACGTTGTCGATATCTCCCGGGCCGAGTGCAGCCAGTTTCTCGTAGAGGTCCGTCCGGACCGAGACCGGATACGACGCCTGGACGTAGGTGAGCCGCGCTGCCTGCTCCTGGACGGCTTCGGTCACGGCCGGGTGGGCGTGGCCGAGCGTCGCGACCGCGTACGACGCTCCGAAGTCGAGGTACTCGGTGCCGTCCTCGCCGTAGAGGTACGCGCCCTCGCCGGACTCGATCTCGATGGGTTTCTCCGAGAAGACGAAGCCGCCGCTCATCCCGTCACCTCCTCGTTTTCGACTTCTTCAGCGACGGCGCTCGCCTCGATGTGGGTGCCGCTCCCGTCGAGCGCGCTCGATACCGGTGCCGCCGCGTTCGCGTCCGCGACGATCACTGTCCGTGCGCCGCCGTCGAGGGCCTCTTTCGCAGCCATCACTTTCTTGGTCATAAATCCTTCCGCTGCGTCCTTGAGCCCGTCGAATTCCGTCGGCGTCGTCACGGAGGCGATCAGCGTCGACTCGTCGTCGGGGTCGGCGTAGATTCCCGCGACGTCCGTGAGGACGACCAGGTCGGCGCCGAGTGCCCCCGCGACTGCCGCGGCTGCGCGGTCGGCGTCGGCGTTGACTGCGACGCCGTCGTCGGCCAGCATCGGCACGGTCACGACCGGTGTGTAGCCGTCCCCCAGCAGGGTCGCGAGCAGGTCGCCGTTCACGTCGGTGATCTTCCCCGAGTGGTCGCCGCGCTTGATCTTCTTCTTGCCGTCCTCGATCACCCGCACGGCCGACTTCCGCGGCCCGGTCAGGAGGCCGCCGTCGACTCCCGAGAGGCCGAGCGCGTCGACGCCCGCATCGCGGAGCGAGACCGTGAGGTCGGTGTTGAGTTTGCCGGGCATCACCATCGAGAAGACCTCCATCGTCCGCTCGTCGGTGAACCGCCCGACGACGCCGCCCGGCGTCTCGACGTACGTCGGCTCCTCGCCGAGTTGTTCTAAGGTCTCGTCGACGGCCGTCGAGCCGCCGTGGACGACGACGACGTCGCGCCCCACCGCAACGAGGTCGGCGATGTCCTCGACGGCACCGGCCGGATCGACCGCACGCGCGCCGCCGACCTTCACGACGACCGGGGGCTGGCTCGAAGCGTCTCGCTCGCCGCCGTCGGTTCGGATCTGTCGCTCGTCGGCCGTGGTCGGCGTCGGCTGGCGTGCGTCGCGTGCGTCGTGGGTGTGATCTTCGTGCGTCATCGTACGTGGTCCGGCAAATGTCAGGGAGCCCCGACGGGGTGGAGCCCGGCGAACTCCAGGCCGGCGGTCTCCTCGATCCCGAGGGCGACGTTGGCGGCGTGGACGGCCTGTCCGGCCGACCCTTTCATCATGTTGTCGATCGCCGAGAAGACGACGAGCCGGCGGTTGCCGGGGTCGATCTCGAAGCCGACTTCTCCATAGTTGGTGCCGGCGACCGCCTTCGGCTCGGGGTAGCGGTAGACGCCGCCGCCCCCGGCGACGGTCCGCATAAACGGCTCGTCGGCGTAGCTGTCGCGGTACGCGCCCCAGAGGTCGCCCTTCGAGACCGGTTCTTCAGGAAAGACGTGACAGGTCGCGCTCGCGCCGCGGATCATGTCGACCGCGTGGACGGTGAACGACACCGAGAGCCCGAGGAACTGCTCGATCTCGGCTTCGTGGCGGTGCCCGGTCGGCGCGTACGGCCGGACGATACCCGAGCGCTCGGGGTGGCTGGAGGCGTCGCCGCCGCCCGCGCCACCCTCCGAGGAGCCGACCTTCACGTCGACGACGACCTGCTCGTCGCCCGCGAGGATGCCGGCGTCGAACAGGGGTTTCAGCCCCAGGATCGTCGCCGTGGCGTTGCAGCCGCCGGAGGCGATCAGGTCAGCGCCGGGGAGGTTCTCGCGGTTGATCTCGGGGAGTGCGTACTCCGCTTCTTCGAGGTACTCCGGACAGACGTGGCCGTCGTACCACTCGTCGTACTGCTCTTCGGATTCGAGCCGGAAGTCAGCCGAGAGGTCGACGACGGTGTCGGCGGCGTCGCGGAACTGGTCGACGTGCTCCATCGAGACGCCGTGCGGCGTCGCCGCGAAGAGGACGTCGACCGACTCGAGCTCTTCCGGGGACGTGAAACGGAGGTCCATCTCCCGGAGGTTCGGGTGGACGTGCCCGACGGTCTTGCGCTCCTTCGAGCGGCTCGTCGCCTGGACGACCTCGAATTCGGGGTGCCCGTACAGGAGGCGGAGGAGTTCCCCGCCGGTGAAGCCCGAGCCGCCCACGACCGCGGCCGTGTAATCGGCGTCGGTGTTCCTGCCGCCGTCGGCATCGGTGGCCGTGCCACCGTCGGCTTCGGGACTCGACTCGTCGCTCATGTCGTCGCCTCCGTCGTCGTCGACTGTTCGACTTTCGACTCTAGCCAGTCGACGACCGCCGCGGGGACGTCGACGTCGACGGCGTCGTTCAGCGCCTTGAACTCGACGGTGTGGTTGACCTCGTGGACGGTGTAATCGCCGTCAGACTCCGTCTGACGAGCCTCCGAATCGCCGGATTCGGAGACCACACCCGTCTCCATCAGGTCGACGCCGAGCAGGCCGCCGCCGACGGCGTCGGAGGCGGCGGCGACGAGTTCTCGGGCGCGGTCGTCGAGTTCGAACGCTGCGACCTCCCCGCCCTTCGCGGCGTTGGTCAGCCAGTGGTCCGACGAGCGGGTCATCGCGGCGACCGGCTCGCCGTCGACGGCCACGACGCGGATGTCGCGGCCGGGCTTCTCGACGAACTCCTGGACGTAGAACACCTTGTGCTCGTAGTGGCCGAGCGTCGCTTTGTGTTCGAGGATGGCCTCCGCGGCCGAGCGGGAGTCGACCTTCGCCATCAGCCGCCCCCACGAGCCCATCACGGGCTTCAGCACGCAGGGGTAGCCGAACTCCTCGATGATCTCTAAGGCGCTGTCGGTGGTGAACGCCACTTTCGTGTTCGGGGTCGGCACGCCCGCCCGTTCCAGGGCGAGGCTGTTTTTCACCTTGTCGGCGCAGATGTCGGCGGTCGACGCGGAATTGACGACGGGAATGTCGTAGGCGTCGAGGAACTGCGTGACGTAGCGGCTCCGGCTCGTCGCCAGACACCGGTCGACCGCGATGTCGACGCCGTCGAACGATTCCGGGGGGTCGGAAATGCTGAACTGCTCCTTCCGGACGTCGATCTTCTCGACCTCGTGGCCCCGCTCGCGAAGCTCCGAGAGGAGGAGCTTCTCGTCCCGACGGATCCGGGAGTAGAGCAGCCCGACCTTCATCTCACTCGCCCCAGTCTTCTTCGAGTTCGGGAGCCTCCTCGAGTGTCAACGGATCGACCGAGACGACCTCCAGTTCGGCGCCCGTCGCGGGGCTGTCGACGATCTCGCCGACCTCGACGTCGGCGGGAATTTCGATCTCCTCTCCGGTCAGCGGGTCTTCCGCGGTGACGGTTTCTGCCATACCTGTCGGTGGGCAAGGAAGCGACTTAAACCCATCGAAGCTATCGGATAACTTAACTGATCAGTGAAACCACTAACGGCGTGAAAACGTCGAAGGATCCGCCCGTGCGAAATCGATGTCTGATTTCGTATGTTATTGTCCCCGTGTCGGGGACGGTCGCGAACGCAGCCGAGGGGACGCCCCGGGCGGCGGCCCCGGGCGGCGACTCGCAGGGTCGGGCGGCCGCCGGTCAGACATACGCGGCCACCTCCGATTCGAGCGCCGTTGCCGCCGCCGCGAGCGCGTCGCGGCGCTCCCCGAGCGCGGCGGCGTCGGTTTCGATTCCCGCCTCGGCCGCGTCGAGTTGCGCCGCCACTGCCTCGGGTGCGGGACCTCCCGCGGAGTCGCGGCTCGCGACGCTCTCGACGGGATCGAGGGCGGCTTCGACGCGCTCGCGGCTCACGTACTCGAAGAGCGACTCGCCGAGCACGTCGACCGTGACCGTATCGAGCGTGTCGATGTCGGGCGTCCCATCGTCGGCTTCCTCGCTTGCCGCCGCGAGCACCTCGTGGGCGGTGCGGAAGGGCACGCCGGCCATCGCGAGCGCGTCCGCGACGCCCGTCGCCGTCGAGAAACCCTCACCGGCGGCGGCTTCGAGGGTCGACGCCGGCCACTCCGCGGTGGCGACCGCGCCGGCGGCGACGTCGGTCGCGTCCGCGACGGCGTCGACCGTCTCCCAGGCGTGCGGCGTCGCGCGCTGCAGGTCGCGGTTGTACGCCCGCGGCAGCCCCTTCAGCGTCGTCAGGAGGCCGGTGAGGCCGCCGACCGCGTCGCCCGCGACCGCCCGGACGAGTTCCAGGGTGTCGGGGTTGACCTTCTGGGGCATGATCGACGACGTCGAAGCGTACTCGTCGGCGAGGTCGACGAAGCCCCGGTTCGCGAAGACGACGACGTCCTCGGCGAGCCCCGAGAGCGTCGTCGCGTGCGTCGCGAGCGCCGCTGTCGACTCCGCGAGGAAGTCGCGGCCGGCGGCGGCGTCCATCGAATTCGTCACGATCCCGTCGAACCCGAGCAGGTCGGCGGTCCGCTCGCGGTCGATGTCGAACGGCGTGCCCGCGAAGGCGGCCGCACCGAGCGGCGAGCGGTTCGTCCGGTCGTAGGCGTCGAGCAGCCTCGCGGTGTCGCGGGCGACCGCTGACTCGTACGAGAGCAGGAAGTGGGCGACAGTCGTGGGCTGAGCGGGCTGAAGGTGCGTGTAGCCGGGCATCACGGTGTCGACGTGGTCCTCGGCGGTCTCGACTAGCGCCTCGCGGAGCGCGACCGTCCCCTCGACCGCGTCGAGGAGATCCGCGCGCAGCCGATAGCGGATACAGGCCGCGACCTCGTCGTTCCGGCTGCGGGCGGTGTGCATCTTCCCGCCGTCGGGGCCGACCCGGTCGACGACGGCCGTCTCGATCGCCTCGTGGACGTCCTCGCCGTCGGGAAGTGCGCCGTGTCCCGCCTCCTCGACCTCGTCGAGTGCGCCGAGTATCTCACCCGCGACCGCCTCGTCGACGATACCCTGTTCGGCGAGCATCACCACGTGGGCGCGGTCGACGGCGAGGTCGGCGGCGAAGATGCGCTCGTCGGCGTCGAGACTGGAGAGGAAGTCCCGGGCGGGCCCGCCGCTGAAGCGGTCCCGGCGGACGACGCCCGAGCCGTCGCTCTCCGCGTCCGGTTCGTCACCGTCCGCCGTCGGTTCATCGTCGTCCGCCGTCAGTTCATCATCGCCCGCCGTCAGGTCGTCCTCGCCGTGGGTCATCGATTACTCCCAGTCGCCTTCGCTGTCGGCGCGTTCCGCGGCGGCGTCCGTCGCGGCGTTGGCGAGGCGCGACTGGAAGCCGTGGTACTTCGCGACGCCCGTGGCGTCCTTCTGGGTGATGTCGCCGACGCCCGAGGTGTTGAACGACGCGGCGTCCTCGGAGTAGACGGCGTACTCGGACTCGCGGCCGACCGCGCGGGCCTGGCCGCCCTCGAATTTGACCGTCACCGTGCCGGTCACGCGCGTCTGCGTCTCCGCGATGAACCCTTCGAGCGCCCCCATCAGCGGGTGGTCGACCAGGCCCTCGTAGCCCTTCTGGGCCCACTCGTTGTCGACGGAGCGTTTGAAGTCGCGCTCGTCTTTCGTAAGTACGAGCTGTTCGAGCGCCTCGTGGGCGGTCAGAAGCGTCGTCGCCGCGGGATGCTCGTAGTTCTCGCGGACCTTCAGCCCGAGCATCCGGTCTTCCATCATGTCCGTGCGGCCGACGCCGTGCTTGCCCGCCTGCTCGTTCAGCTGACGGACGAGTTCCACCGGCGCCAGGTCCTCGCCGTCGAGGGCGACGGGGTAGCCGTCCTCGAAGGTGATCTCGACGAGTTCGGTCTCGGTGGCGTTGGCGGGGTCGGCGGTCCACTCGTAGATGTCCTCCGAGGGCACGTGTGCGGGGTCCTCCAGGTCGCCGCCCTCGACGGAGCGGCTCCAGAGGTTCGTGTCGATCGACCAGACGCCGTCGTTGCCCGACTGGACGGGCAGGCCCTTCTCTTCGGCGTACTCCATCTCCCACTCGCGGGTGAGTTCCAGTTCGCGGACGGGCGCGATCACATCGAGGTCGGAGGCGCGCCAGACGACCTCGAAGCGGAGCTGATCGTTTCCTTTGCCGGTGCAGCCGTGGGCGAGCGCGTCGCAGCCCTCGTTCTCTGCGACTTCGAGGATCGCGTTCGCGATGACGGGACGCGCAAGCGCCGTCCCGAGCGGGTAGCCCTGGTACGTCGCGTTCGCGCGCACCGACTCGAAACAGAGGTCGGCGAACTCGTCTTTCGCGTCGACGACGTACAGGTCCAGCCCGTGCGCGTCGGCGGTCTCCTGTGCCTCCTCGAACTCCGACTCCGGTTGTCCGACGTCGACGGTGACGCCGACGACTTCGTCGTATCCGTACTCCTCCTGCAGGAGCGACACGCACACCGTCGTGTCGAGCCCGCCCGAGAACGCGAGTGCCACGCTTGTCATAACTCCGAGTCGGACGCTCTTCCGTATAAATTACACGGTTTAGAGTTGAGAAATTAAGCCACAGCAATGCCTGTAGGCGAGTCGAAAAGACGCTGGTCGCTTTCGGGTCGAATCGACGTGACGGAGGGTGAAGAGTAAGAGCGGGCCTAACGGGCCCGTCGTCGTCGGCGTCGTGCGCCGACGGCGGCAGCGGCGCCAACCCGAGAGCGTAGCGCCGAAACGGCTGCAGCGGCCGCTCTCGGCAGAACGCGAGCGAGCGTCCGAGAGCGTTCGGTCATCGTCGTGATAGACGCCGGGCGTCGCACTAAACGTTTTCGGGACGCCCCGGCGGGCCGGGAATCGCGAACCCGGGGTAGTAGATCCGCGGTTCGTCGCTGTCGGGGCTTGCGGGTGTGGTCGCGAGCGATGGCGCTGCTGCCGCGACCGAAAGCACGAGCGAATCGAGGACGTCGTCGCGGCGGACCGCGCTCCGAGGGTACCGCTCCAGTGCATCCTCGTACGCCCGTTCCGCGCCGTCGAGTACTTCGGCCAGCAGCGCTCGCCGGAGGCGGCGCCCCCGCGCCCCCGACTTGCCGTACGCGACTGGCTGGCCGTTCAGCCCGGCAAAGCAGAGTTCCGGGTGGGCTTCTTTCACCCGCCCGTCGTAGTCGTCGCCGACGACGTCGGCCACCTCCCGGATCTTGTCCCGGATGTGAAATGCCTGCTGCGAGAGCCCGTAGCCCACGTCCGCACGGTGGGCGTCGCTGGCGGCGTCGTACTCGTCGTGTGCGATCGCGCGCTCGCTCGGCGGGTAGAACACGGAGATGCCGCGACAGCCGAGCAGTTCGCTCGCCGCCTCGTCGCACCGGCGTCTGGATCCGCTTGGCAGCCCGATCGGGATGTCGACGAGGATCGGTCCCTCCGGATAGGTCTCGGTCACCGCGGCGAACGCCTCGTGGGTCTCGACGCGCACTATGTCACCCTCGCGGACCGTCGCGACCCAGCCCGCAGGGCACGCGTCGACGCCGACGAGTGGGGTATCGTCTGTCATCGCCGTCGCTTCCGCGGCGCGGCGAATAAAGCGTCCGGCTGGTCCGTGGCGTGTTCTCCTCGCAGCGGGTCGTTCTCGTCGTACGCGCTCACTGCTCCGGACGGGGGCGGATCGCGACGGTGTCGCCCTCGTCGGTGATCGCCGCTGTGCCGCGTCCGACTGCACGACGCGGTCGCCGTTCACCGCCGACTCGGGGGCTTCCAGCGCACGTCACCGTGTCAGGCCCGATCGACCGGACGCACCCGCGAGATGGCCGCCTCGACGAGGTCCGAGTGCTGCATCAGGACCGTCCCGAGCCCGCTCATCACGAGGACGTAGCCGACGGCGAGCGCCGGAATCGTCTCCTGCATCACCGTCGTCGACCCGCCGGCCGCGAGCGCCGCGATGACGAGCGAGAACTCACCGCGCGGGACCAGTCCCACACCGACGCGTAACGAACGCCGCGTCGAGAGGTCGTAGGACCGCCCGCCCAGGTAGCCGGAGATGATCTTCGCCGGCGTCGTTAGCAGGACGGCCGCGGCGAGCGGGAGCGCCACGCCGACGAGCAGGCGCGGGTCCGTCCCGACGCCGATCCAGAAGAAGAAGACCGCCGCGAAGACGTCCCGGACCGGGGTGAGCAGCCGTTCGATCCGCTCGCGGTGACCGCTTGTCGCAAAGCCCATCCCGACGAAGAACGCCGCGACGGCCTCGCTCACGCCCAGCGCCAGCGCGACCCCGGCGACGGGGAGGAGTATGCCCAGCGTCCGAAGGACGAACGACTCGGCGTCGGCGACGTCCAGCACGCGCGAGAAAAAGCCCGTCCCGTACTGGACGACGGCGAGGAGCGCGCCCAGGAAACCGAACGCGATCGCGAGCGAGCGCCCGATTCCGGCCAGGTCGCCCCCGCCGCCGAGGACCAGCGAGGTGACGACTGCGAGATAGACGGCGATGAAGAGGTCCTCGAAGACGAGCGTTCCGAGGATCGGCTCGGCCTCCTCGTTTGCGATCCACCCGAGGTCGATGAGCGTCTTCGTGATGATGGCCGACGAGGAGATGTAGACGATCCCGCCGAGCAGCAGCGCCTCGACCAGCGACCAGCCGAACGCGAGTCCGAGCGCGACGCCGAGCGGCAGGTTGATCACGGCGTCGACGACCCCGGCCCGCGTGATTCGCGACCGCGCCGACAGCAGCCGATCGAGGCTGAACTCCAGGCCGAGGAAGAAAAGCAGGAGGACGATCCCGACCTCCGCGAAGATCGTGAGGAGTTCTCCCGGTGGCACGGAGGGAAGCCCCGCGCGGCCGGCCACGTGCGGGCCGGCGAGCATCCCGGCGATCACGTACAGCGGGATGACCGAGATGCCGATCCGAAGAGCGAACACCCCGGCGACGGCGAGGACGGCGAACGCCTGTCCGAGTTCGAGCAGCCCTGCCGCCATTATTCGCCCGTCACGCGCGACTCGAACGCGGCACAGTCCGCACTGGAGCCGACGACGACGAGGGTATCACCCGCGTTGATCGTCGTCTCGCTGCCCGGCGAGGGAATGACCTCGTCGCTGCGCTCGATAGCGACGACCGACGCCCCCGTCTCCGCGCGGAGATCAGTCTCTCCCAGCGTCTTCCCCGCGATCGGCGAGTCGGCGTCGACTTCAACCCACTCCAGCAGGGTGTCGCCGCCGAGAAGCGTCTTGACGCGATCGGACTCGACGGGCTGGAAGTACGCCCCTTCTAGGATCGTCCCGACCTGTCGCGCCAGATTGTCCGGCAACTCGAAGAGCTTCTCGGAGTCGCTCTCGGGTGTCGGACGCAGAAACACCTCGCGCCGCCCCTCGTTGTGGGTCACGACGACGAGCTGCGATCCGTCCCCCAGATCGATCTCGTGTTTCTTGCCGACGCCCGGAAGGTCGCTCTCGTAAACCGTCACGGCCGGTGTTTCGTCGCGACAGTACAAAAAGTCCTCCGGGGGCTGCTGACCGGCGTGCTTTCCCTATCCTGACCGGCGTGCTTTCCCTATCCTGACCGGCGTGCTTTCCCTATCCGATCACAGGCGCGGCGCCCGTCAGGGCCAACACTACACCCCCGGCGACCGCCGCGACCGGCGGGATCGAGGCGTTGTCGTCGATGACGTACCCCGCGATCACGGGCGTGAAGCCGTCGGCGGCGGTCGCCGCCAGCGCGGCCGTAACGGCGGCGATCCCGCCGACCGCGACACCGGCGACCGGGACCAGATACGGCACCGACACGAGGAGACAGACAGAAAACATCGCCGCGAGCGTCCGCGGGCGCTTCGGTTCGCCGGCCTCACGCGTCGTTCCCAGGAGTCCGGAGACGGGGTCACCGATCGTCAACATCAGCGCCGCCGGCACGGCGAGATACGGCGCGAACACGAGCGCGACGGCCGTGATACTGAACATATACAGCGCGTAGCCCGCGAGGTTCGTCTGCTCGTAGGGCCGCGTGAGTTCGTCGTAGATCCGCCAGTCGAGGCCGACGACCAGCCGGAAGAACTCCAGAACGGCGGTGACCACAGACGCCGCGACCATCACGTATCCGAACTGCCGCCACGTCACAAAATCGAGGACGTAGAGCAGCGGCAGCCCCGTCCCACTGGCGTGGACGAGGCGTCGCTTGAACTCCCCCGACGACGGATCGGGCAGCGGGCCGTCGGGGCCCGCGACGAGCAGGAGGGCGCCGTCCGCGGATCGCGAGAGCGGCACCGGCTACGCGTCCGTCCCGGGCGCGACCAGTTCGTACGCCTCGACCAGTTCGTCGAACGCCTTCTCGCCGCGCTCGACCGCCTGGAGTTCCGTCACCAAAGAGTCGACCGGGACGCGGACCTGGCGGGCGGTGTCGCGCTCGCGGATGGTGGCGGTGTCCGGGCCCGCACCCTCGAGTCCGTCGCGGTCGACGGTGACACAGAAGGGCGTCCCCACCTCGTCCTGCCTTCGGTACCGGCGACCGATGCTGCCCGAATCGTCGTAGGCGACGTCCAGGCCCGCAGCCCGCAGCTCCCCGACGATCTCCTCCGCGCGGTCGACGAGGTCCGGAACGTTCGACACCAGCGGGAAGACGCCGACGTCGGTCGGCGCGACCGCGGGCGAAAGCGAGAGGTACGTCCGCTCCTCACCGTCGACCTCGTCCTGTCGGTAGGCGTGAGCGAGCAGCGTGTACACCGTCCGATCGACGCCGAACGACGGTTCGATCACGTGCGGCGTGATGTGCTCACCGGAGACGGTCTGCTCTTCGATCCGGAAGTTCGCCACGTCGGTGTCGACGGTCTTCGTCTCGCCGCCAACCGTGACCGTCACGGTCTCGCCTTCGAACGCGTCGGGGTCGCGGTCGGCCAACTCCTCCAGGGCCGACTGCACGTCCGCGGCCTCGCCGCCGAACTCCGGACCGAGGACGCTCATATCGGGGTCGACGACGGCGCGCTCGACCGTCTTCGGTTCGTCGAACTGCCGGAAGATCGTGAACTCGTCGTCGCTGTACTCGCTGTGCTTCGAGAGGTCGTAGTCGCCCCGGTAGGCGAAGCCGGCGATCTCGATCCAGTCGCCGTCGACCTCGCTTTCGGCGTCCCAGCAGTCCGCGGCGTAGTGGGCGCGCTCGCCGGCGAGGTGCTGCCGGAAGCGGAAGCGGTCGGTGTCGACGCCGACGTGTTCGTACCACTCCTGGGCGATGCCGAGGAAGTAGCCGATCCAGGGGTCGCCAACGGTCCCGTCGTCGACGGCCTCGCCGACGGTCGTCTCTACATACTCGCCGTCGTCGGCCTCCTGTTCGGTCGCCGGGTAGAGGGTGACCTCGACGTCGGCGACGGCGTCGAGATCGGGTTCGTCGCGCTCGGGGTCGACGAACTGCTCCAGTTCGGCCTGCGTGAACTCCCGGGTGCGGACGATGCTCTTCCGCGGCGAGATCTCGTTGCGGTAGGCGCGGCCGATCTGGGTCGCGCCGAACGGGAGGCTGTTGCGCGCGTACTCCTTGATGCGCGGGAACTCGACGAAGATCCCCTGTGCCGTCTCCGGCCGGAGGTAGCCCGGCGTGGACGATCCGGGGCCGATGTTCGTCTCGAACATCAGGTTGAAGTCGTCGACCGGTTCCCCGGCGAGGCGGCCGCCACAGTTCGGACACCGGACGTCGTGGTCGACCAGCAGGTCCTCGACCTCGGCGATCGGCAGCGTCTCGGCGTCCTCGATGTCGGTCGCGTCCTCGATCAGGTGGTCTGCCCGGTGTGACTCCCCGCAGTCGGGGCACTCGACGAGCATATCGTCGAAGCCGTCGAGGTGGCCCGACGCCTCGAAGACGGGTTCGGGCATGATCGTCGGCGCCTCGATCTCGAAGTTCCCCTCCTGGACGGTGAAGCGATCGCGCCAGGCCTCCTCGACGTTGGATTTCAGCGTCGCGCCCTGGGGGCCGAACGTGTAGAAGCCGGCGGCGCCGCCGTACGCACCGCTCGCGCCGAAGAAGAAGCCGCGGCGCTTGGCCAGTTCCGCGAGTCGTTCGCCTTCGGTTCGCTCCTCGCTCATCTACAGCGCCTCCAGCAGATCGACGTCGCGGACGATGCCGACGAGTTCGTCGCCCGATACCATCGGGATCTGCTCGATCTCCTCGGTGATCATCGACTGGGCGACCTCGACCGCGGGCTTTCGGCGCGAGACGGTCACGAGGTCGTCGGACATAAACTTCGAGACCGGTTCGGCGGGGATCTCGACGTTTCGCGTCGGGACGTAGCGCCGGCCGATGGCCTTGATCCCCTCCCACATCCACTCGTCGTCCTGCCCGGCCACCGAGTCTCCGGTGTCGTCTTCGCCCTCGACGACGCGGGCGACGGAGATGATGTCGACTTCGGTGAGGATGCCGACCATCGACCCTTCGTCGTCGAGACAGACCGTATAGGGAACGTTCGCGTAGTAGATCTCTCGTTCGCCGACTGGGAGGGGCGTGCCGGCGTACGTCGTGTTCACGTCCGCCGTGGCGATGTCGCCGGCGGTGACGTCCAGGTCGACCTCGCCCCGGGCGATGGCGTGGACGACGTCGGTCACGGTGATGATTCCTTCGAGCGTGCCGTCGACGACCGGCACGCGCCGGGTGTCGCTTTCGACCATCAGCCGCGCAGCCTCCTCGACGGTCGTGTCGGCGGTCACCGTCGGAACCTCCCGCATCAGGACCGCCAGTTGGTCCTCGTCGGGTCGCTCGATCAGTTCCTCACGGGAGATGAGACCGCGGTACTGTTCGCCCTCGTCGGTCCGCTTGACCACCGGCACCGAGGAGAAGCCGCGTTCCTGGAGGTGCTCGAGTACGTCGTCGCGGGTCCCCGGCAGTTCGGCGGTAACGACGTCCGAGCGGGGAGTCATCGCGTCAGCAACGTTCATACCGCGCCTTACTGGGCCACACCTCTTGTACTCTTTGAAGGCCCCCGGACGGACCTGCGGCAGGTTCCACCCCGCGAGCACCGACTCGTCGGGGTGGTCGACGTCGCTGCAGCCCACCAGCCCCAACCCCAGGTCGAGGTCCGTGAGGGAGTTCTCATACTGTCGGACACAACTGTTTCAAGATATTCGCCGCCCGGGACGGCGATATTCTTCACAGACTTGTGTCCGACAGTATCACACACCTCGCGGACTCCGACCGGCGCGAGCATCACGGGATGGGCCAACTCGGTGCCGCAGACCGTCGTCGAGCGGTCGCGGTCGCTCACGTCCCAAAGCATCCGGGGGAGGAGTCGGTGGTCCGCGAAGGCCTGGCGGTTCCGATCGACCGCCGATTCGCTCCCCGCACCGCCCGCGACGTAGTCGTATGCCTCGCCTGAAAGTGCCTCGAGCGCGGCCGCCTCCAGGTCCTCGAACGACATCGGGAATCCCGGCGTCTCGCCGGCCATCCCGTCGACGAACACCTGCGTCATCCGCCGCGGTCCGAGTTGTGTGGGAAGGTCGCCGTCCATACACTGTCCCGTGTTGGCAAGGATTTATATACGCTGCCTAAAATATGGTATGTTGAGACATACCAATATTGCCGCTCGTTGGCTGCCAATCACACACACGATCGACCCAGCGGGAACGATCATATATATCACGATCGCCGGAAGATCTGCAAGAACGTGCGTTTTCACCCACAGAATATACACAAACGTGATATCCATCGCGACATCGATCCGACGGGTTTATGTATGAATGAGA
This sequence comes from Halobellus ordinarius, assembly GCF_031823395.1. NCBI lineage: Archaea > Methanobacteriati > Methanobacteriota > Halobacteria > Halobacteriales > Haloferacaceae > Halobellus > Halobellus ordinarius. The sequence continues at coordinate 255,049 of NZ_JAVQKJ010000002.1, forward strand.
CACACTCCCAAACATGACGCCGAATGCGACGGCAAAGTCCGACGCGTCGCGCGCCGAGGTGATGGCCTCGGTGGACTCCACTCCCGCACAGCCGGAGTTCATTATCGCAGACATCTCCCGCGACGACGCGTACCTCTCGATGCCGACATCGGAGGCGCCGTCGCTCCGAGACTGGGTCTAATTCTCGGGCCCGGTAGCGCCCACTGGCCGTTCCGCGCCCACATCAGTGTGTCCGCCCGCGAGTCGACCGACCCCCAGTCGTCGACTCCCCCTGTCGGTGACCGACCCCCTGTCGTCGACCCCGGCGAACACAGCGCTTTTGTCCGCGTCTCACGAGGGGTCGGATATGCACTACCGCGAGGTCGACACGAGTCGGGAGTTCCTGCTGCGACTCGAGACGGGGGCCGACTGGCGCACGGAGATCGAGGAGTTCGCCGCGCTCGAAGACATCGACGCCGCGTGGTTCGGGGCGATGGGGGCCGTCCAGGACGCCGAGGTGTGGTTCTACGACCAAGACGAGATGGAGTATCGGTCGGTGACGTTCGAGGAACCGCTCGAAGTCGCCGCCTGCGTCGGGAACGTCTCCTTCCTCGATGACGAGCGCTTCGCCCACACCCACGCGGTCCTCTCGCGGCCAAGCGGCCAGTCGCTGGCGGGGCATCTCAACGCCGCGACGGTCTTCGCGGGCGAGGTGTACCTGCGGGCGTTCGAGGAGCCGCTCGAACGCGAGCACGACGAGACGACAGACCTCGACCTCTGGCTGTAGCCGTGCGCGCCGAGGACGAGCGGTACTTCGAGCGGCTCGAATCCCGCCTCGACGAGGCGTTCGACCGCGCCGAACGAGCGAAGCGCCGGGGATACGACCCCGAACCCGAGGTCGAGATCCCGGTCGCGAAGGATATGGCCGACCGGGTCGAGAACATCCTCGGGATCGGGGGCGTCGCCGAGCGCGTCCGCGAACTCGAAGGCGAGATGTCCCGCGAGGAGGCCGCCCTCGAACTCGTCACCGACTTCGTCGAGGGGACCGTCGGCGACTACGAGGGTCGGGCGGGGAAGATCGAGGGCGCGGTCCGGACGGCCGTCGCACTCCTCACCGAGGGCGTCGTCGCCGCGCCGATCGAGGGCATCGACCGCGTCGAGATCCTCGAAAACGACGACGGCACGGAGTTCGTGAACGTCTACTACGCGGGGCCGATCCGCTCGGCCGGCGGCACCGCCCAGGCGCTTTCGGTGCTCGTCGCCGACTACGCCCGATCGCTCCTCGGAATCGAGGAATTTCGGGCGCGTACAGACGAAATCGAACGCTACGCCGAGGAGATCGGTCTCTACGACAAGGAGACCGGCCTCCAGTACACACCGAAGGACAAGGAAACGAGGTTCATCGCCGAGCATATGCCGATCATGCTCGACGGGGAGGCCACGAGCGACGAGGAGGTCTCGGGCTTCCGCGACCTCGAACGCGTCGACACCAACGCCGCCCGGGGCGGGATGTGTCTGGTCCTCGCGGAGGGGATCGCGCTCAAAGCGCCGAAGATTCAGCGGTACACCCGCGATCTCGACGAGGTCGACTGGCCGTGGCTCCAGGACCTCATCGACGGCACTATCGGCGAGGATTCGGCCGAATCGGCGGCTGACGAGACGGCCGGTGAGACCGATGCGAGCGATGGCGAGGAAGGCGACGCCGCTGTCGGCGACGGCGACGCAACCGACGGTGACGAGGGGGACGGGGCTGATGGCCCGCGCCAGCCCGACCCCTCCTCGAAGTTCCTCCGGGACCTCATCGCCGGCCGCCCCGTCTTCGGCCATCCGAGCGCCGAGGGCGGCTTTCGCCTCCGCTACGGCCGTTCGCGCAACCACGGCTTCGCGACCGCCGGCGTTCACCCGGCGACGATGCACCTCGTCGACGACTTCCTCGCGACCGGGACCCAGATCAAGACCGAACGACCCGGGAAGGCCGCGGGCGTCGTCCCGGTCGACTCGATCGAGGGGCCGACCGTCAGACTTGCCAACGGCGACGTCCGGCGGATCGACGACCCCGCGGAGGCGCTGGCAGTCAGAAACGGCGTCGAGAAGATCCTCGATCTCGGGGAGTACCTCGTGAACTTCGGCGAGTTCGTCGAGAACAACCACCCGCTCGTCCCCGCGTCGTACGTCTACGAGTGGTGGGTGCAGGCGTTCGAGGCGGCCGGCGCGCCCGTCCAGGCGCTCGACGACGACCCCGCGGTCGACCTCGAACACCCGACGCCCGCCGAGGCGTTCGAGTGGGCGACGGCGTACGACTGCCCGCTGCACCCCGACTACACGTATCTGTGGCACGACATTTCCGTCGAGCAGTTCCTCGGCCTCGCCGACGCTGTCGACGCCGGGCGCGTGCTCGCTGCGGAGGCCGACGGCGGCCTCGCCGACGCGGAGGGCGGAGCCGGACGAGTGGGTGATCCCGGAAGCGATCCGAACGGCGGCGACGGCGTCCTGGCGATCCCCAACACCGAACCGGTCGCCGAGACGCTCGAAACCCTGCTCGTCGAACACACCCAGGACGACGAGACCATCCGGATCCCCGAGTGGCGGCTGCTGGTCCGCTCGCTGGGGTTCACCGGTCTCGACCCGGGGCCAACCCTCGAACGATCCTGGGCGGAAAGCGACCTCACGCCGGCCGCCCGCGAGTGGGCGGACGGCGAGAGCGCGTTGCGGGCGGTCAACGAGGTCGCTCCCTTCGAGATTCGGGAGCGCGCCCCAACCCGCATCGGCAACCGGATGGGCCGCCCCGAGAAATCGGAGTCGAGAGACCTCTCGCCGGCCGTGCACACGCTCTTTCCCATCGGCGAGGCCGGCGGCAGCCAGCGCGACGTCGGCAAGGCCGCCCGGGCCAGAGACGACGAGGGCCGCCGAGGCGTCGTCGACGTCCAGGTGGGAGACCGCGTCTGTCCGGACTGCGATACCCACACCTACCGGACGACCTGTCCGGACTGTAGCGCTCACACCGAACCGTACTACGAGTGCGAGGAGTGCGGTAGCGTCGTCGAACCCGACGACGCCGGGCGCGTTCACTGTGACCGCTGCGACCGCGACGTCAGGAGCCCCGAGTGGTTCTCGATCGACGTCGGCGAGGCGTACCGGGCGGCCCTGGAGTCGGTCGGGGAACGCGAGTCGGCCTACGACATCCTGAAGGGCGTCAAGGGGCTGACCTCCGCAAACAAGACACCAGAGCCGATGCAGAAGGGCGTCCTGCGCGCGAAAAACGGCGTCACGTCGTTCAAGGACGGCACGGTCCGCTACGATATGACGGACCTGCCCGTGACGTCGGTCCGACCGTCAGAACTCGACGTGACGGCCGAGCACTTCCGCGAACTCGGCTACGAGACCGACATCGACGGCGAACCGCTGCAGTTCGACGACCAGCTGGTCGAACTGAAAGTGCAGGACATCGTCCTCTCCGATGGCGCCGCCGAGCATATGCTCAAGACGGCGGACTTCGTCGACGACCTCTTAGAGCAGTTCTACGACCTCCCGCCCTTCTACGAGGTCGAGGAGCGCGACGACCTCGTCGGCGAACTCGTCTTCGGGATGGCACCGCACACGTCGGCGGCGGTCGTCGGCCGCGTGGTCGGCTTCACCTCCGCGGCGGTCGGCTACGCGCATCCGTACTTTCACGCCGCGAAGCGCCGGAACTGCTTCCATCCGGAGACGAAGGTCTGGTACCGCGACGAGGCCGACGAGTGGCACCACGAGCCGATCCGGGATCTCGTTGAGCCACGGCTCGACGATCCGGAAACTGACGACTTCGGGACGCTCGTACAGGAACTCGACGGCGACGTGTTCGTTCCCTCGGTGACCGAAGAGGGGGAGGAAGTGCTGCGGCAAGTCGAGGCGGTGTCGAAACACGTCGCGCCGGAGCATCTGGTGCGGGTGGAGACGCAGAGCGGGCGGGAGATCACGGTGACGCCGGATCACCGACTCTGCAGGTGGGACGGACTCGTCGAGAAAGTCGAGGTTACGGCGTTGCAGCCTGGCGACCGTCTCTCCGTACCGTCGGACCCGCCAGTCCGTCTCGATGGAGCGGTGAACACCGGCGAGGCCGGGGGATCACCGCCCGAGCAGGCGTACGCCGATGGAGGTCACGGAACCGACACAGTCGCGGCTGTCGAGTACGTCGAGAGCGGCGTCGGTCACACGTACTGTCTGACCGTCGAGGACACCCACACGCTCGTATCAAATGATATACACGCCGCACAGTGCGATGGCGACGAGGATTGCGTGATGCTGCTGATGGACGGTCTACTGAACTTCTCGAAGCAGTATCTCCCGGACCAGCGCGGCGGGCAGATGGACGCGCCGCTGGTGATGTCCTCCCGCATCGATCCCAGCGAGATCGACGACGAGGCGCACAATATGGACATCGTCCGGGAGTACCCGCTCGAATTCTACGAGGCGACGCGGGAGCTTACGGATCCCGAGGAGGTCGCAGATCTGATCAAACTCGGCGAGGACACGCTGGGCACCGACGACGAATACCGCGGCTTCGAGCACACGCACGACACCTCCAACATCGCCCTGGGGCCGGACCTGTCGGCGTACAAGACGCTGGACTCGATGATGGACAAGATGGACGCCCAACTGGCGCTGTCGCGGAAGCTCCGCGCGGTCGACGAAACCGACGTCGCAGAGCGGGTCATCGAGTACCACTTCCTCCCGGATCTGATCGGGAATCTTCGTGCATTTGCCAGACAGGAGACGCGGTGTCTCGACTGCGGCGAGAAGTACCGCCGGATGCCGCTGACCGGCGACTGTCGGGAGTGCGGCGGCCGCGTCAACCTCACGGTCCACCGCGGGTCCGTGAACAAGTATATGGACACTGCCATCCACGTCGCCGAGGAGTTCGGCTGCCGGGAGTACACCAAACAGCGGCTCGAAGTTCTGGAGCGCAGCCTCGAATCTGTTTTCGAAAACGACAAGAACAAACAGTCAGGGATTGCGGATTTCATGTAGCACCTTTTTTATCGGGGGTCCTCGGCCGCGCTGCGCGCGGCCTCGAACCCCCGCAAAAAAGCTGCACCAAAAAATCCCGCGAGGCTCGCGTTCGCTCGCCTCGCGGTGCGATAGCTGGGACGAAACCCACCGGTACTACGAACCCTAGTCCGAATCAGCAGTTTCGCGGTCGGGTTCGGATTCCTCGAGCGTCGGCGTCTTCCAACCGCTGACATCGACATTCTCTCCGGCGAGATAGTCGCGGATCTCCTCGCGCTGCTCGCGCAGTTTTGTCCGGAGTTCCTCAATCTCCTCGTTGGTCATCGGTCGTCGTGTCTGATCCCGTGCCATCGCTCGTGTCTCCTGATGTACCCTTCGAGGTGGTCCGCTAAATGATCTTCGGCAATATCGAGCGCATCGTTCGCTGGTAATGGGGGTGTGAGTTCGTGGGTATCGACTTTCTCTCCCTCCCGGTAAATGTCAATGTGAAGCCCCTCTTCGGTGACATTGTGAGTCGCTTCGTCGCTCCCGAGACTGTCGTGATCGTACCGAACGACCGGCTCCCACTCGTTGGTGTCTGGCTCCACCAAATACTCCAGTTGGACCACAAACCGGATGACGTCACCATCCGCTACGTCAATTCCGAGCCGTCGTCGGGCGCGTCCCTCGACCCGGACGGTGAACTCTCTATCATAGTCACGAGGCTCGCCCGGCATCTACTCGCTTACTGGGTCCGGCCGGGGCTTTATCGGTATCGCTTCGCTGATTCACCCATCTGATGTATCTCCGTACCCCTTTTTTGCCCCGGCCCTCGTTCCGCGGCGTATGGAGATTCTCGTCTTCGGTGCGGGGAGCCTCGGGACGCTCGTCGGCGGCCTGCTCGCGTCCGTCCACGACGTGACACTCGTCGGCCGCGACCCCCACGTCTCGACGGTGCAGGCGGACGGCGTCCGGATCTCGGGTGAGATCGAGGCCCACACCCATCCGGCCGCGACGACCGACGGGGAGGGCCGCGAGGCCGACATCGCGCTCGTGACGGTGAAGGCCTTCGACACCGACGCGGCGGCCGCGGCGCTGTCGACCGGCTCGTTCGAGGCGGTCTGCTCGCTCCAGAACGGGCTGACCGAGGAGACGCTCGCGGCCGAACTCGACGTGCCAGTCCTCGCCGGGACGGCCACCTACGGCGCCCGGTTGGTCGAGCCGGGACACGTGGCGTGCACCGGCGTCGGCCGCGTCGTCGTCGGCGATCGATCCGGCGGCACCCACCCGTGGGCCGAACGCCTCGGGAAAGCCCTCCGCGACGCCGACGTGGAAACGGCCGTCGCGGCCGATATGCCCCGCCGCCGCTGGGAGAAACTTGCGGTCAACGCCGGTATCAACGCCGTCACGGCGCTCGCGCGGGTCGAAAACGGCGCGCTTGCGGAGGACCCTGGGCGGACGGTCGCCCGCCGGGCTGCCCGCGAAACCGCACAGGTCGCCAGGGCCGCGGGCGTCGACTTGCCGGACGACCACGCCGCGGGGGCGCTCGACGAGGTCGTCGATGCCACGGCCGCCAACCGCTCGTCGATGCTCCAAGACATAGACGCGGGCCGGCGCACCGAAGTCGACGCGATCAACGGCGAGGTGGTCCGCCGTGCCGAGCGACGCGACGTCCCCGTCCCAACCAACCGAACGCTGACGGGGCTGCTCCGAACGTGGGAGGACGGCCAGGGCGTCGTTGCGGACTCGTAACTGGTCGTCGGAGGCGTCCGGAGATCCGGTTCCCCGGTCCCGCAAGCGAGGATATATTTGTCCGCTCCGTCTACGGCAGTCAATGAAACACTTCGTCTCCGACGCTGCCCAGGTGCCGTCGGGCACACTCTCCGGCCCGGAGGAGTTCGCGCTGCTGTTCGATATGGACGGCGTCATCGTCGAAGGTCACGGAGCTGACCCGGTCGTTCACAGCCTGGCACTCGAAGATCTCCTCGAAGAGCGGGAGATGGACGTACCGGACCGCTACCGCGCTCCGCTGGAGCAATACGAGTACACAGACGAGTTCGTCGCGGCCTGTGAGGCGGTCGGTGTCGACCCCCACGAGTTCTACACGGCCCGCGAGCGATATAGCGCCGAACACAGCATCGACCGCCTGGCGGCGGGAAAACGTGGCGTCTTCGGCGACGTCGACGCGATCGATCGGCTTGCCGACCACGCGGCGGTCGGCCTCGTCAGCAACAACTACCACCCGACCGTCGAGTTCGTCGTCGACCACCATCGTCTCGATGCGTTCCGGTACGTCCGTGGCCGCGACTTCGGCCCTGACGGCTTCAGCCGCCGCAAACCCAACCCCCACTACCTGAACGAGGCACTCGACGCGCTCGGCGTGACCGACGGACTCTACGTGGGCGACCGGGCGACCGACGTCGTCGCCGCCGAGCGGGCGGGCATCGACAGCGCATTCCTCAGACGTGACCACAACGCCGACGCGGACCTCGACGTCGATCCGACGCTCGAAATCGACGGACTGGGCGAACTCGCCGATCTCGTCGCCGAATAGCCGGCGCTTCGGAACGCGTCGAAGGGCTCTGCTCGTATCCGGCCGATTCGACTGACTGCGTTGAACGGCTCTGCTCGCGTCTGACCGATTCGACCGACTGCGTCGATCAAATCTGCTCGCATCCGGCCGATTCGACCGAACCCCTCACTCCAGGTAGCCGAGATCGCGGAGCCGCTCCTGTGCCTCCGCGTCCATCTCCTCGACGGCTCCGTCGTCGACGTCGTCGTCGAGCGCGCCGGTCCACGCGCCGCCGACCGCGGACTCGAACGCCGCGAGCGTCTCTTCGGTCGCCGCGATCGCCCCGTCGTCGCCAGCATCGTCGTCTCCCCCGGCGATGTTTTCGGTCTCGCCCGGATCCGTATCGAGCCGGTAGGCCTCGTCGTCGACGCGGTCGATCCGGACGTACTTCGCGTCGGTCCGGCGGGCGGCCCGCATCCGCGAGTAGAACCGCGAGTCCGTCGGCAGCGTGATCCCGGCCGCGGCGGCCTTCTCCTCCAGTTGCTTCAGTTCGACGACGGGACGGGAGTACTCGACGAACGCGTACCTCCCGTCGGCGCGCTGCCCGGGGTCGCGCTCGGCGGGATCGACAGCGTCGAAGGCGCGGTAGGTATCGGCGACCAGCGAGCGCGTCCGGTCGAGTTCGACCGCGGTCTCGCCCGTCGACGCCGGGGTTCCGCCCTCGACGTCGAGCACGTCCAGCACGGTGTGATACAGGTCGAGGAGTTCCACCTGGTCGTCCCGTCGATCGGCGTCGAGTGCGGGATGTTTGACCAGCAGCGGGACGTTAACGAGCGGATCGTACAGGCCGAACTCGTGCCCGTAGAGGTCGTGTTCGCCGTGGAGTTCGCCGTGATCGGCGCAGACGACGACCATCGTGTCGTCCCAGTGGCCGGTCTCCTTCAGCCAGTCGAACAGCCGACCGAGCTGGTCGTCGATGTGGGCGATCTCGGCGTCGTAGAGGTTCCGGATGTCCGCCCACTCGTCGTCGTCGATGTCGCGTGCGCCGGAGTTGTACTCCTTGGAGTTCTGACAGACCGCCGTCGAGTCGACGCCGGGGGCGAACTCGGCGGCGAACTCCTCGGGCGGGTGATACGGCAGGTGGGCGTCCATCAGGTTGATGAACGCGAACGATCGGTCGGCGTCGTCGATGAAGGCCTTCGTCCGGTCGATCACGGCGGGCGTCTTCGAGTCGGCGCCCTCGCCGCCGGCGAAGTACTCGTGGGCGGTGTTCCCGAGGCTGACCAGTTTGTCCGCGATCGCCCGCAGCGACTCGTTGTCGTTCATCGCCTTCCACGCCCGGGCCAGCGGGCCCGAGAGGAACTCCCCGGGCATCACCTCGAAGAAGTTGTCCTGGTCGTCGAAGCCGTCGGTGAGGTGGGTGTACGGCGTGATCCACGCGTTCGAGGAGTAACAGGCGGTGTCGTAGCCCGCCGCCGAGAGCGTCTCCGCGAGCGTCGTCGCGCCCTCGAGGTACGGGTTCTCCTGGTCGGCGCCGTGCTGGGAGGGGTACAGGCCGGTGAAAAGGGAGGCGTGAACGGGGAGCGTCCACGGCGCGGGCGCGACGGCCTGCTCGAAGACCGTCGCCTCCTCGGCGAACGCCGCGAGGTTCGGCGTCGTCGGCCGGTCGTATCCGTACGGCGTGAGGCGGTCCTTCCGGACCGTGTCCAAGACGACGAAGAGGACGTTCTCGGGCGAACCGGTGCTCATACCCACCCCTCGCGGCGACGGCATCAAAGAGTCATCGGTCCGGACGCGTCGTGGACGGTGCAGCGAGAATTGCGGTTAGACGTTGTCGCGACTGGGACGGGGCGCGCCTCAGAACGGCGCCTGCGGGCCTTCGTCGCTCTCGCCGCCGTCGTCTGCGCTCTCGCCGGGGAACGACGGCGACATTCCCTCATCGTGGCCGCCACCGCCGCCCATTCCGGTGTCGGCGTGGACGGTCTCGATTTCCGGAATCTCCTTGACCATCCGGCTTTTGATCGCCTGGATCGTCATCGGAGAGATGCCACAGCCGGAACACGCGCCGCCGAGTTGGATCGACACTTCGCCGGTCTCGCGGTCGAGGTGCTGGATCGCGGCCGAGCCGCCGTGCATCTGGATCTGCGGGAAGTTCCGGCGCAGGAAGTTCGTGACGCGCTCTTTCAGGTCGTCGTCGCCGTCTGCGGTGTCCGCACTCATAGAAACCAATTCGGCACCGACGGGCTTAGGCCTTTGGTTCGGGGGCATATCGAATTGATCCGCCGGTGCCGGTCGTCGGGACACCGTCGGACGGCCTTACTCATCCAGCCCGAACACGCGGCGGAGCTGCCGCCGTAGCTCATCGCGGTACCTCTCCAGCACCGCCGACAGTTTCTCGTCGTCGACGATGACGGCTGTCAGTCGCTCGTGGGGGCTTTCGGGGAGTTCGATCCGGAACTCGCCGTCCTCGTAGAACGGCTCCGACTCGTTGAGGATCTGCTGGTCGATGGCGTGGACGAGTTCGGAGTCGAACTCGTCGTTCATCACCTCGAAGGCGTTCTTGTACGCCCGCTGGAGCTCCGTGAAGTAGTTCGCGTACTTGTCTTCGAACTGCTCGGGATCGAATTCGGTCATACGTGCACGTGACAGGCGGCGGTACAAACCGGTTTTGTCCGGGCGGCTTGAGCGCGGGCGGAGCCTCGGGACCCCGACCCTCGCCCTGCGTCACGACGCCAGTCTCCGTTCCCACGCCGATCCCGGCCGTCGGTCCCGCACGTATTTGTTCCCGGACGAACGTGGCTCGGATGTGAACGGCTTGGAAGTCACACTCCGATTGCTCGCGGGCGTCGCGTTGATCCTGGCGAACGGCTTCTTCGTCGCCATCGAGTTCGCGCTCACCCGTGTCCGGCAGTTCTCGGAATCCGAGTTCGACGAACCGGGACTGCGCCGCGGCTGGGAGATGACCGACGACCTGGAGATCTACCTGACGAGCTGTCAGGTCGGGATCACCGCATCGAGCATCGCCGTCGGGATCATCGCCGAACCGGCACTTGCGGCGCTCTTCGAACCGTTCTTCCGGTCGACGGTGCTGGCGTCGATCGGGACGGGCGGCGTGCTCGCCTTCCTGATCATCAATCTCGTGCATCTCACCCACGGCGAACAGACGCCGACGTATCTCGGGGTCGAGCGCTCGAAGTTCGTCGTCCGGTACGGCGCGACGCCGCTGTACTGGTTCGCGAAACTGATCTCCCCGGTCATCGCCGTCGGCGACGGCGTCGCAAAGTGGACGCTGCGGCTGTTCGGCGTCGAGATGACCGGCGCGTGGCTGGACGCCGAGACCGACTCCATCGAGACCCGGGCGGATCTCAGACACGAACTCGGATCGGTGCTCGACCGCGGCGACCTCACAGACGAGCGGCGCGAGGAGGTGCTCAAAGCCCTCGATATCGGCGACCGCCCCGTCCGCGAGGTGATGACGCCGGTCGACGAGGTCGTCTTCCTCTCGACGACCGACCCTGTCGAGACGAACCTCGAACGGATCGGCACCAACCCCCACACGCGGCTGCCGCTCGTCGGTGAGGATCCCGAGGACTTCCGCGGGATCGTGTACGTCCCCTCGGTCGTCGCGAACGTGGATCGGCTCCGGAACGGTGAGACGACCTTCGAGGCGATCGCAGCGCCGCCGATGACGACATCCGCCGATACGACCCTCAGCGAGGCGATCGATCAGTTTCAGGTCGAACGCCAGGAACTCGCGCTCGTCCTCGACGGCGGCGACGTCGTGGGCCTGCTGACCGCGACGGACGCGTTCGAGGCGGTGATGGGTGACCTCGAAGATCCGCTCGACATCGCGGCCGCTGGCGGTGAGGGTTCGCCCTCGACCGGCATCGACGAGTAGGTGGCCGCCCGCAGCGACGAGTAGGTGGCCGCTCGCTGCGAGGAGTCGGACTACGGCTATTCGGGTTTGAGTCCGCCGTCCTGGACGCGCATCACGGCTTCGCCGTCGGCGAGGTTGGGCGCGTCGACGAGGCGGACGATACGTTTGTCGCCCTTCGATTTCCGGAGGTACATCCGGAACGTCGAGGTGTGACCGAGGATGTTGCCGCCGATCGGCTGGGTCGGGTCGCCGAAGTACGAGTCGGGGTTGGAGGCGACCTGGTTCGTCACCAGCACGGCGGTGTTGTACAGGTCGCCGATGCGCATCAGATCGTGGAGGTGCTTGTTGAGTTTCTGCTGCCGCTCGGCGAGTTCGCCGCGGCCGACGTACTCCGCGCGGAAGTGCGCGGTCAGCGAGTCGACACAGAGCAGGCGGACGGGAAACTCGGCGTCCTCGTTGTCGCGCGCCAGTTCCTTGGCCTTCTCCGCGAGCAGGATCTGATGGTTCGAGTTGAACGCCTTCGCGACGTGGATGTGATCGAGGAAGCTATCGAGGAGCGCATCCATCGTGTCGTCGTCGCCGGGCGAACCCTCGATCTCGCGTCGTTCGAGGAGATCTGCGATGATCTCGTCGTCGAGGCCGCGGATCATGTCGTCGATCCGCTCGGGCCGGAAGGTGTCCTCGGAGTCGATGAAGATACACGCCCCTTCGAGGCCGCCGTGTTCCTTCGGCAACTGCACGTTGACCGCCATCTGGTGGGTCACCTGCGACTTGCCGGACCCGAACTCCCCGTACACCTCGGTTATCGACTGCGTCTCGATCCCGCCGCCGAGGAGGTCGTCGACCTCGGGAATCAGCCACGAGAGTTTGCCGATCTCCTCGCGGCGTTCCAGCACCGTCGATCCCGTCTCGAAGCCGCCGATGTCGGCGGCGTCCCGCGCGGCGTTGATGATGTCCGCGGCGGTCGACTCCCCCACGTCGGCGGTGTTCGACATCTCGCCCGGACTCGCGACGGCGATCGCCTGGTAGCTCTCGAACCCGGAGTCCATCAGTTTGTCTGCTGTCGCAGGCCCCACTCCCGGAAGATCCTCAAGATCGTCTTCTGGCATCGTGTCCGGGTCTGGGTCCCACTTGCACATAAACCCTCGTTAACACCAAGGTGAAAGTGAAAGTACGGTACGGCGACGCGGGTCGGTGCGATCGAAGGCGGGGATTCAAATCGGAAGAACGCGACTACGACCCGCGAAGGGCCGCTTCCATCGTGGCACTCACGCTCGGCACGGCGCGGCACGTCTCGGCGACGACGACGTACTCCGAGGCGTCACGGTTCACGGAATCGACGCGAGCGGACCCCGAACGACGCTCGAACTGGTCGTCGGTCCACCGCAGTTCGTATGCGAACGACGGGAGCATCGCGTCGACGACGGTTCGGCCGTCCTCAGCCGCCTGTGCCGTCTCGATGGCAGCGATGGCGCCGTCGCGCAGGTCACCGACGTCGGCCGCCGTCTCGACGGCGACGTCGTCCCCACCTTCCAGTCGGTCGCGGAGGGTTTCGCTGGCCTGACAGTACACGAGCGCACGCGCGGCGACAAACGCCGTCGTCGCCACCTGTGGCCCGGAGTCGACGTCGTTCGGTGGACCCTCCGCTCCGTCCCCGAGTGCACTCCGAACGCGGTGACGACCCTCACGCCCGAGTCGGGCGAGCGCCCAGACGCCCGCGGTCTTGCCGATGTCCCGGTCGATGAGCGACGAGGGATCGGCGTCCTCGGGCGGCAGCGCGTCTCGCTGTGCCCGGACGCGTTCGCGGAGGTCGTCGCGCGCGCGTTCCAATTCGGCGCTTCGATCCGGTGCTTCGTCGGTCCCGCCTGCGCGCTCCCGGAGGTGATCGAAGAAGTACGAGGACTCGATGACGTCGAGACGCGCGCGCTCGATGTCGACGCTGAGGTCGGCCAGTTCAAGTGGCTGCCCTTCGGCGGCGGCGAGTTCCCGCTCGCGGAACCTGAGCCAGTTGCGCGCGCCGCGGAGTTCCCGTTCGATCTCGGCGTGGACGACCGCCGCGCTGACCGGATCGTCGCCCAGATACGTCTACCGTTCGATGAAGGCGTCGACGTCGTCGCTGACGGCCGATCGAGCGCTCCGGAGGGCCGCAACCGTCACCTCGTCCTCGATGGCGCGCCAGGCGACCGACACCTCGTGGGCATCCGTCCGGGCGTGATTCGCCGCTCCCAGCCGTTCGTACGGCGTCGGGGCGTCCGAGGCCCGACGGAGCGACTCCCGCGCGGACGAGTAGTTGTCGTTGAGGCGCTCGCGGATCACCCCGTTCGGGATCGCATCCGCGTCGAACGGCGCGGGGACGTCGTCGAGTTTCGCCTGCGCCGCCGCGCGCTGCTCGTCGATGAACGACGCGTCGATGTCGATGGGCAGCGTCTCGGGGACTGTCGGCGCGTCGTCGTCAACCATATCCGACAGCGCGTCGCCATCGATCGTCTCCGGGCCGGTGCCGGGGAGCCGATCCGCACAGCCGGCGAGGGAGGCGAGACCCAGCGCGCCCGCAAGCGAGAGGAACTGTCGCCGACTCGCCCGGCCGCGGTCCGATCGTGGGGGTTGGGTCACGAGTCACCCGCCTCCGTTTGCTCCGTCTCGGGACGCGGGCAGGGACCGCCGCCGCCGCCGGAACTGTACCTCTGGACCGAATCCGGATCGAGCGCGGCCGGAATTCGGATGAGGGTCGTGAGGACGTCCTCGGCGTCGGCCTCGCAGGCGACGTCGGCGTCGCGGAGGACCCGCGCGTACTCCGTTTCGATTCTCGATTCAGTCCAGTTGATCCAGCAGAGTCGCCGTTCGTAACACTCCGGTGTGACGTGCCGCTCGACGTAGACTGTCTCGGCGTCGAAGTCGGTCTCCGCGATAAACTGCCGGGCACTCTCGGCGCCGTCCACGTCGGCGATGGTGAGCGACTCCGCGGTTTCGGCGTCGGCGACGAGGATCTGGTGCCACTTGTCGGCTTCTGCGATCGTCTCGGCACCAGTGCCGGTTTCTGTGTCGTCCGTCGGCGTCGATTCGGTGACGACGATCGGCTTTAATTCCGACTGCCGGAGACTCACGTGCGGCGGGTCGTTCAGTGCGTCGTCGGGCGGTCCGGCGGCTGGTACTTCGCGCGTGGACCCCGAGGCTGAGGAACTGCCGCCACAGCCGGCCAGGGCGGTCGCACCGAGTGCGGCCGCTGCCTGGATGAGGCGGCGCCTGGTCAGGGCTGGCGTACTGGAGGGCATCCTCGTGTACTACACGCAGCGGAGATAAATACTCACGGGACTGTGGCTCGTCTCCACCCACGGTCGACCGCCCGGAGGTTTATATACGGATACGCGGCCAGTCCCGGCGTGCTCCGAACGTCGACGCGGGACCACTGACCGAGTCCGGCCCCCCGGGCGAAACTGTCGTGCCGACTGCTCGCTCTTCCGATCCGCGCTGGGCCGCTGTCCCGTTATCCCGCTACTCCCAGGGATGGCCGCCGGTTGTGTCGGGCCACATCGGGTACCAGTAGGACTCGTCGTCCTCGACCCCGAGTTCGCCGTCGAGCACCGACTCCAGTTTGAACTCCAGCCGCTGGTTCCGCTCTTTCCCGCCCGCTGGAGCGAACGGGTAGTACGCACCCCGACGGAACGAGTAGATCCAGTAGGCGCGGTCTCCCCCGTTGCCGCCGCTTGCCCCGTCCTCGTCCTCCTGCTGAAAGCCGAAGACAGCAGCGAGGAGCCGCGAGCCGTAGCCCCGCTCGATGAACTCGTCGGCGGCGAAGTGGATGCTCGTCACCAGGTCCTCGGGGTCGTCGTCGCGGAGGACGACCCACTCCCAGCCGTGGCTGTCCTCGCGGACGTCGAAGGTGGTGCCGGTCTCCTCCTCGCCGGCCCGGAGGATCGTCTCGACGTCCTCGACGGTCTCGTCGAAGTCGGTGCTGTCGACGCCGGAGAAACACAGCGCGGCCGCGTCGACGGGACGGAAGCCGAGGTCGGCCTCCATCGTGACGTACGCGGTACTCATCCCGAAGAGGTCCTCGGGGTCGGCGTCGCGCGTCGCGTCCGCCTCGGCGCTGGTACCGAGGACGGTCCGGATCGTGTCGAACAGGCCCATCAGCGGCTCCCTCCCGGAGTCGCCGGTACTCGGTGCAGGGGCATTTATTGGGTCTCCATCTCGCGTTCGAGTTCCTGGAGGCGATCGACGCGCGTTTCGGTCGCGGGGTGAGTGCTGAACAGCCGACCGATGAAGTCGCTCTTCAGCGGGACGATGAAGAACGCGTTCATCTCCGACTGCTCGCGGAGGTCCTCCTTCGGGACCCGGTCCATCCGGCCGTCGATCGTCAGAAGCGCCGACGCGAGTGCCGAGGGCTTCCCGGTGATGAGCGCCCCGCCGCGGTCGGCGGCGAACTCCCGGTACCGCGAGAGCGCCCGGATCAGGAAGAAGGAGACGATCCAGACGACAAGCGAGGCGACGATGGCGACGATGATTCCGCCGCCCTGTCGGTTCCGCCCGCCGCCGAACCAAAAGCCCATCCGGACGATCATAAACGCGACCGTCGAGAGAAAGGAGGCGATGGTCATCACCATCACGTCGCGGTTCTTCACGTGGGCGAGTTCGTGAGCGATCACGCCCTCCAGTTCCTCGCGGTCGAGCGTCCGGATGAGTTCGGTCGTCACACACACCGTCGCCTTCTTCTGCGAACGGCCGGCGGCGAAGGCGTTCGGGACCCGCGAGTCGGCGACGGCGACCGTCGGCTTCGGCAGGTCAGCCTGCTGGCTGAGCCGCGAGATCGTCGCGTGAAGCTCCGGATACTCGTCCTCCGAGACCTCCTTTGCGCCCATACTGTAGAGGGCGAGTTTGTCGCTGAAGAAGAACTGCGCGAGGACGAACAGTCCCATCAGCGGCAGGAAGACGAAGGAGTTCGTCTGCCACAGTACCCCCACGAAGACCAGATAGAGGGCGAAGAGCAGGAACATCGTCAGGACCATACGGCCCCTGAGTCCCCAGTCGGGTTTCCAGTCCATACCCGACTTACGAGTTCGGGGTTATAAA
This sequence comes from Halobellus ordinarius, assembly GCF_031823395.1. Classification (NCBI taxonomy): domain Archaea; kingdom Methanobacteriati; phylum Methanobacteriota; class Halobacteria; order Halobacteriales; family Haloferacaceae; genus Halobellus; species Halobellus ordinarius. The sequence goes on from NZ_JAVQKJ010000002.1 coordinate 271,449, forward strand.
CGGTGTTGGGGTGCGGAGCGACTCCCACACCCACGCCCCTTCGTCGCGCTTAACCGCCTCGACCGTCTACGACAGCCGATGAGTTCGGGAGACTTCTGCCCGCGCTGTGGGGATCCGATGCCGGAGCGAGCGGACCCGCTCCCGGGGGAACCCCGCGAACGCGACGCTGTCCTCTGCGACGACTGTTACTTCGAGGATTTCGATCTGGTGGACGCGCCCGAGCGGATCGAGGTGCGCGTCTGCTCACAGTGCGGCGCAGTCCACCGGGGGAACCGCTGGGTGGACGTCGGCGCTCGCGACTACACGGACGTCGCCGTCGAGCAGGTGACGGAGGCCCTCGGCGTCCACCTGAACGCGGAGGACGTCCGCTGGGGGGTCGAACCCGAGCAGGTCGACGAGAACACGATTCGGATGCACTGCACCTTCGGCGGCATCGTCCGCGGGACGTTCCGCGAGGAACACGTCACAGTCCCGGTCAAGATCGCCAGACAGACCTGTGACCGCTGCGGCCGCATCGCCGGCGGCTACTACGCCAGTATCGTCCAGATCCGCGCCGACGATCGGACGCCGACCGCCGAGGAGGAACGCCGCGCCGTCGAGATCGCCGACTCGTACGTCGCCGAACGCGAGGACACCGGCGACCGGAACGCGTTCATCTCCGAGACCGTCGAGACCGACGACGGGACCGACATCAAGCTCTCGACGAACCAGATGGGTGGCGGCGTGGCAAAGCGGATCGTCCGTGAACTCGGCGGCCAGGTCAAGGAGTACCCGACGCTGGTGACCGAGGACAGCGACGGCAACGAGGTCTACCGGGTGACCTACGCCGTCCGCCTCCCGAAGTTCACGCCGGGCGACGTCATCGACCCGGACGACGACGAGGGGCCGGTACTGGTCCGGAGCGTGCAGGGTAATCTGAAGGGCGTTCGGCTCACGACCGGCGAGCCCTACGAGGCGTCCTTCGAGGAGGGTGAAGCGCCCGACGCCCGCCGGCTGGGGACCGTCGCGGACGCGACGGAGACGACAGTCGTGACGGTCGAAGACGAGTACGCGATCCAGGTGCTTGACCCAGACACCTACGAGTCGAAGACGATCGCTCGCCCCTCCTACGTCGACGCCGACGCCGATACCGTTCCGGTCCTGAAAAGCCGAGCGGGCCTGCACGTGCTGCCGGCGGACAGTGTCGACAGCGACGACAGCGATCCTGTCTAACTCCGCGGTCCCAACGTCACGAACCCGTCGAAAAACGGTCAATCCGCTCGTGGGTTACAACTGCGGATCTCCCCGAAAACGACCGATCAACCAGTCTGAGCGGCGACCGAACCGATCAGTCGGCCGCCTGCCGCGACCGTTCTTGCGTTTCCCGCACTGCGATCCCGTGCCGTGCGAGCGCCGTGGCGAACGCCTCCTTCGAGCGACCCGCCCGCGACGCCGCCTGTGAGAGCGTCAGTGTTCCGTTCCGGTACAGGGTCATCGCCGTATTCAGCCCGTGGGTATACATTGCGGGACAGCCGGATCAATGCGCTCACCCCTGTTAACTATTGCGTGGTATTCGATCCCAAACAAAAGACGAACATCGAATATCTTGCCCGAAATCAAACTTCTATGGATTACAAACGCACAAACACGCACCCCAATGAACATTCGTTATGGATACGTTGCTCGATCGCAGCCATCCGGCTGACACTCCCACAACTTTCCGCCCATCCTGTCTCCAGAACTGATCGCCGCTAGTCGCCGTCGCCGCGGGTCCCCGCGCGGTGCTCGGAGATGATCTGATCGACCATCGACGCCTTTCGCTCCTTCCGGCGCTCTTCGGCGCGCCGTTCCCAGTCTTCGATCGCGGCCGCGACCTCGGATTCGCGGGCCACGGCGAGTTCGTCGACTTCCTGGATCGTGACGTCCTCGGCGGGGGCGACTGGGATCTCCCGCTCGAAGAGGATCCCATCGGCGACCTCCGAGAGGTCTCCGCCCGACCGGAGGACCACCCGCGGTTCGACCGCCGCCAACCGTTCGGCGGTCGAGCGTCCGGCTCCGGAGGCGTCACGGAGGTAGATCACGTCGCCGGCCGCGAGGCCGTACTGCTCGTCGGCTGTCTCGATCGCATCGCGGGTGAACTGGTCGATCACCTTCACCGGCACGAGGTCGCCGTCGGTGTCGACGTCGGCGAAGTTCGAGTGATCGAGCTTCCATAAGGCCTTCAGCCGTTCGAGTTTCCCGTCGAGTTCCTCGTTTTCGGCCTCCAGATCGTCGACGCGGCGCTGCAGCCGATTGTTCTCGCGTTCGAGCCGCTTGACTTCCCGGCGTTCTCTGGCCTCGCGCCGCTCTTCGCGTTTCGCATCCGAGAGTTTCTCCTCGTACTCCTCGATGGTGGCGTCGCGCTCGTCGATCGTCTCGTTGAGGTCCTCGACGTGTGACTCCAGTCGTTCGACGCGGGTCCGCAGGCGACGGATCTCCGCTTCCTCCTCGGTGAGTTCGCGCTCCTCGTGTTCTTCTCCCGCTTCTTCCTCGCCGTCGTCGTCTTCGAGGTCTCTGAGCACGGCCTCGACGGACTCCTCGCCGGCGACGACCCGGGAGATCACCTTGCCGCGCTCGACGTCCCGCGGCACTTTCTGGGTGATGCGCTCGATCTGGTCCTCGTGGTCGTCGAGCGCGAAAAGCGCCGCCGCGAGCGCGTCCCGCTCGTGGTCGTTCTCGTAGGACGCCTCCCGGGTGCGGTGGAGTTTCTCGTCGATCGGCAGATCCGTGTTCGGCGTCCAGCCCGCTGCGTCGAAGCTCCGACGGAACTTCTCGACGGTCTCGGGCATCGGCGTCACGTCGGCCGCGACGACGATCGGTCGCCCGCGCTCGATGAGCCACTCGATCACGTCGGCGGTGTCGGCGGTCCGCGTCGAGTAGACGTCGAGGACCCGCCCGTCGAGGCCGACGACCGCCGCGGCCGTGGTCGTGCCGGGATCGATCCCGACGACGACGTGATCGCGGCGCTTGACCAGCGGCTCGAACTCGATGCCGTCGCGGCGCTCGCGCTCGATTTCGACCCGCGTGTCGCCCGAGCGGCCGCTCGACACCGGGATGTCGGACGGCGGGGCCTCGACGGTGAAGACGGCGTTCGCGTAGCCGCCGTACTTCTCGGTCACGTCCTTCTCGAAGTCGAGGCCGGCCTGCTGGAGCCGGTCTTCGACCTCCCGCGTCCGGCGCTTGACGGAACCGTGGATCCGCCGGGTGTAGCGGTCCTGGCTCCAGCCGCCCTTGCCGGTCGAGCGCCCCCGCGAGACCTTGACGGTCGTGGTGTCGCCGAACGCCGTCACCTCCTGGCCGACGTTCGCCGCCGCGAGCCGTGCGGCGGCCTCGGCCTCCTCCATCGGCTTCTTGCCGTAGGGGACGCCGTGCCTGGAGGCGACCCGCGAGAGCGGCTCGGGCCGTTCCGCGCCGGTCACCTGTACCAGTTTCGTCGCCGCGGGCAGCGACCGAAGGAAGTGGACGAGTTCGTCCTTGTCGGCCGCCAGTTCGTACATATTGTCGGTCGCGAGCATCGACGGCTCCTCTCGGTCGAGCAGGCGGCGGAGCTTCCGGTGGGAGACGACGTCGCGGTCGAACTGTTCGCCGTCGAAGGCGACGACGGCGTAGGAGGGCGAATCGCCCCGGACGTCGCCGCTCTGGATGTCCACGCCGAAGACGAGGGTGTCGAGTGCGCTCGTCCGGTCGTTCACACCCGCGCTTTGTCGCGTGTAGATATATATGCCACGGGCAGGCCGGGGTGTCGCGGACAGTTGGTCTGTCGCTTCTGGCTCACTTGGGTCGCAGCACGCCCAGACGTCCCGCGACCAGTCCGAGACCGAACCCCGTCGCGTGCGCGACGATCGCGACGCCGGGACCGGCGGTGAGGACGGTGACGACGAGGACGACAGCGACGACCAGTGCGACTCGCGCGCGCCGGCCGAGATCGATCCGGGCGAGGAGTCCGCCCGTGAGAGGGTTGCCCGCGAGTATATAGCCGTACAGCGCGAGGACGGCGCCGCTCGCGCCGAGCACTGCCACCGGCGAGCCGAGCGCGATGCCGACGAGATACTCCGTCACGGCTGCGAGCGCGCCGCTTCCGAGCACGAACCCGTGGAACCGGCGGCGAGTCGTGAACGGTTCGAGCACGAGGCCGACGACGAGGAGCGCGACGGCGTTCGCGAGGAGGTGGCCGAGACTCGCGTGCGCGTAGACGGTCGTAATCAGCGTCCACGGCCGGGCCAGCGGCGTCGCAAGCGCGAACGCTTCCGGACCGACACCGACGAGGCCGGCGAGCCGCTGGAGCAGATAGACGCCGACGAAGAGGAGTAAAAGGTCGACGGTCGGGCGCTTCGGGCGGCGCATACGACATCTGAGGCCGGCACGGACAAAAGCAGGCGGGGATAGGGCGGGGCAGAACCGGTCTGGACTGAAGCGACGCTTCGGCGCGACCTACTGCGCGGTCGCGTCGAGGCTCTCGTCGACCTGTGCGTCCCACAGCGAGGCGTACTCGCCGGACGCCGCGAGCAGTTCCTCGTGGGAGCCGGATTCGATGATCTCGCCGTCGTCTAAGACGACGACCCGGTCGGCGTCGCGGATCGTCGACAGGCGGTGCGCGATGACGAAGGCCGTCCGGTCCTCGATCAGCCGGTCGATGCTCGCTTTGATCCGCTCTTCGGTCTCGGTGTCGACGTCGCTCGTCGCCTCGTCGAAGACGATGATCGCTGGGTCGTTGAGCAGCGCCCGCGCGATCGCGATCCGCTGGCGCTGGCCCCCGGAGAGTTTGATCCCGCGCTCGCCGATCTGGGTGTCGTAGCCGTCCGGGAGGCCGGTGATGAACTCGTCGGCGGCCGCTGCCTCGGCGGCCGCGACGACGCGGTGGCGCTGCGTCGACTCCTCGGCCCGCTCGGCGGCGAGCACCTCGCTGTCGCCGTAGGCGATGTTCTCCGCGACGGTGCCCGAGAAGAGATACGGGTTCTGCTCGACGACGGCGATCTCCTCGCGCAGCGCCTGCAGGTCGTACTCCCGGACGTCGCGACCGTCGACGGTCACGCGCCCCTCGTCGACGTCGTGGAGGCGCGGGACGAGTTTCACGAGCGTCGACTTCCCGGCGCCGGTCGCGCCCGCGAGGCCGATCGTGGCGCCGCTCGGGACGTCAAGCGAGATCGACTGCAGCACCGACTCGCGGTCGTCGTAACTGAACGAGACGTCCTCGAACGCCACGTCGCCGTCGATATGGTCGGGGACGTAGGGGTCCTCGGGCTCGGTGACCGTCGGCTCGCGGCCCAGGAGGCCGAACACCCGCTCGGCGCTGGATTTCGCGAGCTGGTACTTGTTGGCCGAGCGGCCGATCCGCCGCATCGGGGAGTAGAGCCGCCGGAGGTAGAGAAAGAAGGCCGCGAAGGCACCTGTCGAGATCAGCGCGGCCTCCCCGGGCGGCGTGGTGATGATCGCCCGCCCGCCGACGTACAGCACGAGCACGAACACCACGCCGGTCAGGAGCCGGAGCGCGGCGAAGAAGCCCCGCCGGATCCGGAGCGCGGCGACCTTCTCGTCGTGGTACGCCTCGCTCCGGTCGGCGACGCGGTCGTGCTCGAAGGCGTACCGGTTGAACGACTTGACGACGGCGACGCCGCCGAGGTTGTTCTCGAGCCGGGTGTTGAGCCTGGCGACGGTCTCCCGGAGCGACTTGTACCGCGGTTCGATCCACCGGAGGAACAGGACGCTCCCGAGGCCGATGATGGGAACCGGCGCCAGGGCGATCAGCGCGAGCGTCGGGGCGTAGTACCAGAGGATGACCGCGATCCCGCCGACGGTCGCGACCACCCGGATGAGCTGTCGGAACTCCGTGTTGAGGAACTGCTCCAGCCGGTTGATGTCGCTGTTGAGGATAGACATCATCCCGCCGGTCTGGTGGTTCGCGAAGAAGTCCATCGAGAGATGCTGGAGGTGGTCGTAGGTGTCGTTCCGGAGGTCCCGCTGGATCTTCTGTGCGGACGACTGCAACAGGTACCGCGACCCGAACCGGGTCACCGAGCGGAGCAGGTACGCCAGCGCCGCGATGGCGACGAGTCGCTGGAGGAACGCCAAGCGTGCGGCCTCGCCGGTGATCGCCCCGCCAGGGAGGAGCCCCGCCTCGGTCAACAGCCCCGGCTCGGCCGAGCTGAGGACGATCCGATCGATGGTGGTCGCGACGATGATCGGGGGAACGAGTCGGGCAAAGCGCGTGAGGATCGCTGCGAGCACCCCGAGCGTGATCCGCGGCCAGTACGGGCGGGCGTAGCCGAGCAGACTCCGCATCGGGTGGCCGTCGACGGTCTCGCGGACGTCCGCAAAGCCGCCGTCGTCGTCGGTCACGGCGCCGACACCAGCGCAGCCGTGGCTGTTCGATCGCCGATACGGGGGTCGCTCGCAGTCATTCCAGAGATACTCGCATTGACGTGCTGGACTCAGGCAAAGGTGTCGTTTCGGGTGGAGCCGGGGGCCGGCTGCGGTTCCAGCGGGGCGCTACTCCTCGTCGGGATACGGCACCGTCAGTTTCCGGCCGTCGTCAGGGACGAAGGCTTCCTCGCCGCGAAAGCGCCCTTCGGCGTCGCGTTCGATCGGGCTGGCGTCGCCGGCGTACCGCGATGAGACGTGGACGAGCGCGAGCCGCTTTGCGCCGGCGCGGTTCCCGATCTCGGCGGCCTCGCGGCCGGTCGAGTGGCCGGTCCCGCGCGCCCGCTCGGCCCACTCCGAGGCGAAGGTGGCGTCGTGGACGAGGAGATCCGGTTCCTCGGCGGCCTCGACGGTCGCGTCGACCGGGCGGGTGTCACCGGTGTAGACGAACCGCCGACCGGGTCGGGGGTCGCCGACGACCTGCTCCGGGCGGACGACCGTCCCGTCGTCGAGTTCGACGGCCTCGCCGTCGTGGAGTCGGCCGAACTTCGGGCCGACCGGGACGCCCAGTTCCTCGGCCTTCTCGCGGTCGAAGCGCCCCCGCCTGTCGTCTTCGACGAGCGCGTAGCCCACCGAACTGACGTTCCGGTGGTCGGTCGGGAACGTCCGGACCTCGTAGCCGTCGGCGTCCAGCGCGACGTTCCCCGGGCGGATTTCGTTGATCGTCAGCGGGAACGACGGCCGGTAGCCGCCGGCTTCCACGAGGTCCCGCAAGTGCCGTTTCGATCCCGGCGGGCCGTGGATCGCGAGCGGCGCCTCGCGGTCGTTGAAATCGAGGGTCTGGATCAGCCCCGGAATCCCGAGGACGTGGTCGCCGTGGAGGTGCGTGACGAACAGATGCGAGACCGAAAAGCCGGTGCCGAACCGCATCATCTGCCGCTGGGTGCCCTCGCCGCAGTCGAACAGCAGCCGCTCGCCTTCCCGTTCGAGGAACAGCGCACTCGGCCCCCGTTCGGTCGTCGGGACGGCCCCGCCAGTCCCGAGAAACGTCACGCGCATCGACATACCGTCCCTCGGGGGCGGCGTGGTAAACCCGTGTCGGATCGGGCGGCAGTGGTCGAGCGATCGGGTCGAACTGCGTGACGTTTTCCGCCGCACCAGCGGACGATTTTTCACACTGCCAGCGGATTTCCTGCGTATGGACGACCGCCGGACTGAGGGACGTCGGTGGAACGCGGTTCCCGCCGACTCCGACGATCGAGTCGTCGCCGCCACCGCGCTTGTGGTTCTCGGCGCGGGGCTCGGGTCGCTTTTCGGGGTCCCGCTGCTTGCCGCCGTCGACTTCTGGCTGATCTTCGTCATCGGGTACGCTGTCGTGGTCCCGCTCGTGTCGCTGTTCCGGGGACGGCGCTCGCGAGACGGGCGGGTGGAGCGACCGGGACGCGATAGCGAGACGGAGGGACAGCACGCGGCGGAGGGCTCTGCGGGTGAGGATGTTGATTCCGCGCTGTCGCGACTCCGCGAGCGCTACGCGAGCGGCGAACTCTCCGAGGAACAGTTCGAGCGGAAACTCGAAGCCCTGCTGGAGACTGAAACACCGGAGGACGCCCGCGAACGGATCGAGCGATCGAAACGGAGCGAGCGGTCGACGGAATCCGCCCACGCCGAACGGGAATCTGAGATCGATCGCACCTGACATTCCCCCGACGGCGAGTCGGTGCTTCTCTTCCATCCGGCGAGTCGATGCCTGCCCTCCATCCGGCGAATCGACGTCTCCCCTCCATCCGGCGAATCGACGTCTCCCCTCCATCTAGCGAGGCGGCGCCCGTGTCGACCGAGTCCAGAGGGGGAGTTTCTTACCCCCCCGACGACTACTCGCGTTCGATGGACGCGCCCCTGTGGACCGAGACGCACGCGCCCTCCCTTTCGGACCTGCCCCAGACGGAGGTCCGCGAACGGCTGGCTCGCACCGTCGACGAACCGATGAACCTCGTCGTCCAGGGTCCGGCGGGTGTCGGAAAGACCGCCGCCGTCCGCGCGTTGGCGAGGGAAGCCCACGAGGACCCCGACGCAGATCTGATCGAAATCAACGTCGCGGACTTCTTCAGTCGGACCAAAAAGGAGATCCGCGAGGACCCGCGCTTTTCGCGGTTCCTGCAGGGCCAAACCGCGTTCTCGAAGCAGTACCGCCGCGGCGGCAAGGGCAACAAGTACAAACGCGACTGGTCGAAGCGCGATATGGTCTCGCACGTGATGCAGGAGCTCTCCTCCTACAAGCCCGCCTCGGGGGCGTACAAGACGGTGCTTCTGGACAACGCCGAGACCATCCGCGAGGACTTCCAGCAGGCGCTCCGCCGGGTGATGGAGCAGTACCACCGCAACACCCAGTTCGTGATCGCCACCAGACAGCCCTCGAAACTCATCCCGCCGATCCGGTCGCGGTGCTTCCCCGTGCCGGTCCGTGCGCCCACCACAGACGAGATCGAGACCGTGCTCGCCGATGTTGCGACCGCCGAGGACGTCGAAGCAGAGCCGCTGGCGCTGAACCTCATCGCGTCGAAGGCCGGCGGCGACCTCCGCTATGCGGTGCTCGCCGCCCAGCACGCGTCGATCGAGGGCGACGGCGAGATCACCGTCGACGCCGCGGAGGCGGCACTCTCGGATGCGGGCCACGACGACGCGCTGAAGTCGGTGCTCGACGCTGCGGCCGCGGGCGAGATCCGCGACGCCCGCAAGGAGGTGACGACGCTGCTGGACGACGAGGGGTTCGGCGGCGAGGAACTGCTCGCGGAACTGCTGCGCGTCGCCGACACCTACCCCGAGGAGTTCGGCGAGGCGAACCTGATCCGCCTGCACCGCCTCGCCGGCGAGGCCGACCACAACCTCGCAGAAGGCAACGACGGCCGCCTCCACATCACGCATCTACTGACCGCCTGGGCGGCCGGGGAGTCCGAACTCGCCGCGGAGGCGTTCGCCTGAGATGCGCTTTGCGCCCGGCGCGCGGCGCTTTGCGATCCCGGCGTTTGCGGCCGCCGCGGTCCTCGCCGTCGTCGCGCCCCCGCTTGGCGTCGTCGCGCTCGCCGTCGGCGGCTTCGTCGCGTGGTTCTTCCGCGATCCCGAGCGCCGGCCGTCGGGGCCGGGCGTGGTCTCGCCCGCCGACGGCCGCGTCTCGGTCGTCCGTGAGGAGGGCGAACAGGTCCGCGTGGGCGTGTTCATGAACGTGACCGACGTCCACGTGAACCGCGCGCCGCTGTCCGGCCGGGTCGAGCGCGTGACTCACCGATCGGGCGCCCATCGACCGGCGTTCTCGAAGGACTCCGAGCGCAACGAGCGCGTCGACATCGACGTTGCGACCGCCGAGGGGCCGGCCGAAGTCTCGCTGATCGCCGGCGCGTTCGCGCGGCGCATCCACCCCTACGTCGAGGCGGGCGCGGACCTCACGCGGGCCCAGCGGATCGGCCACATCGACTTCGGGTCGCGGGCGGACGTCCTGTTGCCGCCGTCGTACGATCGCGAAGACCTTCTCGTCGCGGAGGGAGACACCGTCCGGGCGGGCGAGTCGATCCTGGCCGTAGTAGACCGGTAGCCGTCTGCCCCATTGCACCCGCGAACGCCACCCGTCAGTACGGTGTGGTGAGCGGGGGCGACTGACGCTACTCTTTTGCTCGAATCCGTCGTAGCATCACCGGGACCCGACAGATGACACTCTCATCGCTCCCGTCGATCCGCCCCTCCGTGCTCACGTACCCGCTCGCCCTGTGGCTCCTGATGGCTGTCGTCGCCGTCGCAAACGGCGTCTTCCGGGAACTCGTCTTGATCCCGCGAATCGGCGAGTACGCGGGCCACGTCGTCAGCACCGCGCTGCTGGTCGGAGCGATCCTGCTCGTCGCCGGGGTCTACTTCGGAAGAACGCCGATCGAATACACGCGGGCCGAACTCCTCCTCGTCGGCGCCGTCTGGACGGTACTCACGGTCGGCTTCGAGTTTCTCGTCGGCTATCTGGAGGGGACGCCGGTGAGCGAAACGCTCGCGCAGTACGACGTGCTCGCGGGGCAGGTGTGGATCCTCGTTCCGCTAACGCTGCTTTTCGCGCCGCTTCTCTTCGGCTGGGTCCTCGGGAAGTAGCGACGAACGGCCCCTGCAGCCGCAACGTTTCTTGCCGTGTGATTCTGTGACATAGATATGAGGTCCGGACCGGTCGCGTCACTCCGGCGGGCGCTCGCTGCCGTCGAGCCGTCCCCCCGGCTCGTCGACTGGTCGCTGCTCGCGGTCGTCCTCCTCGAAACCGGGACCGGGCTTTACTCGTTCACCGTCGCCGCTCCGTCGGGATGGTCCGTCTTCTGGCTGCACCGGATCCTCGGCGTGACGTTCGTGGCGCTCCTGGGGTTCAAACTCGCCCGAGTTCGGCACCGACTCACCCGACGGGAACACTGGCAGGCGTCGACGCTCGTATCGGTGCTCACGCTGCTTGCCACGCTCGGAGCGCTCGCGACGGGGGTCACCTGGGTATTCGGACTCGACGTCCGACTCGCCTACTGGACGCTTCTGAGCGTGCACGTCGGCTTCGGGCTGGTGCTGGTGCCGCTGGTGGCCTGGCACCTCTCCTCGCGCGCTCGCCTCCCGGATCGGGACGATTTCCACCGGCGGCGGACGACGATCAAATACGCGGGGCTGCTTGTCGGCGGCGCCCTGACGTATCGGGGACAGGAACTTGCCAACCGCGTCCTCGACACCCCCGGTGAGGACCGTCGGTTCACCGGCTCACAGCCGCGCGAGGGATCCGGGAACGGCAGCTTTCCGGTCACTTCCTGGGTCGCCGACGATCCCGAACCGATCGACCGGTCGACGTGGACGCTGACCGTCGCCGGCGAGGTTGGGTCCCCGCTCGAACTTTCCCTCGACGCACTCGGGCCCGACAGCAGCGAGGAAGCACTCTTAGACTGTACGAGCGGCTGGTACACCGTCCAGCGGTGGCGCGGCCTCCGCGTCGGTGACTTACTCGACGCCGCGGACGTCGCCGAGGAGGGTCGGTTCGTTCGGTTCGTCTCCGTGACGGGGTATCGCTGGTCGCTGCCGATCGAGGAGGCCCGCGAGGCGCTTCTGGCGACGCACGTCGGCGACGAGCGACTCAGCCACGGCCACGGTGCGCCGCTGCGACTCGTGGCGCCCGGTCGGCGGGGCTTCCAGTGGGTGAAGTGGGTTCACCGCGTCGAGGTCCGCCGCCGGGACGACCCGGCGCAGTGGCTCGTGACGTTGATCAGCGGATTCGAGTGATCGGGCTCCGGCTGCCGGAGCCGCGGCGCTACTCCCGTACCAGCACGTGAACGTGCCGGACGAGCGAGCCGTGCACCCGCCGTTCGAACCGCGCTTCGACCGTCCACCCGGCGTCGCTCGCCGCGGTCGACCAGTCCCGGTCGCCGACGAGGACGCAGCTCGGGGCGACGCGTGCGGCCTCCGCGAGTGCGCCCCCGACGAGGTCGGCCAGTTCGTGACCGGCGATCTTCGACTGCCGGCCGTAGGGCGCGTCGAAGACCACCGCGTCCGCTGCGTCGTCAGTAAAGGGGAGGTCGGTGGCGTCGCCGCGGACGACGTCCCAGCGGGTCTCCGGCAGGTAGTACGCGAGGTTCTCCGTCGTCCCGCGGGCCATCTTCCACTGGGCATCGGAGCCGACCGCCCGCGCGCCGACGAGGCCCGCCTCGATGAGGAGGCCGCCGGTCCCGCACATCGGATCGAGGACGGTCGTGTCCGGGGGTATCGGCCCAGCGGCAGTTGTATTTCGGAGCCCCGGCCCGGCGGCAGTCGTCGTTGTAAGCGCCGGGCCGGCAGCGAGGTTCACATACGCACGGGCGTCCCGTGGCGCCATACTTCCGGGCTGGAAGAACGGGCGGTCCGTCGGGGCACGCGAGCCGAATGACGTGTCGCGCTCGGCGACCGTCCACCCGAGGAGACAGGTATCGTCGGCGAAGCACGCCCGGAGTTCGTGGTCGGGATCGTCGAGGTCGACAGAGAACCCCCGATCGACGAGCACGCTGCCGAGTTCGCGCTCGGCCGCCGCGGTGCTCACGTCCGCGGTCGACCGGACGTTTCGCGCCCGGACCGCGACCGATCCCGTCCGATCGATCGACGCGGCCGAAAGCGTCGCGACCGCGCTCGACACGGCGGCGTCGGTGCGTCCGACGAGTTCCGCGGCGCGCCGCGTGTACGCGAGCGTCGGCACGCGGTCGGCGTGGATGCCTCGGGCCGTCGCCAGTCCCGGGGCGACGCGTGTCACGGCCGAGGCGGCCGCCCGCTCGGCTTCGAGGGCGGCGAACGCCTCGTCGGCCGCTTCCCCGCCGAGTTCCAGACAGTACACGTCCGGTTCTCGCTCGGGGTGTAAATCAGCGTGTCGCCTCGGGGCCGAGTGCCGAACGACATCCGGTCCCGCCCTCGTTCAGTCCCCCGAAACCGCGCACCAATCTTTTTAAACCTTAAATACGTCGTTTAAGTCGATTCATGAGCGACCCCAAGGACACGATCAACATCGAGAACGTCGTCGCCTCCACCGGGATCGGCCAGGAACTCGACCTCCAGAGCGTTGCGATGGATCTCGAAGGCGCCGACTACGACCCCGAGCAGTTCCCTGGCCTCGTCTACCGGACACAGGAGCCGAAATCCGCGGCGCTCATCTTCCGGTCGGGAAAGATCGTCTGCACCGGCGCCAAATCCACGGACGACGTTCACGAGAGCCTCCACATCGTCTTCGAGAAACTCCGCGACCTGCAGATTCCCGTCGACGACGACCCCGAGATCACGGTCCAGAACATCGTCACCTCTGCGGACCTGGGCCGAAATCTCAACCTCAACGCCATCGCCATCGGCCTCGGTCTGGAGAACATCGAGTACGAACCCGAGCAGTTCCCGGGTCTGGTCTACCGCCTCGAGGAACCGTCCGTGGTCGCGCTGCTCTTCGGTTCGGGGAAGCTCGTCATCACCGGCGGTAAAGAACCCGACGACGCCCGCGAGGCCGTCGACGTCATCGTCTCCAGACTGGACGACCTCGGCCTGTTAGAGGACTGAGGCCCGCCTGATACGCTCTCTACCCTTCCTGATGACGCTCCCGCTCCAATCGACTGCCGCCGGTAGCCCCCTCGCGATCGCCGGCACGTTCGCCTCGTTTGCGCTCTTCCTGTCGATCACCGCCCACATCGCCGCCCGGAACGTCCTCGGCGACGTCCCCGTCCGCAACGCGTTCGTCGTCGGACCGGTCCCGGCCGCGATCAGCGTCCTCGTCGCGACGTTCGCCCGCGACAGTTCAGCGATTCTCTTCGCCGGGCTCGTCGTCGCGCTCGTCCTCGATGGGGCCGCCATCCGTGCCCTCTACAGCGAGTCGACCCGCCTTTCGGCGTACATCACTGTCATCCACTTCGTCGTCAGCGTCATCCTCGGGACGATCGTCTTCGGGATTCTCGCGCTCGCCGGGAGCGCGCCCGGGTAGTCGGGGGCGGCTGGAGAGCCGAAGTTGCTGGAGAGCTCAAGGGGCTGGAGAGCCGAAGTTGCTGGAGAGCTCAAGGGGCTGGAGAGCCGAGGGCGCACCCGGAAAGCCGGGGGTGACCAGTCGCTCTCCGGCGACTGTCTCGTCGCTGCTTCCGGGGCGTCCGCGGCGCCGGCGCTACTCGACGAGCCGTTCGATCTCGGTGACGAGAATGCCGGAGGCGCCGATCTCCTTTAGATCGTTGACGACCTCGAAGACGTCCTGTTCGTCGACCACCACGTGGACCGCGACGGTGTCGTCGCCTGCGACGTCCATCACCGTCGGGCCGTCGAGCCCCGGGATGACCTCGCGCACGTCGTCGAGGCGGTCCCGCGGGACGTTCAGCATCACGTAGCGCTTGTCGGTGGCATCGAGGACCGACTCGAAGGCGGTCACGAGCTGCTGGACCTTCGGATCGTCGACGTGGTCGGGGTGGGCGTAGAGCCGCACCGACGAGGAGAGCACCTCGTCGATCACCGCCAGACGGTTCATCCGGAGGGTCGTCCCGGTCGAGGTGATGTCGACGATCGCGTCGGCCATCTCGACGTGCGGGGTCAGTTCCGTCGCGCCAGTCACCTCCACGACGTCGGCGTCGATCCCCTCGTCTTCGAGGTACTGCCGGGTGATCTCCGGGAACTCCGTCCCGACGCTGCCGCCAGCGAGGTCCGCCGGCTCCGTGATCTCGCCGCCCTCGGGCGCTGCGAGGACGAGGCGGCAGCGCCCGAACTCCAGGTCCACGAGTTCGACCAGATCGCGGCCGGACTCGACGACCTGATCGCGGCCGGTGATCCCGACGGCTGCGGCGCCGTCCCAGATGTACTCGGGGATGTCGGCCGCGCGGGCGAACAGCACGGTCACCTCCGGATCGACCGTGTCGGCGTAGAGCTTCCGGTCGGCGGCGCTTTCGAGGTGCAGTCCGGCCCGTTCGAGGAGGTCGACGCTCGGATCGTGCAGGCGGCCCTTGTTGGGGACGGCAATGCGCATACTCGGATGTCGCGCGCCCGCGACGTACCACTTTCGCTCGCGTCTCGGTGGCGAGAGCAGCGGCGAGGGCGATTCGTCGGCGCCACGAGGCACAACGGTGATAGGGCAGCGCATCGATTCGCCGGTATGACCGACGCCGACGAGGAGATGGATGGCGGGGAGGCGACCGCCGGCGACGCCGACGCAGCGCGCACTGCGGCCGTCTCCCGCGAGACCGCCGAGACGACGATCGACCTGACGCTCGCGATCGACGGCGACGGCGAGGCCGAAGTCGAGACGGGGATCGGCTTCTTCGACCACATGCTCGAATCGTTCGCAAAGCACGGCCTGTTCGATCTGACCGTGCGCTGCGACGGGGACCTCGGGATCGACGACCACCACACAGTCGAGGACGTCGCGATCGTCCTCGGGGAGGCCTTCGCGGCGGCGCTCGGCGACAAGCGCGGCATCGTCCGCTACGCCGACCGGCAGGTCCCCCTCGACGAGGCGGTCGCGGGCGTCGTCGTCGACGTCAGCGGCCGTCCGCACTTCGCGTTCGACGGGGAGTTCTCCCAGCCGACGATCGGCGAGTTCACCAGCGATATGGCGCGGCACTTCGCGTACTCGCTTTCGATGAACGCCGGCCTGACGCTGCATACGGAGGTCTCGGGAGCCAACGCCCACCACGAGGTCGAGGCGCTGTTCAAGGCGCTCGCGCGGTCGCTCGACGATGCCACGCGCGTCGATCCGCGCCGGAGCGACACCCCGAGTACCAAAGGCGAGCTGTGACCCTCACTCGGCCCGCCGCTACGGCGTTCTGAGCGTCGTCCCGTCGTCGACGATCAGGTCACGGTCGACGGCGTAGGCGAGAATCCGGTCGATGTGCGCCTCCTCCAGTTCGTACGCGCTTTCTGCGAGTTCGACGATCTCCGCCCGATCGACCGGGGACTCGCGGTTTCCGAGCAATCGCATTACGGTCCTGAAATCCTCGGGCTTGTCATCGGTCGCGGTATCGGCCGTAGATGGGGCATCGTTCACTGTTCCGTCTGAGGGGGCCGCCGCCTCGGTGCTGTCTTCGTCGCCGTCGGCCGTTCCCGCTGCTGCAGACGCTGAGGGGCCGTCGTCTGCGGATTCCGACGGTGCGTTCGTGTCTGGAGCGGCAGCTTCGGTGGGGGTCGAAATCGACCCTGTTCCGTCCTCCAACCGCTCTGTGCCCTCTGCAGCCGCCGCCTCCTCGGGAGAGGCGTCGTCGGGCTCCCCGGGGGCGCTCTCGGAGCCGTCCGACGGGAGCGACCGGCGGTCTCCCGTGAAATCTGCGTCGAGTTCGTTCGGGGATTCTCTGTCCGCCGGGGATTCGGGCGCCTCCGCCGCTTTTTGTGACGTCGACGCCGGCTCCGAGCGAGCGGGGTCGGCGTTCGCGTCCGGTCGGTCCCCGCCCTGGTCGACCCCCAGCCGGGCGAGCAGCGGGTCCAGCGTCCGTTCGAGGGTCCCGGCGCAGCTCCCACAGAGGGCGAGCCGTCGCTGTTCGGCCTCGGTCGGCGACAGTTCCGGAGGGATCACCTCGTAGACGCCCGCGGCCTCGTCGCCGCAGAAATCGCAGGAGCGGAGTTGACGCATCGGCATATCCGACTGTCCACGGGCGCGCTGATAAAACCAAGCCTGACGGCGCCGGTCGCCTGCGTGGCGCCGACGCACCGCATCAGCCGCTTTCTTCGGTCTCGATGGGACCGCCGCGTTCCGTCCACTCGGTCAGGCTCCCCTCGTAGAAGCCGACGTCCTCGTAGCCGAGCGACCGCAGGACGACGTAGGTGTGGCTGATCCGGCGGGCGGTGTTGCAGTAGAGGATCACCCGCGTGTCGGGCGTCACGCCGACGTCCGAAAGCAGGGCTTCGAGGTCCGCTTCGGACTTCAGCCCCCGCGTGTCGTCGTCGACGAGGTCGCGCCAGTCGAGGTGGACCGCGCCGGGGAGGTGTCCCTCCGCGAACTCCCGGGCCTCGCGGGTGTCGACGACGGTAACTTCCGGATCGTCGATCGCCGACAGTACCGTCTCGTAGTCCACGAGCGGCGAGTGGTCGGGTTCTCGGACCTCGTAGTCGGTCTCCGACGGCGACGGCACGTCAGTCGTCGTCTCGTACTCCTGGTTCCAGGCGCTATAGTCGCCGTCGAGCAGGTGGAGTCGGTCCGGCGGGTGCCCGTACAGTTCCGCGGTCACCAGAAACCGGGCGGCGAAGACGCCGTGGGTGTCGTCGTAGGCGACGATGTCGTCATCCGGTCCGACGCCCGCCGCCGAGAGCAGCGACTCCCAGGCCGCCGCGCCGGGGAGCATCCCCTCGTCGCCCGCCTCGCTGCGGAACTTCTCGAACGGCACGTTCACCGCGCCGGGTACGTGGCCGATCCCGTCGAACTCCCAGGCGTCGCGGACGTCGATCACTCGCACCTCGTCGAGTCGATCCGCTAGCCACTCGGCGGCGACGACGACGTTCTCGTTCATACATTCCAGTTTCGGCGTGAGACTCTTCAACGTGATTGATTCGCCCCGGAGCGGCCGCGTCAAAGAAAGGGGAAATCCTTGCCAGCGCAATCGGCCGGCAGCCGGTCGTCGATGCCCCTGGGGAGGTCGCGCCGCTCACGCGACCTGTCACGTTCGATTGATGCGGCAAAAATATCTGGATAGTGGGAGGATGGGCAGGACACGCCGTAGTTGTGAAGACTATAGGGGTGGGGGTTCTATAGGGATATGCAATGACAGACGACGGTTACGCCAAAGACGTGCTCGTCTCCCCGGAGTGGGTAGAGGAGCGACTCGACGAGTTCGAAAGCGACGACCCCGCCCACCGACTGGTGGAGGTCGACGTCGACACCGAAGCGTACGACGAGAGTCACGCTCCCGGTGCGATCGGCTTCAACTGGGAGACACAGCTCCAGGATCAGACGACCCGCGACATCCTCGACAAGGAGGACTTCGAGGACCTCCTCGGGAGCCACGGCATCTCCGAGGACTCGACGGTCGTGCTGTACGGCGACAACTCCAACTGGTTCGCCGCCTACACCTACTGGCAGTTCAAGTACTACGGCCACGACGACGTGCGCCTCCTGAACGGCGGTCGCGACTACTGGATCGACAACGACTACCCGACGACCGACGAGGTCCCCTCCTTCTCCGCGGTCGAGTACGCCGCGAAGGGCCCATTCGAGTCCATCCGGGCGTACCGTGACGACGTCGAACACGCCGTCGGCGAGGGCCTGCCGCTCGTCGACGTCCGCTCGCCCGAGGAGTTCAGCGGCGAGATCCTCGCCCCGCCGGGACTGCAGGAGACGGCCCAGCGCGGCGGCCACATTCCGGGTGCGGAGAACATCTCCTGGGCGGCGACCGTCAACGACGACGGGACGTTCAAGTCCGCCGAGGAACTCCGTGAGCTCTACGCGGACCAGGGCATCGACGGCTCGGAGACGACCGTCGCCTACTGCCGCATCGGCGAGCGCTCCTCGATCGCGTGGTTCGCGCTCCACGAACTGCTCGGCTACGACGAAGTCGTCAACTACGACGGCTCCTGGACCGAGTGGGGCAACCTCGTCGGTGCGCCGGTCGAGACCGGCAGCGGCGAGTAACAGCCGATAGCGCGGCCGAAGATTCCCTTTCTTTTTGGACCGACGAGGGGCGAAAACCGGGGTTTTCGACCTGCAGACCCCTTCGGGCCGTCCCTGTCGTCGGCGACGAGAACGACTTTCACCCGCCGATGACGACTCCAGCGATCGCCGGGGTGAGAAACGCCTCGACGAACGCCGCGAGGACGAACACCGGCGCGAGCCCCAGGAGCACACGGTACGCGCGCCGGATCGCCGCAGCGAGGGCGTCGGTGTCGTGTCGCCCCCGCGCTGTGCCGACAGCGACGCCGCCCAGGTGAAGCCCGAGCGCCCCGCCGACGACCAAGGCTGGGACTTCGACGACCCCGTGCGGCGCGACGAGGGCAGCGAACGCGACGGGATCGAACACGCCGCCGACGGCGCCCACGAGCAGGCCGTTGAACGCGAGACTCACCACCGCGGGAATCCCGGCGGCGAGGCCGCTGTACGTCAGGTCGATCGCGACGAGCCAGTTGTTCACCGCGATGTTCGCAAACGGCCCGACCGGGACCTGTCCGAAGATACCCGTGACGTCCCCGCTCGCCGGAAACGTCACTCCGAGGGTTCCCGTCGCGGTCCACCCGACGGCGCCGCCAGCGAGGAGGACGGCGAGCGACACGAGGTGCGCCGCCGGATGCGACCGGACGAACCCGCCGAGGGCGCCGAGTCCGCTGCCGAACGCCGTCCGCAACCGCTCACCGATCGGCGTCCGCTCGGACTCCGGAAGCGACGGAAGCGACGTCTCGGCGTACAGCGAGGTCTTGAACCCGTCGACGACCGGCGGCAGGACCACCACGCCGAGCAGCGCCGAGACGCGCGCGGTCCCGGCCGCCGCGGCCGCCCCGCCGACTGTTCCCGAGACGACGAGCGCGGCGATCGCGACGGCGACGTACCCGAGGACGGCGATCGGGCGACGGAACGGGAACCTGACGCTGCGGCCGATCGCCGCGAACGCGCCGACGTCGTCGACGACGATCGCCTGGTCGGCGAACGCGAAGAGCACGAAGATGACGGCGACGACGAGCAGTGTCACCAGCAGGCCGAGGACGGCGGCCACGATGCCGAGCACCGTCGCGGCTCCGGGTGGGCCGCCAGCAGCCGCCGCGGTCGGATCGATCGGTCCCGAGTAGCCGGCGACGGCGACGACGACAGCGACGACGGGAACGATGACGACGCCGAGCGTAGCGAAGAGCAGGAGTCGAACGACGAGGAACGCCCGCCAGTGGCGCCGTGCACCGTCGACCGCCGCACAGACACCGTCGTCGTCGCGGAGGATCCCGACGATCGCACTGATCGCCGCGGCGTTACCGATCGCAGAAACGACTAGCGCGAGCGCGACTGAGAGCACGCCGCCGACGGCGACGAGCGCTACCGTCTCCGGCGTCAGGAGGTTCGTCAGCGCGTCACTGAGTCCGGGAAAGACCGATTCGAGGTCGGTGGGGTCGGGATCTGTCGGGCCCGCCCCGGACTCGACCTCGCGGAGGACGTCCACGAGCGGATCGAGCCGTCCGCCGACCGCCAGGAGCCAGAGGGCGAGTGCTCCGGCGAGGAAAAGCGGCACGCGCGCGATGCCGTAGAGTCCATTCGCGAGCAGATACACCGGGATCACCGACGCCGAGCGCTCCCAGAGGAATCGGACGCCGGTCTGGAGGGCCGTCGCGGGGTTCACAGTCGGCGGTATCGCGTGGGCGCAGCAAAGAGATTGGGGACCGCTCCGTCGCTGTCAACGGACCGGCCGCTCACGTGTCGATGCCTACAAACGATCCGCCGGCCAATGGAGCGGTATGAACGGCACCGACCTCGCGGCGGCACTGCGCGACGACCACGAAACCGCGTTCTCGCGGCTCGGCTCCTCGAAATCGATGTACGCGCTCACGGACGGCGAAATGGAGAGCGAAGGCGTCCGCGCCGCGGCGGCGACCGATGCGCTTGCGCTCGCGGCCGTGCTCGACGACTGGGTGGAGGCGCCGGACGACGGCGACGCGACCGACGCGCTGTTCGGCGACCTCGCCGAAGCCGCTCGGGAGCACGCAGCCGACGTTGCCGACGACCCCACACGCGGCGAAGACCCACAGCAGTACGACGCCCTCGCCGGGTTCGAGTCCGCCCCCGCCCGCCTCGGCGGCCTGCTCGGCCGGTATCTCGTCACGCTCGAGTACGCCGGCCAGATGGTCGGCTTCTTCGTCGGCGACGCCGATCCGATGGCCGCCGACGACTTCCGGGGGCTCCGCTCGGATCTCGAAGCCGAGCGGGACCGGGTCGTCGACGCGCTCGAGGCGGTCTGCGAGAGCGACGACGACTGGACCGCCGCCCGCGAGGCCGCCGACGCGGTGATCGAGGCTGCCTACGACGAGTACGTCGCGACGCTCGAATCGATGGGAATCAAGCCGAAGAACGTCTGCTGATCTGCACGGCAAAACCGTTCCATTCTCCGCTACCGTATCGGATGTGAACAATTCACAATCTCCACCTGAAACGGAGGGGTTACGGGGCTGGGACCGCGAAATCGCCGACGCGCGTCCGCCAAGCGTCATACTGATCACTCTCACATTTCACCACCGAGCGTCACCTATGTTGACGGCGCTCGGGGGAAGATACGAGCGTAATCAGAATCAGACGCCCTCGACGCCCTCGCGGTACGTCGAGAGCTTCGATCGGGCGTCGCGGACCGCTTCTTCGGCGTCTCCGTCCGTCTCCTCGGCGAGTTCGGCGAGCGCGTTGGAGTGGCGCGCCAGTCGGCCGTGGTCCGGCCCCTCGTCGCGCGCCGCGAGGGTCGCGATATCGTCCGACTGGTCGTAGATCCGCTGCTGGACGTCGCCGCTCGTCGCTTCCGCGGCAGCTCGGAGTCGGTCGCTGGCTTCTTCGAGGAGTTCTCTGGACATACCTACGGCTACGCGCAGCCGGGCAAAAAACGCTTGGCACTTCCCGGTTGGCACTGTTTGGGTTGTGCGCGTAGAGTGCGGTTGTCGTATAGTGTCGGCGGAAACTGGTGCTCCAGTCGCTCGCCGCCCTGCGAGCGGACAGGCGTCTCAGGACTTCCTCCGACAGTATAGCTCATCCCGTCGGACGCTCTTGTCTTGACACTCGAACGGTAAAGGCCAAATGTCGCTCTCCCGTACTATCGACCAATGAGCGAACCAAAAGACACGGACACGAGGCGAAAAATATCCGTTGCAGTTGTAGATAACAGCCACGCGAACGAGATCCCGGACAATATCGACTCTGAACTATATACGACAACGAGACCGGAGTCATCGTTAGTTGAGTTTACGGCTGACCCTGACGGGGAGCTGGCAGAGGCACTCAGGCGGAACGGGTTCGACATGTGAACTAATCCACTGGTGATCGCTTGTTCTGTTGAGTTGTCCCGTGAACGCCCCCGAGAATCCCTTCGAGTTGGTCGAACTCCCGCCGGTCGGCACGCACTTAGACTCTCACGGCGGATTCAGCTGCGAGAACGCGAAAAAGGAGTTCTGTGACGCCCTGACGGCTTGACTGAACACGGTCCCTCGGTTGCCCCGTCTCGAACAGACGGGCGATACGCGTTGCCGCCGCATCCCGCCCGACCGACCGCCTCAAGTGCGTGTGCACCCAACGACGCGTCGATGAGCGATACCTCCGGATCGGGCCCGCTGTCGCCGGACAGACCCGCGGCAGACCGGGCGTTCCGCGTCGACGCCCCGTTCGACCCCGCGGGCGACCAGCCCGAGGCGATCGAACAGCTCGCCGCGGGCTTCGAGTCGGGAATGGACAAACAGACCCTCCTGGGCGTCACCGGCTCGGGGAAGACCAACGCCGTCTCGTGGGTCGTCGAGGAACTGCAACAGCCCACGCTCGTGATCGCCCACAACAAGACGCTCGCCGCGCAACTGTACGAGGAGTTCCGGGAGCTGTTCCCGGATAATGCAGTAGAATATTTTGTATCCTACTACGACTACTACCAGCCGGAGGCCTACGTCGAGCAGACCGACACCTACATCGACAAGGATATGTCGATCAACGAGGAGATCGACCGGCTCAGACACTCCGCGACGCGCTCGTTGCTCACCCGTGACGACGTCATCGTCGTCGCCTCCGTCTCGGCGATCTACGGGCTCGGCGACCCGGCGAACTACACGGAGATGGCGCTCCGCGTCGAACTCGGGGATCGGCTCGACCGCGACGAACTCCTGGCGCGGCTCGTCGACCTGAACTACGAGCGCAACGACGTCGACTTCCAGCAGGGCACGTTCCGGGTCCGCGGCGACACCGTCGAGGTCTACCCGATGTACGGCCGCTACGCCGTCCGAATCGAGTTCTGGGGCGACGAGATCGACCGGCTGACGAAGCTCGACCCGCTGACCGGCGAGGTCGTCTCCGAGGAGCCCGCCGCCCTGATCCACCCCGCGGAGCACTACTCGATCCCCGACGAGAAACTGGAGACCGCGATCGGCGAGATCGAGGAGCTGATGGACGAACGCGTCACGTACTTCGAGCGGCAGGGCGACCTCGTCGCCGCCCAGCGCATCGAGGAGCGCACGACCTTCGACATCGAGATGCTGCGGGAGACCGGCTACTGCTCGGGGATCGAGAACTACTCGGTGCATATGTCCGACCGAGAGCCCGGCGAGCCGCCCTATACGCTCCTGGATTACTTCCCGGACGACTTCCTCACCGTCGTCGACGAGTCCCACCAGACGCTCCCGCAGATCCGCGGGCAGTTCGCGGGCGACAAATCCCGCAAGGACTCGCTGGTCGAGAACGGCTTCCGGCTCCCGACGGCCTACGACAACCGCCCGCTGACGTTCGAGGAGTTCGGGGAGAAGACCGACCGGACGCTGTACGTCTCGGCGACGCCCGGCGACTACGAGCGGGAGCACTCCGAGCAGATCGTCGAACAGATCGTCCGGCCGACGCACCTGGTCGACCCGGCGATAGAGGTCGCCGACGCGACCGGCCAGGTCGACGACCTCCTCGATCGGATCGACGATCGGATCGACCGCGAGGAACGGGTGCTCGTGACGACGCTCACAAAGCGGATGGCCGAGGACCTCACCGAGTTCTTAGAGGAGTCCGGCGTCGACGTCGCGTATATGCACGACGAGACAGACACCTTAGAGCGGCACGAACTGATCCGGGATCTGCGACTCGGCACGATCGACGTCCTCGTCGGCATCAACCTCCTCCGGGAGGGGCTGGACATCCCGGAGGTCTCGCTCGTGGCGATCCTCGACGCCGATCAGGAGGGCTTTCTCCGCTCGGAGACGACGCTGGTGCAGACGATGGGGCGGGCCGCCCGCAACGTGGAGGGCGAGGTCGTCCTCTACGCCGACGAGACCACCGACGCGATGCAGTCGGCGATCGAGGAGACGCGGCGCCGCCGTCGGATTCAGCGGGAGTACAACGAGGAACACGGCTACGAGCCGAAGACGATCGAGAAGGCGGTCGGCGAGACGAACCTCCCCGGCAGCGGCGAGCGCAGCGAGCGATCGCCGACCGACGAACCGACTGACGAGGACGAGGCGCGCGAGCAGATCGCCTACCTCGAAGACCGGATGGAGGAGGCCGCAGAGAACCTCGAATTCGAACTCGCGGCCGACATCCGGGACCGGATCCGCGACCTCAGGCGGGAGTTCGGCATCGAGGACGGCAGCGAGCGCGACGACGAGGGCGTTGATCCCGGTGTCGACCCGCTCGACGGTGTGCCGGTCGAAGAGGATGATCTCGGGGATCTCGACTAGACCCGATATACGTCAGCCTGATCACTTTTTCCGCTCTTCACCATCTTATAAATAGACGCGCCGACGAATAGTCCCTGATGGACAGACAGGACGTCGATGAGTACGTCGAGCGCAGCCAACAGCTCATCGAAGCCTCTCCACAGATGGACGAGGAGAACACGAAGGTTCGTCTCGTTCAGCCGTTTCTCGAACTTCTGGGATGGGATTTCTATTCGACGGAAGTAGAGCTTGAGTACACTGTTCCGATGGCTTCCGGGAGCACCCACGTCGATTATGCACTGCTTGTGGGCGACTCTCCTGTGGTGTTTGTCGAAGCCAAGCCCGTTCGGACTGATCTGACTGAACAGAACGTGCGTCAGTTGAAGAGCTATATGCGGCAGGAGCTCAACGTCGACTGGGGGATTCTCACCAACGGAAAGGCGTTCGAGGTCCTGACAAAAAACCGCGAACGGAACGGTGGTGAGGAGGTGTCAGTTGTCCGGTTCGACCTCGACGACCTCTCGGAGGATCCGGGCGTCCTGGAACTCCTCTCGAAGGAGGCAATCCGTTCGGGGCGGGCCGACGAGATCGCCGAACAGGTGGCACGGACGAACGAGGCGATCCACCACCTCCGGGAGAACGAAACACAGGTCGCGGATGCTGTGGAACACGCTGTCGAGAAGGAGGTGGGTGAACTCACTATCGATCTGCAGGCGCAGTCTCGGGAGTTCGTGCAGAACCTCGCTTCCGTTCTCCGGGAACAGCGAGCCTTCGTCAGTGAGGAGCCACGAGAGGATCCCAAACCCGATGATTCCGGGGCCGGCTCTGCCGATGGCCCTGACGACCCTGCTGATCTCGAACCCCGCGTCGATCGGGTGGCAGGGACAATCGCTCGACGAGACATCGACGGCGATCCGGACGCGAAGGTAGCGGTGTTTCCGACCCGCGAATCTGGGCTCCCATTCCTCAAAGAGAACGAGGCGTGGGGATTCGTTCGGGTCGGTAGCGAGTTCGATTACGTGGCGATGTACGTAACTGGAGACGTTCGTAAAGTGAGGTACTTCGCGACGGTCGAGGACGTCGTTCCTGTCGAGGAGGCGGACCTCGATCGGCAGCCGCTCGATTACGTAGATCGATCTGCGATTGCGAACAATAAGAAAGTCGTTGAATTCCGATCCGGATCGCTCTACAAATTGGAGGATCCGATTCCCTACAAAAACTCGTACCCCCAGAGTCTCAGGTACACCACACTCGGACGGCTCAGAGAGGCTGAGACTACTGACGACCTGTTCTGAGTTTTAATTGCTCTAAACATATGGACTACGTCATCGCCGACACCCACTTCGATCACGCGAACATCATCGAGTACTGCGATCGACCCTTCGAGTCGGTCGAGGAGATGAACGACCGGCTGGTCGAAAACT
This sequence comes from Halobellus ordinarius, assembly GCF_031823395.1. Classification (NCBI taxonomy): domain Archaea; kingdom Methanobacteriati; phylum Methanobacteriota; class Halobacteria; order Halobacteriales; family Haloferacaceae; genus Halobellus; species Halobellus ordinarius. Next base: position 297,044 of record NZ_JAVQKJ010000002.1, read on the forward strand.
GGAACCGGGTCGTCGATCCGAGCGACGAGGTCCTCTTCGTCGGCGACCTGACCATCGCGGGGACGGCGTCGGCGTTTCTCACGTGGATCTCGGAGCTCAACGGCGAGATCGTGTTCGTCGTGGGCGATCACGACACCGAGGTGCTGACCACGCTCGACGACGTCTCGGTCTGTGAGTACTTCCGGACCGAACACGACGGCCACGACTTCTACGCCGTCCACGACCCCGCCGAGGCCCCGCGGAACTGGGGGCAGTGGCTCCTCCACGGCCACCACCACAACAACTGGCCGGGGAAGTTCCCCTTCGTCAACCACCGGGGCGGCGTCGTGAACGTCTCCGTCGAACTGATCGGCTACGAACCGCTCGCGTTCGACGCCCTGGTCCGGTATCTCGAACGTGGCGAGTGGATTCCGTCCGTGGACGCGGTAGCCGCCGGCGAAGGACCCGCAGACGGCGCCGGCGACAACGCCAGCGGGGACAGTGGTGACCCCTAGTGAACGGCACGTAGCTGTGAGGAGGGGCCATCCTCGCCCGCCGAAACTATGGGGCGGACCGAAGGTCTCCGACGCACGCCACAGATTCCCACGGCGTACCCGAACCTCAAGACTTATTTTCCGATCGTTGCAAGCAGGCCGCTACGATGAGTCACGTGTCGACGACCTGCCGATGTGACGTCCGGTTCAACGGCGGAACCAGCGAGGGAGTGACGTAGATGTTCTCTCAACTCCCTGCCGTCGAGACGCCCACCGGACACGGCGGCGGTTTCGCTTTCGGATCCGATCGGCGCGGAACGCCCCGCGTCCGTTCGGCTCGCCCCGCTTCTTCGATCACCACCGCCGCGTCGCTCGATAACTAAAGACACCCTGAAACGAATGAGCTCACGTTCCTACAGTCGTGTCCAGCGGTCGTTCCTCCGGTATCAGCACGTCTTCGTGTTCCTCGCGCCGCTCGTGTTCGTCACCGGGGTCGTCCTCGGCGCACCGACGCCAGCGGATACGGGAACGAGCTACTGGCTGGAGTACTGGTGGCTGTTCCCGGCGTTCCTGCTCGGCGCTACGATCGTCAACACGGTCGGGATCAGCGGCTCGGCGCTGTTCGTGCCGTTCCTGATCTTCGTGTTCCCGCTGTTTGCCAGTCCGCTCGATCCGCCGACGATCGTGAAGGTCGGGCTGATCAGCGAGGCGTTCGGCCTGTCGAGTTCCTCGATCGCGTTCATCCAGTACGGGCTCGTCGACCGCCGGCTGGCGATCGCGCTCGTCGGCGGCGCGGTCCCGTTCGTCGTCGCCGGGGCGCTGCTGTCGTTTGTCATCCCCGAACCGCTCTTCCACGCGCTTTTGGGGATCGCACTGCTCGCAGCGTCGTACCTCCTGTTCAAGGCGGACCTCGATCACGAGGCCGAAAGCGGGGATGGAGCCGAGGATTCCCAATCGGCCGCTGACGGGTCTAACGCGGCCGCCGACGGCGGGCAAACCGGCCTCCCGGATGATCCCGGGAAACTGGGTCCCGCGGGCGTCAACACGGACGAGACGGGAACCGTCACCCGCGTCGATCGCGAGGGCGGCGACTACCAGTACACGCGCGACGGCTACCTGCGTCGCTTCGCCAACTACAGCATCGGGGGGACGTTCCAGGGGCTCGCCGGCTTCGGCGTGGGGGAACTCGGGATCATCTCGATGCTCGGGACGAAGGTCCCGGTCCGGGTCGCGATCGGCACGAACCACATCGTGGTCGCGCTGACGGCCGTCCTGGCGTCGCTCGTCCACGTGTTCGGCGGCGGCCTGGTCGGCGGACACAGCCTCAGTCTCGCCTCGACGCCGTGGAATATGGTCGTCTTCACGGTCCCGGCGACGGTGACCGGCGGGCAGATCGCGCCGTACGTCTCGAACGCGCTCAGTACCTCGACGATCAAGGCCTTCGTCGGCGGGCTCTTCGCCGTGATCTCGCTGGCACTCTTCCTGATGGCCTTCGGAGGGATCTGAGATGTACGATCGAATCCTTCTGCCGACGGACGGCAGCGACGCGTCGCTCGCTGCGGCGACGCACGCGGGATCGCTCGCCCGGACAGCGGGGGCGACGGTTCACGTCGTCTCCGTCGCCGACAGCCGAAACCGCTTCGAGAGCCCGAGTAGCGGCCTCGCTCCCGACGCGTGGCGCGAGGCCGAACGGGACCGCGCCGAAGCGGCCGTCGCGGACACCGTCGACCGACTCCCGTCTGCGGTCGACGTCGAACGGACGGTCACAACGGGCATCCCACAGGATGAGATCCGCTCGCTCGTCGCGGAGACTGACGCCGACGTCGTTGTGATGGGGACGCACGGACGGTCGGGCCTCGACCGGTACCTACTCGGCAGCGTCACCGAACGGATCGTCCGGCAGTCGCCGGTCCCGGTGCTGACCGTCCGCGCGGACGCGTGATTACGATTCGGACTCGTCGACCGAACCGGGCGACGCCGTTGCTCGACGGGAACGATACAGATTGACGCTCAGTCCGGCGACGAACGCGAGAACGGTAACGGCGACCCACAGACCGGTGTGTTCTACTCCGAGATGAAGTGGCGCGGGCATCGAGAGACGAACCGCCGAGAAATCACCTAATTCTTCTTATTCCCGACAGCGTCCACACGCATCTCGACGTAGCGGCGCGGCCACTCCACTAGGTGTCGCTTCACCGCGCGCAGGATACGGTGCTCCAGCGTCGTGGGTGTCCGGTCGCCATCGGTGACTCCCGGTCCGCGTTCGTGACTCATACCCACACCTCTCTCGCCCCGCGAAATAACCTTAACGATCGTTCGTTTATCCCCGGCCGCGACTACGTCTCGTAGGACTCCTCGATGTTCAGGTCGACGTCGGTCTCGGCCGTCGCCTCGTCGTCCGCCCGGCCGGTGAGTTCGTCGACGGCGCCGCCGCTTTCGAGTTCCTCGACCGCGGCAGCGATCTCGTCGACCTCGTCGAGGCCGAGGAGCTCCCGCGTCTCCGCGTCGAAGTCGAGGCTCTCTAACCCTGCGGATTCCTGCAGATCCGACCCCGTGAGGCCGCGACCGTAGCGGCCCAGGAGGCTCGTCAGTTCCTGTGGGAGGACGTAGGTCGTCGACGGCGACGTGCCGATGCGTTCGAGGGCGTCCATCCCGCGGTCGACGATCGCGCGTTCGCCCATCGATTCGGCGGATCGCGCACGGAGGACCGTCGAGATCGCGTCACCCTGCGCGCGGAGGACCGCCGCCTGCTTTTCGCCCTGGGCGCTGATCACGTTCGCCGCCTTCTCGCCCTCGGCGGTCTCGATCGCGGAGCGCCGCTCGCCCTGTGCTTCGAGGATCATCGCGCGGCGGCGGCGCTCGGCGGAGGACTGCTGCTCCATTGCGCTCTGGACTGCGGCGCTGGGTTTGACCGTCCGGACCTCCACGCTCTCGACGCGGATCCCCCACTCGTCGGTCGGTTCGTCGAGTTCCTCGGCGATCCGGCGGTTGATCTTCTCCCGCTCCGACAGCGTCTCGTCGAGTTCCATATCACCGAGGACCGCACGCAGCGTGGTCTGTGCGAGGTTCGAGACCGCGCGTTTGTAGTTGTCGACCTCCAGGAACGCCCGCTTTGCGTCCATCACCCGGATGTAGACGACGGCGTCGGCGGTGACCGGCGAGTTGTCCCGCGTGATCGCCTCCTGCTCGGGGACGTCGAGCGTCTGGGTCCGCATATCGAACGCGTACGTCCGTGAGACGAACGGGGGAATGAAGCTGATCCCCGGCTCAAGTAGCGTCCGGTACTCGCCGAACACCGTCAGCGCCTCCTTCTCGTAGGCGTCGACGATCTCGACGGCGCTGTACACCGTCACGATCGCCAAAGCGAGGACGGCGAGGCCGACGACAGCCATCGGGTCGCCGCCGAAGAGGGCAACCGCGGCGAGGACGGCCACGATGAGGCCCGCAGCGGGGCGGAGCCAGCCCGGGACGCCACGGGCGGTCAAGCGGCCGAGGCGGCGGAATAGGTTCGCCATAGGAATCCTTGTGAGGCTGTCGCATTAAGGGTGTCCCGGGGTGTCTCGGCTGGCCGGCGTTCCGACGGCGGGCAGTCGCGACGAAAGCACAACGACGAGGGTACCCGAAGGCACTTCACGGGGGACCGTAACATTCGGATATGCGCCTTCCCGGCCCCGATATCGACCGAGCGAAGATGGACGTGGAGGATCTCCTGAAGATCGTCTTAGTCCTCGTCGTGATCTGGCTCGTCTTGGAGGTCATCGGCGGGATCCTCGACATCCTGGGGTGGATCCTCGGTCCACTCCGGCCGCTCGTGGGGCTCGTCGTCCTCGTGCTGATCGTGCTGTGGCTCCTCGACCGGATCTGACGCGACGAGCGGGAACGAGCCGATGCCGACGCGTACTCTGCGGCCACATACCGTTCACGGACAGTCGCTTTCGTCGACTGTCCGGGGATCGGTCCCCTGATCGATGGCCGCTGTCTCCCCGGAGTCGAGATCGACGACCATCATTCGTCCCCCGTAGCCGTGGCTCTCGTCGTGGCCGCGAACCGCCACACAGCTCACCTCGTCGGGGATCTCCACCGTCGTCGAGCGTGTGAAGGGTTGCTGGGAGTGGGGGTGGAGCAGTTCCCGCCGCCCGAGTTGCGTCCCGTCGAGGCGTTCGACCTGCCACCAGTTCGCGTATCCGTCTTCGCCGTCGTCGTCGTGATGGAGCGTCACGTCGAAGGTGTAGCTTCCGCCGTCGCCTTCGAGGGCGACGGCGACGACGTTCGCCTCGCGGAGATCGAGGTCCGGCTCCGACTCCTCGGTCCGCGTCGTGGACTCTGTCGACGTCGCGGTCGCCGTCTCCGTCGCAGTCGCCGTCTCCGTCGTCTCTCCACCGTTCCCGTATTGGGAGTCGTCGTCGCTATCGCCGCTGGACCCGCCGCTACAGCCGGCTACCGCCGCGACGAGTGCGCCTGAAAGCATTCCGAGGGCCCGTCGTCTGTCCGGACGGATCTCCTGCATACCTCCGTTTGGTGGCGCTGACACAAACGCGTACGGGTCGCTCGGCGCAACGGCCCGACGCAACGACCCGCGGAATCCGCTCCCGACGGGTTCTTGGTTTCCGGCACCGCACGCCCGAGTGTGTTCAGTCTGAACGTTCCCGTTCCGGGGGAAATCAAGGCGCTTGCGGGGGAGCTCCACCCGGAGCTCACGCGCTTCGATCGGATCCGGGAGCGACACACCTTGCTGGCGAAGCGCTTCGACACCGGGCTCGACGACGACGCCGACTCGCTGCCCCGACTCCGCGAACGGCTCCGCCCGCTGCTCCGGGATCACGACACCCGGGAGCTGACCCTCTGCGTGACGGGCTTCGACTACTTCGAGACGCCGCCGCGCGGTCCCGGCCCGGTCCTCTATCTGGTCGTTGAGAGCCCGGACCTCTACGCGCTTCACCGCCGCCTGTGCGCCTCGTTCGGGGCTGTCGAGGGGCTGGAGGGCGACGAGTACACGCCGCACGTGACGCTCGCCCGCAGCGGTCGGATCGCCGACGCGGAGGACCTCGCGACGCGGCGAGGGATCGACCCCATCGAGTGGACGGCCGACGAACTGCTGGTTCGCGACTCCCGGTACCGGGAGGACACCGCGCGGATCCCGTTCTGATTTTCGGTGACTGGTTTTTGAGCGGTGGCTCACCGCGAGTGGACCCGCATCGCCATCGGCTCCTCCGGATGCATCGTCAGGGAGCCACGGAGGTCGAACGGGCGGTCGCGGGCGTAGTCGAGTTCGTACTCGCTTGCGACCGTCCCGAGGATGAGTTTCGCTTCGAGCATCGAGAGGTGCTTGCCGATGCAGTGGCGCGGACCGCCGCCGAACGGGAAGTACGAGAACCGCGGCCGTTCAGCGCGGCGCGCCGGGAGCCACCGGTCCGGATCGAACGTCTCGGGCTCGTCGTACCACCGGCCGGACCGGTGGACCGCGAACTGCGACAGCATCACGGCCGAGCCCCGGGGGATCCGGTACCCGCCGAGTCGGACGTCGACTTTCGGCTCCCGGAAGAGCACGTACACGGGTGGGTAGAGCCGCATCGACTCCTGGATCACCCGTTCGAGGTAGTCGAGATCCCGCACGTCCGCCGCCGTCGGCGGGTCGCCGCCGCAGACCTCGTCGAGTTCCGCGTGAACGCGCGATTCCACTTCCGGGTGTTCCGAGAGGAGATACCACGTGTACGTCAGCGTCAGCGCCGTCGTGTCGTGGCCGGCCAAGAGCATCGTCATCATCTCGTCGCGGAGCTGTTTGTCGGTCTGCTCCCCGCGACCTTTCGCCCGTAACAGGACCGACAGCAGGTCCATCGGGTCGTCGCCGTCGGCCGCAGGATCGACGCTCGGGTCGTACTCGGTCCCACGTCGTTCCTCGACGATATCGTCGATGATCCCCTCTAGGGTTCGGACGGACTCGTGGTACTGTCTGTTCTCCCGGGTCGGCAGCCAGTCCGGGATCAGAAAGCGCGCCGGGCTGGGCTCGAAGCGGCGCCCGAGCGGTTCGAGGTTCTCCTGGATCGTCCGGGTCTGTTCGTCGGTCAACTGCGAGCCGAACATCGCCTCGACGATGATTCGGACGGTCACCCGCGCCATCTCCAGGTGGACGTCCGTGAGGTCACCCGGGTTCCAGTCGTCGAGCATCGACTCGGCGTGGCGGGTGATCAACTCACCCATCTTCGCGATCCGGTTCGGCCCGAAGGCGGGCTGGGCGAGCTGTCGCTGTTTCCGCCAGGTGTCGCCCTCGCTCAGCAGCAGGCCGTCGCCGAGCAGCGTCCCGATGGCGTCGTCCTGGAAATCCGGCTTGCGGTACTTCGCGTCGTCGGTCACGAGCACCCGTTCGATGTCGGCCGGGTTAGTGAGGAGGTGCGTCTCGACCGGGCCGAGGTCGAAGCGGGTCACGTCGCCGTAGGCGTCCGCGACGGTCGTGAGGAACGTGAAGGGGTCCCGGGCGTACTGGCGGCTGTTGCCGAACAGGGGCACGCCCGCGGGACCCGGCGGCTGAGTTCGCATCGACGGCTAGAGGGACTGCAACGATATCAGCCGTTCGGCCGTCGGATCGCTCCGGCGACGCGCTCCCACTGACCGCTCCCGCCGTCCGCTCCCGACGACGCGCTCCCGCTCCCACCGCCCCGACGGCCCAGATACGCACTACGGCGTCGGCGGCTCCCCGTCGTAGGCGTCGAGGTCGGCGTAGAAGTTCAGCATCGAGAATCGGAGTTTCTCGGGCTCGACGTCGACGAGTTCGACTCGTTCCTCCCGCGGGAAGCTCTCCCGGACGCCGTACTTGCCCATCTCGACGCTTTCCTGCGTGTAGCGCTTGTCGACCAGCAGGCGGACGCCGAAGTCCTCGGGCGAGCGGATGACCCGTCCCAGCGCCTGGCGCGTCTTCCGGATCGTCGGAATCTCGACCGCGTAGCGCCAGCCCGCCTCATCTCGGTCGCCGTACGCGCGGTCGTAGGCGTCCTGGATCGCCTCCAGCCGCTCCGAGAGGTGCGGATACGGGACGCCGACGACGGCGACCGTCCGCGCGTCGTCGCCGTCGAAGCTCACGCCCTCCGCGAGCGTCCCCCAAAGCGACGTGAAGAGCGCCGCGTCGTCGCTCCCGACGAACGACTGCCGGGTCGACTCCGTCTCCACGTCGGGGCCATCGAGCAGGAGCCGGCTCGTCACGTCCGACCGGGTCCGGAGGCGCTCGTAATATCGCTCGGCCTCGGCGTAGGAGGGGAAAAACAGGAGCGCGTTCCCGGGGGTAAAGCGTGTCGCGTCCGCCAGGGCGTCTCCGACCGCCGCCTGCGTCTCCGGGTTTCCGCGCTCGGAGCTGAAAAGCGCCGGCGCCTTCACCGCGAGCGTGCGGCGGCGCTCCTCGGGGTACTCCAGCCCGTAGGCCATCGTCGCGGGCTCTTCGAGTCCCAGGACGTCCTCGATCACGTCGAAGGGGCGCAGCGTCGCCGACATCAGGATGCTCGCGTGGACCTCCTCGAACAGCGTCTCGGTCACCGTCCGCGGGATGCAGGTGTACAGCTCCGCCCGCCCGTACACCTCGTCGGTGCCGGCGTCCCGCCGGACCGAACACAGCGGATGCTGGCCCAGTTCGCTCCCCTCGGACATCCACGTGGCGATGAACTCCGCGGCCGGGAGGATCTGACACTCCGCGCGGGTCGTCGCCGTCCCCTCGCGGTAGGCCTCCTCGTACTCGCGGTCGATCGTCCGGCCGAGTTGCAGCGCGAGGTCGACCTCGGTGTCGATGCCGCGGCCCTCGTAGCGATCGAGGAAGGCGAGCGTCAGGTCGTCGCGCCGGTCGTCGTTCGCGATCGTCAGGTCGTGCCAGTCGTCGCCGACCTGCTCGCGCTCGCCGAACCCGAGCGCGTCGTCGTAGGTCGCCCGGAGCGCGCCGAGAAACGCCGAGAGGACGTTCTCCGCGGCGTCGGCCCGGGAGTCGTCGACGTCGTCGAGTTCCGCGAGCGCCTCTTCGAGGGTGTTCTCGGTCAGGGCCCGACTCGCGTGGTCGCGTGCAGCGGACTCGATGTTGTGGGCCTCGTCGAAGACGGTGACGACTTCGCTGGGCTCACGTCCCAGCCACCGGAAGAACTGCTCGCGGATCGCGGGGTCGAGCAGGTGGTGGTAGTTACAGACCACCAGATCGACCGCCTCCATCCCCTCTTTGAGGAGTTCGTAGCCGCAGAGTTGCTTTTGGTCGGCGTACGCGTAGATCTCCTCGGGCGTCCGGACGTCCGCGAAGAGCCACTCGAAGAACTCGTCGGTGTTCTCGACGAGGTTGTTGTGGTAGTGGTCACAGATGTTGCCGTCCCTGAGTTCGTCCAGTTCCGACTCGACGGATTCGAGTTCGTCGGTCACGGTGGTGCGAGCCTCGGCCGCTCCCTCCTCGCCCTCGCGGATCCGATCGAGCAGCGCCTCCGACTGCCGGTTCAGTTCGGATCGCTCCTCCTCCTTCTCGACTAACGTCCGGGTCGTGTCGCGCAGCGTCTGACACTCCTGGTACTCGACATCGATGTGACACATCGACGACTTCCCCTTGAAGACGACCGCCCGGATCGGCTCCTCCTCGGTGATCGCGCGGGCGTCCTGGACGAACTGGCGCATCTGCTGGTGGACGTTGGTAGTGATGACGACCGTCTTGTCCGTCCGCTGGGCGTACTCTAAGGCGGGAACGAGCGCCGAGAGCGTCTTCCCGGTCCCCGGCGCTCCCTCCAGCAGCACGTCGCGTTCGTCGTCCAGCGCCCCCGCGATCTCCGCCATCGCCGAGCGCTGGTTCGGGTACGGCTCCTCGTAGGGGAAGAACCGCTCGTACTCGCCGGTGGTCGACACGGTGGATTCTCCGCCCTCCTGGAATTAAAAGCCTCGGACCGGTTCGGCGGGAATCACCCCGCAGCCGGCCTGTTCCCGGATCGCCTCACCGGACGACAGTCACGGGCACCGGCGACTCCGAGACCACCTTCTTTGCGATATTGCCGACGAACAGGTCCTGGACCAGCGAACCGCTGTGACTTCCGATGACGACCGTGTCGAACGCCTCGGCCGCCGTCACGATCACCGACGCCGGACTCCCCGAACGGATCGCGGTCTCGATTTCGATGTCGTACTCGGCGGCGAGTTCCCGCGCGGGGTCGAAAATTTCCTCGGCTTGCTCTTCGGCCGCCGCTTCCGGGTCGTCTTCGAGTGCGAGTCCCGCCGCGGAACCCATCATCGACGAGGGGTTTCCAACCACGTGCAGGACGGTGATCTCGGCGTCCGGGTGGTTTTCGAGGGCGTACGTGAGCGCCCGCCGAGCCATCTCCGAGTCGTCCATCGGGACGAGGATCCGAGAACTCATACGAAAGATACGGGCAGCAGGCGAATAAAAGGGCGGGTCGGTTCGTCGGGTGACCGCTCATACTGATTACTCTCGTCGCTTCCCGCCGAGCGCCGTCAACGAGGGTAGCGCTCGGCGGTAACAAGTGAGAGTAATCAGTATCACTCGATATACTGGATCGCCGTCGGGAGGGTTTCGGGTGAGTATTCCGGGAACCGATCGTGGCAGTACGCGGCGAGACAGACGATCCCACAGAAATAAAGCTCTCTCGCCGGGCGACCGGGCGCGACGTCGTCGGCCGGAATCCGCTGGAACCAGGGGAACTCCTCTCCCGTCGCCTCGCAGTATTCACACCGGAGATCCTTCGGGACGTACCGCTCCCGGCTCCGGTTGTCGAGGATGCGGTTCACCGACGGTGGGCGCGTCGACGACGGTTCCGGATCGGTTTCGACGTAGTGGCACGGGGTCAACTCGTCCTGCATCGTCGCTGCCTCCCACTCTTATTTCGACCCTGATAATACTGAGCCTCGGGGCGGTTCGGCCGGCCGATGGCGGCCCGCCCACACTGGCGCACATCCTTTTTATCCGGTCCGCCCCTGCATCGGGTATGCCCTTACAACTGCGGTTCTTCGCCACCTTCCGGGAGGCGGTCGGCACGAAGACGATTACCCGCGAGTACGACGCAGAGACCGTCGGCGACGTCATCAGCGCGCTCGAATCCGAATTCGAGGGGCTCGAGGGCCAGATCCTGGAGGACGACGCGATCCGTCCCCAGGTGAACGTGCTCCTGAACGGGAGCGACGTCGAACACATGGAGGGGCTCGACACCCCGATCGAACCGGACGATACGTTCAGTATCTTCCCGCCGGTCGCGGGTGGCTGTTCGGGAGGTCGACCGTGAGCGACGACTGGGTGACGAACGAGCGGTCCTACCGTGGAATCTCGGTTCGCCTGGCCCGTCGCTACCTGGAGAAACTCGGCGGCGACGTCGTCGACGACGAGCACGTCGAGGCCGACGAGTGGAGGGCGTCTCTCTCCGCCGAGAAGGTTGCGATCGGCCCGTCGCTGTCGCTGACGGAGGTGACCGTCGTCTTCGAGGGCGACCCCGACGCGCTCGATGGGTTGGTCGAACGCTTCTCTCAGAAGGCGATGCGCGCCGGTGGGTGAGATGTCCGCCAACGGCGACGACGACGATGTCGACGGTGGCGGGGCCGCGGCCGACGGTGGGGGAGAAGAGCCGGCGACCGACGAGACAGCACCCGCGGCGGAGGTGTCGGTCCCGCTCGACGGCGACGTCATCCGCTATACGGGTGCGACGGCCAGCGTCGCGCCGGCGCGGATCGGGCCGTTACTCCGCCAGGTGCAGGCACATCTCAGTTCTCGACTCGACGTGTACCGGCGGTCCTACGAGTGCGCTCTCGACGACGAGGAACGGGCAATCTTCCTCGTACCCGAGGGACACTGGGACGAACTGGGGGCGGAACTCGGCCTGTCCGAGCGGGCAATCGATGCTGCGAGACGGGCCCACGCCCAGCAACTCCGACGGATCGGTTCAACGACTGACAGACGCGAGGAATACGAGACAGCGCTGGAGATCCGAGAAGCAGTCGTGATCGGGACGTAGCGGTTCGGACGGGTCGCTTCGGGGGTCCGCAGTCAGGACTCTCGGCCCGGTTCCTCTGCCGGCCCGTATCGCTCCTCGACGGCACTGAAGTACCGTGCGAGAAACGCTGCCCGCGACCGATCCGCGTCTGCGTCCTCCGCCGACTCGTCATCGGGCGTCGCCGGCGGCCCGTCTTCGGAATCCGCCTCCGTCGCTTGTCCCTCGAAGTCCGTCCCCGCGACTCCCTGCTCTACGTCGATCAACAGCGATTCGAGCCCCTCGCGGGGCTGATGACAGAGGTCGCGATAACACTCCTTGCAGAGATGTTCGAACGTCTTGCCGTGTCTCTCCCAGCGGTTGCCCCGCTTGTCGTATTCGCGTGCCTCCGAGCGCGGGATCGACGTGCCGCAGGCAATACAGACGACGGTCGTCCCGTCCCGGTTGTTCCGGGAGCGCCACATACTCTGAGACAGGCACGGCCCCCACTTAGCGTTTTTCCGACTACCGACCCTCGCCCGGCGGCTCGTGTCGCGTGATTTATCGGCGGGCGAACCCTGCAGTCGCGTATGCAGGTCAAATCCCGCCACCACCTCCGCGCCGACGAGATCGACGACCTGGAGGTCGAAATCGCCTCGACGACGGGTGTCGAACTCGACGGCGACACCTACGAGATGGTCGAACTCGCCGACGAATCGTTCGACGTCGTCCTCGTCGACGGCGAACCGGACGTGGTCGCCTTCGAGTCGGAACCGTTTCTGACCGTCCAGGGTGCGAACCGACACGAACCCTCGACGGGGGTCGTCACCGTCGACGCGGGGGCGATCTCCTTCGTCAGCGACGGCGCGGACGTGATGCGGCCGGGGATCGTCGAGGCGGACCCCGACATCGCGGCGGGCGACCTCGTCACGATCGCCGAGGAGACCCACGGGAAGGTGCTCGCGATCGGGCGGGCGCTCGTCGACGGGTCGGAGATGACCGGCGACTCCGGAAAGGTCGTCGAGTCGATCCACCACGTCGGCGACGAACTCTTCGAGTTTGCGGTCTGATCTGCGATTCCGTCTTAGCCGGTCGGCGCCGCCGGTTGACATCCCGGCAAAAATCCCGTGAGGTTCTGAACACTCCTCGGCGTCAGACGCACGTCTGACGTAAGAACTAACGTGTTACTGCCGTTTGTGGTCGGTATGGGCATCATCAGCAAGATCGCGAGCGGGGGCGGACAGCACACGACCGACGAGTACCTCGACCTCGACGTCGAGGGGATCGAGACCTCGCGTGGCGACGTCGGGATGAACGTCCGCATCGCGACGATCAGCGAACAGCAGGACGTCGTCGCGATCAAAGACGCCGTTTACGACGGCGATCTGGTAATCGCGGACATCACGCGGCACACGACAACAGACAGCACGATGGAGCACATCGTCGACTCCCTCCGGCAGGTCGCCGAAGAGGTCGACGGCGACATCGCCCAGAAGGGCGACGACCAGATCATCATCGCGCCGACCGGCGTCGGCGTCGCCCGCGAGAAACTGAACTGATTCCGACCGAGTGGGTTCACGCCGGGCGCTTTCGCTCTCACAAATATGCAAGGCGGAAGGCCACGACTTCAGTCGTGGGTCACTGACAGTCGATAGAGTGACAACTCTCGCTTTCGAGGGTCGGCTGTGACACGACCGACGGTACGGACGGAACGGCTGGTGACGCGACTCGACAGACTGGGGTTCGGGGTCGAGGAGTCGGAGACAACGACGGTGCTCCAGGACCTCGACCGGCCGCTGGATCTGGAGACCGCTGCCGCCGGACTGGACCTCGAGGAGATCGTGTACGATCCCGACCGGTTCCCGGGGTTGCTCTACCGCCCCGACGACGCGGCGGCGATGGCCGTCCTCTTCGACGACGGCACGCTGTTCATCGAGAGCGCGGACGGTTTCGGGGAACTCATCGGCGAGATCACGGACGGACTCGAAGAGGTGGGAATGGGCGGCGACATCGATCCGATAGGGAGCGACTTCGTCGTGTCACCCCACGAGGTGCCGGTGCCGGCCGAGTTCTCACCCGAGTTGGGAACGGAAACGTCCGTCTACCCCGACGAGGGTTCGGAGGCGGACGAACCGCCCTCGGGAAGCGGTTCTGACACGAAGATATATTCGTCGGGTGGAACCGATGCACCTGCCGATGGCGCGCAAAACGAGACGACGGATGCTCCTGAAACGGACGACGAGCAGTTCGATCCCGACACCGGAGGCAGCGAATCCTCTCAGGGATCGAGTGTCCACGTCGCGACGATCAGCGAAAAGCGGGACGCGATGGTGGTTATCGATGCCATTCACGACGGCGACCTCGTGATCGCGGACATTGCGCGACACAGTATGACCGACAGCACGATGGATGACGTCGTCGACTCGCTCCGACAGGTCACCGAGGACGTCGGCGGCGACATCGTCCAGAAGGGCGAGGACGAACTCATCCTCGCGCCGGCCGGGATGGAGGTCGCCCGGAAGAAACTGACCTGACCGCGATCGGGGTCGCCCGGACAACTTCGGACTGTCCGCGATCGGGGTCGCCCGGACAACATCGACCTGACCGGGGTCGAGAGTCGTCCCCGCCGTCGCGACCGTCACAAGGCTTATTTTCTGCCGTCGGAGTGTCACCGATATGGCAGATACGACGGTCCCACCCGAGCAGGTGCTCTCGCAGGCCGCAGCGATGGACGCTGCGGTCGAAGCGCCGACTACCACGACGGCGCTGACCGATCTCGACCGGGTATTGAACCTCAACGCGGCCGCGATCGGACTGGGACTCGAAGAGATCACCTACGATCCGGACCGGCTCCCGGGGCTGATCTACCAGTGCGACGACCCGGACGCGCTCGCCGTCATTTTCGGCAACGGGACGGTGCTGGTCGAGAGCGCGACGCCGGCCGGCGCCCGCGACGTCGTCGCCGACATCGCAGGGAGACTCGCCGACCTCGGACTTCTCGACGATGCGACCCTGACGACGGACTACGAGGTTTCGCCGACAGCAGTCCCGGTTCCGCCGGAGTTCGAGGTCGAATCCGACGGAACTGAAACCGCGGTCTATCCCGATGGAGAGCCGGCGGCCGACGAGCCGACGACTGGCGACGACGGGGACACGAAGGTGTATCGAGCGGCGGAGTCGGAGTCCTCCGGGGCCGATACGGGACAGTCAGACTCCGACGGCGAGGGGTTCGCACGGGCGTCGAACTCGGTGACGACAGATTCGGCGGTCCCCGACGAGCGGACCGAACTCTTCTGCCCGAACTGTGGGCTCGCTCGGGCCAAAGACGCCGCAACGCTCCGGCCCGGCGACATCTGTCCCGAGTGCAAACAGGGGTACATCGCCGAACGCGGGGCGTAGCACAGGTTCGCGAAGCCTCCCAACGTCTCGGGACAGTCGTCGTGTGCGTTTGCCCCGACCGCCGGAACCGACGCCCTTTCCTCTCCGCTCTCCATAGCGGGGCGTAGATGAGCAAGGACTTCATCGAGGTTCGAGGGGCCGAAGAGCACAACCTCAAGGACCTCGACGTCCGGATTCCGCGCGAGACGTTCACCGTCGTCACCGGGCTTTCGGGGTCGGGGAAATCGTCGCTCGCCTTCGAGACGGTCTACGCCGAGGGCCAACGGCGGTACATCGAGTCGCTGTCGGCGTACGCCCGCAACTTCCTCGGGCAGATGGACAAACCGCAGGTCGAGGCCGTCGAGGGGCTCTCCCCGGCGATCTCGATCGACCAGAAGAACGCCGCCAACAACCCCCGATCGACGGTCGGGACGGTCACCGAACTCCACGACTACCTTCGACTCCTGTACGCCCGTGTCGGGACGCAGTACGACCCCGTCACGGGCGAAGAGGTAGGCGAGCAGTCCGCCGGGGAGATGGTCGACGCCCTGCTGGCACTCCCGAAGGGGACCCGCGCGAAGATCGCCGCGCCGGTCGTCCGCGACCAGAAGGGCGCCTTCGAGGACCTCTTCGAGGACCTCGTCAGCGAGGGGTACGCTCGCGTCGAGGTCGACGGCGACTCCTACGACCTGACGATCGAAACGCCGGATCTGGACAAGAACTACGACCACACGATCGACGTCATCGTCGACCGCGTGAAGATCAGCGCCGAGGGCCGTTCCCGGCTCGCTGACTCCGTCGAGACCGCCCTAGAGAAGGCCGGCGGCGTCCTGAAGGTGATCGTCCCGGATCCGCCCGAAGACGGCCCCTTCGCGTCGAACACACGATCGACCGGCGCGCTCGCCGGCGAGGGCGACGACCGGCTGGTCGTCGAGTTCTCCGAGGAACTCGGCAACCCCAACTCCGACTTCCAGTTCTCGGAGATCGAGACGCGCTCTTTCTCGTTCAACAGCCCGCACGGCGCGTGTCCGGAGTGTGAGGGCCTCGGCCAGACCAAGGAGGTCGACGAGGAGCTCGTCGTCCGCGACCCCTCGAAGCCGATCAAGCACGTCTTCGAGGCGTGGTCGTACAACCGCTCGTACTACCGCACGCGGCTCGACGCCGTGGCGGCGCACTTCGGTGTGAGCGTCGAGACGCCCTTCGAGGATTTAGAGGACGACGTCCGGCGGCAGTTCCTCTACGGCACCGACAGGGAGGTCGTCTTCGAGCGGCAGACGAAAAACGGCACGCGCCGGAAGACCAAGCGTTTCGAGGGCGTCATCCCGAACCTCGAACGCCGGCACGTCGAGACCGAATCCGAGTCGACCAGAGAGCACATCGAGGACTATATGGCCGTCACCACCTGCCCCGCCTGCGAGGGGACGCGGCTGAAAGAGCAGTCCCGGCACGTCCTCGTCGCCGACACTGCGATCACCGATGTCAACCAGATGAGCATCGGCGACGCCCTGGCGCATTTCGAGGGGCTGGAGAACGAACTCACCGAGCGGGAGCGGACGATCGCCGAGGAGATCCTCAAGGAGATCCGCGCGCGACTCGGCTTTATGGAGGAGGTCGGCCTGGAGTATCTCACCCTCGACCGGGAGGCGTCGACCCTCTCCGGCGGCGAGAGCCAGCGGATCCGTCTCGCCACGCAGGTCGGCTCCGGGCTCGTGGGCGTCCTCTACGTCCTCGACGAGCCCTCGATCGGCCTGCACCAGCGCGACAACGACCGGCTGCTCGACACCTTAGAGGGCCTGCGCGATCTCGGTAACACCCTGATCGTCGTCGAACACGACGAGGAGACGATGCGTCGCGCGGACAACATCATCGATATGGGGCCAGGCCCCGGCAAGCGGGGCGGCGATATCGTCGTCCAGGGCGACTTCGACGACGTCTGTGCGGCCGACGGCTCCGTGACGGGCGACTACCTCGCCGGGCGGAAATCGATCCCGGTCCCCGACGAACGCCGGGAGTCCGAGACGGCGCTCACCGTCCGCGGCGCCCGCCAGCACAACCTGAAGGATCTCGACGTGTCGATTCCGATCGGGCAGTTCACCGCGATCACGGGCGTGTCGGGGTCGGGGAAGTCGACGCTGATGCACGAGATCGTCTACAAGGGCCTCGCTCGCGAGATGAACGACAACACCTCCGTCGACCCCGGCGATCACGACGCCATCGAGGGGATCGAGGAGATCGAGACGGTCAGGCTGATCGACCAGTCGCCGATCGGTCGGACGCCGCGGTCGAACCCCGCGACGTACACCGGCGTCTTCGATCACGTCAGGAAGCTCTTCGCGGAGACGAAGCTCTCGAAGCAGCGCGGCTACGAGAAGGGCCGCTTCTCGTTCAACGTGAAGGGCGGCCGGTGTGAGGCCTGCGGCGGGCAGGGGACCGTCAAGATCGAGATGAACTTCCTCTCGGACGTCTACGTGCCCTGCGAGGAGTGCGACGGCGCCCGTTACAACGACGAGACGCTGGACGTGACCTACAAGGGCGAGACGATCGCGGACATCCTCGATATGGAGGTCTCGGAGGCACTGGAGTTTTTCGAGGCAAACTCCCAGCTCCGCCGGCGACTCCAGCTCTTGGAGGACGTCGGCCTCGGCTATATGACGCTCGGGCAGCCCTCGACGACGCTCTCGGGCGGGGAGGCCCAGCGCGTCAAACTCGCCGAGGAACTCGGGAAAAAGCAGACCGGCGACACGCTGTACCTCCTCGACGAGCCGACGACGGGCCTGCACAAGGCGGACGAGCGCAAACTGATCGAGGTGCTCCAGCGGCTCACCGACAACGGGAACACGGTGGTCGTCGTCGAGCACGAACTCGACCTGGTGAAGAACGCGGACAACATCGTCGATCTCGGGCCCGAGGGCGGTGAGGGCGGCGGTCGGATCGTCGCCACGGGAACGCCCGAGGACGTCGCGCGCACTGACGAGTCCCACACCGGACGGTACCTCCGTGACCTGCTCCCCGATGTCGACGTCGAGGGTCCACGCGCGGATCGACGCAAGCCCGCCCCGGCCGCGGACGACGACTGATACGTGGACGGTCGGCCGAGTGTTTATGAGTGGTGACGAAGTACCTACGGTATGGTCGGTATCGTAACGGACGAGAGCGTCAGGTCGGGTGCGCCCCGTATCGAGGAGACTCGCATTACCGTCCTCGACGTCAAGCGGCGGGTCGTCGACGGCAACGAGGACCCCTTCGCTGTCGCTGCCGAGTACGACCTCGGTGTCGCGGCTGTGTTCGAGGCGCTTGCGTACTACTACGACAACGTCGAGACGATGCGCGAACGAGAGGCAGCCGACGAACAACGCCGCGAGCGACTGATGCGCGAATCGGCGGACCGCCGGACGCGACTTGCAGGCGAGGATGGCGGTCCCGAAATCGAATCGACGTAGATGCAGCTGTTGGCGGACGTGCACGTGAAGGCCGCTTACGTCACGGCACTGCGGAGCGACGGCCACACCGTCGAGCGGGTCGTCGACGTCGCGGCACTCGGCCAGACCGCGACCGACGACGAGATACTCGCCACGCTCGCGAGCGGAACACACTCGTTTTAACGAACGATACGAAGGATTTTGCGGACGCAGACGGCCATCCCGGGATCATCATCGTTCCGCAGACAGGCCTTTCCCCGGCGAACTCGCCGCTGCAGTCAGCCGTATCGAGCGGACCGTCGGTGATACCGAGACGCTGGTCTGCTATGCGACCAGTTGGGTGTGACGGAGTCTCGACGGATTCTGTCCGACAAAACCACCAGTGGCTGCATCCCACAGTGAAGTGACTGGATCGCGTATTCGCTGTATGGTCACCTGCTACGCCGCCTCCCGTGCGGGCGTCTTAGTCGTACGCGACGTCACGGAGGGCGGTGAGAACGACGAACGTCCGACGCCCTCGGCCGCATACACCTTCGAGCGCGAAGACGTGGAGTGTCTCGACGCCGCGGACGCGGCGCCGGCGCGGGTCTTCTGTGGGACGTTCGAGGCCGGACTCCACCGTTCTCGCGACGGCGGCACGACCTGGGACCGGGTCGGTGCCGAGACGCTCCCGGAGGCGGTGACGAGCGTAACTGTCTCGCCGCACGACCCCGACGTCGTCTACGTCGGGACCGAACCCAGCGCCGTCTACCGCTCGACGGACGGCGGCGGGACCTGGGCGGAACTGTCCGCGCTGACGGACCTGCCATCTGCGACGGAGTGGTCGTTCCCGCCACGTCCCGACACGCACCACGTCCGGTGGATCACGGTCGACCCGAGCGATCCGGATCACCTCCTGGTCGCGGTCGAAGCGGGGGCGCTGGTTCGGACGCGGGACGGCGGGGAAACCTGGGACGAGCGCGCCCCCTCGACCCGGCGGGATACCCACACGATCGCGATTCATCCCGACGCGCCCAACGTCATCCGCGCCGCCGCGGGCGATGGCTACGCCGAGAGCCGCGACGGCGGCGAGACGTGGACGTTTCCGCAGGAGGGGTTGCGCCACCGCTACTGCTGGAGCGTCGCGATCGACCCGGGCGATCCGGGTCGCGTTCTCCTCTCGGCGGCCGCGGGCGCCCGACGGGCGCACACGCCCGAGCACGCGGCGTCGTATCTCTATCGCCGACACGACGCCGTCGGAAGCGACGCCGACGGGGTAGGCGGGGGCGGCGCAGCCGAACGGACGGCGAGTGCGGCCGCCGAACCGACGGAGACCACCGAGTGGGAGCGGCTCGATACGACTGCCGTCCCGACCGGCGAGGGTGCGCTCCGGGCGACGCTCGCGGCCGGGGTCGACGACGGCGAACTGTTCGCGCTCACGGACCGCGGCCTCTACCGGACCGGCGACGGCGGCGACACCTTCGCCCGCGTCGACGTCGAGTGGCCGGCGGCGTTCCGCGACCGGACGACGCGGGGGCTGGCGGTCGTCGAAGGAGTCGCCTGAGTCGATCTCCGACGTCGCCTGAGTCGATCTCCGACGTCGCCTGAGTCGATCTCCGACGTCGCCTGAGTCGATCTCCGACGTCGCCGCCGCCGTTCTCCGCGGTCGCCGGGGCCGATTCCGGCGCTGAAGCCGAACGCTATATGCCGGCACGCCCGTTACGGACTGGTGATGTACGATTTCGCGGTCGTCGGCGTCGGCCCGGCCGGCGCACGGTTCGCCCGTCGTGCCGCGGAGGCCGGCTACGACGTCGTCGCGTTCGAGAGCGGGACGGTCGGGACGCCGCTTGCCTGCTCGGGGCACGTCAGCACCGACATCTGGGGCTACGTCCCCGACGACGCGAAGTCCGAACTGTTGCAGAACCGCGTCTACGGCGCGCGGTTCCACGTCGGCGGCCCCGACTCGGGGGCGTACCCGTTCTACAAACGCGAGGAGGTCTCGAACGTGATCGACCGGGTGGAACTCGACCGGACGCTCGCGGCCTGCGCCCGAGATGCGGGCGCCGACGTCCGCGAGAATCACACCGTCGTCGACGTCGACGAACGCGCCGAAGACGTCGCGCTCACCGTCTCGAACGAGGACGGGACCGAGACCGTCCGCGCGAAGATGGTCGCCGGGTGTGACGGCCCCACCTCCCGCGTCCGGAAGCAGTGTGGACTCCCCGAACCCGGCGAGATCCTCCACGGCGTCCTCGCGTTCGATCCCGCCCCCGACGACGGCGACTTCGTCGACGTCCACCTCACCGCGCCGCGCTTTTTCGCCTGGCGGATCCCCCGCGGCGACGCGGGCGTCGAATACGGCCTCGGCGCGCCGCCAGGGGCGTCGGTCAACGAGCTGTTCGACCGGCTCACAGCGGCGTACGACGTCGACACCGAGCACTTCTGTTCCGGCGCGATCCCGATCGGTCCGCCGGAGCGGGTGCACAGCCGCCGGGCATTCCTGATCGGCGATGCGGCCGCCCAGACGAAACCGTTCACCGGGGGCGGGATCCTCTATGGAATGACCGCGGCCGACTGTGCGGTCGACGCTGTCGATCCCGACGATCCGGGATCGCTCCGGGACTACGAGTCGGCGTGGCGCGCTGAACTCTCCCGGGAGATCGCACTCGGCCGCTGGATCCGGCGGGCGTACTCGTTGCCGGCACCGATCCAGCGCCTCGGGCTCGGGGCGCTGTCGGGCGAGATCGGCGTCCACATGGACCGTCCCACGTCCTTCTTCTCCCGGGAGCATCTGGCGAAACTGGTCGGGCGATAGCTCGCGGCTGAAATTGTCCGGTCGACGTGCCTGTTCGGCACGCTCGATTGCTGTACCAGCGGCGGCTCTCGGTCCCTCGGCGACGGGCGAACGACGGACGCCGGTCAGGACTTCCCGTTCGCCGTCGGGAAGGATAGCTGCACCCTCGTCTCGTTCTCGCCGGTGTACTCGATCTGCCCGCCGGCCCGTTCGACCGTCCAGCGGATGAGCCAGAGGCCGACGCCACCCGAGTGCTCCGTCGGCTGTTCCTCGTCGTCGCTGAAGGCGGCGAGTTCGTGCTCGGGGATGCCGGCTCCCTGGTCCGACACTGTGAGGAGCGTCTCCGTCGGCCCCGGCTCGACGCGGACGACGATCGGCGGTTCGCCGTGTTCGGCCGCGTTCTCGATGAGCTCCGACACTGCAAGCGGGATGCCCTGCCCGCCGCGGACCGGCGCTGACTCGGGCAGGGATTCGTGGATGGTGGCCGCCGGATATCCTGACCGGACCTCCGCGATAGCTTTCCGTGCGTCCGCGGTGAGATCCCGGACCTCGACGCTGGGGCCGCTGCTTACGACGTCGCGGAACCGCCGTGCGGTGTCGCTCTGGTCTAAGAGTTCCTCACCAGCCCTACGGATACGCGCTGCTGCCTCCCGCACCGCCGGATCGTCGTGATCCGAGAGCTGTTCGGTGTGGCCGACGACGACGTTCATCCGGTTGCGGACGTTGTGCCGGAGGACGCGGTCGAGTACCGAGAGGCGGCGTCTGTTTCTGACCTGCTCGGTGACGTCCCGCTGGAAGCCGAGATAGTTCGTCACGACCCCGTCGGCGTCGGTGACGGGCATCACGTCGAGGGCGTTGTAGAAGGTCTCGCCGTTTTTTCGATAGTTCAGAATGATCTCCGTCACGGGGCGCTCGTCGTCGATCGCCGCCCTGATTCGAGCGACGCCTTCCTCGTCGGTGCCGTCTCCCTGCAGGAACCGACAGTTGTGTCCGAGCGCCTCCTCGCGGTCGTAGCCCGTCATCTCGACGAAATGATCGTTGACGTAGATCAGTGGGTTGTCGGGGAGGCTGGGGTCGGTGATCGTGATGCCGATGGTCGCCTCGTCCATCGCTCGGCGATAGAGTTCGAGCCGCCGCTGCCGCTCGATGTGCTCCGTCATGTCGCGAACGAGGACCAGTCGCTCGTGGGATTCGCCGGTTCGGACGGCGGCCACCTCACAGATCGCGGTGTCGCCGTCGATCTCGAACGCGATCGTCCGGTATCGCGGCCCCTCGGGACCGATTTCCGACGGTGCCTCCGCGATCAGTTGTCGGAAGGACGGCCGGTCCTCGGCGACGACGGCGGCCGCGAGAGAGTGTCCCGCCAGTGTCTCCGTGTCGGAGTCGAAGAACTGCTCGGCGGCGCGGTTCGTCGCGCGGATCTCGCCGTCTTCGAGGAGAAAGCCGGCGTTCGGGGCCAACTCGAACAGCCGCCGATAGCGCGCTTCGCTCTCCTGGAGGTGCTGTGAGAGGCGTCGGCGACGCGCGAGGGTGTCGATTCGGAACCGGAGCTGTGCGGGGTCGATCGGCGCCGTCACCACGTCGTCGACTAGCTCCAGAATCGCACTGTCGAGCCCATCGAGGCTCCGCCCGCGCTCTTCGACCAGCAGACAGGGCAGAAACGTTCGATGCCGTTGCTGGGCCGCGCGAATCCCGTCGGCGAACCGCCGAATCCCGGATCGATCCGCGAGGCACACGTCGAACGACGGCAGCGAGGCAGCGTCATCTGGGTCGACTAGCTCGACCAGTCGGTGCCCCTCCGTGTTTTCCACCCACGAGATGAGCACCCGCCGATTTCCGGGTGCCGACACGAGGACGAGGACGTCGGTCACTGGATCGGACGCGCCGTCGCCTATCGGATCGGACGCGTCGTCCGTCATTCGGGGGTATCAGATCCGCCGGGACGCATTTCCGAGTCGGCGTCGGGCGGCTCATCCTTGGTACCGGTGCCCGTGGTGCTGAACGGGTCGTCCGTGCCCCACTCCGGCGTCCCCGTGAGGATGCCGCGTAGCCCGGTTAACGGTTCGCCCACGTGGATGCCGTCGCCGCGGATCTCGAACTCCCGGAGCGTCCGCTCGAAGTCGCCGGTCCGCTTTTTGAGCACGCCGATCGCCTTCCGGAGTTCGCCACCGGCTTCGAGATACCGGAGAAACAGAAGGTTGTCCGCGAGGTAGCTGATCTGGGAACTCGTCGGTTCGAAGTCGCCGGTGACCGAGTCGATGTCGTCGATGAAGACGGCGCTTACACCCATTCGCTTGAGGTAGCGCCCCAGCGAGTGCAGTTCCCTGATCAGTTCCTGTTCGTCGCCGCGGATCGAGAGTCGGTAGCCCGAGATGCCGTCGATCACGACGAAATCGGCGTCTCTGTCCTCCACTTCGGTTCGAACCTGGCTGGCGAACTCGTCGGGCGACACGGAGAGCGCTTCGATCTCTTCGACGGCGAGCGTCCCCGCCTCCTCTAACTCACGGATCGGGAGGCCGAGGCTCTCGGACCGTCGGACGAACGTATCTCTCGTCTCCTCGAAGAGATAGAAGACCGCACGCTCCCCGCGGGCGGCCGAGGCCGCCGCGAACTGCGCCGCCGTCGTCGATTTCCCGACGCCGCTCGAGCCGCTCACCACCGTTACCGTCCGCCCCTCGATGCCGCCGTGCAGCAACCGATCGAGTTCGTCGACGCCGGACGAAAGCGTCGTCAACTTCCGGTTTCGGTGGTGGGCGTCGGGCGAGAGCTTCGTGAACACCTGCATTCCGTCGCCCGAAATACGCAGCGTGTGTTCTCCCGAGAGGAACGACGATCCGCGGAGCTTCGTCACCTCGATGGTCCGGCCCTTTTCGGCGCGGTCGAGTTTGATACTCCCGTCGCAGAGGTACTCCAGCGTCGGCCGTTCGCCCGGGAGGGCCGCCTGCGAACTGAAAAGCACCGTTGCGCCCTCGCCCGTGAGGTATGTGACGAACCCAGCAACTTCCTGGCGATACTGATACTCGTCGGGCGCCAGATACTGCAGGTGTGAGAGCGGATCGACAAACACCCGGTCGGGCTGTGTCTCCTCGACCGCGTCGACGATTCGCGAGGAGACGCCGGATCCCTCGACGACGTCCGGCTGGAACACGTCGTAGGATTCCTCGGCGACGAACCGGTCTGCGTCCGGCGAGAGGTCCACAAACGAGATCGCCTCGGTGTCGAACCCGAGCCCGGCCGCGTCGGCCTTGAGGTCGGCCGGATCTTCCTCGAACGCGACGAACAGCGCATCCTCGCCCGCTTCGAGGCCCGCAGTGAGAAAGTGGAGGCCGATGATCGTCTTGCCCGTGCCGGCACTGCCGGTCACCATATACGCCCGCTCCCGGAGCAGTCCACCCGAGAGGATGTCGTCGAGCCCAGCGATGCCGGTTGAGAGACGATCCCGGTTATTCATTACGGACGGGTGGATGCACTCGGCCTTAGTCTCTTGGTTCGTCCTCGAAAAACCAGCTTCACTGCTGACATCTGCACCTCTCGGCGGCTATGCGTGTCGTCTGGCTTACTCGTCCGGATAGGCGGGCATCCGGGCCGAGACCGCGCTCCCCTCGACGAACGGGAGCGCTGTGCGCTCGGCGTCGATCGACTCCCCGCCAGCGTCGACGGACAGCGACGCGTCGCCGACCTCGAAGTCGACGAGCGCCAGCGCGATCGGTGCCGACAGCGACGGGCTCACGACGGCCCGCGTTACCTCTCCCACCTCTTCGCCGTCCGCTGTCACGGCGGTCCCGGCGTCGGGGAGCCGGTCGGTCTCGGCCGCGTCGGCCGCCTCTCCCCCAGCGGCGCCGTCCAGCCGGAGGCCGACGAGTCGCTGGCTCGGCTGGCCGCGGTTTTCGACCTTCGAGACGATCTCCTGGCCGACGTAACAGCCCTTCTCGAAGTCGAGCGCGTTGCGGACGCCGAGGACGTTCGGGATTCGACCCGAGAGTTCCGTCTCGAACAGCGGCGTCCCGGCTTCGACGGTGAGCGTCTCCCAGGTCTCGTAGCCGAACGGGATGGCGTTCATCCCGAACGTCAGGAGCGTCTCGAAGACCCGCTCGGCGGCGTCTGCGGAGCAGACCACCTCGTAGCCCTCCTCGCCGGCGGGTCCGTCGGTAGCGATCACGGTGACACCCTCGCCGCCCATCGAGCCACGGACGAAGGTCAGGGCTGGCTCGGGCGACCCGCCGCCGTTCAGGACGCTCGCGATCTTCTCGGTCGACTGCGGGCCGTGGACGCCGAAGACCGCAAAGTCCGTCGAGGCCTCGCGTACCTCGACGTCGCGGATGAAGACGTTCCCGGCCCACTCCTCGGCGAGCGGGCCCGCACGCGTCGGCGGCGTGAAACACAGCAGTCGCTCGCCGGCGTTGTAGACGTAGAGGTCGGTCTCGATCCGTCCTTGCGGATCCAAAAGCAGCGCGTAGACGCCCTCTCTGTCGGTTCTGGGGACGCGGTTGGAGACGGTGTCGTCGACGAAGTCGACGCGGTCCTCGCCCTCGACGACGACGACGCCGTACGCCATCTCGATCACGCCCGCGCCGTTGCGGACCGCGCGGTGAGTCCGCGCCGGGCGGCCGTACTCGCGGACGACCTTGCGTCCGGCGCGCTCCTCGAAGGTCGCACCGTGTGCCTCGTGTGCTTCCGTGACAATAGCCATTATACGCCTATGGGGGCTCCCGCGGGAAAACCGCAGCGTCCCGGGACGCGCCCGTCCCGACGAGCGCTCGAAGGCACTCGAGGTGTTTCCAGCTCTGTCCGCATCGATGCAGCCCTCATCACAGCCCGAGCCGGTCCCGGATCGCGTCGATGTAGCCCTGTTCTTCGGTCCGATCTGCCTCGGGATCCGGCACGACGCGGTCGTCGACCAAGATGACGACGCGGTCCTCGCCGTCCTCCACGGAGATGAGGCCGTCGTCTTTCAGCGCCGCCAGCGCCGCCTCGATCTCGTCGATGTCGGCGTCGACGGCGGCGCGGACCTCGAAGACGGTCATCCCTTCCTCCGAACGATCGACGAGCGCGTCCAGCACTTCGACCTCGACGCCGCGCCGGTCCCGAAACTCCCGCCGCGCTCTCATACGTTGCCGTTCGCTCCCGTCCGGTATACGCTTACCGCCGCCGTCCCAGGCACTTGGTACCGCACGTCCGTCGGTGACCGCCATTCACTTCCGTGTGTTCGCTCACGATTTCCGTGGCTCCGCAGCGCGAACACGTCGCTACCTCCCGCCTGACCGCGACGAGTTCGTTCTTCGCGACACCCATCGCGTTCTCCCGGCGGTCGACGTCGCGTCGGATCTCCGGGTCGGCCAGGTCGCGGCCGAATAGCGTGCACGGGAGCCCCATAGCTGTCAGGAACTGAACCGACAGCAAAAATCCCCGTCCGGATCTCGACGCTGCCGGATCGAAGCGCGTCAGGAATCTTCACCCGGGCTGACATCTCTCCTGCGGCAGTTGTGTCCGACAGCACGAATCGTCTGCCGCCCGTCAGACGCAGGAGGTACACTTTTGGCGCTTTGTGCCGGAAAGACGGGTAATGGGACTCAAGTGCCGTCTTCTCGGGCACGCGTACGGGGAACCCGAGGTCGAACGGAGCCGGGAGGAAAACGGGGACGAGGTGGTGGTTACGGTCCGTGAGGTGCAGGTGTGTGACCGCTGCGGCGCCGAAGAGACCGTCAGCAAGAACCGGGAGGTGACTGCCATCCGCTCGCCGTCGGAGGTCGGACTGGACGCGGGAGCGTCCGGCCCCGATGTGAGCCCGGAGGCCCCGGACGGCCAGAACGCCCCCGGCGGGGGCGCGCCGACAGAGGCGGCTGGAAACGGCGGTCCGGCCGGGACCGAACGGCCCCCACCAGCCGATTCGGCGGTCGAACCGGCGGACCTCAGTGAGGACCCCGCCGAATCGGCCAACATCCCGACGGCCCAACAGCCGCCCGAATCGACGGCGGAGCAGCACGCGGCCGACGTCGGCGAGGAGTCCGCACGGGACGACGAAAGGGGCGAGGTCATCGACCACGTCGACGACGAAGAGATTCGAGACGTCGACTCCGGGACGGCGGAGCCGCCAGACGTCACCACAGAAAGCCTCGACGGCGATGCGGCGGGCGACGTGTCGGATGGCACCGCGGAGAGTCAGCCCGACAGCGACGACGGCTGGGAGACCGGCAGCGACGAGTGGGACGACGTCGAACCGGACCCCGACGCCGACGACGCCGTCATCCTCGATGCGGGCGCGGCCGAACGCGACGAGGCACAGTGGCCGGAAGAGACGGATACAGACGCCGTCGACGGTCCGGCGGGGACAGACGAGTCCCGCGAGGTGGCGGACGAAGAAGTGACGAACGACGCGGAGATCATCGACGGCGACGCCGCGAACGACGGCGGCGACGACGAGCGTGTCGAACGCGAGCGCGACCCCGGCGCGTGGCCTGAACGCGACGACCTGCCGGGCGGAGACGGCAACGCCGGTGGGAGGGCGGCGGACACACCGGGCGGTGCCGGTGCCTCGGGTGGTGACGGCTGGCCCGCGGTCGAGGGCGACGACGAGGGGTTCGACGCGCAACCCGGCGGGAAGGGCGACATCGAACTCGGCGGCAACGGCCTGACTCCCGAAGTCAACGGGCACGCGGAGTCCGAAGCCGACGCGCCCGAGGCCGTCGAGGGCGTTGCCGTCGAGGAAGACCCCGGTATCAGGCGCGCAGAGCGCGACGGGGCCAAAAGCGACGGCTTCATCCGAACGACGGAGTCGGGAACGCTCGAATCGGACGTCCCGGACGACCGCATCGAGTTCTACTGCCCGAACTGCGGGCACGCCCGGATGGCAGGCGCGTCCTCCCTTCGGGCGGGCGACATCTGCCCCGAGTGCAAGCAGGGCTACATCGCCGAACGCGAGCGGTGAGGACGCGCGGTCCGGGAGCCACCTGGACGGCTCCTGACGTCACCCGGACAGCCTGCTCGGGTTACGATCAGCCCCGCCGCAGGGGGATTGAAAAGGCCCCACCCGGATCGGTCGCTCGGGGACGAAACAGGTAAACGGCCACCTGTCGAACGACGGGCTATGAAGGAGTACAAGATGCGTCGCGGGGAGACGCTCGAGGAGCGGATCCCGGATATGGAAGCGACAGTCGAGGAGTATTTCGGACCCATCACGGGGACGACAGAGTACAAGGGCAGCGACCTCTTCGTCGTCGAAGAGCCCGACAATCCGGTGTTCGAGCGGATCGTCGCCGGCGCGGTGTCCTACAGCGGCAAGAAGGACCGACTCGGCGTCGAGTTCGAGGAGACCGACCCCGCAGACCTCGGCCCCGACGAACTCTCGGCGGCGGGCGACGCCGTCGACGCGAAGAACGACTTCCTGCTCGAGGCCACCGGCCGGGACGCGAAGTCCCGCCGCGAGTCGATGAAGCGCGAAGTCGAGGACGACGCGCCCGATTACTGATCACTCCAGCAGTCTCTCTCGCTGGACGCCTCGGATCGGCACGAACCCGCTCAATTAAGTGCGGGGATCACTCGTAACGACACAATGGCGCACTACGTTGGCGTCGACCTCGGGGCGACGAACGTCCGAGCGGTCGTCGCCGACGGCGACGGCACGGTCATCGGCGAAAGCGACGACGACACACCCCACGGTCCGACGGGCATCACCGTCACCGAGGCGGTCCTCCGGGTCGTCCGCGAGGCGTGCGACGACGCCGGCGTGGACCCCGAGGGGGCGACCGCGGCAGGGATCGGTGCGATCGGTCCGCTCGACCTCGCGGAGGGCGCCGTCGAGAACCCGGCGAACCTCCCCGACACTATCGACCGGATTCCGCTCACTGGCCCCCTGTCGGTCCTCCTGGACACCGACCAGGTGTATCTGCACAACGACACGAACGCCGGCGTGATCGGCGAGCGGTTCTACTCCGAGCAGAACCCCGACGATATGGTGTATCTCACCATCTCCTCGGGGATCGGCGCGGGGGTCTGTGTGGACGGCAACGTCCTTGCGGGGTGGGACGGCAACGCGGGCGAAGTTGGCCATATGACGGTCGATCCGCAGGGACACCTCACCTGTGGCTGTGGCCACGACGGCCACTGGGAGGCGTACTGCTCGGGCAGCAACATCCCGCGGTACGCCGCCTACCTCCACGAGGAAAACGGCACGGACACCACTCTCCCGATCGACGACCCGGACTTCTCGGCCGTCGACGTCTTCGAGCAGGACGGCGACGACGCGTTCGCCACCCACGTCGTCGACCAACTCGGCCACTGGAACGCGATGGGCGTCGCGAACATCGTCCACGCGTACGCGCCGCTCATCATCTACGTCGGCGGCGCCGTCGCGCTCAACAATCCCGAGCGCACGCTGGATCCGATCCGCGAGCGGATGGACGAGATGGTGATGTCGAACGTGCCCCAGATCCAACTGACGACTCTCGGCGACGAAGTGGTCGTCAAGGGTGCCCTCGCGAGCGCGATGACCGGCGGGACGGGGGATCACTCTCGGCTGTGACGGGACGATTCATACCGATGCACCGCCCCAACGAGATGCGACGGCGCGAGTTCCTCTGTACCGGCGCCGGCTTCCTCGGCAGCGCAGTCGCCGTCGGCCTCGGCGGATCGGTCGTCTCGGACCCGGTTGCTGCACATCCGGGTCCGTACGAACCGTACGGCTCGATCGACGTCGAGGGCGCCAAGGAGGCGGTCGTCACACCGGACGGCGAGACCGCCTATCTCGCGACGACGACCGGCTACGCCGCCGTCGACGTCTCGACCCCGGACCAGCCTCGCCTGCTCGCAGACGTCCGCGAACCGCTGGCCGACCGCGACGGCGGTCCACTCCGGGGAATCTTCGATGTCAAACTCGACGCGACGGACCCGACGACGCTCGTCGTCGCCGGCCCGGCAAACCCACTGTCGGGGGCGATTTCCGGCTTTCTCGTCGTCGACGTTTCCGATCCCGAATCCCCCACCGAGCAAGCGTTCCACGAGACGTCGTTTCCGATCCACAACTGCTTCGTCCGCGACGGGGTCGCCTATCTCACCGGCAACGACGGCGGTCGAAATCCGCTCGTCGTCCGCGATATCGAGAGCGGTGCAGAACTCGGTCGATGGTCGGTGATCGACGCCGACGAGACCTGGGACGAGGTGGCGAGTCGGCTCCGCAGCATCCACGACGTCTACGTTCACGGCTCGACCGCGTTTGTGGCACTGTGGGACGCCGGGACCTGGATTCTCGACGTCTCCGACCCGACGTCGCCGACCGTGCTGGGGACCGTCGACGCGCCCGATCCCTCGTCGCTCACGGAACTCTCCGAGGAGGCGGCCCGCCGGGAGGCCACACTCCCGCCCCGCAATCACCACTACGTCGCGACCGATCCGTCGGGAACGCTCCTCGGGGTCGGCCGCGAGACGTGGGCGCTGCAGCCGGCGGCGTCGAACGCGACGAGCACCGCGACGCCGAAGGAGGGCGACGTGAGCGACACACCCGAGGACGGGACACCGGCGTCGTCGCCGGCGACTGCCGCCACGCAGACCGCGACCGCGTCATCGGAGTACGTCGGCGGCCCCTCCGGGATCGATCTCTGGGACGTCGCCGACCCCACGGCTCCGATCCCCAAGGCCACGATTCCCGCGCCGCCGTCGCCCGATCCGACGTACGGCGGCGTCTGGACCACCGCGCACAACTTCGAGCTCACCGATAGCGTGCTCTACTCCTCGTGGTATCAGGGCGGCGTCAAGCGGCACGACATCTCCGAGCCGGGGGCGCCGCGGGAACTGTCGTGGTGGCGCGATCCCGAGGTGGCCCGCTTTTGGACCGCGCGGCTCGCACAGCCCGGCGACCGCGAGGGGTTCTTCGTCGCCAGCAGTATGGGCGTCGGCGACAGCCCGGCGCGGTTGTACACGTTCCCCGATCACGCGGGCGAGCAGGCGGATCCGCCGGGGATCCTTCCAGAGCGGACGACGACACCAGCCGCCGGGGTCTCGATGACTGCCAGTGAGGAGACGACGTCAGACGACGCGGGAGCGACAGCCGACGCCACAGCGGCCACAACCGACGATCCGGGGGTCGACATCGGCGCGCCCGGATTCGGCGCGACCGCTGCCGTAGCCGGCTTTTCGCTTGCGGCGTGGCGGCTGCTGCGTCGAAGCCGAGAGTAGCGGGCGGGGCGACGTCGAGAGCGATCACTCACGGTTGCCTCGCCCGCGCCAACTTCCCTGTATAACCGTGACACACTTTTCTCGACGGCGACGCACCGCGAGTGTAACCGCAAGCTTCCAAAGCGTCGGCCTCCTACTGGAAGCAATGAGCGACTCCGAGGAACCACTCCGGCGGCGCATCGAGACGTGGATGGCCGGCCAGATGCCGATCATCCAGATGCACGGCGGCGAGAGCGTCGTCCGGAAGGCCGATCCCGACACCGGGGAGGTCGTCGTCGAACTCGGCGGCGCCTGCGCCGGGTGCGGCATCTCGAATATCACCGCCGACAACATCAAATCGGACCTGATTATGGACTTCGAGGAGGTCACCGAGGTCCGCGTGAAGGTGCCGAGTTCCGGCGACCACGGGAGCAGCACCGTCGAGGGGGGACGCGGCGGGGAACTCCAGTACGGTACCGAGGATCCCGGGCACTTCTGACGCCGCGTCGGACCCCCGGGCTGGTGCCGCGGGCGCTGCCGGGCCGCTTTTGTCCGCCACCGAATCCTCTTACTGCCGACGAGTCGCTTTTGTCCGCCGGCGTCTATGTCCGGACGTGGCCGATACCGATGCGCCCCGGGAGTTCGCCTTCGAACTCGCGCTGTGTTCTCACCTCGAAGCGACGACCGAGTGGGTCGTGAGCCGGCAACTCGGCGCGACCGTCGACCGCGCGGGGCGGCGGATCGTCGACGT
The DNA here is from genome assembly GCF_031823395.1 of Halobellus ordinarius. NCBI lineage: Archaea > Methanobacteriati > Methanobacteriota > Halobacteria > Halobacteriales > Haloferacaceae > Halobellus > Halobellus ordinarius. The sequence continues at coordinate 328,897 of NZ_JAVQKJ010000002.1, forward strand.
CGTCGGCGTCGCCCCCGGGCCAGGGTTCGACCGCCGCGCGGAGATTACCGACCGGTCGGTGCCGATCCGCGCGATCGAGAGCGACGTCGGCGCCGGCGAGGCGGTCCCGCGGAACCGGGTGCTCCCCGAGATGGCTTCAGAAACGCGCGATGCTATTGTCGACACTGCCGTCGACGCGGGCTTTTTCGCCACGGAGCGGCGCGACGGTCGGGAGTACGTCCGGCAGACGACACGGTACCCCGACGAGTGGTTCGGCCGGCTGGTCGGCATCGAGAACAAACCCGACCTCGGCGACCCCGGCGCGCTGGATCGCCAGCTCCGAACCGACGTCTCCCTGGGGCTGTTCGACGCCGTCGTGCTGGCGACGGAGAGTCACGTCACGCGCGCGCATCTCAACCGCATCCCCGCGGCGGTCGGCGTCTGGCGGTTCGACCCCGAGACGGGGACACGGGAGGAAATCAGGCCGCCGGCGTCGCTGTCGCCCGACGAACCGGGAATCGAACTCGTCGCCGAGCGGCCGCTCCGGACCGACGTCCGACCCGTGACTGCGGGCGAGAAGGCGCGCGCCCGGCGACGGATCGCCGAGCGGGCCTACGGCAAGGGGTGGCGGACGTACGACTTCCCGGCCTGTGCGCACGCCGAGGCGACCGACGACGGCAGGCCGTACTGTGCGCAGTTCGAGCGCGTCGTCGACCCGGCGCGAACCTGCGGGGACGACTGCGACGCCTTCGACCCCGCCGAGCCACCGGACGTCTCGACCGGAGCGCTCCGCGACGAGCGGAGCACTTGGCGACGGGACCCCCCCGGCGTACGACGGCGACAGTCGGGGCTAGACCGGTATATATGATCCGACTCGGGTTCGAGTAAGCTTTTCCAAATTCCTGAGAATCGGCTCGATATTATACGGGGGTGAGGTCCAGAGGTTCATCTGTGAGGTGACCGACGATGGCAACATCAACGCAAGCGGTGTTCGATAACCCGCTCGACTTCGACCTGCAGGGGACGCTCGCAGGGTACTGGGTCGCCGTCCTCCGCGTGATCACCGGGTACTGGTTCCTTCACGCGGGGCTGACCAAGTTCGCCTTCGTCTCGGGTGAACCGTTCAGCGCGCAGGGCTACCTCGTCAACGCGGGCGCGGCCAGCCCCATCCAGGGCTTCCTCGTCTGGGCCGGCCAGACGCCGTGGATGCTGGAGTTCACCAACTTCATGATCCCGATCGGTGAGACGCTCATCGGCCTCGGACTCGTCGTCGGCGCCTTAGTCCGGCTGGCGAGCTTCTTCGGGGCGTTCCTGATGGTGTTCTTCTACCTCGGGAACGCGTCTTGGTCCCACGGCCTGGTCAACGGTGACCTGATGGGCCTGATGCTGTTCGTGACGCTGGGCGTCCTCGGGGCGGGCCGGGTGCTCGGCCTCGACGCGATCATCGAGAAGACCGAACTCGGGAAAAAGCGCATCGCGAAGTACATCCTCGGCTGAGGCTGCTGGCCCGGACTTCCCCAAACTCCGGCCGGTCGAGTGAACCACTGAAGATCGACTTTTCGGCGGAAGCGAGTCCTTAGATGCTGTAGCGTTCGCCGTCGACGGCGAGCGGTTCCGCGAACGCCTCCTCGGCGGGGTAAAAGTGGGCCGTGTGGACGACCCGCGTCTCCGACGCCGAGAGGTCGGCAGCGAGGGCGAGTGCGCCCTCCCGCGTCATGTGTTTCGTCCCGAACGTCCGCGGGATGCCGTCGTCGTCGTGGTGTTTGCCGCCGAGCGGATGGTGTTCACACAGCGCGGCCGGGACGATGCCGTCGGCGAGAAGCAGGTCCGGATCCGCCAGCACGTCCCGCGATCGGTCGGGGAGTCCGTAGGAGGTATCGCCCGACAGCGACAGCTTCGCGCCCGTCTCCGGATCCTCGATCGCGAGCCCATAGCAGAAAAGCGGCGGGTGATCGACGGGGACGAGCGTCACCTCCAGCCCGCAGACCTCGAAGGGCTCGAAGGGCGTCTGCGGGTGGACCGACACCTGGTCGAGGTAGTCGTACTTCCGCTCGATCGTCCCGGCGACGCTCTCGGACGTCGCCGGGTCGGTCTCGTTTGCGGCGTAGACGGGCAGGTCGTCGAACAGCCGGTAGGCGTTGCCGAGGCCGTCGAGGTGATCGAAGTGGATGTGCGAGACGATCCCCGCGTCCGGCAGCGGCACCGACTGCGTGAGAAACTGGTGGCGGAAGTCGGGGCTGAAGTCGACGAGCAGCGACTCGCCGGTGCGCTCGTTTTCGACGTGGACCGAAAACCGGGTGCGCTCGACGCCGCGGCGACGTGCCTCGACGCAGGTGTCGCAGTCGCAACCGACGGTCGGCGTTCCGGTCGTATCGCCCGTCCCGAGCAGGGTGACCTGCATCATCGGTCGTTGGGAGCGCCGTGGGGATATATTGTCGGCTCTGCCGCCGACGGACAACCGGTTTCGGGGAACCGGATCCCGTTCGGGTCGGCTCTGCGGACGATTCGACGGCTGTACGAGGATTCGACGGTTGGACGCCAAGCCACTATACGGTGGTCCGTTTCCGTCCACTCGACACACACCTATGCGCGTTCCCGTTCCGACCAACCGACTCGTGGCATTCACGCTCCTGGGCGCGTTGCTGACGGCGCTCGTCGCCGGCGGCCTCGCGTTCCCGGGTCTCGGACTGGTAACAGATTCGTCTGGCCTCGCCCCTGGTGATTCCGGCGGCACCCAGCAGGTCGCTGGCGACGCACCGGAACCAAACCAGAACTTCACGCCCGCAGTGCAGTCCGGATACGAAGACGAAGAGTACGAGGACGAACACGACGAGGAGGACAATTATCACGAGGAAGAAGATGACCACGACGAGGAGTACGAGGACGAGGCGGATGACGATGCAGAGCACGGCGACGACGTGAGGGATGACGATGCAGAGCACGACGACGAGGACGACGAAGCGGAGCACTGACAGTCGAGATGTCCACACTCACCAGCGCCGTCCGCCGACTTGGCGACACGCGGCGTGAATTTCGCTGCTGTGATACGACGTTCCGCGTCCACGCCGCCGGTATTCGTGCCGAAGCGGCGGCTGCGGCCGCCGAGCAGACCGCTATCGCGCTCGAAGGCCAACTCGACGCCTTCGACGCCGATAGCGCGGTGGCCCGACTCAACCAGCGCGGCGTCGTCAAAAACGAGCACGTGGCACAACTCGTCCGCCGTGGGCTCGAGTACTACGAGCGGACCGACGGCACGTTCGACATCCACCAGGGCCGTGTCGAACACGACCTCAAGGCCTACCTCCGGGGTGACAGCGAGTCGGTTCCGGAGACGTTCGACACCGGAACCGTCGCCGTCGACGGCGACCGTGTGACGGCCGACGCCGCGCTCGATCTCAACGGCCTTGCGAAGGGGTACATCGTCGATCGGGCCGCGGACGCCCTCGACGGGATCGGCCGCCGCGGGTTCGTCAGCGGCGGTGGCGACCTCTCGCCGCCGACTGGACCGGTGGCAATCGAAAGCCCCTACGGCGGGGACCGACCGTTGCGGACGCTCGATACGGACTGGGCGATCGCCACCTCCGGCGGTTACCGCCGCGAACGCGGGTCGGTGGATCACGTCTACGATCCGAACGCGGAGCGGATCGGTGCCCGACACGACTCTGTGACCGTTGTCGCAGGGCGGGACTGTATGGAGGCCGACGCCCTCGCGACGACGCTCGCGGCGCTTCCGCTCGACGAGGCGCGGTCACTCGCCGAAGACTGGCCTGGGCTAGAGGCACTGATTGTCCACAGCGGCGTCTTCTACCTGACCGACGACTTCGACACCTATGTCTACGACGCATAGGCAACGAATCACCGTCGTCGCGATCGCCCTCCTGATTGTCGCGACGCCGATACTGTGGCAGATCGGAGACGTCCGTGCGGCACAGGCGACCGAAGAGAAACGCGCCGAACTCACGAACGAGACCGTCACCGCGCGGCAGGCACCGAACGACTACGACGGGGACGGCATCCCCGACGCCACAGACCAGTGTCCGACCCGTCCTGAGACCGAAAACGGGTTTCAGGATGCCGACGGCTGCCCGGATGTCGTCGAAACGACGGGGGCGTCGTGATGGCGCACCTCGTGTGGCTGCTCGATCGCGCCGCCGCGCTCGTCGCCTACCCCGCGCTGTATCTGGCCGTTCTGACAGGCATCCTCTACAACACCGAGTCCTTCGGGATTCTCCACGACGCGGCGCAGCGCGTCCATATCGAACTGTCCGTGTTCGCGATGCTCGTGACGTTCCTCCACGCGGCACTCGGCGTGCTCGACACGTGGTTCGTGCTGACCGGGGCCGTGCCGGCGCCCGCGTACTCCCGCTCGTACTTTCTGGCCGGCGTCGTCGTCGGGGTGGGCGCGCTTGTCCTGCTCGTCGTCGCCGTCCTCGGGTTCACTGACGCCGCGCGCTTCGAGTCGCCCTGGGGACCGCGCGTCGTACACGCTTTCGCGTACGGTGGGTTCGCGTTCGGCACGATCCACGCCGCCGCGGTCGGCACGGAGCTGACGGGATTGATCCGTCCGCTCTTGACGCCGACCCTGCTATTTCTAGCGTACGTCCTCCTGCTGCGGGCGCTGGTCCTGCGTGGCAAATCAGCCCGCGTCTTTGCGGGCCAGTAGCCATCCGGAGACCGAGTTACGAGTCGGTAACGGCTCCTGACGATGTCGGGCGGCGCCGGCGGCGATTCCCGGGGGCCGAGCCAATCGAGACGCTCCGTACTTAGTACCGGTTCCACAGTCCCAGGAGTCGGTCGACGACACGGTCTGTGAAGGACTGCTGGTAGAGCGTATAGAGGTATTTCACCCGCTCGGGATCCTCGACGCCGTAGACGACCTGCCGGCCGTCCCGTTCTTTGGTCACGAGATCGGCCTCGGCGAGGTTCGAGAGGTGCCAGGAGACGGTCGATTGCGCTTTCCCGATCCGGTCGCTCAGTTCACTCGTCGACAGCGGCCCGTCGGCGAGGAGGTGGGCGAGGATGCGTCGGCTGTACTCCCGACGGAGGGCGTTCATCACCCGCTGGTCCGGCCCGTCGAAGTCGGCAGCGGGATAGTAGCGCGTGTACTTTCCATCGTCGGAGACGTCGATCAGTCCCTCGTCGGCCAGCCACCGGAGCTGGTACTGGAGCGTGCCCTGCGCGTAGTCGAGTTCGTCGAGCAGCGCCCGGAAATGAATCCCGGGGGTATCGGTGATCCGCTGGTAGATGGCCCGCCGCGAATCCAGTTCGAGATCCGGCTCCGACATCGTTCAGTCCCGCGTGAGCGCCACGAAGAACGTCAGCAGGCCACCCAGGATGAGCAGCGCGCTCCCGTGCTCCAGCAGTTCGACGGTTCGCGCGCCGAGATACGGCAGCAGCGGATACTCGAGGAAGACCACCAGCCCGTAGATCGCGAACATCGCGTATCCGGCGGTGATCACCCGCATCCGGCGGTCGCGCTCGCGGCGCCACGCCAGGTAGCTGAGCACGCTGAGTCCCGCGGCGACGACGAAGATGCCGAGGCTGACGTACTGTTCGAGGAGCATCGCAAGCGTCATACGGGAATGGAGGGAGACGCTGGCAGACGGTTACAGATCGGCATACCAGCTAGCAGCTGTCGGCACCGGAAAACGGTTGGCGTCCAACCGTCGAATCGGCCGTCACCGGCGCGGCCTGCCGCCGCCCACAATCACTGTGAGTGGTGATCGGACTCCCTTCGACGGGACAAGAGGGGTCTTTGAATTTCCGTGCTCAGTGCTCGTGAGCGTGGTCGTGGGAGTGGCTGTCGCCGTCCGCGACCAGCTGTTCGCCGTCTGACATCATATCCATATTCTTGAGGTTGTCCCGCTCCTCGAAGTCCTCGACGGCGTCGACGATGTCCTCCTGGGTCAGGGTCGTCCGCTCTTCGGTCAGCGCCTCCAGGACGGCCTCCCGGAGGACCATCCGGAGGTCCGAGCCCGTGAGGCCCTCGGTCAGTTCGGCCACCGCCCCGGGATCGAACTCCGCGATGTCCATCCGTCGCGTGATGATCCGGAGGATGTCCGCGCGCATATCGCGGTCGGGCTTCGGGAAATTGACGATCTCGTCGAAGCGCCGCCACGCCGCCGAATCGAGCTGATCTGGGTGATTGGTCGCGCCGATGAGGATCACCTCGTCGCGGATCAGGGAGATGTCGTCGATGCTCTTCAGGAGCGTGTTGACCGCGCGCTTCAGCGCCGCGTGCTCGTCGGAGCGTCGCGTCTTCGCGACGGAGTCGAACTCGTCGATGAAGAGGATACACGGCGACAGGCGCTTTGCGACCTCGAAGGTCTTCTCGACGTTCTTCGCGGTCTCGCCGAGGTACTGGCTCGTGATCATCGAGAGCTTCACCTCGACGAACGGGAGTCCGAGTTCGTGCGCGAGCGCGCGGGAGACTGTCGTCTTCCCCGTCCCGGGCGGGCCCACAAAGAGGATCTTCCCGATCTCACGGAGGCCGATCCCGGCGAGATACTCGCGGTGTTCGATCGCCTTCATCAGCTTCTGGATCTCGCCTTCCTGATCCGACGTCAACACGAGATCCTCCAGCGTCATCTCGATCTCCTCGGGCGCGCGCACCTGCACGAGATCGAGCATCTCGGCGTCCTCCTCGGCGTCGAAGTACTCCTCCAGCAGGCTGTCGATCCAGACGCGGTCGGCCTGGATCGGGCGGGTGTGATCCCGCGCCTCCTCGTGGGTCACGTCGACCGATTCGCGGTCCTCCACGGTCGCTGCGATTGTGGGGTTCGTCGCCAGCCGCTCGCGGTCGGCGCGGTCGAGATACCACTCGATCGCCATATCGGCCTGTGTGACCGAGAGGCGGCCGGAGAACTCCTCGCGCTGGGTGAAAAGCAGGTCCGAGACGGCATCCCAGGGGTGTTCGACGCCGGTCGCCTTCCGCGCGACGTCGTCGGTGACGACGAGCGGCCGCTCGATATCGACGACGCCCGATTCCTCGTCGTCGCCGTCGGAGGGGTCAGTCCAGAAGACCCGGCGGTACCGCGGCGGGAGGTCGTTCTCGTCCAGATCACGGTTTTCCGTGTAGAGATGGGCCGTGAGGAGGAACTCGACGACTTCGAGAGCCCGGTTACTCATCCCAAAGAGGTTGCCGACCTACTCGCATAAGCGCGTCGAAACGCGCTGCGGGGACGGGAGACCCAACCGAGCCATCGTCACACCGCTGGTTCCGAGGGAGGTCACCACCGTGCGCACCCCTCCTCCCCGACTCAGAGCAGAAGCACGACCGCGTGCAGCGCGCCGACGACCAGATAGGGAACGACCAGATAGCCACCCACGGCACCGAGCCGTCGCCGGAGCGTGAACAGTTTCGGCTTCCGGTAGTGGTGGGGACGGATCGTCCCGTCGATCCGGTGCCACAGACGGTCCGAGAGCGCGGCTACAGACCACCGGAGCACGTACGCGAGGCTCACTGCGACGATGAGGCCGCCGGCGAACACGTAGAACCACGCCGCCGACGGTCCCAGTAACGTCGAGGCCGCGAGTCCGGAAATCAGCCCATCGAGCAAGGGGCCGGCCAGGATGAACAGGACGGCGGCGATGACGGCCGTTCCGAGCCGCCGCCAGAGGCCGTGGATATGTCGATAGGGGCTCTCGAACAGCCACCACTCCTTCCGGTTTGCCGCCTCGCGGGTCGCGCCGAACTTCCGCGTCTTCTTCGTTCCGGAGAGGAGCGCGCGGTCGCGCTGTGCGACCAGCCGGTCGATGCTCGTTCCGATGATGCGGCCGTCCGTCGAGATCACCCGTTTCTCCACGCCATCGTCGTCGTCCGCCGCGTACACGAGTCCCGTACAGGGGGCACACAGCACGCCGAACTTCTCGGCGGGGTTCTCGTAGGACCCGCGGTCGGCGAAGTCGATGTTGGGGTAGACGTAGAAGCGTTCGCCGTCGGACTTCGGATCGCCACACCGTTCGCAGTAGTCCGATTCCGTCCGGTCGAGATAGGATTCGAGCGGTTCCCGTTCGTTCTTCGAGTTGACGTACGCGACGGAGCCCTCGGCCGTGGACGGCGGATAGATCCGGGCGTACCCGCGGATCGCGTCGAACGTGTCGTTGTCGGGATGCTGGACGCCGTGACAGGGCCGACAGAGGGTCACCAGGTTCGACTCGTCGTTCGAGCCGCCGTCGGAGACCTTCTCGATGTGGTGGACCTGCAGCACGCGCCCCTCGTCGCCGGCGTGCGGGCCGCTCTGGTGCCTGCACCGCTGGCACGTGTAGTCGTCGCGCCGGAGGATCTGCTTCCGCGTTTCGTCCCAGTTCGGGCCGTATCGTTTGACTTCCGATAAGGTTCGTCCCATCGTGAACGTGCTCCCTGTTGAGGAGTTCGTCCGTCGGTTGCGCTGCCCGCGGTATAGGTACTTGCATATTCCGGGGTTGGAACCGACGACGCGAGCGAAACGGCCGCCACTGGTGTGAAGTTTTACAGCAGTGTACCGCGTGAGCCGACAGTATGGACGAGTTCCGCGGCTGGGAGTTTCTGATCCAGGAGACGGTCAACAGAGAGCGGATGATCCGACTCCCCGAGCAGGTCCGGGAGACCGTCGCCGTCAACCACCTGACGAAAGGCCCGTCGGTCTGCTGGAGCATCGAGGACGAAAACCGATATATCGTGCTCTCGGAGTCGTCGCTCGAAAAGGACGCCTACACCAACATCGGGATCTACAAGATATACGACATCGACGACGTCGACGAACCCGGCGGCCGGATCCGTCCGCCCAAAGAGATCTCGTCGGTCTGGGCCGCCGACCCGCAGGTCGGCGAACGCGTCTTCTATCTCACCCACGAGCGGATGTGCCGCGGGCCAAAGCCCAGTGTCTATCTCCTCTCGGAGGCGCAGGTGCTGGATCTCCTGCCGAACCGGGCGAGTAGCGACCGAACGGGGGCGATCACCGACTCGCTGTTCGAGGTTCCCGGGTTCGACGGGCCGGAGTAGGGGAGAGTCACCGACTGTCGCATCATTATCAGTCCGTGACTCGAACGCGGCGGAATCACACCGTCCGGGTGTAGTCCGTCAGTTCTCACCCTGGAAGATGAACCACGTCTGCTTGTCGTAATTCGGATCGACTAAGGCGAAGGTGTCGCCGGGTTCGAGCCGCTTCGTGTCAGTCGTCGCCTCGACGTCCCGCCCCTTGCTGCGGTACGTCTGTCTGCCGTTCGGCGAGAGGATCTCCACCCAGTCACCGGCCTCGTAATAGTAGGTGCCGTTCGTGCTCTCGTCTTCGAGCACCCACGAGCCAGTGGCGTTCCGGGTGATCCGGCAGTGGACGCGGGAGACGAACGTGTCATCGTTCGGATCCGTGATCGAGATGCTGGTCTTCGGCGGGTCGTCGCGGCCGATCGTGTCGCCGTCTTCGATGTCGTAAGCGTGGTCGGCCCCGACGTGGTACAGCGTCGCCGTCTGCGGCGGCGTGGGGTCTTCCCGTCCCAGCGCGTTCTTCAGCGCGGTCGCGCTGCTGTACCGTTCTGTCGGATCTCTCGCGGTCGCCCGCGCGACGATTTCGTCGAGATACTGGGGACAGGAGGCGCCGAAATTGCTCGGCCTGAGACCGTTGCTCTCTAACTTCGCCGTCGTCATCATATAGAACAGCGTCTTTCCGAGAGAGTAAACGTCGCTCCAGGGTCCCTGATCGCTGTCGATCCCGCTCGGAAGCACTTCCGGAGGTTTGAACGCTGCGTCACCCAAGAATTCTGATTCGGTATCGTCAGCGTCAACACCGTCACCTGCCCGTGAGAGACCGGAGACGTCGACCTGTTTTGCCGTCGTGAAGTCGATGATCGTCGGCGTGCGCTGACCGTCGAGGAGGACGTTGTCGGGCTTCAGATCGCGGTAGACGATCTCGTGCTGGTGGAGGAACGACATCGCATCGCAGATGTCGATCCCGATGTCGCGCGCTTCGTCGGCGCCGAACCCCGATCGATCTTCGACGATTTCGCCGAGTTCGTCGCCGCCGACGAAGTCCACGACGAGGATCACGTCCCCGTCGTTGGAGACGCTGTCCTTGAGATTCATCAGGTTCGGGTGGCCGCCGACGGTCCTGATCTCCTTGAGCGCCTGCAACTCGCGGTTGACGTACTTGTCGAGGATCGCCTCACTGACCTGGTCGTGGCGGGGAATCTTCAGCGCGACCTCCTCGCCTGTCGTCTGATCCTCGGCCCGCCACACGCGGCCGAACCCGCCTTTGTCGACGAACTCCTTGAGCCGATAGGTGCCGATGACCGCTCCCTTCTTCGGTTCCGTACTCATAGTTGGTTAGTTGGATTGACCTTCGTCCGGCACGATGGTCGACGTCTGCTCGACCTCGTCGCCTCCTGTCGGCGCGTCCGCCGTCGGGGGAGTGGTTCGCGCGTTGCGCTCACGCCACTTCGCGGGGAGGCCGGTATTTCGCTGCTGCAGGCGATCGAGGTCGCTCGTGTACTCGATCTGCAGGCGCTCCGAGAGCAACGGTCGGCCGGCGTCGAGGCGGATGTCGCCCAGTCGCACCTCGCCCTCGGGTCGCCCCGGGACTTCGAGTTCGAACAAAACCTGCTGTCGCTGGCGCTTCGGCAGGTCCGGCAGACGAACCACGTACGTCCCGTCGGCTTCCAGGAGTCTCACGCTCTGCACCTGCGGTTGCCGCCGGAATGCTTCCATCACTTCGACCCCGCTCGCCGCGTCGATCCGTATCTCCGGATCGCCGCGGACAGTCTTTCCTGCGTCCTCAATGGCATATTCGAAGAACTGCAGAAGCTCTTGGGGGTCGGCGAGGTGGTTCCACCATCCCCCTGAGGCCTCGCTTATCGTCCTGATCGCCGCCCGATCGTAGGCCGCACCCACTCCCGCGGAGACGATCTCGATCCCGTCGTCGCCGATTTCGGTCGCCAGCGGCTCGAACTCCGGGGCGTCCTTCTGCCCGTCCCGGCCATCCGACAGCAACAGGATGCGCGTCGTCGCGTTTTCGCCGTCCGGCAACTCGCTGAGCATATCGTGAGACCGCTCCAGAGCGCCGTAGATATCGGTCCCGCCGGACGCGTCGATGTCGTCGATCTGCCTCCGGACTTCGTCCGCGTCGAGGTCGCCGACCCGCTCGACGTCCTGGACGGTGGACGGACGACTGTCGAACGAGACGATCCCGAGGCGGTCGTCCTCGTTCAGGAGGTCAAGGACTTTCTTCGCCCCCTCCAGTATCCGCTCGATCCTGGAGTCGCCCGTGCCGGTTACCGAGCCCATCGGGGCGCTTCCGTCGATGCAGATAACCACCTGTCGCGTCGCCGGCTCCCGCTTTTCCCCCGGATCGATGTCGAGCTCGGCGAAGACGGTCGATCGCTCCTCCGGTGGCACACACGGGCGATCGAGCTCGATATTCACACTCGCTGTCATATATGGCTCTTCTCTCCGGATCTCATAATTTTTGGGGGGTCACGGGGCGATCTTCAGGATTCCATCCGGGGGGCCGTCGCTCCCGTGCCAGCACCGAGGACGATCGCGTCGCCGGGTGCCACTCTCCGCTCTGCTGACAGCCGTCGCCGGGTGCCACTCTCCGCTCTGCTGACAGCCGTCGCCGGTGTACTTCGTGCGGCTGCGGCACTCGTCGACGTCGGTGCAGCGGGCCTACCCGTCGCCATCGCCGTGCGTCTTCTCGACGTAGCGGATCCGCTTTTCGATCGGCGGATGGTCCGAACGTAACCGGGCGAGCACTCCGTCGCTCTCGCCGTGGATACACAGCGACTGCGGCACGTCCAGGTCTCCGGGGTCGTGGTCGCCGTCGGCGATCGATTCGAGCGCCCCGACCATCGCCCCCGGGGAGGTTGCCTCGGCCGCCTCCGCGTCGGCGATGTACTCCCGGTGTCGCGAAATCGAGTTCTCCGCGAGGCCGATCGGACTGCAGACGAGGTTCGACCGTCTATGTGCCTTCGCCCACAGCGCCTGTTCCTCTGTCGGCGTCAGGACGACGCCTCGCCGTTCGTACATCCACGACCTGAGGGCAAACCCGAACCACGTCCAAAAGCGGACCACGGTCAGCTTGATCGCCGAGAGCAGCGTCATCGCCGTCGAATCCCGGTTGTCGAGATGCGCGAGTTCGTGGGCGACGACGGCGTTCAGCTCTGCTGGGTTCTGGAGGGTCGTCAGCAACCCGTCGTAGACGACCACGTGTCCCTTCGTTCGCCGGCCGACCGCCAGTGCGTTGGCGATCGGTGCCGGATGGACGTAGAGAGCGGGCGGTTCCATCCCGCGCCGCTCGGACTCCTCCTCGACGAAGTCGAGCAAGTCGGCGAACTCCGGGCTGTCCTCGGGGGTCACTCGTTCGGCGTCGGCCAGAATCTGCGCGAGCATCCGTCGGTAGCCCCGATACGCGACAAACAGGATCACGGCCGAGACGAGGAGGAGCGTCAGGAGCCATCCGAGCGATCCGTACGCACTCACCAGGAAGAACGCGGGGAGCAAAAACAGGAGGCTCCCGAAGAAGTACAGTACAAACAGAAACCCGAGTCCCGACAGCAGGATCCGTGCCCGTCGAACCGGATATTTCACCGACGGGAGCGTCTCCGACAAGCCATCATTTGTTGTCATCTTCCGGGTGACATTCGCGCACACCCCGACTTAATCCTGGTGGGTGGTCCGGTCGCGGCGCTGTCCCCCGAACTGTCCGGACAGATCGATTGAGCGTCGCCGGGTTGACGACTGGGGTGGGTCGGTTCGGGGCGCCCCCGCCCGAGCGTAGGGATATTACGATCCTGTAACCGATCGATTCAGTGTACTCGGCCACGAATCCGCATCCGCATACATATAAGTAAATTGATAGTTATTAGGTGGTTGCCACCCGTCGGTTGTGGTGTGATGTCCGAGACAACTCCCGAGGTGGGGACCTCAGTCCTCGACGACGCGGAACTGCTCCGAAAGGCGACGGACGCGGCGAACGGCCGGAAGTTCAGTCTGCTGTTCGAGGAGGGGTGGCAGTCGACGGCCGTCCGGGAGGCGTACGGCCGCCCGCGGGATGCACGGCTGGCGCTCGTCAACCACCTCCTGTGGTGGGCGCGGCACGACGTCGGCCAGGTCTGGCGGCTGTTCGAGCAGTCGGCGCTCTGTCCGGACACGCTCGCAGCCTACCGGGAGTACTTCCTCGATCTCGTTCGTGCCGCCCGGTCCCGGCTTGGCGACGAGTGCTACGATCCGAACTACGCCAGCGGTGGTGAGACGCAATGACCGGACACCGTCCCGGGAACGACGCCGGCGCTCGCTCGGCTGATGACAGCAGGACCCGCCGATCGTATCTCGCGGGAATCGCTGCCGGCATCGGCCTGGTTTCAGGCTGCCTTTCCGGCGCTGACGGGACCGGGGGCGCTGGCGACGAGGACGCTTCGAGTGAGCCCTCTCACGACGGTGAAGATGCGAGCGGACTCTCCGCAGACGACGTGCCGGAATTCGGCGTCGACGAGTCGGCGCAACCGACGCCGATGCTCCTGGCGGCCGCGATCCCCGACGCGGAACCGCTCGCGTTCCTCGATACGTTCACCGTGGAACTCGCAGTCGGCAACGTCGGCGGCGCGACAATAACGGGGCAGACGACCACGGTGGCCGCGTCGGTTCAGAGCGACTCGGCGGATTCGCTCCACGACTCGGTTTCGGAACCCGACCCCGTCGCCGTCGAACTCCCCGATATCGCCGTCGGGGAGTGGGAACGGGTCGAGGTCGAACTGCGGGTCAACGCGGGCACGACCTGGACGATCACCGCCGACGCCCGCGAACATCCCGCGTTCGATCCCTCCTTCGAGGTGAATCCGAGACGGCTGGCGGCCGGCGATACCGTGGTCTCGGACGTCGGCGGATTCGAGATCACGGCACTCGAATCCCGATTCGAGCGCGCGCTCCACTACCGGACCGAGGAGGGCGGCGTCGGCCTCCTGCCGGAGGACGCGACGGGACTGCTGTCCGCGAGCGACGGTCACGTCCTCGCACTCCACCGATTCCGCGTGACGAACAAGAGCGACCGCTCGCTCGGCTTCGGGCAGGTCATCGCGGACAACGCGTTTGCCGACGCGGGAATCCGTACTGATCCCGGCGCCACCGTCACGGCAGATGCGATGCGGGACTCGCTTGAGACGCTCGTTCTCGACGGCGGGGTTCCCTTCGGCGACAACAAAATCGCCGCCGGTGAAAGCGCGGATCTCGTTGCCATCCAGGAACTTCGTGAAACTGAAATCCCGGACTCGACTCTCACGCTATCGCTGTGGGGAGAGACCGAGGACGTTCGCTTCGAGGCCGTCGACGATACCCCGCCGCTTCCCGACTTCGAGTTGGTCGATGCAACGATCTCTGCGCGGGACGGAGCGGATCCGACGATCGAGGTGACAGTCGAAAACGTCGGCGACGCGCCGGGGACGTTCCGCGGGGGCCTGCAGTTCTACGAGACCAGGCCGACGGCGTCCGACTGGGTGTACCTGCCCGAGGGGATCGCGGTGACGATCGACCCCGGCGAGCGGGTCACGGAGTCGGTCCCCGCAACCCGCGGCGACGAGCGGTTCCGCGTCACACCTTTCGAGCGGAAACTCTCTGTCTAGCACGGTTGCGGGAACCGTCGTGTTACCGCTTGGCGCACAGGATCGACCCGGCGGGATCGCTCCATTGCCTCTCCATTTATACGGCCGCGCGTTCCATCGCCCGATATGCCGACACCAGTAATCGCCGCCGCCTACCGCACGCCGTTCGGGAAGGCCGGCGGGGTCTTTGCGGACGTCAGAAGTGAAGATCTCTCGGTCACACTAGTCGATCACATCCTCTCGGAGACCGGCGTCGGGAGCGACGACGTCGAGGACCTCCAGTGGGGCGTCGCCCAGCAGCGCGAGGAACAGGACAACAACGTCGCTCGCGTGATCGCCCTCCTGTCGGAGTTGGGCGAGAGCGTCCCGGCGACGACGATCAACCGCTGGTGTGCCTCTTCGATGCAGGCGATCGTCTCCGCCGCCGACGCCGTCGCCGCGGGGAACCGCGAGTGCATCATCGCCGGCGGCGTCGAGAGTATGAGCCGCGTCCCGATGGACGGCGACTCCTACCAGCACCTCCACCCGGCGCTCTCGGAGCAGTACAACGTCTTCCAGCTACAGATGGGGATGACGGCCGAGAAGGTGGCCGAGGAGTACGACGTCTCGCGGGAGGCCCAAGACGAGTACGC
Organism: Halobellus ordinarius; assembly: GCF_031823395.1. Taxonomy (NCBI): domain Archaea; kingdom Methanobacteriati; phylum Methanobacteriota; class Halobacteria; order Halobacteriales; family Haloferacaceae; genus Halobellus; species Halobellus ordinarius. Next base: position 344,073 of record NZ_JAVQKJ010000002.1, read on the forward strand.
CGTTCAGTCCCACCAGCGGGCCGCCGCCGCGACCGAGTCGGGCCGCTTCGACGACGAGATCGTCCCCGTCGAGACCGACGCGGGACCCGTCACCGAAGACGAGGGCATCCGCCCCGACACCACCCGTGAGGCACTCGCTGGCCTCGATCCGGCCTTTACGGGCGATGGGACCGTCACCGCCGGCAACTCCTCGCAGGTGACAGACGGCGCAGCCGCCACGCTCGTGACCTCGAAAGCGTTCGCCGAGGACCGCGGCCTCGACATCCTCGCGGAGGTCGGCACCAACGCCGTCGCCGGAGTCGATCCGACCGTGATGGGGATCGGCCCGGTTCCGGCGACGCGGCGTCTGCTCGAACGCGCGGGGACGAGTATCGACGATTACGGGCTGGTCGAGCTCAACGAGGCGTTCGCCAGCCAGTGCGTCTACGCGCGGCGGGAACTCGGCGTCGATCCCGATCGCTACAACGTCAACGGTGGCGCGATCGCCATCGGCCACCCGCTCGGCGCGTCGGGGGCGCGGTTGCCGGTGACACTGATCCACGAGATGCGAAAGCGGGACGTAGAGCGCGGCCTCGCGACGCTGTGTGTCGGGTTCGGACAGGGCGAGGCGATCGAGTTCCTGCGCTAGGAGATCACGTTTTCCCGTCTCACATATCGGGGTGGACGAACTCGATCGCTTCCTGGACTTCCTCGCGGCCGCCGATGATCGTGATCCGGTCGCCCTTCTGGAGTTTCAACTCCGAATCGGGAACCTTCGTCTCGCCGTCCCGCTGGACGAGCGCGATCAGGCAGTCGTCCGGCAGTTGTGGGCCGACCTCGCCGATCGTCGTCCCGATCAGCTTCTCGGCGGTGACCTCGATCTCCTGAATGTCGCCGGAGTGGCCGATCTCGCCCATCCAGTCCATCATCGACGGGCGTTCGATGTAATTGTCCATCGCCTGTGCCGTCGCCAGCGACGCCGAAATCGCCCGGACGCCGAGTTCCTCGAACGCCTCGGCGTTATCGGGCTGGTTCACCCGCGCGAGGATCGTCTCCGGTTCGAACTTCGACCGGGCCAGTTGCGAGACCAGCAGGTTCACGTCGTCGTCGCCGGTCGCGCCGACCACGATCCGGGCGTTCTCGCCGCCGGCCGAGCGCAACACGTCCGTGTCGGTGCCGTCCCCCTGGTGGACGGTGAACCCGGCGTTTCGTGCGGTTTCGACGTTTTCTTCTCGTTTTTCGACGATAACGACGTTCTCTCCGCGGCCTTCGAGGCGTTCGGCGAGCGTTCGGCCCACTCGTCCGCCTCCGATGATGAGTATGCGCATTGGGATGATGTCGAGGTATTCTGCGATCTGTCGAGCGAAGCCACCTTCCAGCACGACCGTCACGAGGATGACGAGAAAGACCGTCCCGACGAGCAGATCTGCCGACCCCGGCTGCCCCGCGTTCCGGAGTTCGATGGCGAAGAGGGTCGCGACGGACGCGGGGATGATCCCCCGGGGCCCGACGAGGCTCATAAACCACTTCTCGCCGGTCGTGAAGCGATCTCCCGTCGCCGACACGAACACCAGGATCGGGCGGAGCACGAGCGCGACGGCGCCGGCGACGAGGAGCCCCCGCAGGCCGATCGTCCGGAGGATGTCGAACCGCAGAAGCGCCGCGAGGGCGATGAAGACGAAGGAGAGGACGATGAGGGTGATGTCGCCCTTGAACGCGGAGATGTCTTCCTCGTACGGGATGTCCACATTGCCCAGGAGGACACCCGCAGTCGCGACAGCGGCGATCCCCGCCTCGGTCGCGATGGTGTCGGCGGCGCCGTAGGCGACGAGCGCCCCCGCGAGCACGAGCAACCGGGCGTTCCGCGGCGCGTTCCCCGGCGAGAGGTCGATGTACCGAAGCGAATAAAACAGGATCGCGGCGACGACCCCGCCCACGACGACGCCGATGCCGAGTCGTTCGGCGAACAGCGGCACCAGCGCGACCGGTTCGTCGAGGCCGACGCGGATCGCCTCGAAGATGACGATCGCGAGGATCGCCGCCGTCACGTCGTTGACGATCCCCTCGGTCTCCAGCGCCGCCTCCACCCGATCCCGCGTCGGGACGACCGCGAGGATCGGCGTGACGACCGTCGGGCCGGTCGCGACCAGGAGCGCGCCGATGAGAAAGGCGACGTCCCACTGCGCGCCGAGCAGAAAGTGCACCGCGACGCTCGTGCCGACGAACGCGATGGCAGCGCCGATCGTGACGAGCTTTACCGTCTCCTTCGGCGCCTCGCGGAGTTTGTCGATGTGCAGGTGAAACGCCCCCTCGAAGACGATAATCGCCACCGAGAGCCCGACGATGGCACCTAAGGCGTTGCCGAAGGAGTCCGGCCCGACGATCCCCAGCACTTCCGGCCCGAGGATGATCCCCGCGGCGATGAGGAACACGACGCTCGGCACCTGAAAACGGTCCGCGAGGACCTGCGCGACGACGCCGATCCCGATGATCGCGGCCACGATGGGGATGAGGTTCGCTCCGCTTTCGGCTGCCACTATGGGCCCTCCATACGTCGATTTGAAACCCGCGGAGGGGTATAAATCCCCATATTCCGGACGGAATTTCGACAATCGCCGGACGACACGATCCGGTGAGGAAACCCCGTATTGCTAAACAAATGCAATATTCTACCGGCCGGTCGACGACTCGCTGCTGTCGTACAGCGACGAAACCATCTCCGCGTACCGGTCGAGAATACTCTTCCGCCGCTTTTTCATCGTCGGCGTCAGCGTGTCGTTCTCCGTGGAGAACGGTTCCGGGACGAGGCGGAACCGTTTGATCCGCTCGTAGGACTCCAGTTCGTCGTTGACGGCGTCGATTTCGCGTTCCACGCGCGCCCGGACGCGGTCGTCCCGACAGAGCGCCGTCCGGTCGTCCGGCAGGTCGATCCCTTCGCCGTCAGCCCACTCGCGGAGGCCGTCGACGTCGGGAACGACAAGGGCGGCGACGAACTTTCGCCCGTCGCCGACGACGAGACACGATTCGACCGCCGGGCTGGCGGCGACGGCGTCCTCGATCGGGCCGGGGGCGACGTTCTTGCCCGTCGAGAGGACGAGAAGCCGCTTTGCCCGCTCGCGAAAGACGAGATACCCGTCCGGTCGCTGTTCGACGACGTCGCCCGTCCGGAACCACCCGTCGTCGGTGAACGCCGCGGCAGTCTCCTCCGGGCGGTTCCAGTAGCCGTCGAAGACGTTCGGCCCGCGGACGAGCAGTTCGCCGACCTCGCCATCGTCGCTCGCCATCTCCGCTGTCGTTGCCGTCGAATCGAGGCGGACGTCGACGTCATAGAGCGGCGGCCCGATGGTGCCGATCGACGGCGCCGCGGGCGGATTTGCGGCGAGCACGGGCGCCGTCTCCGTGAGCCCGTAGCCTTCCAGGATCGGCAGCCCCATCGCGTGATACAGGCGGCACAGTTCCGGGGAGAGACTCCCGCCGCCGCTGATGAGCAACTCGATCCGACCGCCGAGCGCTTCCCGCACCTGTGAGAACACGAGCCGATCCGCGAGACGGTACTTCCCGGTCAGTAGCCGTCCGGGGTCGTCCGTCGCCTGATAGGTCCGCCCGACGTCGACGGCCCACTCGAAGAGCCGCCGTTTCACCGGCGACTCCCGGGCCGCGGCGCGGACCGCGTCGTAGAGTTTCTCGTAGACCCGCGGGACGCTCGTTCCGACCGTCGGCCGGACGGTCCGGAAATCGTCCCGGAGCGTGTCGGGGTTCTCCGCGTAGGCGACGGTTGCACCGGCGGCGAAGATCAGAAAGTGCCCGACCAGCCGCTCGAAGACGTGTGCCAGCGGGAGAAAGGAGAGCGTCGTCGAGTCCGGGGAGAGCCCCGTGATCGGGCTCTCCGGGCGATTCCTGAACCGCCTGTAGCACTGCTCGACGTTCGCCCGGAAGTTCCCGTGCGTGAGTTCGACGCCCTTCGGGCGGCCGGTCGTCCCGGAGGTGTAGATGAGGGAGGCGGGATCGTCGGGGGCGCGCGCATCGAGCCACGGCTCGTATTCCCCCTCGTCGAACCTCGCCGCTCCGCGCTCGTACACCGCCGCGAGGGAATAGATGTCGTCCCGGTCGCGAGCAGCTCCGGCCATCCCGCTGCCGTCGGGGATCTCGTCCATCACGACCACGAAGTCGAGATCGAGGGTTTCCTCGACGGCGAGCACCCGGGAGAGCAGTTCGGCGTTCTCGACGACGACGCCCGATGCGCCGGGATCCGAGAGGAGATACTCCACTTGCGACTCCGAAGAGGAGGGGTACACTGTCGTGACGACCGCTCCCGCTGCGAGGAGCCCGAAGTCGGTCTGCGCCCACTCCAGTCGGGTATTCGCGAGGATGCCAACCCGATCGTCGGCGCCGGCGCCGATCGCTCGGAACCCGGCGGCGAGTCGGCGGACGATCTCGCGCATCTCGGCGAACGTCAGGTCGGCGTATCCGCCGTTCGGCGCGGCGGGAACGACGTCCGCAGCGGCCAGCGAGCGGTCGTAGATCCCGCCCTTGTATCGCTGCGCGACGGCGTCGGCGTGCCGCGTCGCGGCCGCCTCGAACAGCCGCGAGACGGTCGGCTCGGTCACCGGCTCGTAATCGAGGGTCGCCTCCGCCGTCCGCCAGTCCATAGCGGCACGACACGCCGAGCCGGTTTAATTTCTCGGGCGCACGAGACCTCACAGCACGCGGGCGAGTCGGCCACCGAAACCGGACCACGGATCGACTGCGAGTTCGGAAATGATCATCCGAGATCGACTGTGAGTTCGGAAACGATCACCCGAGTCCCAGCCCGAACCGCAGCACCCACAGCGCGACCATCCCGGCGACGATCGTCGCGAGGATGTCGTCGACGTACCACGCGACAGCGGCGGCGACGACCCCCGCGACCAACCGGAGGTTGCCGGCGATCGCGATCGAGCCCTCGGGCGCGACGATCGCCGGCAGCGTGAGCGCGGCGAACACTGCGGGCGGAACGAACCGTAGCGCGTTTCGTGCGCGGTCCGGGAGGTCGTCGATGCGGCCGAGCAGGAAGACAAAGGACGACCGGATGCTGAACGTCGCGACGCCCAAGACGACGATTACCGCCCAGATCGCCACCGCGCCGTACTCGGTCGGCATCAGTGCGACCCCCCGTCTTCGCCCGCGCTTCCTGCACTCCCGTCTGCCAGCCACGCGTCCGTGGCGACTCCCGCGGCGACTCCCGCGATGCTGCCCGCGATCAGGCCGAGATCGAGCGGAACCGCGAAAACGTCGCCCGCGACGGCGACGCCGCCGCCGACGAGCGCTGCGACCAGTTTCGGCCGCGAGGAGACCGCCGGGACCAGAAGGCTCAGGAACACGAGCGGGACGGCGAACTCCAGCCCCCACGAGTCGGGGACGCGCGCCCCCACGACGATGCCGAGGAGCGTACAGCACTGCCAGATCACCCACAGCGAGCCGGCGACCGTCAGATAGTAGCGCCGCCGCTCGGTCGCGTCGAGTTCCTCGTTGGCGTAGCGGGCGATCGACAGCGCGTACGCCTGATCGGTGAGGATGTACGAACAGGCCGCCTTCCAGCGGGCCCGCAGCGGGCGGAAGTGTGGCGCGATCGACGCGGAGTACATTGCCATCCGGAGATTGATCACGACGCCGGTCAGGACGATCACGGCGAGCGCGGCGTCGCTGCCGAACAGATCGATCGCGGCCAACTGGGAGGCGCCCGCGAAGACGACGACCGACAGGCCGACAGCCTGCATCGGGGTCAGTCCGGCGTCGACGGCGGCCGCGCCGGCGACGAGGGCGAACGGCGCGACCCCGAGCATAATGGGCGCGACGTCGCGGAGGCCACGGCGCATTTCTCCGGGGAGACGACGGCGGGACACGAGGCAGTGTTGCACGCGGCCCGGATAAACCCCTACCGCTTTCGGTCGCGAAAACCGACGCACGACACTGGCATCGTTCGCATAGCGGCGTCGCCGGGGGCGATCCCTGGCTTGATCCGGTCCCGAGCGGTTCGGTCTCCCCGGTGCGACACCACTAACTACCTCTCGACAGTAGAACCCGGTATGTCAAACGACGCGCAGTCACAGGCCGGGACGGCCGAGGGCCAGGGCCCCGTCGAGATCTCGCCCGACGTCGCCCGGCAGCTGCAGGAGAAACGCGAGGAGCTCTTCGCGGAGTTCGAGCTCCGCGACGAGTTCCCGCCGGCGGTGCTTTCCGAGGCGCGCTCACGGACCGAGGGCGTGCAGGAGGAGATCGAGGCGGAACTCGACGACCGCCGGGACCTCCGTGACCTGACGACGTGGACGACCGACCCGGTCGACGCCCAGGACTTCGACGACGCGCTCAGTATCCGCGAAGACGAGGAGACCTACACGCTGTGGGTCCACATCGCCGACGTCACTCATTACGTCCACCCGGACTCGGAGATGTGGGAAGAGGCAGTCGAACGCGGGAACACGGTGTATCTCCCGGCCTATACGGTCCATATGCTCCCGCCGGTCCTCGCGGAGACGGTATGCTCGCTCGTTGCAGGCGAAGATCGGTTGGCCCACACCGTGGAGATGGAGATCAGCAAAGAGACGCTATCCTTCGAGACGGTCGACATCTACAAGTCGGTGATTCACTCCGACGAACGGCTGACGTACACGCAGTGTGAGCACCGCCTCGACGACCCCGAGGCGCCGCTCCACGAGGAGAACGTCCTCGTCTACGCGCTGGCGGAACAGCTGCACGAACAGCGGAAGGAGGACGGCTCGCTCGTCCTGAACCCCAGCCGGGACCGCGCGCACACGATCATCGAGGAGTGTATGCTGAAGGCCAACAAGGCCGTCACGCACGAACTGATGTGGAACCGCGGCGTCGAGGCGATGTACCGGGTCCACCCGCAGCCGACCCCCGATCAGTGGGACGATGCGCTGCGGGAGATCACCGAACTCGACGGCGTGAACATCTCCGGGGCCTCCTGGGACGACCCGCGGAAAGCCGTCAACGACGCCTTAGAGAACTCCGAAAAGCGGGCGCTCAACAAGATCCAGCGCGCCGTGCTCAAGGTGATGCCCCGCGCGAAGTATATGAACGACCCCTTCGGTGGCCACTACGCGCTGAACTTCGACATCTACGGCCACTTCACCTCCCCGATCCGCCGGCTGTCGGATCTGATCAACCACTGGATCGTCCACGAGAACGACGTCCCGGAGGAACTGGTGGAACTGTGCGACCACGCCTCCGAGCAGCAGAAAGACGGCGAGACTGCCGAACGGCTCTACAAGCAGTTCTTAGAGGAGGTCGGCCTCGACGCCCACGCGGTGAACAACCGCGGGATCGTCACCGTCGACGAGGACGGGACCGTGATCAACGAGCAGGGACTGCCGCCCGAAACACTCGATAATCGAGAGTGAGATCGGGGCCGATCCCACGCCGTTCGTCACGCTACCCTTCCCGCGACGACGCCTGTCGTCCTTTCGTCACGCTACCCTTCCCGCGACGACGCCTGTCGTCCTTTCGTCACGCTACCCTTCCCGCGACGACGCCTGTCGTCCTTTCGTCACGCCGCCTTTCCCGCGACGACGCCTGTGGCGGGGGCGTGGGCGTCCCAGCTACTGCTTGTGCGTGAAAAGCAGGACTTCGTCCTCGTGTGTCGTCACACAGAGGTCGAGCAGCATACTGAGTTCGAGGCTGTTGTACTCGTCCTCGCATATGACCAGGTCGTCGAACGGGTCACCGCACGCGGGACAGGCGATGCTCACGGTGTTCCGATACGTCGTCACCCCGCCGGCCGACTCGTGCGGCGTCAGCGACGCGGTGAGTTCGTCGTACTCGCTGTCCTCCATCGTCCCCACGATGGGAACGATCCGTCATAATTCTACTCCTCGTCGGCCCCCTCTGTGGGGGAAATATCCGCCACTGACGCCCCGGTGTGTCCGTCCGAGCGGTGGTCAGAGTTCCGTGATCCGTGGTCGGCGCAGTCGCTATCGACAGTGAGCCCGGTCCCGACGCCGACGAGGAGCCCCACCGCGTGGCCGACGTTGACCGTCGCCGGCGACAGAAGCACGAGTGCACCGAGCGACTGGACGCCGACGAGGCCGACGGCACAGACGCCGAAGAGCACCGCGAGCAGTTCGGGATCGGTCACCCGTCCGTGGTCGGGGAGGTGGACTACGGCGAACCCGGCGGCCGCGAAGACGACGCCGCTGATTCCGTAGACGGCGATGTGGGCGTCGGCGCCGAAAACGGTCCCCCACCACGCCAGCGCCGCGATCGATCCGACGGCCGCGATCGCTGCCATCGCGGCGTAACGTCGGGTCGAGAGGTGCGACTCGGCGATCCGGGCGAACGCGAACAGCGTGACGACGTTCGGGACGACGTGTTCGAGGCCGCCGTGAAGCAGCGGCGACAGGGGCCACGCGAGCCACGGCGCCTGGAGGTAGACGTAGTTCGTCGTCACGAACACCGAGGGGGCGTCCCAGAGGGCGGTCCCGAACGCCTGTGCCGCGTACACCGCACACACCGCGACCGCGAGGAAGTCGGTGACCGGCGCCGACAGCGAGCGGTGCTGGGCGAGGGCGGAGCGCACCCCGTTCTCGAACGGCCTGAGCAGGTTCGCCACCGAGACACGCCGCATCGCGTAGGTCTGGGGCTGCGATCGATATGAGTGCTTGGGGCGCAGGTTTATATCCGATCGCGGGGCCAGCGTCCCCGTGACGTAGATTCGGCCCCGCGCCGTCCGCGGTTGTCCGGCACACCGGCGCGGGGATCTGGGGTCGTGCCGGCTGTTCGCCTTCCACCGCGAGCCGATCGTCGGATGAGTGTCCGATATCCCTCCGCCGCCACCCGACGGATGGATGTTCGATTTCCTTCCGTCGCCACCCATCGGATGGGGGTTCGATCTCCTTCCGCCGCCACCCGTCGGATTCTTGTCCCGCCGGCGTGACCGCCCGGTGTGCGACTCGTTCAGGTGATGGTTCCGACGGGGAAACGCGAGGCCGTCCTCGACGTCCTTGACGAGGAGGACGTCGATTACGCCGTCTCCGACGAGACCAGCGGCCGGGACTACACCGCCGTCGTCACCTTCCCGCTGCCGACGGCGGCAGTCGAGCCGATTCTGGAGGACCTCCGCGGCGTCGGCATCGAGCGGAACGCCTACACCGTGATTGTTCAGGCCGAGACGGTCGTCTCCGATCGCTTCGAGAAGCTGAAAGAACGCTACGAGTCCGACGAGGAAGAGGCCAGCAACGGCGACCGCATCGCCCGCGAGGAACTCGTCGCCCGCGCCGAGGAGATGTCGCCGACGATCCGGCCGTACGTGCTGATGACCGCGGTCAGTGCGATCGTCGCGACCGCCGGGCTTCTCCTTGACTCGCCTGCGGTCGTCGTCGGTTCGATGGTGATCGCGCCGTTGATCGGTCCCGCGATGGCCGCGAGTGTCGGGACCGTCGTCGACGACAACAAACTCGCCGTCCGCGGCATCAAACTCCAGGCGCTCGGCGGCGTCATCGCCATCGGTGCGGCCGCTATCTTCGCGTACCTGATCCGGTCGGCCAACATCGTTCCACTCTCCGCCGGGGAGGTGTTCGCGATCGGCGAGGTCCGGGAACGACTCGCCCCGGACGTTCTCTCGCTCGTGATCGCGCTCGGAGCGGGCGCAGCGGGCGCCGTCTCGCTCGCCTCCGGGGTCTCCTCGGCGCTCGTCGGTGTGATGATCGCCGCTGCCCTGGTCCCGCCGACGGCGGTCGTCGGGATCGGTATCGCCTGGGGGGCGCCGGAAGCCGTTCTCGGCTCCGCAGTGCTCGTCCTCGTGAACATCCTCGCGATCAACCTCGTCGCGCTCATCGTGCTCTGGCGGATGGGCTACCGACCGAAACTCTGGTTCCGGGAGGAGGAGGCACGCGCATCGACGATCAAGCGGATCGCGGCGCTGGCTGTGGTCCTCCTGCTTCTCACGGGGTTACTCGGTGCGTTCACGTACAGTTCCTACCGGACCGCCGACTTCGACGAGAACGCCACCGCCGCCATCGAGGCTGAACTGCCGCCGGAGGCGACGCTGCTCGATTTAGAGGTGGTCTACGAGGGGTTCCCCTTACAGACTCCGCGGACCGTCGTCGTGACCGTCGGATACCCGCCGTCGGAGTCGCCGCCCGACGTCGGCCCGCGTATCCGTGAGCGCGTCACTGACCTGGCCCCCGAGCCGATCGGCCCGTTCGGACAGCGGGACGTCCGCGTCGAGATCCAGTACGTCGCCGTCGACCGCGCCGCCGGGTAAGCCACCGCACGCTCCGAAAGACTCAAACAGTTCCTTTTGTCAAGCGCGCGTTGATTATCTGTGCCGACGTACTGACGGGTATGAACCGACGACTCGGTATCGGTGCCATCGTGATCGCAGCGCTCCTCTTGCTCGCAGGATGCAGTGCTCCCCTCCAGACCACCGGCAGCGACGCGCCCGCCGAATCACAGCGGACGATTTCCACGAGCGGCAGCGGCGAAGTCTCTGCCGACGCCGACCGGGCCATCGTGACCGTCGCCGTCACTGCCCGTGCGGACAGCGCCGAGGCCGCCCGTGAATCCGTGGCCGCGAACGCCTCGACGATGCGTGAGGCGCTCCGCGGTGCGGGCGTCGACGACGACGCGGTGACGACCGCCGCCTACCGCGTCCGGGCGATCTCGGACGTCGACCGCAAGACCGAGCAGCGCGAGATCGTCGGGTACGAGGCGGTCCACGCCTTCCGCATCGAGACGACGCCCGACGCGGCCGGTACCGTCGTCGACACCGCAGTCGGCAACGGCGCGAGCGAGGTTCGGAGCGTGCAGTTCACGCTCACCGACGAGACCCGCGCGGAACTCCGCGAAGAGGCGCTCGAACGTGCGATGAGTGACGCGCGAGCCGATGCCGACGTTATCGCGTCATCGGCCGACCTGACCGTGACCGGCGTCAAATCGGCAGCGACCGGCGGCGGTCACGCACCAGCCTACGAAGTGCGTGCGACCGCAGCCGACAGCGGCGGCGCGCCGACGCAGTTCGACGCCGGATCGGTGACCGTCTCGGCGACCGTCGACGTGACGTACACCGCCGTCGAATAGCAGTCGACCGGCTGATTTGCGGCCCGAATCGGGACGGTCAGACCGTCAGCGCGAGAATGACGACGCCGCTGGCGACGACAGTGCCCAACACGAGCACGACGAGCCGTCCGAGTCGATAGGTGCCGAGGAGGAACGCTAAGGCGGCCTTGACGAACGTGTTCGCGATCGCGGCGATGACGATCCCGGTCGTTGCCACTTCCGTCGAGACCGTCCCCTCGGCGGCGAGTCTGCTCAGCGTGAGCGTCATCGCGTCGACGTCGGCGAGTCCGGAAAAGAACGCGGTTGCGTAGATTCCCGACGCGCCCAGCCACTGGTTCGCGTACTCCGAGACGAGGAGCACGACCGCGAAGATCGCGCCGAACAAAAGCGCCGGACGCAGCCGAAACGGGTTGTTCAGTTCGTCCGGTTCGACCGTCTCCTCGGCCGACGTCCGCCAGTACAGCACGGCCGCCGCGACCGCGCCGACCACGGTCATCGCCCCCATCGGGAGCGCGACGCTCGGGAGGAGGGCGGGATTGACTACCGAGACCTCCACGAGCGCGCGGGGGAACATCACGACCGACGCGGTAACGACGGCAAACGCGCAGACGCGATACAGCGTCTCGTTTTGTGCGGTCTTGCCCGCCATCGACACCGTCGTCGCCGTCGAGGAGACGAACCCCCCGATCACCCCGGTGACGGCGATCCCGCGTTCGGGGCCCAGAACGCGGCCCAGGAGATACGCGACGAATCCCAACCCGGTAACGAACACGACCATCAGCCAGACGAACCGCGGGTTGAGTCCGTAGAGTACCTCCAGGGACCGGTTCGGGAGCGACGGGAGGACGACGAGGACGATGAGGATGAACTTCGCCGACGCGCGTCGTTCGCTCTTCTCGATCCGGTCTGCGAACTTGTGGATCGGATCCTTCACCGAGAGCAACACCGTGACGATCCCGCCGACGACGACGGCGAGCGTCGCTCCCTGATCCGAATGCATCGTCATCGCGCCGAGCAGAACCGCAAGCAGCGCCGCCATCAGCGTCGTCAGACCGAGGTCGCGCTCGTAGCGGACCTTCGCGCCGTATGCGACAGTCAGGGGCACGACGAGAATCCCGAACGCGAGCGGCAGCACGTCCGGGAAGAACGCGTAGACGAGCGCCCCGTAGAGCGCGAAAAGCGGGAACGTCCGGCTCCCAGCGAAGCTCCCCCCAGACTCGCTTTGCTCGCGTTCTAACCCGAGGAGCGCGCCGAGGCCCAATGCGACCAAAAGCCGGAGGATGAGTTCCGACAGCGGCGCAGTGGCGGGTTCGATCATTATCTATCGGTGGCGGCCGTTCCGTCCACCGGTCCGTTTCTCCACCCCCGTGCTTATTCTTGGCGGGATGGCGGAATGTCCGGTTCCCAGCCGACAGCCTCGACGGCCGCATCGAGTACCGCGTCGACGCCGTCACCGGTTTCGACGCTCATCTGATAGTCAGCGTCGACGTCGTGGGAGCGGTCGCTCTTGTTGTTCACCGTCAGCACCGGCACGTCGCGTTCACGGAAGCGTGCGGCGACGGAGTCACGCAGTTCCAGTTGCGATTCGAGTGGATAGCCGCACGCTTCGCTGGCGTCGAGGACGAAGATGACCGCGTCCGCGAGGTGTTCGAGCGCGCTGGCCGCCTGCCGCTCGATGTCGTTCCGCTCGGCCGCCGGCCGGTCGAGCAGTCCCGGCGTGTCGATGATCTGATACCGGATCCGGTCGCGCTCGAAGTGGCCGACGTGGACGCCCTTGGTGGTGAAGGGGTAGCGGGCAATCTCGTTTGTCGCCCGCGTGACCCCGTTGACGAAGGAGGACTTGCCGACGTTGGGGTAGCCGGCGACGACGATGGCCGGTTCGTCCGGGCGGATGTCCGGGAGGTTCTTTAGCGCGTCACGGGCCTCGCCGATCCGTTCGAGGTCGCCGGCGACCTCCTCGACGACATCGGCCATCCGGGCGAACGCCTGCTTCCGGTGTTTTCGAGCCGCCTCGGGGTCCGTCTTCCGGAGCTTCGGCTGGTACTCCCGGCGGAGCTCGGCCACCTGCCGGCTCGCCCACGTCACCTCCGAGAGGCTCTGTCTGAGTTCGTCGACGTCGACGATGGCGTCGGCAATCTCGTAGTAAAACGGGTCGACCGTCCCGAAGTCGGGCCACTCTGTGACGACGTTCTCCAAGTTATCCGAGAGGATCGAGGCTGCCGTCTGCAGCATCGACTGCTGGGCCTCCAGCCCGGACTTCGCCCGCCCAGCACGGGCCGCCCGCGAGAACGCCTTGTCGAGAAGTTCCTCCGACCGGGGCGTCGTCGGAAGGGACTCGAAAATCATATTACTCACGTTACATCGCCGAACGGTAAAAGCGCGTCCGTTCGGCGGGCGTTCGAGTTTTTCGACGAATAGCCGCGAAGGTTTTGTCCGTCAAACGCGTCCACAGCAGTATGAGTACGAACTGGCGGGCCGTCGGTATCGGTTTCGTCGTGATGCTCGTCGTCGGCACGTTCGGCCTGTGGCTCCCAATCGTCGGACAGGTCGGCGCCGGCCTCGTCGGGGGATTCGTCGCCGGCTACCTCGCCGGCGGGGTCGGCAACGGCGCGTGGAACGGCCTTGTCGCGGGGTCGCTATCCGGGATCGCAGTCTCGCTTCTCGCCGCGTTACTCGGCGGGGTGATCGGGCTCGCCGGCGGACCGCTGGGTGGGATCCTCGGCGGGGCGGGGGTCTTCCTCGTGGGCATCGTCATCACGCTGCTTTTCGCGATCGACAGTGCCATCGGTGGCGCAATCGGCGGGTTGCTCAACCGCTGAGCGTCCGGCCCGGAGCCAGTTTGAACGATTTCACTCCTCCCCCCGATCGAGGTACTCTTCTTGGACGGCGATCACTTCGGCCGAGTCCTCGCAGTCGGCATAGCGGGTCAGCGGCTCCTCGTTCAGTTCCAGGAACGTGTGGCCCCAGGTAAACTTCGAAAGTAGCAATTTGGCGCGGTCCCGCCGGCCGAAAATGGTGAGCGCGGCGGCGAGTGCCTCCACCGTCGTCAACTGCATCGGGCGGCCGAAGTTGACCGGGTTCGCAGCCACGAGATACGGTAACGCGCGATGCTCGCCGGGCAGCGAAAACCGGGCTTCGCCCGCGGACTCCCAGGAGCAATCCAGCGCGACGAGCGGTCCCGTGTCGGCGTCCGCCGGTGAGAGCGCGCGTTCGGCGTGGGGATTGAGGACGACGCCGTGCGGCGTCTCGCGGTCCGACCGGTGCAGCTCCACGAGATCGAAGCGGGCGAGCTTCCGAGCTGTGCACTTCTCGGGGTCGTCGTCGCCCTCGTAGCGCACGTGCAGCGCGTCGTCGGTCACAGCCGACTGGAAGCGGTCCCTGGCAAAAAGGTGTTCGTCACTGCCCGATGCGGTACCGGCCGTTTCGATAGCCTAACTCAGTGTTCGACAGGCCTCACCCCGAGCGCGTCTCCGGACTCCTGTCTGATTTCGACCGTCCCGTCCGCCGAGACGCGGACGCTGTGTCCCGAGACGGGGAACACCACGCTGGCGTCGTCGGCGGAGGCGAGAAACTGCTCGGCGGATTCGACGTCGACCGCGTGATACAACGGCCCGTCCTCCAGACAACCGTCTTCGCCCAGGGCGGTGGCGATCGTGGCGTCGAGTTCCGTCAGCGCTCCGAAGTCGTGCTGGGCCACGGTCTTCCACCCGGTTTTTCTCCCCTGTTCGATGTTCGATCGTCGCTTGATCATACCTGATTGTTGGGAGGGATTGATAAGAAACAGGTCAATACTGCCGCTCAAGTTTAGCCGGATTTAGCCGAATCAGATTTTAAGCAGGGCTTTATCGGCAGGAAGGAGGAGTGTACTGACCATCCAGGGTCCGATCACCGCAGTTCCGATAGCCGCACGCGATTACACAGCGTCTCTCAGAACGAACAGATCGAAATAGCCAACGGAACTGAGATCGACGTTCCAGTCGCATATCCGTGCCTGTTCTCCGGTGCGGGACCAGGTTCCTATTCGGGGCGCCATCGGCCACCGATTTCGTCGCGAGGATAGTCCCGATACGTCCCATCCAAGAACGTGGTGACGCGCCCGTCCTCTTCGCTCAGTGTGACCGCCCAGATGACGTCCTCACGGAGCGAGGTTTCCAGTGCACTCAGGTGTTTAGTTCCCATCCAGTCGGCGGGATTGAGTTCGTCGATGCCTGGGACATCATCCCGCGGGGGATTCCGGACACGCACCATCTGTTCTTGGATCGTCCCGTCCGCGGTGACGATAATCGCCCCATCCTGCGTCATCGCCACGTCTCGCGCGACTTCGGTGAACGTATCTAACGATTCGGTGACGATTTTACACCGGTTGACCGGCCACTTGTTCGCGCCGAGTGGGTCAGTGTATCCGTCGAAACTCATCTCGGCGACGATCAGAAAGTAGAGGCTGGGGCCGGAGACGTGCTGTTCGCCCCACTGATCGAACTGCAGACTTATTGACTCCGCAGCGTACCTGATCTGGTCCATAAGCGTCTGGCTCGTCGCGTATCGCTTTTTCACCCGATCGAGTGCATCCATAGTATCTAGACGTAGCTATCGACGGATTAAGCTTGTTCGGCGGCCCGCCCGCGTCGGTTCCTCTCCCGAGCAGTGAGCGTTCGCTCCCTGTCAGCCAAACTGCTGTAACGTCGTACCGCAGCTCACGCCATCCGGTGCTGCGATCAGCGGTACGTGGTTACCGCAGTCCGTCTCATAATGATTATTCTCACTTTTTACCGCCGGGGCGCCGTCAACGGGGATGGCACTCGGCGGTAAGAGACGAGAGTAATCGTTATTAGTCCCCGAATCGGATCCCGTCCTCGACGAGGCGATAGTTGCGCTCGCGGTCGATGTGCGCGGCGAGCCAGTCGTGCTCGTAGAGTTGGGCGATCAGTTCCGCATAGAGGTTTCGCCACGCGATCGCGTAGATCGGCGACTGGCCCCACGCCCGAAGCTCCGGGATGAACTCGTCGTGGGTCTCCATCCGGTCTTCGAGGTGCTCGATGGCGTCGACGGCGTAGCCCGCCGCTTCCGACTCCGAGTCGGCGGATTCGATCGCATCCTTGAGGCTCCCCTCCAGCCCTGCAACGGCCTCCTGCATATCCGCGGCGGCGCTTTCGCCGTCGGCCGGCAGCGAGTCGATGATCGGCTGTGGGACGCCGAGCGAGAGTTCCCGGTCCGTGTCGGAGTTGTCTCCTGACATACCGCCATCGAGGGCGGCCGGGGTGAAAAAGTCGCCGTCGGCGGCGGTTTAGCCGGGGGAGACGCCCACGAGGTCGCGGGCGGCCGCGAGCGTGTCGCCGTCGAGGTCGGCGACGAGGTCGCCTTCCCGCCGGTCGAGTGTCGCGTGGATGCCGCCGTCCGGTCGCGCCACGAGCGACCGGCCGGCGTACTCGACGACGCTGGCGTCCGGGATGTCGCGGCGGCCGGTGCGCCCCGCGCCGACCGCCCAGCGGACGCCGTCGAGCGCCCGGGCGCGCACCAGCAACGTCCAGTTTTCGCTGTAGGTCCCGGGCCAGGCGCCGCTCACAAACAGGATGTCGATGCCGCGCCGGGTCAGCTCGGCGCTGTCGTCGACGAAGTTGAGGTCGTAACAGGTGAGCAGTCCGGCCGTGCCCGCGGGGGTCTCGACAGTCGTCAACTCCTCGCCGGCGACGAGGACGTCTTCCTCGCCCGACCACAGGTGTCGCTTTCGGTAGCGGGCCCGCGTGCCGTCCGGTGCGAGATAGAGGGTCGTGTTGTACAGGTCCTCGCCGTCGGTCTCGATGAAGCCGACGACGAGTGCGGTGTTTTCCGCGGCTGCGATGTCCTGCAGGCGGTCGATGCGCCCGTCGTCCGCTGGGAGTGCGACGTCGTCGATGCGCTCGTCGGCGACGAAGCCGGTGAGCGTGTGCTCCGGGAAGACGGCGACGTCGACCCGATCCGGCAGACCGACTACGCGGGATTCGACGGCGGCGACGTTGGCCGCGACGTCGAGGTCGGCGAACGCGAGTTGGCAGGCCGCGACAGTCGGTGGCATTCCTCACTCCCCGCGTTCTTCGACGTGGCGCACCTGCACCGCCTCGCCGCGCGTCGACTCGACCATCTCGCCGCCGAACATCCGCGCGCGGCCGACGGCGAAGGCCCGCGGCCCCTCGACGACGACCTCGTCGCCGACGCGGATGTCCTCGTCGGCGTCGACGACGCCCGGCGCGAGCACGCTCCCGTGCGGGACGAACTCGTCGATCTCGACGCGCTTCGTCGGCGCGTCGGAGTCGGCCCAGACGCGCGCGCCGGCGAGCGTGAAGGAGAGAACGCCGTACTGCGGGACCATCGTGGCGAGCTGCTCTCCGGGCCCGTTGTCGTCCTCGCTGTCCCCGTCTCGGACCTGGAGTTTGGGATAGCGGCTCGTCGTCCGCAACTCGACGTCGGCGAAGAGGTCGTCGCCGGCGCCGGGGCCGAACTGGTAGTCGGCGAGCGCCTTCACCGTGTTGTGCTGTCGCTTTCGCTTGCCGTACTTCAGTTCGCCGTCGAGCGTCGACATGAGGTTCCCGATCGACGCCGTCGTCGTCGGGTGGTCATCGACGGTGTACTCGAAGTCGACGTCGACGGCGGCCTCGACGCGCTCGCAGATCTCGCGGTAGCCGCCCTCGGGGACGTGGGCGACGACGCGCGGGTACTCGTTGCGTTCGAGATACCGGCGGAGGACGTCCGCGACGAACGACTTCTCGGCCTCGGACCACCGGCCCGTGACGACCGTGTCGTAGTGCTGGGCGGGGTAGGTGAGTTCCAGTTCCATCGGCACGACGCCGATCGGGGAGGTCATCGAGACCTGATGGGCGCGGTACTGGATGGCGTCGTGGAACTGGGCGTGGCTCTGGGACTCACTGTACGGTTTCGTCGCCGAACAGGGGACGAGCACGAGCGGATTCGAGAAGCGGTTCCGGTAGCGTTCGGTCACGCGCTCGGCGAACCGCTGGATCTCGACGCGGCGGAGCGTATCTTCCGACGCCGCGGCGAGTTCGGTGTCGCGGATGACGGGCGTCCGTTCTTCGAGGTAGGTGTACTGGTCGTCGAATTCCCGGAACGCGGCGGTGAGCCACTGGTCGTGGCGCGCCTGCCCCTCGATGTAGTCCCGGAGGCGGCCGTCGCGGATCCGCCGCCGGATCGTCGCGAGTTCGGATTCGAGTGCGTACTCGTTGTGGTCGGCGCAGTCCTCGCGGTCGAACGCCGCGGCCTGGGCGGCGCTGGAGGGGCCCCCGGACGGATCGTCGGGATCGACGTCGAGGCGCTTGCCCTGACACGCCGGGCACGAACACGGGAGTTCGTCTAAGTCTTCGAGGAAGTGCTCCCCTTCCGAGGTGAGATAGAAGCCCTGCAGCCCGCGGACCCGCGCTCGCTTGGCGTCGAGAAGGTCCACCCCCGCGTAGACGAGCGTCGCGGCGTTCCGCGGGGTCGCGACGCCGGAGAGATACAGCGCCGTATCGGCGGGTAGCGCCTCCCGGGCGGCGATGATCTCGTCGCGGAAGGCAGAGGCGTGGCCGACGAACCCCTGAGCGTCCGAGAGGATGTACGCGTCCGCGCCGTGGTCTGCCGCAGTTCGGCTCGTGACGACCGCGGCGCTCGGGAAGTCGACGTCGGGGTAGTCGACGGCGAAGGCCTCCTCGACGCGCTCGTCGGTCCCGGCCGGGAACGCCCGATGCGGGAGTACTGTCAGGATCTCCCGGTAGCCTTTGGGGACGTCGCGCTCGTCCGTCCAGAGGCTCCCGGCGTCGTCGATGCTCCCGTCGACGAGCGCCGGTGTCGTCAGCGGATCCGACAGGCGGAGTTCGCCGAGTCGGGCGGCCCCGTCACGCCCGTGGATCTCGAAGTAATCGGTCATACACCCGTATGGTCCGTCGACCGCCAATTATCTGTCTGTTTGTGAGCGGCTCTCACCGCGGATTCGGCCCGCGCGCTTTTTGCGGTTGCCTCCGAGGATCGGGTATGTATGTCACCGGTTCGTGGTCCCTGGCGGAGGCGAGTGAGTTCCTCCGCGCCACGCGCGTCCCCGTTCGGCTCTCGTATCACACGCCGGACGGAAACCTCTGGATGCTCTCGCTGTGGTATGCGTGGGTCGACGCCGACGACTCCGACACCGCGAGTGCGAGCGATGCCGAGTCACCGCCCGAACTCCGCTGTGCGACGAGTGCGGACGCCGACGTCGTCGAATACCTGCGGCACGACCCCGCGGTCGCGTTCGAGATCTCGACGAACGACCCGCCGTACCGGGGCGTCCGCGGTCGCGGCACGGTCACGATCGAACCCGACGTCGACAAGGCGCTGCTGCGGTCGCTGTTCGACCGCTACCTCGGCGGGACCGACAACGACCTCGCCGGGATGCTCCTCGATCCTGACCGCGAGGAGGTCAAACTCCGGATCGCACCCGACCGCGTCCACTCGTGGGACTTCTCCGACCGGATGGCGGACGTGTCGACGGCCGACGGGGAGTAATCAGTATGAGTCCGGCGACTGGTTGTCCGTCCCTCGTTCACTTCGGCGACTGTTGGTCCGTTCCCCGTTCACTTCGGCGACTGTTGGTCCGTTCCCCGTTCACTTCGGCGACTGCTGGTGCGTCATCCGTTTACTCCGCCGACTCGTGGGCGTCGTCGGCGTCGGCGCTATCGTCGCCGTCCCCGCGACTCCCCCCGCGGGCTTCGACCGCGACACCGTCCGGCACCCGCGACAGCGCCGACTTCGGCCAGCCGTCGTGCGTCAGGACGAACGACGAGTCCGGATTCGCCGCGACGAGCGCGGCGATCCCCTCGGCCGCCGCCTCGTAGGCCGCCCGGTCCGTCCGCTCGGGTGTTTCGGCGGTGAGCGGGTACGTTCCCGACAGCGCCCGGGGGAACGGGCCGAACGGCGGGACGATCCGCCAGACGGCGTCGTAAGCGTCGACCGAGGGTTTGCTTCCCTCCGTGAGCAACACGCGCTCGTCGGCGTCGAGCCGCGAGAGCCGCTCGTGGTGACGACGCACCTCCGGGCGGCGCGCCGACTCCGTCGAGAGGTGGAAAAAGGAGCCTTTCGAGACCGGATCCTCGCGTTCGAGCTGTTCGACGTGATCCAGGAGTGTCCGGTAGCCGTCGAGCATCGCCGGATGCGCCCGCGCTCGCGACTCGACCAACTCCAGGAGGTTCCCCGATCGGATCGCCTGCTTGACCCGCCGGATCTCGGCGAAGGAGACGTGGAGATTGTGAGCCGCAAGGAGCCGTTCGCGCTCCTCGCCGTCGCAATCACGCAGGTCCGCTGGGGTGTGCGCCGAACAGACCGGACACGAGCAGGGGAAGTAGTCCAGGTCTTCGAGGTGTTCGGTGCCGCGGACCGTCAGGTAGCGATCGTCGCGGGCGTAGATGGCGTAGGCGGCCGAATCGAAGAGGTCACAGCCGGCGGCGACCGCGAGCGCGAACATCATCGGGTGGCCGGCGCCGAACAGATGCACCGGGGCGTCGCGACCGAGTCCCCGTTTCGCGGCGGCGACGACGTCTATCATCTCCGCGTACCGGTAGCTGTTCATCAGCGGGACGACCGCACCGATGGGGAAGACGTCGAGGTCGGTTTCGTCCGCTCGGCGGCCTGCAGCCTCGCGGAGCTCCGGATAGGTCGAGCCCTGGACGGGGGCGTTCACGAGCATCTGCCCCGTGTCGACGGTCTCGGCGTCTGCAAGCGCCGTCGCCGTCTGATCGAGTTCCCGCTCCGCCCGTTCGCGACCCACGTCCGGCGGCGTCGGGATGTCCACCGGCGTCCCCACGTCGGAGCCGATCTCCCGCTGGAACCGGAGGATCTCTTCGGTGGTCACGTCGATGTCGCCGTACTCCGAGAGCTGGAACGATCCCGAGTCGGTGACGATCGCGCCGTCGAAGTCGAGCAGGTCGTGGAGGCCAACGTCGCGGGCGGCCGCGTGGAGGTCCTCGTTCCGGTGGATGATGTAGGCGTTGGTGATCAGGATCTCCGCGCCGAACTCCGATTCGAGGCGGGCGGGCGTGATCGTCCGGATGTTGGGGTTGATGACCGGCATCAGCGCCGGCGTCTCGACTGTCACCCCCGCCCGGGGGATCGACAGTTCGCCGATGCGGCCGGCGGCGTCCCCGTCGCGGAGTTCGAAGTGATCGCGCATACCGGTGGTCTCGGCGGCGGACCGGTAAGTATCGTCGGATTCGCGGCGTTCGCGGACGGCCAGCCGCCGATGCCGCTTCCGTCTTCCAACCCACCGAGTATTTCCGTCCGCACAGACAAGCCGGCGCTGTATGCGTCACCTCGGACTGAAAGCGCGAATGGCGATCGTCGGCTCGATCCTGTTTGCGTTCTACGCCGTCGCGGCCGTGGTGCTGATGGCGATGTTCGGCGAGGGACTGTTGCCGCTCATCCTCGTCGGCAGCGTCGCCTTCGTCGGTGTCCAGTACAAAGTCGGCAAGTGGATGGCGCTGCGGAGCGTCGGCGCGGAGGACCTCTCCGAGGACCGCCATCCCGAGATTCACCGCCGCGTCGAGTCGCTCTCCCGCTCGATGGGGATCGAAAAGCCCCGGCTGATGATCGCGCGGATGGGCGTACCGAACGCCTTCGCCGTCGGGCGGAAGGGCGCGGGCACAGTCGTCGTCAGCGAGGAACTCCTCGCGCGACTGGAGCCCAAGGAGGTCGAGGGCGTCCTCGCCCACGAACTCGCGCACATCCGCAACCGCGACGTGGTGATGATGGTGCTGGGGCAGGGCGTCGCCTCCATCGTCGCCATCGTCGCCCAGTGGGCGGTGCTCCTGACCGGCGATAACGACATCGCGGACTTCTTCGTCGCGATCATCGTCGGCCAGATCACCCAGATGCTGGTGATGCTGTTCGTCTTCGCCATCTCGCGGTACCGCGAGTACGTCGCCGACAGCGACGCCGCCGACGAGATCGGCGGCGGTGAGCCGCTGGCGCGGGCGCTCGAAAAGATCAGCCGCGGCAACGAGCGGCGGGACGAATCCGCCGTCGACTCGCAGGTGAACGCGCTCTGTATCTTCGGCGAGGAGCGCGGCCTCGCGCGGCTGTTTGCGACCCACCCGCCGATCGAAAAGCGGATCGAACGCCTCCGCGGCTGATGGTCGACGTCCGGACGCTCGCGGCCGCCGTACTCGGGGTCGCGCTCGGCCTCCTCTTCGTCGCCGCGCCCAGGACCGTCATCCAGGTGCACACCGCCGGACGGCTGCCGGGTGGGAGACACGGCCGGTACGGCGAGGATGGGGTTTCCGGCGGTAGCGACGCGCGCAAGGAAACGGACGGAACCGATACAACGGACAGCACGGACGGGACGGCGTCTCCCGACGACGCCGGAGTACCCTCACAGTGGCGACGGCTCGTTCAGGCGGTCGGTATCGCGCTGATTCTCGGCGGGCTGTACTTCGGGTGGACGCTGGCGTAGGCCGCTCTGGCGGGGGATCGAAGGCTACAGCGGTACGATCGATAGCACTGTTTGCGGCATCGCATCGGGGCCCGAGTACTGCAGCGTGATGTACAGCAACGAAAACAGCGTCGCGTTGTACGCGCCGTGGATCAACGCGGGGACGACGAGGTTGTCTGTGAGTTCATAGACCGTCCCGAACACGAGCGTCGGCAGGACGAGCACCGAGATGCTGACCAGCCGCGCCTGGGGCGCCCCCGAGAGCGAGAAGTAGTGGATCGACGCGAAAAGCAGGCTCGCGAGTACGATCGCCGCGGGTACCGGCAGCGCTTCGCCGAGCCGGTTCTGGACGACGCCGCGGTAGAGCAGTTCCTCGCCGGGGCCGATCAGGAGGAACGACGCCGGGATCAAAAGCAGGAGGATCTCGGGGTTCTGCATCCCGGTCTCGGCGACCGTATTCGGCGCCGTGTCGGCGTTGGCCGCCGAGATGACGATCGAGGCCACAACGAGCAAGGCAAACGACGCGACGTAGCCGGCGACGACGAACGCGATTTCGCGGAGCGACGGCACAGCGATTCCCACGTATTCGAGTCCGACCCCGCGATACCGGAGGTATCCTAACGCGACGCCGCCGAACCCGACGCCCGTCGCGAGCGCCAGCGAGAGGACGATACTCAAAAGCGGGGTGATCGAGACTCCGGCGAGCGTGAGCGCGATCACGGCGGCAATAACGAGGACTGCCCCGACGCCGATTCCGACGGCCGCAAGCAGAACGGCGACCGCGAACGCGCGGAGGACCTTGCGGACCGGATCGGACGGCGACGCCGACTCGTCGGTATCGCCGACAGGGTTCAGTTCGGAGGACACACGCTGGCTACGTGCTCGGGCGTCAAAGTCCTTCGTCTCCCGCTTCCGTCCGAGCGCCCAGTCGCTGCCAGCGGTCGGCGAGTTCGTACCGGGTCACGCCGACGACGGTACGGCCGTCGCGGACCTCGCCGTCGAGAACGGCTTGCAGGAGGTCGTCGTAGTCGGTGACGGCGACGCGGATGCTCTCGTTGAAATCCAGATCCTGCTCGGCGGTCGGTTCACACCCGCGGGCCAGCACGTAGTGGTGGACGCTGTTCAGCAGGCCGTTGCTCGGTTCGATCGTGAACAGGTGCGAGAACGAGTCGGCCTCGTAGCCCGTCTCTTCGGCGAGTTCCCGGGCGGCGACGGCGGCGAGGTCCTCGTCGTCGGGTTCGGTGCTCCCGGCCGGCAGCGCGTGGTTGACCCGGTCGACGGCCTGCCGCCACTCGTCGATCAACACGACGTCGCCGTCGGGGGTAAAGGGGAGGACCACCACCGCGGGCGGTTCCTCGACGTAGTGGAAGTCCGTCTCGGTGCCGTCGGGTAGCACGACCTCGTCACGGCGCACGTCGAATCCCGGGCAAGTGTAGTCGATCTCGCTGTTGGTTGTCTGCCATGTCAGGTCCGCATCCCTGTCGTCAGTCATACCCCACCATTGCCGACTGAAGTTTATATATGATGCCGGGGCCAGCGCCCCCGTGACGTAGGAACGGCCCCGCGTCGGGCAGCGGTTGCTCGGCACGTCGGCGCGGGTGCGGAGGGACACATCTGTGCCGACTGTTCGCCCAACACTCGCCTCCAGGCACCTGACACGGCGACAGTTCGACGTACCCGGAAGGCCCAGCTGCGACTATTCCCGCCGGAACCGCTCGCGGACGACGAGCCCCAGCCCCACGAGCACACAGACGAGCGACACAAGCGTGACGGCGACGTGCGCCTCGGTGAACCAGAAGGGTGTCTGCACCCCCGTCTGGACGATGACCAGCAGGAACGACAGCACGGGGATGTCGCGGCCCTCCCCGATCGTCGTCGCCTCGCCGTCCCCGTCCTCAGCGTACGAGACGCCGCCGACTGTCTCGCCGGCGGGCAGTCGCTCGGCCTCGTAGGGCACCTCCGGCGTTCCGTAGCTCCAGACTGTCGCGCCCGAGCGGTTGACCTCGACGACCCGCTTGTTCAACGAATCCGTGATCAGGGTGTTGCCGTTGGGGAGCCGATCGGCGTCGCGCGGCCAATTGAACGTGACGCCCTCGGCGGCGTAGATCTCCCAGGCGACCTCCCACTCGCCGCCGTCGGTCCGCTGGAGTTCGACGATCCGGTCGTTGTGGCTGTCGGCGACCAGGACACGGCCATCACCGAGCCACTGGGGGTTGTGCTGCTGCCGGAGCAGCGTCGGATCGCCGCGGGGTGTCGGGTTCCCGCCTCCCGTCCCGTCGCCCTCGTTGATCACCTCGACGACGCCCTCGCCGCGCTCGACGATCACGAGCTGGTGGGCGTTGCGGACGGAGACCAGATAGCGATCCTCCGAGATGACGTCGACGTCGTTGATGTGGAGCCAGTCGGTCCGGGTCGGATCTTCGGGGGCGTCGTAGCGCGAACTAGCGTTCCACTGCCAGGTGATCTCTCCGCCCTCGACGGTGAAGATCCGCTCGTGCTCCATATCGGTGACCAGGAACTCCCCGGAGTCGAGCAGTTCGACGTCGTGCACCTCGCTGTTCGCGCGCGTCCGAACCGGGAAGGAGTACTCGTATTCGATCTCCGGATCGGCCGCGCTGTCTTCGTTCGGATCGATGATCCGGAAGCCGGTGTGGGTGCACGGCGACTCGTACGGCCCGCAGTCCTCGTAGCCGTCCTGCATAAACCCGGCCATCACGCTGCCGTTGTCCAGCATCGTGACGTCGAAGTAGCTGTCAGTGTCGCCCGCCCGCCAGGCGGTCTCGCGCCCGTCGAGCAGGTACACCGAGCCTTTCTCGTGGAGGCCGGGACCGCCGCCCTGGGACCCGACGAGTGTCTGTCGCGCATCGCCGTCGTCGGCGGCGCCGACGTTCGGCGCGAGCGCGGCGCCGACAACGAGGGAAGCGGCGAAGAGGACGACGCCAACGACGACGAGTGCGGCGCCCGCCCGCGCTCCGGAGAGCGGGACGCCGCCGACGGAGGGGACCTTAGGAGCCATCGACTGCGTGTTGCAAACAGGAGCGGCGAGAAAAACTGTTCGGTGTGTCGGCTACGGGATCCGTGAGCGTGTCGGCTACGGGATCCGCGAGCGACCCGTCACGGAACTGAGTCAGCCGCTGGTTGGTGGCTCACTCGCGCTCGGCTTTCAGTTCGATGCGGTATCCGAACGGATCGAGAACGTACACGGCCGGTGCGACGCCCGTTGCGCCCACCGGCGAGGTTAGTCGTCGCTCGATTTCGACGCCGGCGGCGTCGAGTGCGGTCTCGATCCCTTCGATTGTGTCGTCGACGCGGACGGCAAGGTGGTCGTAGCCGTCGCCGGGGTCCTCGAAGGACTCTTTGGGCTCCAGGTGGAGCACCGCGCCCGGCGCGAGCCGAACCGAAAAGAACGGCTTCTCGCCCGATTCGTACCGTTCCATCCCCTCGATCCCGAATCCGAGCGCGTCACGGTAAAACGCGCAGGCGGTCTCGACGCCGTCGACGGGGATCAGAAGCTTCGCGTGGTCGATTTCGGTCGCGTTCACGGGGAGACGTTCGGCGTCCGAACGCAAAAGTCCGGGTGTCGATCCGCGCCGCTTCCGGGAGGTCGCCAACCGAAGACCTATTCCCTGCCGCGAGCAGAGCCGACGTGAGCGATGTTCGTCGGTCACGAGTTTCTCGCGTTTGCGCTGGCCGGCGGAGCAGCGCGTTGGCTCGGCTGCGACGACGCGGCGGCGCTCCGCCTCGGTGCCGTCGCCACGCTTGCGGCGCTGTTGCCGGATCTCGACATCGTCTACGCGGCCGCGACCTACGCTGTCGCGGTCGCGGGCGGAACACCCGTGGGTTGGGAGGCCTTCTGGGGGGTCGCGAACGCGGTCCATCGGATCGTGACCCACCCGCTCCCCGTCGGCGCCGTCGCTGCGCTCGTGTTCGGGGCGGCTGCCGCGCTGGCGGCTGTTCGCGGCTCGATCGCAGACGACGGTCGATCCTCGCTCCGAACGTCTGTTCGGACCGGTGCCGTCCCGGCCGTCCTCGCTGCGGCCGGCGTCGCGGTACTTCTGCCGGCGTTCCGTACCACTGTCGGGACTGCCGCGGCACTCGTCGCGGCGGCGTTCCTGGTCTGTGTCGGCGCTGCCGGGTGGTTCGTGGCCCGCAGTTCGTCGAGTTCAGCCACTGGAGTGACCCTGGCTGCGGCCGTCGGCTTCCTGACCCATCCCTTCGGCGACGTCTTCTTGGCGCGGCCGCCGCCGCTTCTGTCCCCGCTCGGCCCGCCGATCCTCGTCGAGCGCGTCGCGCTCGCGACTGATCCTACCCTCGAAATCCTGGCTGTCCTCTTCGTGGAACTCGCGAGTGTCTGGTTCGGCGTGATCGTCTTCTCCCACCTTTCGCCCGTCGGGTTCGGCCGACTTCGCGAGGTGCTCGACCGACGCGCTGCACTCGGTGTGGCGTACGCCGGGACCGTGTTCGTCCTGCCTCCGCCGACAATCGTCGATGCGCACGTCCTCGGCTTCACCATCGTCCCGCTTGCGGTCGCCGTCGGTCTCTGGACCGGCCACCCTCGTCGGATCCGACCCGTGATAGACGAGGGTGCAAATCGTCGCCCCCACTCCTCGAAGAAGACCGTCTATAGGGGGTTCATAACGGGACTGGCAACACTCACGGTGGCTGCGATCGCGTACACGGGCGTTTATGTGCTCGTCTAAGTCGGGACCGTGACGGATATACTATCGTACTGACATAATCTTCATTACACGTAGTCTATAAAACATATTCAGACAACACGTGTGCACCGCGATGTGTCGGTTGCGGGCCGATACTCGGTAGGCTCAGGGATGCAATGCAATCGGTCGACTGCGATGGCCGCGACTGGGTCGGCGCGGTAGACAGTTCGACAAGTGAACGAAGATGGAAGCAAACTCGGACACCTCGATTGGGCTGCTAGACGATCTGACGCCGCTGTGGTGGCAGGGCGCGATCCTGTTTTTTTATCTTCGGAGACACGGTGACGACGCTGATCGGTCTTCAGATGCACACCGTCGTTGAGGCGGGTCCGGTCGCCGCTCGCCTCGTCAACACGTTCGGACTGGCGCTGCTGCCCGCAGTCAAAGTGGCCCTCATCGGTGGCTTCTATGGCGCGTATCGAACTGTCCCGCACCCACACCGCATCGGCGTCCCGCTCGGACTGTGTGCGCTGGGATTCGTCGTCACCGTCTGGAACGGTGCAGTCATCTTCGCGGCGATTCTGTGAGCCCGCTCGCTCCGGATTGAAGAGGACCAGCCGGGGCGCATCCGGGGGAAATTTGAACGGAGTTTGGTCCGATGTTGAAAAAGTCGTTTTACCTGGGGCTGTGTCGGCAATGGTATGCGCTGGCCAACACGTCCAAACGCGGCGTTCGCGGTTCTGGCTGGGATCGCGGGGGTCGTCGGCTCGTTCGCCGTCGCCGGGTACACTCGCCGGTTCGTCGTCGCACCCATCGACGCCCTGGTCGTTCGACTGTCGCCGGGCGCGATCGTCGCCTGGCTGATCCAGAACGTCGGCGAGGAGGCGCATCTCCTCCACATCGGGCTCTCCGCTGTCATCGCTACCGGCCTGCTTGCCGGGGCTGCTCTCGTCGGCCAAGCGGTTGCACGGCGGGGAGACTATCCCTTCTTCGGCGCCGGACTCGCTGGCGTGCTCGGCTGGGGGGTCACTGTACTGATCACGGGGGAGCCGTTGCTCGCGGTCGGCGCAGCCGTTCCCGTTGCAGTCGTCACGGGACTCGGAACCACGGTTTCGTCGGCACCCGATCACAGTCCCGCCCGGCGGCGGGTGCTCCGATCCGGGCTGGGCGTGCTGGGTTTCGTCGGCCTCTCGGTCGGCGTCGACCGATTCAGCGGCGGAACAGACGGCGACGAAACCGCCGGAACCGACGCCGGGATCGAGGGCGCCACCGCGAGCGCCGAAGTCACTCAGCGGCTCCAGCAGGCCGAATCGCAGTCGCTGGATTTCGCCAGTGACGACCTGCCGGGACTCGTCAGCCCCATCAAGGATTTCTACGGCGTCGACATCAACGAGTTCGACCCCGAGGTGCCGTCCGACGACTGGTCGATGACGCTCACCGGCGAAGTCGAAAGCGACGTGACGGTCACATTCGCCGAACTCACCGACCGCCCGACCGAACACCGCTACGTGACGCTGCGATGCGTCGGCGAACCGCTGAACGGCAAGCTGCTCGACAACGCGGTCTGGACCGGGACGCCGCTGAAGCCGCTGCTGGAGGCGGCCGACCCGAACGGCGAGTGCGGCTGCGCGATGCTCAGAGCCGAGGACGACTACTTCGTCCAGTTCCCGGTCGATGCGTTGGAAGATGCGTTCCTCGCCTGGGGGATGAACGGCCAGCCGCTCCCGAAATCCCACGGCCATCCTGTCCGGGTGCTCGTCCCCGGCCACTGGGGTGAGACGAACGTCAAGTGGCTCAGCGAGATCGAACTCCTGGACGAGGAGGTGGACGGGTACTGGGAGAGGCGCGGCTGGCACGGGACCGGTCCGGTGAGTACCGTCGCCAAACTCTGGGATACGACCGCACTCGAAGACGGCCGCCTCGAACTCGGCGGTCACGCTTACGCCGGGACGCGCGGAATCGATCGCGTCGAGGTGTCGACGGACGGCGGCGACACGTGGAACGACGCTGAACTCTCCGAGCCATTACCCGGCGACGACGTCTGGCGACAGTGGCGCTACCTCTTCGAGCCGAACGGGGCCCACGATGCCGTCGTGAGAGCAGTCGACGGCGAGGGGGCGATGCAGGTCGAAGAGGCGTCCGACCCCTACCCGAGCGGTGCGACGGGGTGGGTGCGCGAAACCGTCGAGCGGTGACCCCCGCACTGATACGTCTCGCATACGAGGGGTCGCACGGATGGAGAAGGCGCTCTGGTACCTGCTCGTCGGCACGCGCGGCGGCGAGAACCGCGCACGGATCATCGCGGCCATCGACGAGCAGCCGCGCAACGCCAACCAGCTCGCGGAGCAGCTAGAGGTCGACTACAACACGGTCCGGCACCATCTCGATATGTTACAGGAACACGACATCGTCGAATCCGGCGGCGACGCGTACGGGCAGCTGTACTTTCTGACCGACCGGTTCGAGAGCCACCGCGAGGAGTTCGAGCGCGTCCTGGAGGCGATGTGAATGGCGGGACTGATGGGCCCCTGGCTTCTGGTCGCGACCGTCCTCTCGGGGGCGAACGTCGTCCTCCTGGCAGTGCTGACGGGCGTTTGGGTGCGAAACTACCGCACCTTTGGATCGGAGATGACCGCGGGGCTGGCTGCCTTCGCCGCCGCGATGCTGCTCGAAAACGCGCTCGCGATCTACTTCTTCTTCAGCACGGGAATGCTGTACGTCGGCGACCCCGCGGTCCAGCAGGCCGTCGCCGCGCTCCGGGCGCTTCAGACCGTCGCGCTCGTGTTCCTCACGTACGTGACCGTGAAATAGGGGCGAGAGGTTGGTGCACGCCTACATGTCTGATTCGACAGACTCGGAGAACTGCCGAACTCCTCGCCGGAATCCGGGATACGTCTGATACCGTGTTCCTTTTATTTTGATCGTGTTCCCGCCGCGTGAACCGCCGAATACCTGCCAGTCGGTCTCTTTTTCGATGTCGAAGTATGCAACCAAGACAATATCCTCCCCGGCGAAGTACGAGAAGGCGTCCCGCAACCATTGTCCTTTCAGCGTCGAATCCGGACCCTCCAATGTCGCGGTCGTACAGCCGAACTCCGGGATGCAGACCGGTCGCGACGACACTTCCCGTATCCGGGCGAGCATCTGACCGAAGATCCTCTCAGGAGTCGCCCACTGACTCCACTCCTGGCTGGCGCCCCAATTGAAGCCGTCGACGCCGATCAGATCGACCACGTCGTCACCGGGAAACAGTGATTCCGCGGAGACGCCGCCTACATCGGCGTGGTTCACGGCCCAGATCCAGTCGACGCGGTCGGCGGGCACTCCCATTCGGCTGATCCGGCGATGGATACGGCGCCACGCACGCGCGAACATCGACGGCTCGGTCCCGGTCGCAGCCGGTGCCCACGGATACCAGTCGCCGTTCGGCTCGTGTAGTGGACGGAGCAGCAGCCGTCTGTCGTCACCGGAGGAGCCGGCATTGGGATCGCTGAGCCAGTCGGCGAGCGCACGTCCCCACGAGTCGATGTACTCGTCGTACTCCCCGGCGAGGATCCGTTGCAGGATGTCCGGAGGCGTCGCAGCCGGCGTCGGCGTGTAGGCTTCCCACGTGAAAAGCGGGATTCGACCGGCGGTGTGGATGGCCGTCAGCAGATCGATCTGCTCGGTGATCCTCTCACCGTCCCACGGCTCGAAGACGGTTTGGATGTCGAGACCGAACCCGAGCCACTGCTCCATCGCGTCGGCGCGGTCGAAGGACGCTGGAGCGCCCCCGAGAAACGCGCCGACCAGTCGCCTGGGACGGGTCTCGCGCGTGTCGTCGTACGTCGTCATCGGGCGGATAAAGAGCCGACTCACGGTCGATCCTCGGCGTTTGCGGACGCTACGCTGTTTTTGGTGTCGTCGGCCTCGGGGATCTCGTCGGCACTGCCGCGTCGGCCGCCGTCGGTATCAAGTGTGGCGACGATTTTCTTCGTCACGTCGAACGTTTTCGCGGGTTTGACCGCACCGTAGAGCGCGCCGATGGAGTGAATAGTGACGACGAAGGGAGTGAAAACCAAGAGGAGAGCCCACACTACCGCTGGCGGCCGGTAGGTCAGCAGCCCTATCACTGACCACGCGTACACGTGGGCCAAGAGCGTCAGGCTCAGCGCGATGTACGCCTCCGGGAAGAAAATCGGGAGGAGCGTCACGTCGACGAGCCCGACGTAACTGACTATCGATACCGCCCAGAGAACCGGACCAAAAGTCGAAAGTGCCCAGCCGAGATCCCGCATATCGTACAGGAGTCTGTAGCGGAACGGGAGCATATCGTGTCGCTGTCTCGTGCCCGTGAGCCACCGGCGGCGCTGTTTGATCATCGCCATGACCGACGGCGGGGCCTGATTGGCGAGATAGACATCTGCCACCGTAAGCGTCGCCCCGTGTTCGATGACGGCACGCCACGTGAACACCGAGTCCTCGACAATCGTCGCCGTATCCCACGTGACGGTGTCTTCCAGGCTGCTTCGAATGGCGATCCCGCCACCCCACGCGTAGAAAGGGATCTGGAAGAAGGGGAACGATCGCTGTTCGACGTTGAACCCGATGCGGTGGATTTCGCTCAAATACGGGAGCATTCCGCTCGTTTTGACCGGTCGCTCTCTGAACTGGATGATATCCGCGTTCGACGTGAGATCGGTCAGCGCGGACGCGTCGGTATCCTCGTCCAAGTAGAGGACGTACTCCCTGTCGGTTGGGTGTTCTCGGCGGGCCCACTCGACGGCCCGGCCTTTGTTCGTCGCCGTACATTCGAATTCCGACGGAACCACCAGTACGGTCGCATCCTTGACGGCAATCGGGGATTCCGCGACGACGACCACGTCGGTCAACGCGTCGGGAAGCGAGTCGACAGTCTGCTGGACGATATCGGCGTTGTCGATCGTGATGATCCGTGCCTGGATAGCGTCGAGTTCCCACCCGAGGTCATCCGGCGAGCTCCGCCGGTGCTGCCAGTTACGCAACGTCAGAATGCCGATCTCGTAGTCCCAGAAGATGACAGGTACTGCATAGAGCAACGCGAGGTGCCAGAGGACGAACGAGAGAAATACTTCTGGCTGGATCGGTCCTAACTCCGTCAACGCGTTCGATTGGCCGAAGACGGCGTCGACGACCCCCATTATGAGCAGCTTTCCGACGATATCTCACACTCTATACATTCTTTTATCGACACTATGTCATCCTCTCTCGTATAGAGGTCGCAGGTGATGATAACGATAGCGTATTTTTTTACCTGAAGATCGGCGCTAAGTCCCCTCACTCAAGAAACGAGCCGCGAACGCGGCGAGCGAGGAGAGTGGGGAGGAAGTCACCACAGTTCGATGGTCGATCCTGGATCCGAGTAGGAGGACCCTTCTGTGACGCCTTTCCCCCCACGAACAGCTAAATGATTCCCCGTCCCAGTCGCTGGTGTGCCACGAAGTACCGAGTGGGGGCTGCGGGGCCGATGACCCCGACCGCACACCCCCAGTGGGGACTCGTCGGTGTCGGTCAGGCCGGCACCAGGATCGTCTCGACGTATCTCGAACGGACGGGCGGCGTCGCCGTCGCCGACCGGTTTCTCTTCGCCACGACGAATCGGGCGGGTCCCCGGCGGACGCTGGACCGCGTCGCGTCGGAACTTCCGGCCGACGCAGCGCAGATTGCTGCGGACCACCTCGTCACGTTCGGCCAGAGATCGGGCGTCGGTTCCGATTTTGTCGCCGGAAAGCGGGCCGCCGACTCCGACTTCGAGGCGCTTCGGGAGGGGATAACGACCGCGCTCGACGGCGCCGACTCCGTCGTGTATCCGCTCGGCCTCGGCGGCGGGACCGGCAACGGGACCGTTCCGTATCTTATCGACCGGTTATCTCGGGTGTCGGAGACGGACTCTCCCCCCGCCTGGCTCGCTGGGCTGACCCACTTCGCTCTCGGTGTCTGGCCGTTCGAACACGAATCTTCAGCGCGGCATTTCAACGCAATCTGCGGGCTCTCCCGACTCCTGGCTCGTGACGATGGCGCGCCGAACGCCGATATGACGCTCCTGGCGTCCAACTCGCGGCTGCGGGAACTCGCTTCGACGAGCGATGGGAGTGCGGGCGATCCGGACCACTCCACGAAAGAGCTGCCGCGGATCAACGACCTGCTCGTCGCGGCGCTGGAACTGTTCGTCGGCGCGGGGCAGGGAAGCGGTCACGTCGTCACCGGTAGCGAGTTCGCGGACGTGCCACAGCAGCGCGGCATCGCACACGCCACCTTCGGTACCGCCCTCGGGAAACCGGTGGGCCTGGACGTGTCTCACGTCATCGACCGCGCCGTCGAGAACGCGTTCGTGCCGCTGGATCCGACTACGGCCGGCGCCGCCTATGCGGTCGTCCGGGCGCCGGCGGCGCGGGTCGAAGCCGGCGACGTGACCAGCGGGCGTGTGCAGGAGGCCTTCGCCACGTGGGCGGGCGAGTGTGACCTCCGGAACACTGCCGGCACGACGAAACTGCTGGCAGACCCCGATAAGACGGGGCTCGACGCCCTCGTCGTCCTCGGTGGCTTCGATCTCGACCCGCTACTCGCGAGTTCCTGGGAGCGTTACGAGCGGGTGAAAGCGGAACTGCGGGACAGCGAGCATCGGGAACCGCTCGACTGCGCCGAACGGGCGGAAACGACTCTCGATCGGTACCAGTCGGGCTGACGCGCGCCCGGGTGGACCGTGGCGCTGCTCTGCGACGAGCGCCTGGGTGGACCGTGGCGCTGCTCTGCGACGAGCGCCTGGGTGGACCGTGGCGCTGCTCCGGGTCCGACCGTTCCGGCAGCGCGTCGGTCCCGGTCTGTGAGATGTGGTCGTCTGCACCGCGGCCGTAGTGCCCAATCAGCCCGGACTTCGGACAGTCGGGCGCCCCCTCAGCCCGGAATCAGATCCGCACGCCGGATAAACCGCCGGACGGTGTCGCCGTTCTCGTCGCGCACCTCCACCGTGATGCTGGGGCGCCACGAGCCAGCGGATTTTTGCCGCTCTCCGCCGAATCCCACATTGTGAACGATCCGGACGGCGACAAGGGAGCGCGGACACTCGGGGACGACGCCGACGCGGCGACGGCGACCCCCGTTCCAGCGGAGATCACGGTTCGTCCGGCCGACCGCGCTGACCTCCTCGACATCCTCCGCATCGAGCGGGCCTCCTTCTCGGATCCGTGGCCGTACGCCGCCTTCGAGTCGCTCCTGGACGCCCCGGCGTTTTTCGTTGCCGTCGCGGAAGACGGAGCGGTTCTGGGTTACGTCGTCGGGGACGTGATGCCGAACCACGGCCACGACATCGGCCACATCAAGGATCTCGCCGTCCGCCCGGACGCGCGCGGTTCGGGACTCGGTCGGCGGCTACTCAGGACGGCGTTGTCCCGTCTCGCGGTGGTGGGCGCGGCAGTCGTGAAACTCGAAGTCCGCGAGGGCAACGAGGCCGCACGCTCCCTCTATCGCGACGAGGGGTTCGAGCCCACCCGCCGCATTCCCCGGTACTACACCGACGGCGAGGACGCGTTGCTACTTGTCGTCGACCTCGGAACGTGGCAGGCTGACACGTCGACAACGGAGTAGCCGCCGGAAGACAACCACACGCCCTTGTACTACGACGCCGTACCCGCGCGTATGGGCTACGCCTGTCCCGTCTGTGAGACCCCGCAGCAGGACGCAAACCACCTCGCGAATCACCTCGCGTTCACCGCGATGGTCCACAACGATGACCACGAGGCGTGGCTCGACGAGCACATCCCGGGGTGGTCCGAGTTCGGCGAGAGCGAACTCGCCCCGGAAGTGGCACGCCTCGCTCCGGAGGCGGATTACGAACAGGTGTTCGAGGATACTGCCGGGGGACACGGACACGACCACGATCACGGGCCAGCGGGCGGGATCGATCCCGCGGAAGCCGGTGCCGCGGGTGCGGGCTCACTCGACGACGAGACGCGCGAGGTGCTCGCGGAGGCGCGGGAGCTGACCGCCGAAATGCTCAAAGACGGGGATGCGGACGATTCCGATGGCGAGGAGGGCGACCCCGCAGATTCCGACACCGGAAGCGACGAGGGCAATACTGTCGAGTCCAACACCGGGATCGACGAGGACGATACTGTCGATTCCGACACCGGGATCGACGAGCGCAACGACGCCGACTCTACGTGATACTGATTACTCTCACTGTTTACCGCCGAGCGCCATCCCCGTTAGCGGCGCTCGGCGGTAAGAGACGAGAGTACTCAGTATGAGGAGACCGAAAGCGTTTGTGCGCGCGTCGACGAGGCCTCAGTATGGAGACGGAGGGAACGCTGTCGCCCGAATCGCTCGACGAGGCCCGCGAGGCGTTCGAGGCCGCCGGCCCGACCGCCCAGCAGGTCGTCCGCGAGGCGGCGAAGGCGATGGAGTTCGACCGCGAGGAGTACCGCGAGCGCGTGACGAGCGAGGTCGTCGAACGCGCTCGCAACGTCGTGTTCGCCGACCGGCTGGCCGTCACGGTCGGCACTCGCGCTGAGTTCGAGTCGTGGGTCGACGAGCACCCCGACTACGACGTCACGACGCTCGGCAGCCCCGACGTCGACCGCATCGCCTGGCACGCCGCGCCGTTCGCCGAGGCGGCCGTCGCCGCGAGCTTCCAGAACGAACGCGAAGCCGCCGTCGGCACACTCCG
Source organism: Halobellus ordinarius (assembly GCF_031823395.1). Taxonomy (NCBI): domain Archaea; kingdom Methanobacteriati; phylum Methanobacteriota; class Halobacteria; order Halobacteriales; family Haloferacaceae; genus Halobellus; species Halobellus ordinarius. Next base: position 379,870 of record NZ_JAVQKJ010000002.1, read on the forward strand.
CAGGCAGGCGTTCGGTCACCTCTACCGGCCCCGGTTCGAGTCTGAGACGGACGGAGCCGACGACGCCACCGGCGCGATCGAGCAGGGCGAGTTCGGCAGTGGGGGCGACGAGCAGGACGGGTTCGGCGACGGGAGCGACGACGAGACGGAGGACTCGTCCGGAGCGTAGGCCGCTCCAGCGACAGTCGGCGTCGGCCACCCATCTTAAACCCCGCCGTCACGGAGTACCGGTCGATGACTGACGACGGACGCAGCTATCATCCCCTGCCGGACCCGGAATGGCCGGTTCTGGAGACCGAAATCGAGTACGAGACGGGCTGGTTCACGGGCGGCTACGACCTCGTCGAACAGCCTAACGGGACGACGAAGCGCTACTACTGGGCGAAACTCGCAAGCGCGGTCGTGGTCGTCGCCCGCGCGGACGACTCGCTCGTGTTCGTCGAGCAGTACCGCCCGACGATCCGCGAGACGCAACTGGAACTCCCGGCGGGAATCGTCGAATCCGGCGAGTCGTTCACGGCGGCCGCCGAGCGCGAACTCCGCGAGGAGACCGGCTTCGCGGCCGGGAGTACCGCGCTGCTCGAGGATTTCTGGGTCGCGACGGGGGTCCTCCGCCACCGCCGCGGCTTCGTCTTCGCGACCGACCTCACGCCGGTCGAGCGCGACCTCGACGACAACGAGTTCCTCTCAGTTCGTTCCGTGCCGGTCGCGGAGGCAGTCGACGTCGCCCGCTCGGAGCCGAAAAACGACGCGACGCTCGAAGGGGTGTTACTGGCGCGGGAGGAAGGACTGATCTAACCCAGGACGTTTTGGCGCACAACGGGTTCCGAGGGGACGAACGTCAGCGTTAACCGCGGCAACGGCCTTCTTCGGGTATGTTCGAAGATCGCCCGGACCGCGAGGAAGTGGTCCTCGTGGGCCGGTCGAACGTGGGAAAATCGACCGTGATGCGGGAGCTGACCGGCCACTCGAAGTTCACGACCGGCGGCAAGCCCGGCGTGACCCAGTCGCCGAACCACTTCGATTGGGCCCCGGAGAGCTTTATGTTCACAGACCTCCCCGGGTTCGGCTTTATGTCCGGGGTCGAGGAGGGCCGGCGCGAGCAGATCAAAACCGACGTGGTGCGCTATATCGAGTCAAACGCGCCGGAGATTCTCGCGGCGGTGCTCGTCGTCGACGGCAAGAGCGTCATCGACATCATCGACCGCCACTCAGGCCCCGACGAGATCCCGCACGACGTCGAACTGTTCCACTTCCTGTGGGAACTCGACGTCCCGACGATTGTCGCCGTCAACAAGATGGACAAAGTCGACGACCGCGACGAGCGGCTGGACGCGCTGTGTGACCGGTTGGGACTTCACCCGCCGTGGCAGCAGTGGCGGGAGACGATCGCGCCGATCAGCGCGAAGAAGGGTGACATCGAGGCGCTGAACGAGGCGCTGCGGACGCAGTTCCACGAGCAGAAGCGCGACGATCTGCTGAAGTTCGTGAGTTGAGTGCGACGTCGCGACTGCGCTTTTTCGCTCCGTGGTCAGTATCAAACGGTGGCTCGGTGAGAAGGCATCATCACAAGGGGCTGAGTGGGGGTAACCCTCGTCATCGCCACCGTGTCGAAATCGGCCCGCAGGCGTGAAGAATCCCTCGCTTCTTGACATCCTCCCACGGCTGAAGCCGTGGGATTCCTCTGATGGGGATGTTGGCTATGCCGTCCCCACGGAGGCAAGTTTCCCGTCGCCAGTACTCTGGTTTGTGCGCTCCTCGTTGGGACGTGCCCTCTCAGGAGAGCGTGATAGCTCCGACCACGTATGGTCGTCCCACGTGAGGCGCACGGGCCGTGCCATCGACCCAACTTCCAGATTTGTGCCAGCCTGTCGTTCGAGGAACGTCCGTGAGGCATCGAGGTCTGCGTGCCCCTCGTAGCCACACGGACACCGAAACACGTCGCCGTTCCGGTCTGTATCGTCGCGCTCGCCACACACCGGACACTCCGCTGTCGTGTATGCTTCTGACTTGACTTCGACCCTGATGCCGTACTCCTCGGCAGTCGTCGCAAGCCGGTCGATGAACGCGCGATACGCCCAAAACTGATGCGTTTTTTCGTTCACCTCTGCCGACCAGTGTTCTGAGAGTATGTCGGTGAGGTCGCCCACGTACACGGTCGCTACGCCCTCGTCGTACAGTCGCTCCATCAACTCGCGGACAAGCGCGTCTTGGGCGTGGTCGCGTCGTCGTGTCCGCTTGCGGTACAGCCGGCGTATCCGGCGACTGCTGTACCGTCTCTCGCGGAGTCTGGACTGCAAGCGGGCGATCTCTTCGGTCGTCTCGCGGAAGCGGGCGAACAAGTCGCGGCCTTCGTAGAGATACTGCTGGCCGGTCGTCGTGGTACAGGCGACGAGGTTGTTTGCGCCCACATCCAGAGCGGCTTCTTCCGAAGCCAGTGGTGAATCCTGTCGAGAATCGGGAACAGTGACAGGCTGAAAGGCTCTGAACGTGTCGTCCACCTCGTCGTAGTACAGTTCCAACCGGCCCTGATCGCCGTCCCACTTCGGCTCGCCAGCGACTTCGAGGCACAGACGGTCGTGGTATCCAAGACCGTACTCGTCTTTCAGGTCTTGCCCGACGGGGATTTCGAGGCGACTCCGCTCGCCGGTTTCGAGGGTGTACTGGTCGTTGCGGATGTACGTCCGAAATTCCCTGCCGTCGCCTTCGTTACCCCAGTAACCGGGCGGGGCAGTGTCCTCGCCGTCCTCTTGGGCGGCGAAGAACGACCGCCACGCTTCGCTATTCTTGCGGATGATTTGTTGAGCGGTGGCGGAGCCGAGAACGCCGACGTACTGCTTGCGGTAGTCGGCGGTGTCCCACACGCTGTCGCCGTCGAAGAAGTTCTGGCGGCGCTCGTAGGTGAGTTCGTTCCAGAGGCTGGCGGAGGCGTCCAACAGGTCGCGGAGCAGTTGCTCGTCTTCGGCGGAGAGCGGGCGCACCGCGAATGTATTAGTTCGCCTCACGACAACAGACATTTGTGCTTTTACGTCTAAATGTCTTTCGGACACAAACGATGCGACCTAACATCGACATTTCACACACGCTGAACGGGCGCGTGAAAGACTACGCCGAACGGCAGGACGTGAGCCTCAAAGAAGCGTATCGGGAGATTATCGAGGCGGGTCTTGAGGCGGTGGAACATCCAGACGGGCCGTAGTGCGTGGATTGCCGGGCTGTGTTGTCGCTCAGACCCACCCCTGAAGGGGTGGGCTTCCGCTCGCACCGTGTCAACTCTCGGTCGCGAGAAATGGTGGTATCCGCCGGCGATGTTACGAGTCCCACGCCGCGTACTCGGCGTGCCGCTCGGCGACCTCCCGGACCGCGCTCGCGTCCAAGAGCCCCGCGTCGGTAGCGACGCCGTCGATCAGATCGGCGGGGATCTCCTCGAACGTCGGCGCGTGGACCGCTATGTCGGCGTCGCCGTCGTAGACCGCGTCGGTCGGGGACGTCTCCGCTGGGTGGGAGTCTCTCCCCGATTTCCCGTCGGTCGCCGCCCGGATTTTGTCCGCCGCGGCGACGACGTACACCGGAATGCCGATCTCTCGTGCCGCAAGTGCGAGCACCCTCGTCCCGGTCTTGTTGACGACGTCGCCGGTCGGAGCAATCGAGTCGGCGCCGACGAGGACGGCGTCGACGTCGTGCGTCGCAAGCGCCGACGGCAGCGCGGCCTCCGTCGTCAGCGTCACGCTCGCGTCTGTCTCTCGGGCCGCCCACTCGGCGACACCGACCCCCTCGCCTTCGGGTCGAGATTCGGCGACGACGAGCGCCGAGGGGGACGGACCTGGGTCGCCGCTATCAGGGTCGTCCTCATCCGTGCCAGACAGCGCCGCGAGCGACTCCCGAATCGTCCCCGAACGGGAGAGCGTTGCCACCGCCGTCGCCTCGGCGTCCTGGAGTCGCTGTACTGCCGTCTCGGCGGCTTCGGTATCCGCGTCGAAGGCGGCAGCGAGCGCGTCGATCGCCCGGTCGACGACGGCATCCGGATCGGGCAGCGTATCGGTCGACGCGGAGTCTTGGTCCGAGTCAGTCACCGCGGACGACGTAACCTCCGCGAGCACGCGGTTCACCCGATTTTCGACGGCCGCCATCCCCGGCCGGGCGTCGCGGAGGTCCCGCACGGTCTCCGCGACGTCGTCCCACTCGTCGGCGTCGACGGCGGCGTCCCGGAGGACTTCCAGCGCCCGGGCGGCGATCCACGCCGACCCGTGGGTCCGATCCTCGCGAACGGTCTCGACCGTGGGCGCGACGCGCCGCCACGTCGCCCAGAGACGGGGGACGGTCTCCCGGTGGCGGATCTCGGTCGGGTCGACCCACTCGATTGCGGCGAGTTCCTCGTTTGTCGTCACCGACCGTGTCCCGGTCTCGAAGAGGAACGGATGCACCGTGAACGACCCCTCAGCGTCGTCAACGGCGAGCGGTTCGCCCACACGGACGAGTTCGAGATCCGCGTCGGTCAGCGCGACCTCTTCGCGGAGTTCGCGGCGCGCGTCCCGTTCGGCGTCCGCCGGGTCGCCTTCGACGTAGCCGGAGACACCGGCCCAGCGCCCCTGGTACGTCCCGACCGCGTCGCTGCGGCGGGTGAGGAGGATCTCGCCGCGCTCCCGGACGAAGCACGTGACGACGTCTGCCATCGGCTGCCTGTTCGCGCTCGGGCCGAAACGTCTTTTCGGTGGCGCCTCACGATCCGGTATGGTCGTGGCACTCGCAGTCGTCAGCGACACCCACATTCCCTCCCGAGCCGATTCGATCCCGCCGTGGATCGAAGACCGGACGCAAGCGGCGGACCACGTGGTCCACGCGGGTGATTTCGACTCCGCCGGCGCCTACGAGCGGATCGTCGAACTGGCCGGCGGCGAGGAGTCTTTGACCGCCGTCGTCGGCAACATCGATCCCCGGTCGTTCGACCTCCCGATCGTCGAGACGCTCGCCGTCGAAGACGCGACCTTCGTCGTCACTCACGGCGCTGGCCCGCTACACGGCTACCGGGAGCGCGTTGCCGAGACGGTTCGCGAGGAGGGCGGGAACGACGCGGTCGGGATCGCGGGCCACACCCACGAGCCCCTCGATGCGGTCGTCGACGGCATCCGCCTGCTCAACCCCGGAACAGCGACGGGTGCACCGCCGGGCGAGGAGCCGACGATGTACGAGGTCCGCGTCGACGGCGACGACGTTTTGGCGACGCTCCATCGGCCCGAGTAGGCGGCTATCGGGCGAATCGCCGGAATCGAGAGGCGGTCGCGGATCGCATACCGGAGACGCTGGCCAACATCTGTCCGCTTTTTACCTGCGCGGGCGCTTTCTCCTGTATGGAACTGTTCGCTGTCCCCGACCTGCCGGAGGTGCAGTCGGGCGACGATCTCGCGGCGCTGATCCGCGAACGGGTCGACCTGCGTCCCGACGACGTCGTCTGTGTTGCCTCGACGATCGTCTCGAAGGCGGAGGGACGAAGCGCCGACCTCTCGTCGTTCCCGGCCGGCCCGCGCGCCCGGGAACTTGCCGACACGCTCGCGGCGGCGACGGACGAGGAGAAAGATCCCCGGTTCGTGCAGGCGGTCCTCGAAGAGAGCGTCGAGGTGCTGATGGACGCCCCGTTCCTGCTGACGGAGACGCGCTTCGGCCACGTCGCCGTCAACGCGGGCATCGACCGCTCGAACGTGCCCGGGGGCGATCTCCTCTTGCTCCCTGAGCGACCGTCTGCGAGCGCCGATCGGATCCGCTCGGGGCTTCCTGCCGAGCGCGTCGTCGTCACGGACACCTGCGGCCGCCCGTTCAGACACGGCCAGCGCGGCGTCGCGATCGGGTGGGCCGGGCTCGCGCCCGGTCGCGACTGGCGCGGGGAGCACGACCGCGACGGGCGCACGCTCGACGTCACCGTCGAGAACGTCGTCGACGAACTCGCCGCAGCAGCAAATCTCCTCGCCGGGGAGGGCGACGACGGCACGCCCGTCGTCGTCGTCCGCGACTTCGAGTGGGGCGACCACGACGGCAGCGACGCCCACTTCCGGGAGATCCAGACCGACTTCGTCCGGCAGGCGATCCGGGGGTGGTCGTATGTCTGAGTCACCAACGGGGCCGACGCTCGGCATCGAACTGACGCCCGACGACCCGATCCCTGCGGTCGTCGACCGCGGCGTGGCAGCCGAACGGGCGGGCTACGACACCGCCTTCGTCCCCTGCCACTACAACAACCGCGATCCCTTCGCGGCGCTTTCGTTGCTTGCGGACGCAACCGACTCGCTGCGCCTCGGGCCGGGAATCGCCAATCCGTACGAGTTGCATCCGGTGACGCTGGCCGCAAAGACCGCGACGGTCGCGGAACTCTCCGACGGCCGGGCAGTCTTCGGCGTCGGTCCCGGCGACCCCTCGACGCTTCGGAACCTCGGGCTCGAAGACGAACGCGGTCTCCGCTCGGTGCTCGAGGCGTTCACGGTCGCCCGAGAACTGTGGGCGGGCGAGCGAGTCACCCACGACGGCACGTTCCTCGCACAGGACGCGGGGCTGAACTTCACCGTGCCCGGCGAGATCCCGGTCTACGTCGGCGGCGAGGGGCCGCATATGTGTCGGATGGCGGGTAAACACGCCGACGGTCTGCTGTTCAACGGTTCCCATCCAGACGACCTCGCGTGGGCGCGCGACCGGGCAGATGAGGGACGCACCGACCGACCCGACGACTACGGCGACTTCGACCTGCTGGCGTACGCGAGCGTCAGCATCGATGCCGACGCGGCGGCCGCCCGCGAGGCCGCCCGCCCGCCGGTCGCCTTCATCGTCGCGGGCGCGGCGCCGCCAGTGCTCGATCGACACGGGATCGACGCGTCGCTTTCGGAGTCGATCGGCGAGCGAATAAGCGCGGGCGAGTTCTCGGCGGCCTTCGAGGCGGTCACGCCCGCGATGATCGACGCCTTCTCGATTGCCGGTACGCCCGAGACGGCCGTCGAGCGGATGGCCGATCTCCTCGCGCACGCCGACGGAATCGTCGTCGGCTCGCCGCTCGGCCCCGATCCCGAAACGGCCGTCGACCTCGCGGCCGACGCGTTCGACCGGGCGACAGACGAGGGATAGCCGGGGCTGTCAGGAGTATCAGGTCCGCGGCGCCGCCAGTCGCAATCTCGGCGTGCAGTGGATGTCGCTATCTCGCCGCGCGATCCGGGGCGGACTCCCGCGCACTCGATCCCAGCCCAGTCAGATGGTTCACGAGCGCACCGAGAGCCAGGTACGCGCCGTAGACGATCGTCGCCGTCGTCAACCCTGCGCCGACGAGAAAGGAAAGCGCCGTGATCGGATCGACGCCCAGCAGGATCTCGAAGATGAAGATCCCCACGAGGTCGACGAGGCTGACGAGCAACTGCACCACGAAGTCGATGACCGTGACCATACCGGCCGTTCGTCGCCATCCTATTTGTGTCCACGGGACTTCCGGCGCGAGCCGTCACCGCTAAGCCGCCGCCGACACAGAGCCCAAATATGGCGCGGGACCGGTCCCTCGACGAGTTCGTCGGCGGGGAGCGAAAGACAGACGACTCCGCCGACGGGGAAAGAGCCACAGCCGCGTCCGATAGCGGAGACGAAACGAGAGAGGGCTCCGCCGACGGGGAGGAAGCGACGGCTGCGGATACGGGAGTCGCATCCGAGGGCGACGGGGACTCGGTCGTCGACGTCGACGCCGAGGATAGTGGGGAGTTAGCGGACGACGCCGACGCTGTTCCAGAGGACAGTGGGGAGTTAGCCGACGACGCCGACGCTGTTCCAGAGGACAGTGGAGAGTTAGCCGTCGACGCCGTACCCGAGGGTGGCGGGAAATCGGGCGAAGAAGCGGAGAACGAACCGGCGGATCCGCTCCCCGACGACGTCGAACCGGCGACGGCGACGTACCGCTGGGAGCCGGACGGGATCGAGTGTCCGGCCTGCGGTACCACCGTCGATCGGCTCTGGACGGGCGATTCGGGGCAGGTCTGCGCCGAGTGCAAGGAGTGGTAACCGGCGGACTCACTCGGCGTCGGACACCCGGAGTGTGAGGAGAATGACGATCCCGATAATCGCCGCCAGGAGCCAGTATCCCTCGTCGAAGTAGCCGCTGTCCGCAATCACGCCGAAGATGAGCGGGCCGGCCGCGCCGAGCGTCGCCGTCGTTGTCCGGACGACACCGAGCCCGGTTCCGCGGACGGATTCGGAGAACGCGTCAGAAAAGAACGACTGCGTGATCGTGCCCGAACCGAGCATCGTGCTCACGAGCACGGTGATTCCGGCCAGTTCGATGGTCCCCTCGACGACCGGCAGCAGCGCGAGTCCGGCGACCGGCCCCGAGAGGACCATCACGAGCGAGCCGCGGAACCCAACCCGATCGTACGCGGCGCCGGCGACGGGCTTGACGACGACGCCGGCCGCGAAAAACAGGCTGAATAACAGTGAGGCACGGGCGGACGACAGTCCTTTTTGCTCGACGAGATACGTCGGATACAGCCCGGTGAACGCCTGCCAGACGAGGATGTACAGGAAGAAGATGAACGAGATGAAGACGACGTTCGGTTGGCGCAGTTCGGCCAGTACCCGTCCGGAAGTCTCGCCGGAGAGGGCGTCGGAAGCGGCTGTCTCCTCTCTATCCTCTCCACTTCCGGTATCGGTCTCCCGCGGCAACAGGAGCCACAGCGCGACCGTCCCGACGAGCAAAAGCGGCGAGACAAAGACGAGGCCGGCCTGCCAGGCGATGGCCGCCGCGAGCGTCCCGGCGATCGGCGGGAGCAGCGTCTGCCCGAGGTCCCCCGTTGCCATCGTGACGCCGAGGGCGCTCCCGATCCGATCGGGATAGATGTCCGCCAGAAGCGTGATCCTGGCGACGGGATACAATGACTGTCCCAGGCCGACGAGAGCCGTCGCGGCGAACAGCGCCACCGCCGTCGGCGCGGCGACGACGACGAGGACCGCCACGGCGACGACGGCCGCGCCGACCGTCATCACCGACCGCTCGCTGTACCGGTCCGCCAGAATCCCGCCCGGAAGCTGCCCGATCGCCGAGCCGAGCCACAGGATCGTCACCAACAACCCCGCGACCGAGAGACTCAGCCCGAACGATTCCCGGAGGTACGGCAAGAGAACCGGGTAGATCATCCGCGTGCCCAGGAGCAACCCCCAGACGCCCGCAATCACACCCAGCGAGCGCCCCTTGCCGTCGCCCCAGAGCGCCTTCGCTTCCCGGCCGACGGGGGCGAGAGGATTCATCGGCACACCTGGACCGGACGGCGTCGGTTGCCCCGCTCCGCCACACGGGTGCCCATCAGGTGATTTCCTCCGGGGAAACTCTCCGACCCATTGGCGGATACTCGCAGAGAAACGGATAAATTGGTATCGGATCGGCGGAGCGGTGTCCCGAAACCCACCGATCTGTCTCGGCGGCGCTCGGAGGCGACTTCCCGACTTTCGATCACTCCATCCGCGGGCCGCGCCGACCGAACCCGCGGACCAGGACCTCCTCCTCGATGGTGAGTACCGTCGGCCGGCCGTGGGGGCACGCGTACGGGTTCTCACACGACCCGAGCCGTTCTAGGAGCGTCGAGGCCTCCGCGTCCGTGAGCTCGTCGCCGGCCTTCAGCGAGGGGTGACAGGCGAGTTCTTTCAGGAGGGTCTCGCGGCCGTCGTCCGGTGTCTCGCCGTTCCGGAGCGCGTCCACCGCGTCGCGGACGCTCTCGGGCGCTGCAGCACGACCCATCGGCGCGGGCACGGACCGCACACGCACAGTCGTGTCTCCGAACGGGTCGACGTCGTACCCCAGTTCTACGAGTGCGTCCCGGTGGGACTGGACGGCCGCGTACTGTGCCGGCGTCAGCGACACGCTCGCCGGGGGGTCGATCTCGGCGGTCGGGGTCTCCCCCGAGACGGCCTCCTGCAACCGCTCGTAGTTCACCCGCTCGTGTGCGGCGTGCTGATCGACGACGAGGAGATCGTCCTCGAACGAACAGAGGAGATACAGCCCGCGGTACTGGCCGATGACCTCGGCGTCCTCGAAGGCGGATTCGGTCGCCGACAGCGGCTCTACAGACTCTCCGAGATCCATCGCGAGATCCTCGCTCCGACGCCGATCGGCCGTCGAAAGCGCGTCGTGGACGGCTGCTTCGATCGCCGTTGTGACGGTGTCGGGATCGCGGAGCCGCACCTCGCGTTTCCGCGGGTGGACGTTGTGGTCGGCCCACGACGGCGGCGTGGTGATAGACACGACGGCGATCGGCTCGCGGCCGTCGGGCAGCAGGTCCCCGTAGCCCGCGGCGACGGCACGCCCCAGCCGGTCGTCGCGGACGGGACGGCCGTCGACGGCGGTATACACGTGCGCCCGGCGAGCGCGGGTGATTGACGGGTGGACCAGCACCCCGGTGATCACCAGTTCGTCGGCGTTGGTAGAAGCGCCGGCGTCGTCACCGGAATCAGCGTCACTGTCGCCCGATCCGATGGCCCGCGACGCATCGAGTGTCGTCGTCCGCGCGGCGACCTCCCGGTCGTACACCGCGAGGAGCGCGTCGGCGAACTCGCCGGTCCCGGGCGTCGAAAACACCGCCGCCTCGTCGTGGGTCAGCGAGACGGCGACGTCCGGTCGCAGGAGAGCATAGCGCGAGACGGCGTCGCTGATCCGCGCAAACTCGGTTCGGGCCGTCGCGAGCGACTCCCGCCGGGCGGGGGTCCCGGCGAACAGTTCCCGGACCGTGACGGTCGTCCCCTGCCCGCGGCCGGCCGTCTCGACCCGGTCCGTGCCGGGGCCGTCGGCGGCGACGACGCGGGTTCCCGCCGGGCCGCTGTCGTTCGTCAGGATTTCGAGTCTGGCGACGGTCGCGATGCTCGCGAGCGCCTCGCCGCGAAAGCCGAGCGTCCCGGCCGCTTCGATCGATCCCTCGGGCGGCAATTTGCTCGTCGTGTGTCGCTCGACGGCGAGTTCGGCGTCGCGCCGGCTCATCCCGTGGCCGTCGTCGCTGACGCGGATCCGCTCGGTGCCGTCGCCCGCGACGTCGACGTCGATCCGGCTGGCACCCGCGTCGAGCGCGTTCTCGATCAGTTCGACGACGACGTCCGCGGGCCGGGTGATCACCTCCCCGGCGGCGACGCTCGCGACCGTCTCCTCGGACAGGCGGCGAACGTGGTCGCCGCGTATCGACGCCGACGGATCGTCACTCATCTAGTTTGCGTCGTAGTTCCTCCAGCGTGTTGAGCGCTTCGAGCGGCGTCGTCCGCGCAACGTCGAGGTCGCGGAGTTCCGCGAGGACGGCGCGTTCGGCGTCGCTCAGGTCTTCCTCGCTGACGCCGTCGTACCCGTCTGAGTCCTCGATGCCGTCGACGTAGGCCGCGAGGGTGTCCCCGCGGTCGGTGGACGACCCGTCAGGTGGTTCGGAATCGCGGTCGACGTTGGCGTCCTCACTTTTCGCACCGTCCGACGAAGAGTCCGCTTTCTCGCCTCCCGACCCCGCCCGGATGTAGTCGTGTGCGCGTTCGACCACCGTATCGGGAACCCCCGCGAGTTTCGCGACCTCGACGCCGTACGACGACGACGACGGGCCGTCGGCGACGCGGTGGAGGAACGTCACGTCCGAATTGGAATCGTCGGCGTTGCCACCGTCCGCGTCGCCGACGGTCCCGTTCTCCGCTGCCGTCTTCCCGGACGCCGAGCCGTCTTCGCTTTTACTCACCGTGAAATGCAGATTGAACGCCGCCGGGAGGTCGGCCGCGAGATCGGTCAGGTCGTGGTAGTGTGTCGCAAACAGCGTCGTCGCGCCCACCTCGTCGTGGATGAACTCCGTGGTCGCCTTCGCGATCGCGAGGCCGTCCGTCGTGGAGGTCCCCCGGCCCACCTCGTCGAGGAGGACGAGCGACTCCTCGGTGGCGTCGTGGAGGATCTCGGTAAGTTCCGACATCTCGCGCATGAACGTCGATTGGCCGCCCGCGATGTCGTCGGAGGCGCCGACGCGGGTGAAGATCCGATCGAGGACCGGCAACTCCGCCGCGTCGGCCGGGACGAAACTGCCGGCCTGGGCCAGCAGACAGATCAGCGCGACCTGCCGCATATACGTCGATTTGCCGCTCATATTCGGCCCGGTGATGACCGCGACGTGGCCCGGTGTGAAGTCGATCCCGTTGGGGACGAACTCCGCCTGCGTCCGCTCGACGACCGGGTGGCGGCCGGCGTCGATCCGGAGCGTGTCGGCGCCCATCTCCGGTCGGACGTAGTCCGACCCGGCGGCGACGGCAGCGAACGACGAAAGGGCATCCAGCCGAGCCAGCGCGTCCGCGAGCGACTGGAGCCGTTCGGTCGCCTCTGCGACCCGGGCGCGGACGGAACAGAACACGTCGTACTCCAGGGAATCAGCCCGCTCTGCCGCCGAGAGGATCTCGTCCTCCCGCCGCTTCAGTTCCGGCGTGTAGAACCGCTCGGCGTTCTTCAGGGTCTGCCGCCGCGTGTAGTCGTCGGGCACGGCGTCGAGGTTCGGGTTCGTCACCTCGATGTAGTAGCCGTGGACCTGGTTGTAGCCGACCGCAAGCGAGTCGATCCCGGTCCGCTCGCGCTCTCTGGCCTCCAGATCCGACACCCACTCGCGGCCCTCCCGCTCGGTCGCCCGGAGGTCGTCGAGTTCGTCGTCGAACCCCCCGCGAATGACGCCGCCTTCGGTGATCTCCTGTGGCGGATCGCTGACGATCGCCCGCTCGATCAGGTCGCGGACGTCTTCGAGTTCGTCGAGTTCCCCGCGGAGGTCACGGAGCGCCGCCGACTCCGCCTCCTCGAGTGCGGCTTTGATCTCCGGGACGACCCCAAGCGTCGTCTGCAGCGACCGGAGGTCGCGGGCGTTCGCCCGCTCCCGGGAGATGCGCGCGGCGAGTCGTTCGAGGTCGTACACTTCACGAAGGTACTCGCTGACTGTCTCCCGCGCCAGCGGTCGGTCGAGCAGCTCGCCGACAGCGTCGTGTCTGCGCTCGATCGCTTCGGCGTCGACGAGCGGCCGCCGGAGCCACGCTTCGATCCGCCGGCGACCCAGCGCCGAGGACGTCCGATCGACCGCATCGAGCAGCGTCTCGCCGCCGCCGGGGTGCCGCGATTCGAACAGTTCCAGCCCCCGCATCGCCGTCGCGTCCAGGCGGAGCGACCGCCGGAGGTCGTACCGGCGGATCCGCGAGACGTACGAGAGCGCGCCGTCGTCGCCCTGGGTGTACTCCGCGTACCGCAGGAGCGCGCCGACCGCGCGCCGTTCGATCGGAGCCTCGAGCACGGCCGCGGGCGCTGCGACGTACGACGCGAGCGTCTCCTCGGCGGTCGCGAGTTCGAACGTCGTCGGATCGCGTTCCGTCACCATCGTCTCGAAGCCGAGGGTCGCCGTCTCGACGGCGGCGTCCGGGCCGACGAGGAGTTCGGCGGGGGCGAGCCGTTCGAGTTCCTCGCGAATCCGGTCGGTCGGCGCGCTCGTCACCTGACACTCGCCGGTCGAGACGTCGAGCGTCGCGAGCGCTGCGGCCTGTGACGCGCCGCGGCCCTCGTCTGTCGGCTCGGCTTCGACGATCGCCCCGAGGTACGTCGCGCTCGCGCGGTCGAGCAGTTCGTCGTCGACGACCGTCCCCGGACTGACGACGTTCGTCACCGCTCGGTCGACGAGCCCCGACGCCTCCTCGGCGTCTTCGACCTGGTCGGCGATGGCGACCCGGTAGTCGGCGTCGAGCAGCGCCTCCAGATACGACGCCGCGTTGTCGATCGGGATGCCCGCCATCGGATAGGTGCCGGTCGAGTCCTCCCGCTGGGTCAGCGTCACCTCGCAGACGCGCGCGACCGTCTCCGCCGCCTCGCAAAACGCCTCGTAGAAGTCACCGACCTGGAACAGCACGATCGCGTCGGGGTGTGCCTCACAGAGTTCCAGGTACTGCGAGAGCATCGGCGTGAGTTCCTCGCGCCGCTCGCGCATCGTCGCGGGTGGGCCCTCCGGCCGCCGCGTCTCGTCGTCGCCGTCCGTCGCCGTCGACGACACGGCGGACTCCGCCCGTTCCATACCTACCGCACGGCGGTCGAACACCAAAAGCGGACGGGATGGCTACTCGCCGCCGAACCGCCGAACGAGTCGATCGCGGTTCAGATAGCCGAGCGCAGAGACAAAGAGAACGGCGGCCGCGACGACGGCTGCGGCCGCGAACTGGTCTGTGCCCAGCAGTCCGCCGACGACGTTTGCGACGAAGAACGCCGGCGCCCGGCCGACGACCGCGAGCAGGATTAGCTGCCACAGCGGCAGTTTCGTGAGCCCGCCCGCGAAACAGATGACGTCGTCCGGAAGCCCGGGAATCAGGAAAAAGAGGAAAAGCGTCACACGGACGTACCGATCGCTGATCGAATCGAACGTCGAGAGCGCATCGCTGTCGACGATCCCCTCGACGTACGCCCGTCCGAACCGACGTGAGAGCCAGAACGCGGCCGCGCTGCCGAGGGTGATGCCGATCATATTGTAGAGCGTCCCCCACCACGGGCCGAAGAGATACCCGGCGACGACCGCGAGAATCTGTCCCGGAACCGGTGCGACCACCACCTGCAGCGCCTGAAGGACGATGAGTGCGATCGGCGCCCAGATCCCGAAGCTCCGGATGAACGTCCGGAGCGCCGCGGCGTCTGTCAGAAACGCAAGGTGCGACCGCAAAAGCAGTATGACGGCGACGAAGCCGACAGTGACGGCCATCAGATGCCGGAGGAACCGACGCCGACTTCGCTCGGACGCAAAGATCTGTGTCGTCTGGATCCACGCGCGAATCCGGTCGAGAGTCGAATCGGTCACGGTTCGATGGGAGCAACGACACAGGGCTACTTGTAAACCCACGACAACTTACTTCGGGGTATCGCGGACGAAGGCTCGTCCGTTGATCGCCGCCTGTTCGCCGATCACTCTTCAATTGGGGGACGATGACACCCAGCAAAGTTACGTACGCGCAGCCGTTATGTAAGAGAGCGTGAGACGGGTGTGATGCGACGCTCGCCGCCCGAGCTCACACGATTATATACTATGACCGACGCAGACGCCGTCCCTGACCCGGACTCCGTTCCCTCGCTTCCGGTCGACGACGCGGCCGAACTGACCACGCGCATCGTCGACAACGTCGAGCGCGTCATCGTCGGCCATCCCGACGCAATCGAGCACATCCTCGTGGCGCTTTTCGCCCGTGGCCACCTGCTCTTGGAGGACGTTCCCGGCGTCGGGAAGACGATGCTCGCCCGGGCAGTGGCGACATCGCTCGACTGTTCGTTCAAGCGGGTACAGTTCACGCCCGATCTCCTGCCGTCGGACGTCACGGGCGTCAGCGTGTTCAACGAGAAGACCCGGGAGTTCGAATTCCGCGCCGGCCCGGTGTTCGCGAACGTCGTCCTCGGCGACGAGATCAACCGCGCGCCGCCGAAGACGCAGGCGGCCCTGCTGGAGGTGATGGAAGAGCGGCAGGTCACCGTCGACGGCGACGCGCGCCCGGTCCCCGATCCGTTCACCGTCATCGCGACGCAGAACGACGTCGAACCGGGCCAGACGTACGACCTCCCGGTGGCCGAGGTCGACCGATTCACGAAAAAGATCCGGCTCGGCTATCCGACCGAGGCCGAGGAGACCAAACTGCTGGGACGTCTCGCCGGCGATCATCCGATCGAGTCGCTCGAACCGGTCGCGACCGTCGAGGACGTCCGCCGCGCACGGCGGACCGTCGCCGACGTGACCGTGCGGGAGCCGGTCCGTGCCTACGTCGCCCGGCTCGCGAACCACACCCGCGAGCACGCCCGACTCGGCGTGAGTCCGCGGGGGACGATCGCGCTCGTCCGGGCTTCACAGGCCAGAGCGGTCTTCGAGGGACGGGACTTCGTCACGCCCGACGACGTCCAGCGTGAGGCACCGACCGTGTGGGGGCACCGAATCAGAACCGATACCGACGTCGAGGGCGCCGCGGTCGTCGAGAGAGCGCTCGACGACGTCGCGGTGGAATAACCGAGGAGAGATGCGACCCACACGACGCGCTTACGTGGTCCTCGCTGTGGTTGCGGGGGCCATCGTATCGGGGTCACTCTTCGGCGCCCGATCGCTCGACGCCGTCGTCGTGCCGGCGCTCGTCGCGCTCGTCGCCGCCGTGGTGCAGGTGTGGCGCGCGCCGACGCCAACCATCGAGCGGACGCTCCCCCCTGCCCGACCCGCCGGGACGAGCGGGACGGTCGACTTGCGACTCGATGCGCCGCGGTCGTACCCGGCGACGGTCTCCGATCGACTGCCACCCGGAATCGACGGCGACGGCGGAGGCGTCGACGGCGATGGCAGAGATCCCGAGGCTGACAGCGACGGCGAGGTCGATGACGAAGATACTGAGGCCGATGGCGACGACGCGGAATCGACGGAAGCGACGGCGGCGGTCGTCGACGCGACGATCGGCGGCGACAGCGTCTCCTACGAGATCACCCCGCGACGACGCGGGGAACACGAGATCGGGCCGGCGACGGTCGTTGTCACGGACGTTCTGGGGCTGGTCGCGCGGACGATCCGGGTGGAAAACCGCGGGACGCTGCTCGCCTTTCCACCGATCCGTCGGCTCGCGCCGGGCGCCAGGACGGAACTGCTCGCCGCGTCGGGCGCAGTCGATCCCCGACCGAGCGGCCGCGATATGTTCGATGGACTGCGCGAGTACGTCCCGGGCGATGCGCTCCGCGACGTGCACTGGAAGTCGTCGGCCAAGCGCGGAGCGCTCGTCGTCCAGGAGTTCGCCGGTGAACCGGATCGGGACCGTGTCGTCGTCGCTGCCGGCCTTGGGGCGGTCGATGGGGGCGGGCAGCGTATCGATTCCGGCAACGACGGGGTCACAGCAGGCGATCGCAGTACCCAAAACACTCGGGACACCGAATCGGACGACCGGGGCACGGATCCACACGCGAGGGGGCCGAGGCCGGATACTGGAGGTATACCTGCGGGTGCGGTCGACGCTGGCGACGAGACTGGACCTGCCCCTGCGGACCTCGGTTCAGCCCAGATCGACGTCGAGACGGTCGATGCGATGGCCGAGGCGGCGGCCACGGTCTGTCTGTCGGTGCTCGATGACGGCGTTCCCGTCTCGCTGATCACCTCGTCGGGGACCGTCACCGCGTCACCGGGGGCCGAACGTCCGATATTGGACCACCTCGCGACAGCCGAGGGAGGGCCGGTACCGGCAGTCGACGCCGACATCGTGGTGACCGCTGCTGCTGGCACAGCGTCGATCCGGGCTGGCGGCGTCGTCCGGTCCTTCGCGGACCTGCTGGTCACGGACTCCGGTTCGCTTCTGGACGACTCCAACGGGAGCGGCGCGAACGATCGGGAGCGTCCCATCGACAGGTGGACCGGAAACAACGACGCCGTGCGGTCGCGGCATCGCAATGACAGTCCCGGTGATTCAGTTGTGTCACAGCCTCGTGAGGAGTATCCCGAGTCGCGCCGCGGGCAGCACCCTGAGTCGCGTCGCGGGCACCATCCAGACGCGTCATCGACAGACGGGAGGCGCCGATGACCGAGCTGTCCGGTTCCCTTCGGCGGGTCCCGGCGGAGCCGGCCCTCGCCGTCCTCGGGTTGCTCGCGCTGACGTGGTCGTACGCGAGCGTCCTCTGGCACGTCACCGACGTCGTCGGCGGGCGGACGGCGTTCGTCGGGGTCGTGATCGCCTCCCTGGCGCTTGCGGCGCTCGTCGGCCGCTACGTCGACGTTCGCGTGGCGTTCGTACTCACGATCGGACTGCTGATTCTCGGCTCCGTCGCGTACCTGGCGACGCTGCCACGGAGTCAACTCGAACTGTTGACCGCCGAGCGCATTCTTCAGGATACGATTGCGCTTTTCACCGGGCTCTCGGTCCTCCGGCTCGTCGGTGCCGGCACCTGGGCGATCGCGGTCGTTCCGGGGCCGGTGTTCCTCTCGTGGTATCTGGCGATCAGGCGCCGGTACGTCGCCGCCGCCGCGGCCGGGAGCGTCGCGCTCGGGCTGGTCGTCCTCACGGGCGACGCAAGCGGAACGACGACGATCGTCGGCGTTGCCGGGGCCACGACAGCGGTCGCCGCAGACACCTTCGACCGGCACGGAGCCGGGACGACACAGGTCGACGTCCTGACCGCGCTCGTGGCAGCGATGGTCGTCTTCTCGGCGACGCTGTCGGTCGTGCCCGGTGCGGCGGGGTCGCCGATCCTCCCGAACCGCGGTTCGCCGACGGTCGAGGGGAGCATCGTCGACGCCCAGGACCGCGTCGAGATCGTCGGCAGCATTCGGCTCTCCCCGAAAGTCCGGTTCACTGTCGAGAGCCCACAGTCGGACTACTGGCGAACGGCCGTCTACGATCGATACACCAGCGACGGCTGGGTTCGGACCGGGAACACCCGTCCCTACGACGGCCAGCTTCGCGGGCCACCGGGCCCCACCGATCGCCTCGAACAGACCGTGACAGCCGAAGACGAAGTGGCCGTTCTGCCGGCGGCGGCAGCGCCAGTTCGGCTGGATGGTGAGGTAACCGACCGTACGGTCGTGACGCCCCAGGGAACGATCAAGCCGACGACGACGCTCGAAGCCGGCGACACCTACACCGTGACGAGCCGCGTTCCGAACGCGACGAGCGATCGACTCCGGGCGGCCGGGACCGACTATCCGTCGCAGGTCACCGAGCAGTACCTCCAGCTCCCCGACAGCACCACCGACCGCGTCCGTGAACGCGCAGCATCCGTGGCAGGCGACGAGATCACCCCCTACGACAAGGCCGTCGCCATCGAGGAGTATCTGGAGTCGGAGAAGGAGTACTCCCTGAGCGTCCCCGCACCGAGCGGCGATATCGCCGACCAGTTCCTCTTCGAGATGGACGCCGGCTACTGTACCTACTACGCGACGACGATGGTCGTGATGCTTCGCTCCCAGGGTATCCCCGCGCGGTTCGTCACCGGCTACACGGCCGGCGAACAGGTTGGCAATGACAGCTACGTGGTCCGCGGCCTCGACTCCCACGCCTGGGTGGAGGTGTACTTCCCGGACGTCGGCTGGGTGCGCTTCGATCCGACCCCGGGTGGTCCGCGGCAGACTGCCGAGTCGGCCCGACTCACCGAGGCGCGGCAGAGCGGGGAGGAGAACGTCGACCTGACGACCTCGAATGCGACGGCCGCGCCGGTACCCGACGGCAACAGCGGGACGGAAATCTCGCCGTCACCCACGACCGAGTCGTCGTCGCCCGCGAGCAACCAGACGGCGGTGAACGGGACACTGGGTCCCGCGGGGAACCCGGAGATGGAGGTCGTCACGTCGACGCCGACCGAGGACAGCGGCCCGCTGCCCGGGCTCCCCTCCTGGCGTGCGCTCTCCGTCGGGTTCGTCGGGCTCCTCGGCATCGCCGCGGGCGCACACCGGACCGGGAAGCTCACCCGTATGCGTCAGCTCCTCGCAATCCAAGGCCAGCGTCGGAGCGAGGATCCCGACATCGACGTGATCCGTGCACACCGTCGACTCTCAGTACTGCTCGAACACGAGTATCGGGCCCGTGATCCCGGCGAAACGCCGAGAGCGTACCACCAGTCGCTAGTAGATGCGGGCCTGCTCGTCGAGGACTCCCGGCGCCGGGATGCCCGCCGGCTCCTCGAACTGTACGAGCGTGCACAGTACGGTCCCGGTGTGGCCCCAGTGGAGGCTGACGAGGCGGTGACGACGGCCGACCGGCTGGTCCGATCGGCGACGCCGATCCTGCGTCGGTTCAGCTGAATCGGGGTCCCGATACTGTTTAATATCCCCATCTTGTAGTCTCGGGCTGTAATGTCGGAAGTCTGCTCGACGTGCGGACTCCCTGAGGAGCTTTGCGTCTGCGAGGACGTCGCCAAAGAGTCCCAGGAGATCACCATCCGCATCGACGAGCGCCGCTACGGAAAGGAGGTAACGGTCATCGAAGGGTTCGACCCCAAAGATGTCGATATGGACAGCCTGTCCTCGGATCTGAAATCGAAGTTCGCCTGCGGCGGCACGGTCGAGGACGGCGCCATCGAACTCCAGGGGAACCACACCGGCCGCGTGGAGGACTTCCTCCGCGAGAAGGGCTTCAACGTCGCGTGATCGGTACCTAACCTTCCCGGGCGTCCCGCGTCGAGCGGTTTTTGCTTCTAACGCTCCGAGCGCCAGCGCCGTTCTTCGCCGTCGCTACGTACTCGGCTACCCGGAACGTCCCCGCAGGAGTGGCCCTCCGTCCGTCAGGACTCGCCCCAGGCGTCGTGGGCTTGGATCTCCTCGCGGACGCTCTCACAATCCCCGCCGCTGGTCAATCCGAGTGTGTCGGCCGCCCGGGCGGAGGTCTGTCTGTCGGCGACGCTTTCGCCGCTCGCTTCGGATTCGAATCTGTACGTCGATGTCGAGGACTCGCCGAGCAGGCTCGATCCGGACTGCTCGATGGTCGTCGGGAGCACGCGGTGTTCCGCGAGCGTTCGAATCAGGTCTTCACGGCCGCTGTCCGCTGCCTCTTTCATCTCTGTCTGAACCGCCATAGTCGATGTTGCGCGCGGCGTTCCATTCAATTTTCCGGCGGGTGGAGTCAGCCGTGTCCGAGCCGTATTGCCTGTGACGCGTGAACCAAGAACCGAATGCAACGCGTCTCGAACGACGGTGTTCGGCCACGAAGCCGACTTCGCCCTTACTCGAATGGGCTGCTCATCCGTTCGATCCAGGGGACGACGTGCCTGTATCCAAGCGGCGTGAGGACCCCGAGCACGATGCCCCACGCGAGATGACTGAAAAACAGCGTCGTCGAGAGGTTCGGAATCGCGGCTGCGATCCCGATCAGCCGTAACCAGATCGGGGCAATCACTCCGGCGGCGACGATCCACAGACACACTGCCCACCCGATACCGATACTCACGTAGGCGGCGATGTTATCGCGGTACTGCTCCGGTGTGAACGACGCGAGTCCGGCGAACACGAACCCAAACACGACGCTGTGAAACTGGTGGGTGAGCCAGCCGACGACCGCGTTCTCGATCCCGTAGAAGACCCCGATCGCCGCGACGGAGCCACCGAGTTGGTTCCCGACGACGCCGTACGCGACGCCGGCGAACAGCGCGGCACCGAGCGTGACTACCAGCTGCGGGGCCGCCGGACGAACAGCGGAGAGCCGCGTTTCACTCGCCTCAAACCCGATGTTCCGCGTCTCGGCGAGCGGCAAGATCACCGTAATCGTCGTCCCCTCCTCGTCGATTTCGGTTTCGATACCCCCGCCGACGCTCTCGACGAGCAATCTGACGATGTTGAGTCCGAATCCCGCGCCGGGATCGTCGAATCGCCGGATCTCGCCCTCCTCCAAAATTTTCCGTTGACTCTCGGGCAGACCGGTCCCGTGATCGCGGACGCTGACTCGAACGTCGGTCGCGGTCGGGGTTACCGAAACCTCGACCGAAGGGTCGTCGTCGGGCGTATGCACGATCGCGTTTTCCATCAGTTGTCGGAACACGTGATCGAGGCGCTCGTTGGCACGCACGGTCAGTACCTCCTCCGGTGCGTCGACAGCGATAGTGGTGTTCGGATACTCCTGTAAGACCTGCTGTCTGCTGTCGGCGAGACACGCTCCGAGTTCGATCGGGAGGCTTTCGGTCTCGGTGCCGACTCGACGGGTGAGGTATCGCACCTCGTCGATCGTTTTCTCGATTGTGTCCGCGCGGTCTTTGATAATCCGTTCGGCGTCGGGTGTCTCCTCGCCGTTCACCGAGGCGTAGCCACGAATGACGGTGACCGAATTGAGCACCTCGTGGCGAAGCAGTCGGTTCAGGACCTCCAACCGGTGGGTCTGGTGCCGGAGCGTGGACCGTTGTTCACGATTGCGAGCGGCGTACAGTCCGATCAGTGTGCCCCCGACGCTCCCACCGATGAGAAAATTCGAGAGGTACGTCTGGGACCGAATCGTACTGAACTCGGGAACGCCAGCGGGCGTCGTCCCGAAGAGAGTGAGCACGACCAAAACGAAGGTCGCCCCGACCCCGATGACACACCAGCGCGCCGTCGTCTGGACCAGCGACGGCTCGACGTCGAGTACGGTCAGCGCGACGCCGAAGGCCGCCAGTCCGAGTCCGAGCGAGAGAGGCACCACGCCCGCGAGGTAGAACCGGAGCGAGGTCTCGTGAATCGTTAGGGTTACCGTAAATCGAGTGAGGAAGAATCCGACCCCAGCGATAACGAGACCGCTGTAGTTCGCCCGGGAGGCCATCAGTTGATATAGTCTATCATACTAAATTAATGTTTGTTTAGTAAAGGACGGTGATAGAAAGGAACTCCTGTGGTTGTATTCGACTATTTGGGAATCTCAAATACGTATCCTTAGGTCATATCCAGAATAGGGGTGGGGTTTTGTGCTTTTGATGTTACTTTACGATCTAATCGGATTCAGCGATCAAAAAGTTCGACAATTTGTCTGAAATAGTGTACCTGTAGCTACGGCCTCATAAAAGTGAAAATAGAAGGAATTCCTGGATCAGTTGCTCGGGGCGGTGCTTTTGGCGATCGTCGACGAATCACCACTCTCTGGATCTTGCCAGACAAGACGGACGTCCTCGCCTGGCGTGTAGGTCGCCGACTCTATGATCACATCACCAGCGGAGTACGTCCCGCCGGGGTTCTGGTAAGTGCCACCGGTTACGCCTGCAACAGTTATAGAACTGTTTTCAAGCTGATCGCCGGACTCGTGGACAACGGTCACATCTGTTCCTGTTTGGTTGTATTGGAAGTCCACTGTCGCTTGCGGCGCGGTATTCTGCAGCGACCCGCCGAGGTTGAGCACGAACGAGCCGATGACTGCTGCCAGGATCACGGTGATTGCGACCATCAGGATCACACCGATCACCGGCGAAACGGCGCTGTCGTCTGTGAAGAGGTTTCGTAGTTTCATAGTTTGTGCGACACAAGTACGAGGGTATTCCCCAGCAACCCACCCCGTGTCTGAGAGTAAGTACACACTACTTCCATATAAGTCTCTCCTTCAAATTATACTAAATGATATTTACCGAACAACTGCTAGAGTCTCGGAGCGGGACCGGAGTGGGGAATCACTCCGAGACACTGCACCGTACTGTGTTGCACGTGAACCTCACGCGAGGTCCGACTAAGCAATACCAAGCAACCAATATAGACGTTTGTATTTTTACTAATCCGTGAGCGCAGTGACGCTGATGAATCCATAACGTTCGATACTGACGCGGATTTGTACCTCGTCAGGGTTTCTACGACCGATGACGGATCTGTCTCGGCAGCATTTGTTACTAGAGAACCCGCTGGTTGAATGTCGGCTCAGTGGGACTTTCTACAGAGAACCAAGGGGAGTGCCTCGAGGCTTGACCTCGGAGGTGAAGCCGACCAATACCTTAATGACCGATTTCCTCGAAACAATTAGTACAGTCAGAGAACCCAAAAGACGGATGAAAGACCTTAATCCAACGCTGACTGCGGCAATCTGGAAATGTGGTGCCTCTCAACATCCGCGCCTCTGGCGCGGTGAGACGGGTACTATCGGGCGGGCTGGAGCCGCCGACCCTCACGGATACAGCGAGTATTCGGGCGTTAATTCCAGCCGACCGCACGCGAGAGGTTGAGGGGAATTAAATTCGCCTGCGGGTTCGGTGCGGAACCCAAAACGGTGAAGCCTCGGGGCTTGCCCCCGAGGTACTTCACGCCAACGCACGTGCACTGACTAGACAATGGCGTTAATGGCACGGATATACTGTTGCTCCCAATACTGACGACAGACGAGAGCGGTGCCGCCATCGAACGGTCTCTATAGAACGATGGGACCATCAAATGGGTTCGGGGATGGATCTCGGAGTATTTGACAAGCGGTCAGTCGAGCGTATCCTTCGGATCTGGTAATAATTACTATCTGGAAGTTAATCTCCAAAACGTTCCGTGCACCACCGCAAGATATTTACAATTATCCCATAACTTCTGGGCAGAGGTCGACACCAGAAACCGGTGCCACCCCTTCGTATACCACGGGGACGGCAGGTCGGTGCTGGTGGATTTCAAACTGCATTACGCCCCAGTCGTTGCCCCTCGTCCGACAACTATGACAAATGTTGACATTTCACTGACGGTGAACGGAACAGCACAGGAACTCTCGGTTGAGCCCCGAACGCTCCTCGCTCATGCACTCCGCGACGAACTCGGGATCACGGGGACGAACATCGGGTGCGAAAGCGGGCGATGTGGCGCCTGTACCGTTCATCTCGACGGGAGTGCTGTCAAGTCCTGCACGCTACTTGCCGTGCAGGCGGACGAGCGAGAGATCACAACCGTCGAAGGACTTGCGACCGACGGCGAACTGCACCCCGTTCAAGAAGCGTTCAACGAGGAACACGGTCTCCAGTGTGGCTACTGCACACCCGGGATGCTTCTGACTAGCACCGCTCTCATCGAGCGGGAGGAGACCCTCGATGAGGAGTCGATCCGCGAGGGTATCTACGGTAATCTCTGTCGGTGTACCGGATACCAGAACATCGTCGAAGCGGTCGAAACAGCACAGTCTAGGATGGAGGACGACCAATGAGCACAGACGAGCACGAATCGCTGGTCGGCTCACCAATCGAACGGCGAGAGGACCTCAGTCTCCTCACCGGCCGCGGAGACTACACCGGCGACATCGAACGCAACGATCTGACCCACGCCGCAATCCTCCGTAGCCCACACGCCAACGCTCGAATCGAGGGTATCGAAACGGCGGCAGCGGAAACGATGGATGGGGTCTCTGCCGTCTTTACGGGACGGGATATCGCCGACAGCGGCATCCCCAATAACATCCAGACTGGGTGGAAACTCCCCGACCTCGCGGAGCCCCAACAGCGAATTATGGCGACGGATACCGTCCACTACCAAGGGGAACCAGTCGCGGTGGTCGTCGCCGCTACCCCCGCTCGTGCTGTGGACGCCGCAGCCTCGGTCGAGGTGTCGTACGAACCGCTTCCGGCCGCTGTTGGGCCGAGTGACGCGGTCGAGGACGAAGCACCGCTCGTCCACGAGGACGTGGAGAACAATCTCGCCTTCGACTGGGAGATCGGTGACGAGGTCGAGACCGAGGAAGCGTTCGAATCTGCGGAATATACGGCGAGTATCGATCTCACACAGCAGCGTATCATCCCTTCCCCGATGGAGCCGCGGGCCTCCCTCGCTGATTACGACGCCGCTACCGGCGAACTGACCCTCTGGCTTACGTCTCAGAATCCACACTTACACCGGACGCTACTTGCCACACAGACCCTCGGTATCCCGGAGAGCAAAGTTCGCGTTATCGCGCCGGAGGTCGGCGGCGGCTTCGGGAACAAGATCTACCACTACCCCGACGAGGCCATCGTCTCTTGGTGCTCGATGCAGCTTGACCGACCGGTGAAGTGGCAAGCAACCCGCAGCGAGGATAACCACGCAGCGTGTCACTCCCGAGCGCACGAAACACACGGGGAAATCGCTATCGCCGAAGACGGCACCATCGTCGGCCTCCGCGCCGACACCTTCGCCGATATGGGCGCCTACCTGCAGTTCTTCGCACCGGCCGTCCCCACGTTTATGTACGGCTGCCTCTTTCCCGGCCAATACGGGATCTCAAACGTACACTGTCGCGTCCGCGGGACGTTCACGAACACAGCACCGGTCGATGCGTACCGTGGCGCGGGTCGTCCGGAAGCCACGTTCCTCGTCGAACGACTGGTGGACCTCGGCGCCCGTGAGGCCGGGATCGATCCCGTCGAACTCCGACGACAGAACTACATCCAGCCCGACGAGTTCCCGTTCGACAACGGTGTTGGCCTCACGTACGATAGCGGGAACTACGAACGCTCGCTGGATACGGCTCTCGAGAAGATCGATTACGGAGAACTCAGAGAAACCCAGGAACAACTCCGAAAGAACGGGCGATACCTCGGAATCGGAATTGTCGGGTACGTGGAAGCCTGCGGTATTGGACCCTCTAGAACCGCCGGGGAACTCGGCTCTACGGTTGGACTCTGGGAGAGCTCTGTGGTCCGGTTCAACTCCTCTGGAACTGTGACTGTCTTCTGTGGCACGTCCGGCCACGGGCAAGGACACGAGACGACGTTCGCACAGATCGTTGCGGACGAATTGGGTGTCGACTACGAAGATATCGAGATTGTTGAAGGCGACACCGAACAGACTCCCGAGGGACGAGGCTCCTATGGGAGTCGTAGCGGTCCAGTCGGTGGAAGCGCGGTCGTCTCAAGTACACGGAAAGTGGTCGAGAAGGCACGGAAAATCGCCGCCCACCAGTTCGAGGCGGCACCAGAGGATATCGAGTTCGACGATGGGACGTTTTCCATCAGAGGAGCTCCGAGCAGATCGGTCGGCATTCAGGAAATCGCAAAGGAGGCCTACACAGGGTTTGACCTGCCGGAGGAGATGGAACCCGGTCTCGAAGCCACTGCATTCTACGATCCGGAAGACTACACGTATCCATTCGGCACACATATCGCACTCGTCGAAGTCGACCCGGAGAGCGGGGAAATCGATATCGAGCGTTATATCGCCGTCGACGATGTCGGGAACCAGATCAATCCACAAGTCGTCGAAGGGCAAGTGCACGGCGGCGTCGCACAGGGGATCGGACAGGCGCTCTACGAGGCCGCAGAGTACGACGAATCCGGACAGCTCCGGTCTGATTCGTTCGAGAACTACGCTGTGCCGGCCGCCGAGCAGATCCCAAGTATCGAGACTGATTCAACCGTAACGCCGTGTCCGCACAACCCGCTCGGGGTGAAGGGTGTCGGAGAGGCGGGGGCAATCGCCTCACCGCCCGCTGTGGTCAACGCCGTCGTCGACGCACTCGAACCGTTTGGAGTCTCCCATATCGATATGCCACTGACACCCGAAGCTGTCTGGACTGCGATCAACGAATCGAACGGAGGCGACAACTGATGTACCCAACGGATTTCGACTACTATCGTGCAGAGACGCTCGACGGAGCGGTATCGTTACTAGCAGAGCATCGTGCTCAAGAGACGGCTGTCCTCGCGGGTGCGCACGGGTTGGTCCCGCGGTTGAAGTCTCGGGAGGTGACGCCGGACGTCGTGATTGATATCGGTCGAATCGACGCCCTCCGTGGAATCGACTCGACCGAATACGGCCTCCGTATCGGTGCTCTCACCCCTTATGTCGATATTGTTGAATCAGATGCTGTCTGGGAACAGGCGACAGTGATGGCGGAGGCAACGGAAAACATCGGCGACTTTCAGGTCCGGAATATGGGCACTATCGGTGGGAACATCGCGCAGGCACATCCTGCGTCGGATTTGCCGGCTGCAGCACTTGCGGTCGATGCGACGATCGCCGCTGCAGGACCCAACGGGGAACGGCGAATAGATCCCCGCTCGTTCTTTTCGGGTGCGTTCTCGACGGCTCTCGACGACGACGAAATTATCACCCACCTCGAAATCGAACCCCAAGGTGAGCGGGGAGCTGGCGCGTACGCAAAGCGAGCAAGACAGTCCCTGGGGTACGCAGTAGTCGGGATCGCCGTCTCACTCCAGATTGACGATGGCGTCATCCGATCATCGCGCGTCGCAGTCAACGGCCTGGTGGATCATCCGATACGCCTTCCCGCCGTCGAGGACTCGCTGCAAGGTGAGAACGTCTCGGCGGCGACACTTGAGGCGGCTGCAGCCCGTGCAGGTGAAGACGTGAGCGCGGACGAAATATTAGATGACTCCGACGCATCGTCGGTGTTCCGTCATCAGCTCCTGCGCGTCTACACCAAGCGGGCGCTGGATTCGGCAGCCGAACGCGACGGCTTCGACACTACTTCCGAATCAGAGCTCACTGGGGGTGAATAAAAAAAGCCACCTTGCGATTACCGAACGAGCGTGACGCGAATGGACTCGCCGGGTAGGAACCCGGAGGATCATTCGAAGACCCCCGACGATTCGAGCACATCTTTCCGCACCGACATCTTCTCCTGCTCAGTCCGGATGTCGTAATGTTGGTACAGAACGTCGAGCGTGACGTCCATCCGTTCGCTGACTATCTCGGGGGTCGCTCCGGTATTCAGGTAGTGAGTAATCGATCCCCGACGGATCGCGTGCGGACCACACGAAGACGGGCAGCGACTCGGATACCCATCCGCGCCGCGAGCTTCGCAATCCTCCGGGTCGCGATCGTGCGGACACCCGCGGTACTCACACGGCTGGGTCGCCTGATTGACCCACTTGTAAATTGTATCTCCGGTCGGTCGACCGTAGCGGGTAGTCAGCAGTGGTTCCCGTCCGTAGTCGTCTGTGACGTCATAGCGCTCCGGATGATTAACCGCGTCTTCGACGACTTGGTAAACGTTCGCGCCGAGATAGATCCAGCGGTCCCCGTCTTTTCCGTTTTTCAGTTTGGTTCCTTTCTCCGGTCGGTGTTCGAGAACGACTGCGTTGTCTTCCGGGCGGAGATCATCGACGTCGATCGAGCGGAGCGCTGATCGACGCATTCCAGTTGTCCAAAGAAGGAGCATCATAACGTGGCGCGGGCTCGCGTACTGGTATCGATCAAGCGTGTCGATGATCGACTCGGCCCGATCGGCAGAAAGATGATCTTCCCGAGACTCAGCTCCGTCAGGGAGATCGGGGGCGTGAAGTTTCTCGTGGAGTCCTTCTCGAACGGCATCCATATCAGCCCACCAACGGAGGGCTGCCCGGATCGAGGTGAGCTGTTTCTGTAGGGTGATCGGAGCGATATCACCCCGGCGCCAAGCAACGAAATCGGCGAGATCACGTCCGGTGAGTTCATTTAAATTCTCAATCTCCCGCTCGTCGCACCATTCGAGAAAGAAGTTGAGTCTAGTTCGACCGTTGTTCAGGGTCGATTCTCGAACCGATGGCTCCCGGTACTGGAGGAACCGCTCGACACCTTCCTCGGGATTGAGCGGCTGGAGTTCCTTACTCATCGGGACCTCCTCCGGAGCGGGACCATTGGCTGCCGGAGTTCTTTTCAAAACACAGCGCTTCGTATATCGTGCGGGCTTTGCCCGTGTGGCTGGCTTCACTCATCACAGGGAACGAAGCCATCTTGTGGGGTCGTGTGGCAGCACGGCCCCGCTCTTCATCGAACGACTATAGCCGTCAGTATCCTACTCAGTGGCCTCGCAGATCCAGCAAGACGCCCATTGTGCATAAATGCACTGGTTGTTACAAAACAGCCAAACTGTTCTTAAATAGTCTATATGTTATAATTAAGACCCTGTGGTAGTAAGCGCACAATTGAATGCGAAAATCCGCAGCTTGGATGACACTCTGGGATGACCGAATTCTGGAGATAATTCGGGAAGAGGACTCAGGGACAGCTACCGAGCTTGCGGATCACGATTATATCCGCGTTTCCCGATCTCAGATATCACGTAGACTGAAGAAATTGGCAGAACACGGACTACTGCGATCATTAGGAAACGGAGTCTACGTAATTACAGATGCTGGGACAGAGTATCTTGAAGGAGATTTAGATGCAGATGAATTGCCGGAATCGAGTGAAGATCATAGCTCTTCGACGGCATAATGTCCGGTCGAAAATCGGCAAACTGGATGCAACAGGTTGACGAGAGAATTTTAGAACATCTCGCCGAGGATAGTTGGGCCACCCCAGCGACGATTGAGTCTGATCCCCAGTTTGAGAAATTAGATGTATCGCGGAATCATATTCGCGAGCGGTGTAACGAACTAACCAGGCGTGAGCTGATTGCGCCTGTTTATGATGATATGTACGAGATCACTTCGTGGGGGTTAGCGTACCTGCGTGGAGATCTCGACGCAGGCCATCTTCCCCGGTGGTGAATGATTAGATCGCGCGCCCCCCCACAAGGAGGGGACGCGCGATCTACTAGCGGTTACCCACCTAGAAAGTCATATGTGGGTAGGTGGATTGGTGGAGTAGAGCTTTTGGAATCTTCTTTACGAGGTATACAGATATGAAATAGCCATTAGGTAGACGTGCATATTGATATCTGAAATATTAGTCAGCCAACGTGGACTTGAGAACAGGCTGGAGGGGTTTCAAGTATTGACTTCGACCGGTTCATGATAAAACTCCGGGTTCTCAAGTGATCCTTCGATCCGGATCGGATTATCTGCACCGTAGACAGGATCGCTTCTGTAATCTTCCCCGATCTGTTTCTCCAGTACGCTATAGCTTATTTTTCCGAAGTTCTCTATCTTTTCCTTTTTCTCCTTTGTCGGGTTCAATGCGAAGTCCTCTGCTTGTTCCTTTATCTCATCAGAAACTGTTATCCGGTATCCATCAACAGGTCTCGATGTCCTGTCGTTTAATCCGTCATCGATCATATTTACTGCTGTTGATACAAGTTGCATTCCTGGTCTTTCTATGTCTATACCCATTTCTCTCATTTTCTCTAGTTTTTCCTGTTCGAAGTCTGTCGCGTAGTGTTCTGGCCACATTGGTGCTCCCTGGGTGTTTTCGTGTATCTTGAAACGTCCTCCTTCGATAGGTTCTCTGTAGGCACTGTCTTCAGGATCTCTCAACATCGAACGGAATGTACTTGTGGGGTGTGCTTTGATGTTTTCCACGTACTTGTTCTGAAGTTCTCCGCCCTTTTCGTAAGTTAGAAGGCTTAAGAGGTGTGTCATTCCTCCGGTTCCTACTGTACCTCCATCCTCTGTTTCTCTCATGGAGCCTTCAATCATCTGATCTTCAAGTCCTGTTGGTTCTGTGGATGAGATACCTGAAAGTTCGTATTCTGGGAACTCCAGTCCAAGTTCTTCTACGGCGTATTCAGCGATGTTTGGTGCCAAGAATGCTTTTCCTCCACTTGAGGTAACGTCTGTTACTGTGTCTGTGGCGTGTATTAATGCTCTTGTGAATGCGACAGGGTCGTCTTCCTGTTGCATCTGTTCAAATATGTGTCCTTCAGTTGCAGATGAAGTATCAAGTGCTTCCTCAGGGTTTTCATAGATTTCCTGAGTTCTCTGTACGATTTCCTCAACTGTTCCTTCGAACTCTTCTCTCCCTGCAACGTCAGTAGCCTCTCCTGCCAGGTATCCCCTCGCTCTTTCGACGTCGTTCCCCTGCATCGCCTTCCAGTCAGATTCCGTTACCGTATTCCGGACGATCTGCCAGTCCTCTGCGTCTTCCGGCGGCTCCTGCCCTTCTGCTGTCCCTCCAAGTGTTCCGGTTTCATCGACGAAGAAGTACTGGAACTCTGCTTCCCGTGGGTCAAATTCTTCCTCGTCGTTGCCCAAGATCGCATTACAGCCAGCTAGACCCGTTACCCCGACACCGCCGATCGTTGCGAGAAGCCGCCGTCGGTTCATTACCTGACAGTATAGACTACCAACACTTCAACCTCTGTATACTCACCACTCGCTGCTCGGAGTGACTGAACAAAGCTACGAGATTATTCAGAGAACGAGCAAACTGGGGATCTCGGATGAAATCCAAATTTCCCGATCTCGCAGCCATTTCTAATAGATCTCAGAGCGGTTTTACCCCGTTGTGATACAGCGTTTGTCTGTATTGAACGAATCCTAAAGCGGTGCGAGATAGTTTGAAAAGATGATATGAATCCCTCCGCGGCGACGGTACGGCCACGTTCCGGGCGTGCGGCGCAAGCGCCGTTCCGGGCTACCGCTGGGTCCGTTGCGTCTCGCTCCGGTCACAGGTGTCCGCGACCGCAGCCACGTGGGACCGCCCCCGGTGGGGAGGGAGAGTTTACTCTGCTGGGCCTCGATCCCGTAGTTCTGCTAAGAGCGCAGGCCAGGAGAGATCGAGATCGAACAGGTTCGATCGAAGGTTCCAGCTCCAGGGGGCGGGTTCATCGGGATCGTACTCGACTGCCGTCGCTTCGAGCGATTCGATCGAGCCACCAAACAGTTGTTCCGTCGGTCGATCGGAGTCAGCAGGCCAGCGCCGGTAGAACTCGACTGTTTTCGGCTCAGTCTTGTAGAACGCCAGCGACGTGAGCCGCTTCATCTCCGGATCAACGTCCTTGCCCGTGTGACCGATCACGATCACCAGCTCGACACCGAGTTTACTCATCCGCTTCAGAAGGGGGGACCACTGGGTTGCGACGTCGTGGGAGTTCGTCCGTGCGTCGAAGTGCGTCGAGCCTTCGTCGATCACGACCGCTTTCGGACGATCGCGGTGTTCCAGCAGGCCGACGGCGAGATCGTGGCAGGTCGTCACCCGTTCGTCGACGATCCCCGCGCGGGCATTGCTGAATACGAGGAGATCCTCCCAGAGAGTTCGACCGAGTTCAACCAGCAGCCACGCCGTGTTTGTCTTTCCCGTGTTCGGATCGCCCGCCGCGAGGACGGTCGAGAGTGCGCCGTCGCGATCGAGTTCGTCGAGGATGCGCGATGGAAGGGTAAGAGCGCTCGCGTCGAGATCCTGTTCCGTGATCCCGACGAGATGCGAGAGCACCGATCCGTTTCCGTGGGAGACTGCTTCTGTCGCCCGATCGCTCCGGAAGCTGGCCAGTACCTCAGTCCCGAGATCGGACTCAGCGAAAGTCGCGTGATCCTCGGAATCTCGGAGGACCGACTCGACAAAGGAGAGGTTCGATCGATGATTCTCGTCGTCGACGACACCAGTATGCGGATAGAAATCCGCGTTCGATTCGAGCCGTCCGTCGATCTGCTCGCGAAGCTTTGCAGCTGTCAGGAGTTGTTCGTTGAAATCACTCATCGGTAGTCAACTCCGTTCGTCCGTTCCCGAGGTCGCCGTCGGGATCGAGATCATCCGGATCAGTCTCAGCCTCTTCGGGAGAGAGATCAGCCTCTTCAACGAGGTCGTCGAGAGAATCGTCGAGATCGAACGATTCGAGCTGATCCTCGATGGCGTTGTGTAGTGACTGGCCGCCGTCAGGGAGTGATCCTTCCTCGAAGGTACGGACGACGGAGAGAGTTGTCTCACGGACAGCGTTGCGGATGATCGTGAAGGCCGAGGTTTCGAGGACGAACCCACGGCGGGCATCGTCTTCGAGCTGTCCACGGCACTCGTGGACCGCCTGGAGCGCCCGGAGGAGTTCTGGGTCGTCCAGGGTGCCGCGCCAGGTGCCAGTCGCTTTCATCGCTTCGAGATCGACGTCCTTCGCAGTGTAAAGGTTCGGCGTCAGCTGGGTGAACGATCCCTTTCGCGATTCGAGTTGCTTGAAATCGGTGTACGGGAAGCGGTAGAGAGCGCCGTCGAGGTAGCGAGCGTCGAGGTCGACGAGGAAGATGTAATTGGGATTGTACAGCATCGAGACGACCTTATTCCCGACGACGTAGCCGTACGGGAGGACGATCGCCCCGGAGAGGCCGACGATCTTCCAGAAGCGCGGTACCTGGACGTCGAACCCGACGATCATCGCGAGGCCGCCACCGACGGCGAGCAGGCCGACGATCGAGAGGAAGCGAGCCTGAATGAAGTCGACGAGTCGACCAACGCCGGTCGAAGCGTCAGGGTCGCGAACGTGGTCGTTCATCAGGCCACACGCTCCGTGTTGGTGTCGTCGCCCCGGAGTCGGCGGAGTACCAGGACGAAGGTTGATAGCGATACGGACAGGGCACCACCGAGGCCAGCAGCTTGCGCGTCAGAAGCGCGCCAAGGGCCGCCGATCAGTGGGTTATTCTTCTCGACGATCTTTCCGTACAAGACGTCGCCATTGTCGATGGTAACGCCGACGTCGCCCGAGCCGACTGCTTGCGTCATCTCGAAGCGGAGGGTATTGCGTCCCTCAGAGATGGTGAACGTCTGTCGGGAGAGTTCGCCCGAGGTTCGCATCGCTTCAGTCAGTGTGACTCGTTGGGTTTCGGTCGAGAGGAGATCGAGGACGACAGTATCTCCGTCAAGCTGCGCCGAGCAGATAGCGAGGGTTTCGTCGACGGTTTCGGTACACTCCTGTTGCGTGGAGTTGTCCGAACCAGGAACCTCGACGGAGACGTTTGTATCCTGTGCGACTGCGGTTGCAGGCAGTATAGCCAGAGCTACCAGGGTCAGTGCTACGAAAAAATGGAGTTTCATTGGTTCAGTTGTTCGCGAAGAGCAGGGCAGCGCCGCCCGCGCCGATCAGGGCGACGGCCTCGCCAGGGAGCCCGAACATCGAGAAGCCTTCGAGCAGGGCACCACCTCCACCAGAGGTTTCCTCCTCGTACTTCTCGATGAGTTCCTGGTTCTGTTCGTTGAGATCGTCCCACTCCTGTTGAGTGATGTAATTGGTGTCATCCTGTGGCTCAGAGTTGGTGAACGAGAGGGAGTCCTCCGACTCACCAGTCTCCTCGTTGGTGATGGATTTGACCGTGAAGGACGATTTGATCTGTACCGTTTCGTACTGGGTTTCGTTGGTCGGGCTCTCGAACTCGATCGTATCAACCTCAGTGATAGCGGTTTCGAGTTTGTCCGTCAGGTCGACGGAGTAGGTGCCGTCACCGTTGTCCGTAAAGTCCGCCGGTTCGACTTGGACAGTCTCACCGGCAGTGGTTGTGACGTTGTAGACGACGTTCTCGTACGGTTCAGCCGTGAAGGTGAGCACACCTCCGTCGATAGCAGTTTCGACGCGGGACCAGGTTCCGGTCCCAGTTCCGACGTCGTAGGTGAAGTAGACGTCACCGGTTAGGTTGGCAGGGTCGTAGGTGTTGCCGACCTCGATGGTGGCGGTGTCAGTGAGGCCGAGCTTTCCGACGAGAGTGACCTGCTCGTCGCGAGGGGTGTAGGTGATCTTCGCCTTGCGCTCAAGATCCATCGGGATGTTGAGCGCGATCAGATCAGCCACAGCCTGCGGGTAGCCACCGTCATCGGTCATCATTTCGGCCTGTTCGCGTGGAGAGAGGAGGTCAGTGACCTCGACTTCTCCCGACTGGACCGAACCGTAGACATTGCTGACCCAGGTAGAGATGCCGTTACGAACATCGTCGAAGGTGGTGTCTATCTTTTCGAGAATGTTCTCCCAGGTAGTGTGATCGAGAATCGTGGCGGTACTCCCGTCATACGTAACCTGCAGTCTCGCAGTGTAGTCGTTCCCGTTACCATCGCCGTACTGGTCGATCGGGTCGATGTACATATTCGACGCGTCGATGTCTTGGAAGGTCATCACGTCGAACGATGTACCATCAGGGAGCGTAACGGTATCGTAGGTCGGAGAAGCTTTTGAGACACCCCTATCCTCACCAGACCCAGTATGGCGGATGTGAGTTGTAGACGCATCCGGATGCGCTTCGAGAGCATCAAATGCGTTCTTGAACTCGTTTGCGCCCTCATTCCAGCTTTTGAGAGCATTCTTTTTGACAGTCGTATGATACTGGTCGATGGTGTTATTCGCAGCATCGAGGACTTCGGACTCAGTGGCCGAGTTGTTGATAGCCTTGATAGCAGCGAGTTTCGCGTCACTGTAGGCCGTGTGGTCGATGCTGTCGATGATGTTCTGATTATCGACGAAGGTGCTCTTATCGCTGGATTCGCGCTTTCGGAAGGACTCGTAGGTCTCTTGTTCGAGAGCATCCTGGGTGAGTCCTTCGGGATGATCGTCAGCGCCGATCACCTCGTACTCACGGAGCGCCCATCCTGCAGCGACGGCAGCGCCGACAGCCAGGGCAGCAGGGAGGATGGCCTCAGACTCTTGGACCGGGCCGTTGTCCAGGGCCATCGAGCCGCCGCCGACTACGGCAGCGCCAGTCGCAGCGCCAGCGCCCTTGATGAAGGTGCGGCGGGAGATCGAGGTCATCGGTCATCCTCCT
Source organism: Halobellus ordinarius (assembly GCF_031823395.1). Classification (NCBI taxonomy): domain Archaea; kingdom Methanobacteriati; phylum Methanobacteriota; class Halobacteria; order Halobacteriales; family Haloferacaceae; genus Halobellus; species Halobellus ordinarius. The sequence continues at coordinate 415,589 of NZ_JAVQKJ010000002.1, forward strand.
TGAGGAAGATGTAGCCGCCGACGAGCACGACGGCGATCATTCCGGCGGTCTTTGTGTCGATGCCGCTCGAAGGGGTCGAGCCGCCACCCGAGTTCGGAGTTCCAACAGCGATGTACGTAGCGTTGGTGGTCGTCGAATCGCCCTCGACGACAACCCGGTACTCGGAGTAGTTGGCAGAGTCGATCGAGGTGTACTCGTAGTTTTCTACGGTCCCGTACGGGGCCTCGATCTGTACCTTTTCGACCTGGGTTTCAGTGCCGTTCTCGACACCGTAGAGTGTGGTGTTGACGGTTTCGACGTCGCCGGTACTGTTGTCCAGGTCGACGTAAATATGGTCAGTCTCGTTATCGACTGTCATATTCTTCTCGACCAGAACGTCAGTGCCGACAGACGCGAAATTGGTCGTATCAGTCAGGACAGCAGCAGCAGCGGTCCCACTGATGAGCGCCCCTCCTACGACGAGCAGGAGGAGCGCGGTGGCAGCGGTACTTCCAGTTTTCCAGTTTGAGAGTTTGTTACGCATCGGTTTTCTCCTTGAGTTCCGCAATTGCTTCGTCGTCGAGGCCGTCGATGCGCGACTGCGTTGACGGCGGATCGACGAGCGAATACCCGAGCAGGAGCGCAGCGATCGCGGGAACGACCGAGATCATCGACGGGCCGGAGTAGCCAGCCAGTCCAGTGATGGTCGCCGCGATCGTCGAGAAGCCGAAGCCCATCGTGATGATGGACGAGGCAACGCCTGCACGGTTCGAGTCGTCGAAAAATTGGGACATTAGCGGCTCACCTCACAGCGACGAACCAGCCGAAAAGGGTCGCGAAGAACGCGAGCTGTGCGCCGAGGGGATCCCCGATTGCGTTGAGGAAATCGGGAACCTGAGTCGTGTACTGGTAGCCGAGGGTGAGAACCGGAACGATCCCGAGGGAGATCTTCTCCCAGTCCTCGTAGTATTCGAGTGCTTTCGTCTCCGAGGACATAAACGCGATCGCGTAGACGGCGATCCCGCCGAGTGCCGCGTGTTCGGCGGTGAGCGTATAGCCGCCGAACCACTGCAGGGTGAGATCCGTGATCCCACCGAACTGGTACAGCGACGTCGCGACGAACACGACCGAGATGATCGCCGGAAGCGTCCGCAGGTTCGCGTAATCACCGACAGCATCAGTAATGCTGTCTGAGTAGTGCGACGTCATCGGAATCACTCCGTGAGCTGCCGCACTTCCCAGAGGTTGTACTCGACTTCCTCATCCTGTCCCTCAGGGGTGAACGTGCGCGTCTTCTCAGTTTTCCTGAACCCGAGGACGAGCCCCTCAGCGGAGCCGTGTTTGTCTGCGAGAGTGTCGAGCCGGCGGTCGATCTGCCCGTTCGAGAACATCACAACGATGTCGCCGAGCCCGCGAGCGATTTCGAGGACGTCGTTGTCGTATTTCTGAGTCTCCTGCCGCTTGCGGAGTTCGCCCACGACAGTCTCGCCTGCGTCGAGTTCGATCCATTCTGCGTCGTCGTCACCGGATGATTCCGGTGCGTCGACGGGTTCCATCTCGTCGAAGCTTGGGGTTTCAGTCGACATCTGCGAATAGAACTATAGCTGGAAGTATCCTAGAGATACCGACGCTACGGTGAAAGTGAATACTAAGATCATAATCGCTCTACCCGCTCGATTCGAATACCACCCCAAAGTGTAATAGAATCAAAATTCATGTGATTGTATGAGCGAATCGACTGAAGAATCTGAGTTTGATATTGACGATGAGAATTTGTATGATTCTTTGTCAAGTTATATTGAGTCTGTCCTAAATATAGTGAGTTCTCTTCCGAATACTGATTTGGAAAACCGGAGGACAGTACCACAGCCTCAAGAGGGAAGTTTTGTAGAAACAAACGCTCAGGATATCGACGTAGGTAAAGCGAAACAACTCGCTGAAAGCATAGCTTGGGAGGAATTCCCCGGGTATTCTGAATGTGAAAGTGCATTCGAAATTAGTGATTTGTACAGTAAAGAGGCGGGCTATGCAGTTGATATGGGTGTGATTGAAGATATAGATACGCAAGACAAACTGGTGAAAGAAAATTCGCTCCCCAAGTTCTTAACCAGATACCTGATAAAAAATGGCGAACTTGAGTATGATGAAGAAAAGCTCGAACAAACATATACTGAATTCGAGGACTATCTAAAAAGTGATTCCATCAAATATCGCGGAACAGCTCTTCTAAGTGGATTTGAAATGGAGCCTGAAGAATTGGAACTTGGTTCAGATCTTAAGATGAGAGAAATTGGAGAAGATGAAAAAAGAGATCTACTAAGATATGGTCGTGCCTACCGCACTCAGACACCCGGAGGTTATTATGTTATTGAGAAAACATATACAGTCAATAAATTTGAGGGAAGCCGTCGTGGGCCCGCTACAGAGTCGTTCCATAATCTAATACTCGGATTGAGGCTTTTTGACATTGAGGGAGACGTAGGTTATACTGCATATACTGTAGAACCTCAGTCACCATTCCATATTGAAGCAAATCCACGCGCTGTGGGCCATGTAACACCAATATATGGAAAACCTTATCAATTACAAGAGGATAATGCTGAGGATTTCGTGGAGTTTTGGCGGAAAATTGGAAAATATCTTAGTAGTCCCCCGGAGAGCTATAGAATTGCAATAGATAAGTTTTCAACGTCGTTCAATAGGACTAACGAGAATGATAGGCTTCTTGATTCGGTAATCGCATTGGAAGCGATATACCTGAAATCTACTGAAACTCAAGAAATGTCCTATCGTCTGTCGCAAAGAGGTGCTCTCTTGTTAGGAAATACTAAGGATGAGGCTAAAGAGATCCAATCTACCCTGAGAGATGCATACAACCATCGTAGTAGTCTTGTCCACGGAAGTTCAACAGATGTTGAGCAAGATTCAGTAATTGAACTCCACGAACTTACCCGAAGGTCGTTGTCTAAATTCCTTCACTCATATGCAGATGACAAAGACCACCAAGAAATCCTAAGTGAATTAGATGAGGAAGCAATAACTCCTGCTAATTGATAATACCAATTTTCAAGAGTCTAACCAGTGACCAGCCTAACCAGAGTATCAGACGCAGCCTAAGACTCTCCCCACACTTGGGCGAGTGGCGGCGGTCGATCAGTATTTTCAGAGACCGACGGCGCATCAGCATCGTGGATATTCTCCTCTAATACTTCAAGGGATGCGGCCTGAGAGGACGAGACGGGCATATCCCAGTAGGCGAACGCACCGAGATAGTCGATCGAGACCCAGTAATCGGTCGACAGTTCTCGGAGAGTCGCCTGTGCGCGTCCAGAGTCGAGGAGTTCATCGAGATCAGGCTCGTGGACCCACGTTTCTGCGTATTCGCGAGAGAGTTCGATCACAGTATCTTGTGACGCCCACTCAGATGCGTCGCGAGCGTCACTTTCGAGTTCAGCCTCTTCGGGATCGATGATCCGCTCGATCCCGCGGGAGGTCGACCAGAATTGCTTATCGGTCGCCCAGTAGAGAGCGAGCTTCCAGACTGCTGCCTTTGAATCGTCATCGTCGGCGGTGACCGTCTCTCGATCCTCGAAGGATTCCGCGACGTCGGAGAGTGCGCCATACGTGGCACTCAGATACTTCCCGAGGTACGACCCAGCGGTTTTCTGAAAGATGATCTCGTCGTCGCCTTCCATATTGACGAGATCGTGCTGTCCGGCACGCTCCGCAGCCTCTTCGCGGGAGAGATCGTTATCACCGTAGCGGTACCAGTCGACCCATCCTTGCGAGGAGTTGAACCGCACGCCGTCGAGATCGTGTTCTCGCCGGTACCAGGTGAGAATCGTATCCTCGGTGAATTCTTGGATAGTTTGCCAAGTCCCCTCCTCGACGAGCGAGGAGCCGACGAATGGAACGATATCTTGAATCCCGTTGTCGTCGGGATCGTCGGGATCACCAGCTGGGCGGAGATCGTCGCGGTAGACCAGCGGGCGGACGTCGACGACTTCGCCTTGGCCGTAGTCGGACCACTTCCGCGACAGCTCACCTTTGTCGATAAGCCAGGGCATTCCGTCAGATTCGCGCCGCGGCGGATCGAAATACAGCGTATGGAGATGTGGCAGGCCACCGGAGGCAAATTCGAGGACTTTCAGGTAATCAAGCGTCTTTCGAGGCCGTCCAGTCACCTGGCCGTCGAGTTCCGGACGCCAGCCAGGAACGTCCGAGTCTCTTGTATTTGCCTTCGTTGAAGGGTTTGAAGACAGATACTGCTGGAGCCGGTGAAAGTTCGGATTGATGTTTTGTATGGAACCGAGCAGCGAGTCGTGCTGTTTTGGGTCAGTCGTGAGTGTCGTAAAGGCCGCAGTCGCGCCCGGTTCCGCTCGCGCGTCGAGCGCGTCCTGGAGGCGAGCGAACGAGCGCCCGTGCCGGTCTTCGGAGTTGAATCGTGTCTTGTACTGTTTGGTCATCCGGCGGGTTTCGGTCCCCTTTCGGGATCGAACGTGGACGTCGAAGGCGAGTCGGAAGTCATCGATGCGCCGGATGTAACGAAGGAGGCCTTCAGCGGCAGCCGACTTTTGCGCGTCTGAAAGGTGAGATTTGACGGAGGAGAGGACGCGCCGGACGAAATCGCGGTCGGAAAGCGTGCCGTCGTCGGGGGTGTCTGTTTCACTAATGCCTGATGAAATCAAGTCAAGAAGCCGCAGTGTGGGAACCACCCGGGTCGACGAACCCGCGCTTTCGAGATCGACGAGTCCGGCGGCTTCGGCGGCCTTCGTGAAGCGGTATGCAAACTGGTACTCGGAGTCGCTGCCGTCGAGCTGATCGACGGTCGAGGTTTTCTCTGAAATGCGATCGAGGGCAGCATCGTGACGTTCTTCGGCGCTGTTCCAGTCGAGATCAGCAAACCCGACGGTGTTGCGCCAGGGGTCAGTTCCGTAGAGTCGAAGGCCGTATAGTCCCACGTGGACGAGACGAGAGCGGAGTATTCCTTCCGGATGTTCAGCAACGAGTTGGAGGAGCCGCGCGCGGTCGCGATCGCGTTCGGTGTACGATCCGTCGAGGAGCCGGCCTCGACCCAGGAGCCCCTCCTCTTCGAGTTCTTCGAGGAGGTAGTCCCTGATGGGGGATGTGTTACATCCGTCCGAGATCGAGGTCCCCGCGCTCATCAGCCGAGGGAGGGGGCCGTATCAGTGGAGGTATCACGCGCATCCTGGTACCGATCAAGATGAAGATCGGACAGAGCCGCGTGAACTGCCCAGAGGAGTGTGGGATGTATCCGATCGACGGGATCACCTCGATCGAGTACCGGGACGGAGTGACAGGATTCACACTCACGGTAGCGGGTCCGAGACTGGGTGCGCGGATTGATACACCCCGAGGCACAGGCCCGACAGTAGTATCGGACATACTCTTGTCCAGGCGGACCAGTCACTGGGACCACCTCCGGTTTCCCTCGCTGAAATCACCAGACAGCGGCGGGCCGGATTCGAGATCATTGGTAATTCGATCAGGCGGCCTGTTATTTTCATCTGATATAAGTGAGTAAGTAGCAGGAGCAGCCGCTAAGAAGCAGTATTTCCTACGAACTCTAAATGACGAAAAAGTTAGATGGACTCGCCGGGAGAGCGTTAACCGGGCTCCTTTGCACAGACTGAATTCGTGGAGTGAGTTGGCGAATTCTCTCATCGGTTTACTTATCTTGGAGATGCTCACGACGGACAGCCATCTTCTCGTCTGGCTGTCGGGCGTCGTAGTGTCGGTACAACACTTCGAGCGAGACGTTCATCCGCTCGGAGACGACCTCCGGAGACACGCCTCGAGCGAGGTGGTCAGTGATCGACCCGCGCCGCCACCCGTGGGGGGATCGCGACGACGGGCACTTGCTGGGCGTATTCGGCTGCCCGTAGGCCTCGCACGACTCCTGTTCGCGATCGTGGGGACACTCGTCCCACCGGCAGGGCTGGGTCCATCGGTACGAGATATCGCGGAGCGTCGAATCGCTCACACGGCCCTGTCGAGTCGTGAACAGGGGACCACGACCGTGGTCGTCCCGGACGTCGATCCGATGAACGTCGATGTATTCCTGGATCAGCTCGAAGAGGCGTTCCCCGACCCAGATCCAGCGCTCGCCGTCTGTCCGGTTCTTCAACGGCGTCTCGGTCTCCGGGCGGTGATGGATCGCGATCGCGTGGTCCTCCTCGCGAAGATCGTCGACGTCGAGACCGCGCATCGCACCGAGGCGGATCCCCGTCTGCCACCACAGCGACAGAACAACGTGCTCGCGAGTCGCGAATCGATAGCGGTCCAGGTACTCGAGAATCTCCTCGGCGACCTCCGGATCGACCTTCACGTCCCGGGCTTCGGCGCCGTCCGCGACCTCCGGAGCGTGAACACGCTCGCGAAGGCCGGGCTCGACAGCATCGAGATCGGCCCAGTACTCCAGGGCGACGCGGATCGCCGAGAGTTCCTTCTGAAGGCTGATCGCTTTCACCTCCTGGCGACGATCGTGGACGAAGTCCGCGAGATCACGACCCGAAAGATCGTTCAGGTTCTCGATCTCCTCGTCGCGACACCACGCGAGAAACTGCTCGAGCGTGGTCTGGTTGTTCTGGAAAGTCGACGTCGCGACGTTCGGCTCCCGGTGCTCCAGGAACCGCTCGACGCCCTCCTTGGGGCTCATCGGGACGAGGTGCTCGCGGAGGCGCTCGTGGCTCCCTTCGTCCCTCATCGTGATGATCCGGGGCCGATCTCCGCGTACTCGACGGGGTGATCGGTCCGCTTCCGATGGACGATCTCGTTGACAGCTGCGAGCACCCGATCGCCTTCAATCAGGTCCTCGTAGGGACAGCCGTGACAGACCACGTGAAAAACGGCCTTTTCAGGTCGCTCAGACACCGCCCCCACCTCCGTCGGATCGTTCAGTATCGTACTCAGACATGACGATCACCTCCCGCAGTCGCGAACTGCGACAGACCGGTCTGGGTCGGCGTCGAGGCCGTCGACTCCGAGCCGTCAGATCGGAACTTCAGGAACGCGTCACACTCCCAGTTGGGACAGCTCCCAAACGATGGCGAGCACTCCCCCGGATCACCGCAGATCGTGCTCACGAACTCCGTTCCGCACTCGGGACAGACGACGTCGACGTGCGGGACGTTGTAGGGCTGTTCGATCACCGCGTCGGTCCGGCGCTCCCGAGCGAGTCGCGTCTTCCGTCGCGAGTCAGACGGAGTCCGGAGATCCTCGTCGTTCACGAGGACCCACCCCACGGTTTGCACTCGGCGTCGTTCGGATGGATGTTCCCGCAGACAGCGCAGGTGATGATCTTCCCCTCCGCCGCGTCCGAAGCGGACTCAGCGCGGCTCAAGGGCGCTCACCTCCCAGCACGCGAAGGGCTTCCCGAAGCATCTCCTCGTCGGCGCCGTTCGCCGCGTGGAGGACCTGCCGAACGAGCCGGTCCTTCTCACCGATATGGTCGGGCTCCGGCCACGGGACGCCCTTCACCTCAGTCCAGAGCGTGTACATCGCGTCCTCGTCGAACTCGATCTCAACGCGGCGCTCCTCCGTGGCGACCAGAAGGACGTAGCCCTCCGAGTCGAACGCCGGGCCGTAGACGATTCCGGACGCGCTCGAGACCTCGTAGCGGTCCGTCGCGACACCGCCGTCGGTCTCGAGCCGAATCTGGTCGAAATCTCGCTCCCGCTCGATCGCCGCGCGCCACTCCGCGAAGTGACCGCTGTCTCGATCCTTGTCGAGACAGTCCCAGCACCGGAGCGCCGCGTGATTCGTCCGGCCCTTCGTCGGGTAGACGCGAACCGCGGCCGGATCCTCGCACCCGGAGACGTCGCAGACAAGCCCGCCGTCGGTCGCGACGCCCTCGCCGCGGTCGACGTCGTCCTTATCGAGGTCCACGTAACCGGTGAACGGACCCCAGCCGATCCGACAGTCGTCGCACTGCTGCCACGTGATCGACTCGCCGGGAAGTCCCCACGCGCCGACGTCCATCAGGTCGCCGCACTCCGGACACGGATGGCCCATCGGCCGACCGCCATCGGATTCGATGGCCTCGCCGCGGTCGACCTCGCCGATGTCCTCCTCGAGGCCATCCTGAGCGAGCCGCGCCATCTCCTCCGTGCGATCCATCAGCGAGCACTCCCGACACTTCCGCTTCGGCGTGGGCGCACCGCAGTCGACACACCCGCTCATCGCCCATCACCGTCCCAGCGGCCGCAGTACGCACATTGTTCCTTCGGACAGAAGCGCCGCGATCCGATCTCGTCGCACCAGTGGGACACGGCCCGATCGGCCTGCCGCTGGGGCTTTTCCCGCGTCAGTGGCGCGCCGCTGCCGTCAGTTCGAAGGCTGTACTCCTCGCTCGTCGTGGATTGATCTCTGTACATAGTACTCGCTCGAAGGAAACCGGTCTCGTGACCGCACGGTTCTAAGGTCCGCTTAGCAGGCGCTCGCGCTGTTATGCCCTCTATAACTAAACCGCATTTAGGGCAATCGACACCCGCCCTCCCCGCTGACGTGATTCGATCGGGAACGCTCACGGCCGTTCACCGCCCTTGTAAAGGTCGACATAATCGCCTACGTCCGTCGTGAGCTTCACTTCCTCGCGGGCGAGCATCCGCCCGGTCTTCTTGTCCCGCAGGTCCTCGAACGCGGGATCCACGTCGTCGTGCGACCGAGCGCACGCTGAGCAAATAAAGTGATAATTCGAGGGCGTCCAGTCGCGGTGGCCCCGCGGACAGGTGTACCGCCACCGATCCGCCTCGTCGTCCAGGTCGATCTCCGTAACAGCCTGAGACATCACACTCGATCCCGACGAGAATCCACCCAAAAGGCCCGAGCCTTGTACGCGGACTGAAAGTGAAACTAAACGTTTCACGCACCCGCGGCACGGTGATCGGGGGACAGCGGCGGTGAAAGTGAACGGTCGTTTTCCTTCCGGAATTCCGGAGTCGTTTCCGGAATCGGGCGATACAGTCGTCGTACCGAGAGTTTCAAGTCCCGGCAGCGTCTTTGCGTTCATAGGCTTTCGTGCCTTCTTCACGGAAGCCCACGCGGGCCCGCTGGTGCCAGCAGCGGTCCGCACTTTTTGGGAAAGGACCCGGCCGGCGAGCGACGGGTCCGCGAAGTGCTTCCGTTGATACACTGTCATAATAGCATTTACTTAATTCTACTGCACGATTTCGTGTTTGATAGAACACGGTTAACTATTCACCTCTCTATTGTTCGATACGAATTATATGATAAGAAAGAACGACGTGGTATGCGACCGCGGGTGTCGTGGATGAACCAAACAGACGACCGGGTTCTGGAGCTTTTAGAAGAATCCGGATTGATCCTTTCACCAGCGGTAATCGCTAAAAACCTTGATTACAGCAGGAATTGGGTTTCTCGAAGGCTTGGAAAAATTGTTGATGCTGATCTGGTAGAACAAATAGACGATGGATATTACCGGATCACCGACCGCGGCCGCGCATACCTCGCTGGGGAGCTCGACGCCGACGACCTGGAGATCGTCGACGAGGAGTAAGCGGCGATTAGACCTTAACCAACATCGAGCGAGCCGACGGTTTAGTGTTGGTTAAGAAAGCGCCGCGCCCACGAGGTACCGCGCTCGTGGGGAAAGATAAAAGTCAGACGTTCGAAGTGTTCAGTCCGTATGAGAAGTGGTGTATGGCGGGCTGGGGCCCGCACTGGGGTAGTGACGACAACGGTTCCTGAATCTGTCGGTGGTCGCGATGAGTGACCACAATCGGGAGGATGTCGCGATCTCTTGGAGCGAGGAGTCAAAGGAGGAGTTGTCCGATCTTCAGCAGGAGATTCTGGTGACATCGCGGCTGAACCCGGAGATGAACGCGACCGATATCGCGAGTGAAACGGGAGCATCGGAGTCTTGGGTACGAAAGACGCTGAACGAGTACGAGGACGATCTGGAGATGGAGAAGGAGACATCGTCTTCAGGCGGGTCAGCACTGGGATCGCTGATAATGCTTCCATTCAAACTGATCGCCGTGACGTTCAAGTTCGCGCTGTGGCTCGTGGCACTTCCGTTCAAGATACTCGCGAAGATTCTCGGGTGACACTGTAGATGGCAGCAGAGCAGACGATCAGCCGGGCTCTTCGAATGCTTGAGGCGATATACCTCCTTCTGCCGATTGTGGCTATTTTACTCCAATCTATGGTGCGGTTTTACGCGGAGGATGAGAGCGTCACTGACTGGGAAAAATCGAAGGCATTTCTGATTGCAATCGGCGGGTACGCACTGTTAGTGGTGAGCGCTGGCGCGGTTTTAGTTACGCTATCAGCGCATAACGTCGATACGTTCCTATTCTTGGCCGCTGTCGGTTCTCTCGTGGGATTGGTGTTTTTCGGAATGGCGGTGTTCTATTTGGTCAGCCACGTGATGACTGAGGAAGGGCGGTCACCGAAGGATGAAAGGACCCACCAATCGAAACTTGAGACTGAGAACGATGGGGGAAAGAATGACTGATTTCGAGGAGGTGTTTAGAGCGATTGTAGCCCTCATCGTGTTGGCAGCTATCGCACCCGTGTTTCAGCAACTCTTGACGCAGTATAATACTGGATACGCTGATCTGCTGAGGTCTGTTTACGAAATTGCCTTCATCGCTTTGATCGTGTTCGCACTTTTGGGTCTGATCCTGGCGGTTGCGGATATGTTCTGAGTATTTTCTTCACCGACTTGTGTAACAACTCGGAAACGAACGGCCGAAATCGGCCCTGATGCCGGCCCGATCACGGCCGACCCCTACGCTTATACTGCAAGGTTCTCACGGGAAATCGGAATGAGATTAGAAGCTACCTCAAAGCCAGATCAGTACCACGTGTGGATGACCGACGACGAGCTCGAGGATCTCCGCCGGGCCGCGGCGACCCACCGCGACGACCTCGTGATCCAACTCGGCGGGTACGTCGGCCTGCGGGCCTTCGAGATCCCGCAGATCTGCCCGAAACACGTCAAGCGGACCGACGACGGCGATCACTACCGCCTCCGGGTACCGCGCGGGAAGGACACGACCGGGAACGGCGGAAAGCCGCGCGACGCCTACCTCCCGCGGGAGGTCGAAGGCGACATCCACCGCTACAAGAACGCCGAAGGGATCGGTCGCGACGAGTCGCTTGTCGATATCTCCGAGCGTGCCGTCCGAGACGTGGTCAAACGCACGGCCGAACGGGCGGCCGACCAGACGGGAGACGAGGACTTTCAGTACGTGAGTAGCCACGATCTTCGCCGACGATTCGCCCAGCGGCTCCTCGTCGACGAGCAACTGAACCCTCGCGTCGTGATGACCGTCGGCGGGTGGGACTCCTTCCAGGCGATCGAGCCCTACCTGAACGCGCCGACGCCCGACGTCGTCAACGAAGCCTTCGAAGAAGCAGGTCTCGGGTAGTCAGTCGGCGGTTCGTGGACCGAGACCTTCGTCGAAAAGCCGCTGAGCGGCGAGCCGCTCGACGACCTCCGACTCCTGGAGATCCGGAAGGTCGCCCTCCTCGGAGATGCGGACCGCGTAGGACCTGCGGCCGAGCCGCTCGACGTCGACGGTGACTCCATCGGGTACTTCGCCGTCTGATACGACCTCGTCCTTCTCGAGGTACTTCTTCGGGATCGTGACGACGCCGGAACCGCTGTCTTTTCTGAGTTTCTGCATAGCCGTCGGCTGATGACCTCTTGGTATAAAACTAACTCCTGTCAGGTGTTCGTCGTGTGAATCCTGCGATTTCCCTGAAATACTAAGGAAGGGGTCATCACGCGCGTGTTATCGACCGAGACGGTCGATATCAGTATGAAAGGACAATCGGGGGAAGGAATCGAGACGCTTCCCCACGGCGGCGTACCGAGATCTCGATCGGAGGCGCGATGACCGACGCGCTCGACGAGCAGCGGCAGATATTCGAGCGCGTCGAGCGGATCCAGCGTGATCGTGCCGAGAGACAGGTCAACGTCCCCGGCGAGACTGTCGCGGGGAAAATGTGACCGTCTTCGCGTCGATGATGGCCCTCGCCGTGACGGCGATCGGGCTGATCGTCGGGACAACGGCGCTTTTAGTCCCAGTGCTCACGATCGCCGAGCCGGTTCTGACCGACTCGGGACCGACTCGACGAGGATCAGTTGTCGCAAGTAACGTGTACGATCGGCTAACAGCGGGTGGCGTCCGGAACCGCCGACGACGAACACATTATGAAACGTAAGACGCTGTTTTCGATCCTTCTCGTGTTCGCAGTGGTGGCTTCCGGAACAGTCGGAACGGTCGCCGCCGCGGGCTACGGGATGAACGCACAGGCAGAGAATCACCCGGACACGTGGTTCCAGGAAGACGAGCTGACGATCGAGTCACACGATCAGTCCTCGATGGACTGGCTCGAGTACGAGGGCGATAACGGCGACATCAAAACGATCGACGCCCACGTGAACGGCACCGACGGCGACGCGAAGGTCGCCTACCGCGCGGATCAGCTCGAGGCCGACGCCCTCGGCCAGTTCCCGCGGTACTCCGACGAGGAGAACAACACCGACACGTGGCTGAACACGAGTCAGTGGACGTCGACGACCGGCGTCACCGTCTCCGATACCGACGGTGCGACCGCCGCGGGCGTTCCGTCGATCGAGATCGCCTCGGACGGCTCGTTCACCGATGGCACTACTGGCAACGCCGAGTACACGCTCTCGGATCCCATCACGTCGGACGTCGAGAAGCTGTACCTCCAGTCGATCCTGAACGTCGATACGCTCGATAGCGGCGCGGTCGTCGAGGTCCAGGTCCGCGACGGTGACGGCGACTACGTGAACGCGACGATCGACTCCTCGGCGACTGCGACTGCCGAGGACACGATCGCGAATCAGACCGCGAACGGCGTGATCTACCAGCGCCAGCTCGGACAGTTCGCCGTCGAAGGCAACGGCGACGGATCGCTCGACGCTGTCGAAACCGTGCGCGTCGAGATCCGCGACGGCGACGGGACCGTGACGATGACCGGTCTGAACGTTCAGAAGAAGTCCCGCTGGGACTTCGGCGAGGAGCGTGTTCTGGACACGTCTACGGACGATGACGACGACTACACGAGCGAGACGGTTCGCGAGCGCCCGATGGGCGGAGAAATCGAGATGTCGAGCCTTCAGGGGCTCGGTGAAGAGTTCTCGAGTGCGACCATCCACAAGCTGACGTACCTGAACGTTGAGTACCGGCTCCAAGACAAGCCGGATTCGGTCTCGATGGCGTTCACGGAAGCGAAGAATTACCCCGGATTCCCGACGCTGCTGGATCTCTCGTGGCGTCGGACGATCCCGACGGCCTACGATATCAGCCACGGGAACCTTGAGCTGAAGCACCGCCAGACGTTCATGTCTGAGCGGTACATCCAGATCCGATACGCGGAGGGCGTCGGTGAGACGTCGACCGACGACATCGCCGACAGCTCCTGGATCGATCTCTCGTCGAGCCTCGGAGAGGAGAACACCGAGATCACCGCGGACAGCACGGTCCAGCCGGACACGACCTACGTCGTGGAGTTTGAGGTCAAACTCCTCGAGGATCAGGTCAGCGCCCTCGAGAAGTCCGGCGGAGCCGGTGGCTTCTGGGGCTCGGACGGCGGTGGCGGTCCGTTCTCGTCGCTGTACAACTGGGTTGCAGGCGGCGTTGTCGGCCTGCTGAGTATGCTCGGCATCAAGAAACGAGTGGGGGCCTGATCGACGATGGCACCACGCCTCGACCGTGCGCTGACCTACATCAACCGAGCCGACTCCCTTGGGGGATTCGGCGAGTCGTTCATCGCCGGCGCTGGCGGGCTGGTGCTGGCGTTCTTCGCGATCATCATCGGCATCGGGGAGGCGTTCGCGAACCTGCTCACGAGCCCCGTCGACACGTTCTCGACGGTCACGTCGGACTTGCTACTCGCGACGTTCAGCGCTCCAGCGCGGTTTATGCAGGATGCGTGGAACACAGCCGCCATCCAACTCGGTCTGGATCCGTGGAACACCCTGGGGCCGTTTGTCGCCGTTATCGCCGCTGGAACTGTCGTCCTCACGCTGATGGTGTTCGCGTGGTACGTCGACTCCATCGACTCGGACACACTCACCGGCATCGACTTCCCGTTCATCAACCGGGACACGGGCGGCGACCTCGAGGACGAGGTGTAACGATGTCGCCAGTGTCCACCTTCGCGACGACAACGGGGGAGAAACGATGAGTTCCGACTCCTCTGCGTCGGAGTTCGTGAAGGCCGGGACTGGCGAGATCAAGATAGCAAAGCTCGTGAGCACGCTCTTGGGCGCGGTCTGGCTGACGATCGCGGCGGGCTGGATCGCGGTATCAAGAACGATCGTCCAGATACACGTCTCGGTGCTGAACGCGGTAGCGCAGATGTACAGCGGTATCATCCGTGCCTTTGCCACCAACACCGTGGAGGCCTCGGAGGCGGCGTGGGGCGCGGCGTTCCGCGCTGCCGTCGAGGCGGATCCGCTGCTTGCACCGATCATCTTCTCGATAGAGATCGTCGTTGTTTCGGGACTGCTCGTGACGGCCAGTCGGAGGTGGATCTGATGTCCAGTTCGGAACCGGGCCCAGGATCCACGACGAGCGACGGAAATGTCCTACCCGACTACGTTTCCACGCTTGAGCATCTCGTCCCGCTGGCGACGGCGATCGCGACGGCAGGGTCGAACCCGAAAGCCTGGCTCGAAGACTTCATCTTCAGGAAGATCGGGGAGTGGGTCGTCGGCGGGATCCTCAACGGGACGCAGTTCGTCCTCGGATGGATCATCTTCGCCTACGAGCGAACGACGTCCATCCTGATCGGCGTGATTCCACAGCTCCAAGCACCGTTCACGATTCTGGAGAACGCCGTTGTCGGCGTGATCGAGACGATCTACGGGGCGGCGATCGGCGTCGCACAGACGGCTGGGCTCGCCGGGCCTCCCGCGACCGCGTTCGCGACGGTCCTGATAGGGACTGTCCTCTTCGCGACGGCGTGGGGCATCCTGAAAGTGATACCGGGAAGCGACTTCGTCGAAGGAGCAGCGGGGGCGTTCAGACGATGAGTCTCAAAAATACGATCGAGGGCGGAACAGCGCTCCTCGGCAACCTGTTCGTGTGGATCGCTCACTCCGAGACGATCTGGTTCGGGATGCTGGGGAGTTATCAGACGTATCTCGCACCAGTGTACAATCTTCCCGATCTCCGGGGGCCGATGGCGTTCGCGACGCTGCTGTACGTCGGCCTTCGTCTGGGAGATCTCTGGGAGAGACGAGAGGAGGTAGAAGATACACTATGACCTACGAACATCGACAGAATAGACGACGAACAGACCGCCGCCTCGAGGAGGTGTGCCGATGCCGATCGACGTGATCGGCTGGGCCTCGTCGCACGTGGGACTCGTGTTGACCGCGATCATCGGGCTCGTTCTGGTGACGTGGGCCTACGAGGCGGCTGACGAAGCCGACGACGCGATCGAGGCTGCCCAGGAGTTCGGCTCGCGGACGAAAAGCGGTCTCGGCAGCGGGACGAACGTCGTGCTCACCGGCCTCGTGGTAATGGTCGGGTGGGCCGCGACGACGTTCGCGACGGCTGGTGAAGCGCTCCAGTTCGTCGTTTCGCTGGCTCCGTCGGCGCCGGTACTGACAGCGTCGGCGTTCACGATCTCGCTGGGAGCGATCGGGATCGCGGACCTGATCGTCATCAAGTGGTGGCACTTCGCGCTGCTCTCGACGGCGATCGTGGTGTTAGCGTTCGCGTATCGGGTCGATCTCTCAGCGGAGGGAGTCGGCCGGTGAGGCGGACCGTCGCGCTCGTGGCGCTGGCGCTCCTGATGGTCAGCAGCGGTGCCGCCTCGCCCGCTTTCGCCCAGGACGGCGGCGACGCGGGCGCGGCGGATCGTAACCTCACGCTCGAGGAGCTCCTCCCGGGCGGTAGCAAACCCGCGAACGCGCCCGATAGCGTCCGACAGAACGGACGGTACGGAGAGTTCGTGGTAAAATACCTCCCGACGGGACTGCTCGTTGACGAGGGCGAGAACAGTGCCTCGTGGCGGTACCTACAGCCAG
This sequence comes from Halobellus ordinarius, assembly GCF_031823395.1. NCBI lineage: Archaea > Methanobacteriati > Methanobacteriota > Halobacteria > Halobacteriales > Haloferacaceae > Halobellus > Halobellus ordinarius. The sequence continues at coordinate 431,631 of NZ_JAVQKJ010000002.1, forward strand.
GAACCACGATCAAACGGAACTACCTCCAGCTGTGGTCGAAGCGCGCCTACGGCGCGGAGAGTCAGGAGTACGTCGTCGAGATCGCCCATTTCACGGTCGGACAGCAGACCGTGACCGATGAAGAGGGTAACTCGAGAAAGCGGAAAGTCGCCGAGAACGTGACCACGTACTCGCGGACGATCTCCCTCGGTGGCGGATACGATTACGCGAAAATCGACCTGCGGCCGCACTACGACGGCCGTGTGCGGACCGTGATGTGTACGCGACAGCCGAACGAACCGAGCTGTCTCTCAAACCCCGGCGACACGCGCTGGACGTTCTATCATTCGTCGTCGAAGGCGACGATGTCGATCGAGACGAACAGCGCCGGAGCACGGCTCTCGTGGGGAATCGTGCTGATCCTGCTCCCGTTCTTCGGGACGACGGTGACGACGCTGTACGGTGGCCGGAAGTTCGTCGAGAAGGCAAAGGCCGGACCACAGATCTCGGCGATCTGGTGGTTCCTCGCGGCGGTTGGGGGTCTGATGTTCCTCGTTGTCGCCTGGGACTGGCTCTCGGGGACGCTGATACGTGCGCCGTGGCTCGTCTCCGCGGCCGCGGGCGTCCTCCTGGGCGTGATCGCCGTCGAGTGGTTCGGTAGGCGCACTTACGGCGCCGGCTTCCTCCAGTTCCAGCTCGAAGACGGGTTCGATCCGACGGATCCCGACGCCGTCGAGAAGGCCGCGAAGGACGCCCACGAGGACCCGGATGCGGGGAGCGCCCAGGATGCGCCGGGTGTCCTGAAAGCGTCGTTCCATATCGCCCGGTTCGCCCGTGGCGACAAGGGCGAGCGCTCGGCGATCCGGAAGGGGCTCCGAAAGTTCTGGGCGCGGGCTCGCGGCGCCTCGGCCGACCTCGAGGTCGACGGGAATATGCAGACCCGGATCGACGTCGAGGGACCGATCGAGGAGCTCTACCTGCTCGATCCCGAGGAGGAGGACCCGCTCGAATACGAACCCGAGGGCCACTCGATCGAGTTCCCTGATCTGATCACCTACGAGGAGACGGAGGACGGCGAGACGATCCGTAAGATCCACCCGATGCCGTACCTCGGGGGCGGCTTCGCGCTGGGCTTCTCGGCACTCGCCGGATCGCTGCTCACTGGCTCGTGGCCGCTGGGGCTGTTCGTGGGCGGCTTCGCGCTGTTCGCGTTCAAGATCGCCCAGCCGAGCAACGGGCGGCTATTCGCGAACCTCGCGCCGATCCACTACCACCACGCGGTGGCGTCGATGTTGACGCACGCTCGCGGACTCGCCGACGCGAAGTCCTGGGACGACTGGTTCCGGAACTACGCCGAGAGCGAGGCTGAGAGCCACGCGGACCGGAAGGAACTGCTGGACGACCGCAGTGAAAGCCAGATGGAACGCCTCTTCGACCGGTACGTCGGAAGCGATTCCGGTGACTCCCCGGTGAGAGGCGACTCGGAGGAGGCTCCCGCCGATGACTGAAGCCGTTCCCGACGGTCTCGATCTCGACGTCGAGGGGCCGGCCGACGGCCTGCGGACCGTCCTCGAGGTCGCCGACGCGGCAACGACGTGGGACGCCGAGAGCGTCCGTTCTCGGCTTCACGACGATCTCGAAGACGCCGGGATCGATCACCCGACGCGGCCGGCGACGTCGAAGCTCACGCACGATCAGATGGACCTCCTGGTCGATCTGCTGGAGGGCTTCCACTCCCGGCGCGAGTTCCTCCAGTGGCAGCAGGATCTCGTGATCCAGACCGTCGGGCAGCTCGAGGACTCGTGGTACTCGCGGACGGCCGCGAACGCGCCCACTGTCTCGGCGCTGCTCGGCGAGCCCTGGGGGAGCACCGAGGAGATGCCGGTCGAACTCGCCCGGGAGGTCCGCCGGGGGATCGCCGCGCAGGACATCCTCCCGGCGTTCCACGCGGGTCACGAAGTCGCCCGCTGGGCGGCTGTCGAGCGCGTAGATCACCTGGACGACGACGGCGACGAGGACGAAGATCTCGACCCGATCGACCCACGGGCCCAGGAGTACCCCCTGATGCGCCCGGCGTTCGGGGAGCTGTACGGACAGCAGGAGGCCGCCCTTCAGGATCTGCTGGATGGCTTCGAGAGGTCGGAGGATCTGCTCGCGTGGTCCCACCGCGTAACGTCCGCGTCCTACGCGGAGATCGATCGTGACACGATCACAGCACCGTACTTCGAGACGCCGCTCCGAGAGCGGCTTCTCGGCACGTCACCGACCGAGGAAGAGCGATTCATCCGCGAGTCGTGGGCGTGCGAGTACTTGCTGCCCGCGTTCAATCGCGCGGCAAACGCGCTCGGACAGCGCGCCCAGGAGGTTACGGCCGGGCGTGCGTACCAGGGCGACTCTGGAGATGGATCTATCACATGAGTGACGACGACAGGCCGCCGGAGATCGGCGGCAACGACGATCGCGAGGGGCACAGTATGCTGGACATCGTCCAGGATCCGGAGTTACTCCGGGAGCGCGTTGAGGGCGTCGAAGCGCCTGCACTCGATCAGACGCGGGAACTCACCGGTGACGACCGGGCGCACTCGGTCGGGGAGAACCTCCGCCGTGCGTTCGGCTTCCGGACGTGGTCGAACGTCCTCGGGGACCTGGAAAAGATGGATCATCCGGCTTTCGAGGACGGGACGCACCCGATCATCCAGCATCCGAGGGCGTTCCTGGATCACCTGATCCACGTCGACGACCTGGACAAACTCCGCCTCGAGCACGACGACCTGTCGGGGCTCTCGAAGCCTCGGCAGGCGCTGTTCCGGTGGCTCCAGGCGAACCCTGACGTCGTCCAGGAACTCCGGATCGGCGGTACCGACTGGGGAGCGTTCGGCCCGAAGGGCTCGGGGAAGTCGACGATGGCGATCTCGTTGATGATCCGGCAACTCGAGATCAATCCTGACGCAGTGGTCTGGCGCGGGTCTCCAGCCCGTGCGGAGTGGCTACCGCTTCGTGCCTGGACGCGACTCTGCCTCCCGGCCGGGCTCGACGTCGACGCGGTCCTCGATCCGCCCTCAGACGAGATGGAATCGATCGAGATCGACCTCGAGGAAATGGTCCACGAGGTCGTCCGCTACGAATCAATCCGGGAACTGAACCACGAGGTCCTCGAGGAGGGGATGTTCCACGTGGTCTACCCGGATCCGAAGTTTCGCGGCGCAACGAAGGCGTTCCGTGAGGCCGACGAGATCCAAGAGATCGAGCACGTCAGCGCGTGGGATGTCGAGCGCGACGAGGAGGACGATCTCGACCCGCAGGACGTGACGCCGCAGGAGATGTGGTGGTTCGCGTGGTGTATCGATAAGATCGATCACGGGCCGCCGATCTGGGTCTCGCTGCTCGCCGACGAGATCGGCAACTGGATGCCCGAGCACGCGAGCAACGACTATCACCGGCTCTACGACCGGATCGCGGCGTTCCGGGACAAGTACGTCGACGCTCGCCGGAACAAGTTCTCGGTGTTCGGGATCGGCCACGATCCCGAGGACCTCGCCTCGCTCGTCCGGAAGAAGCAGCGCTGGCGGATCACGCTCGCTGGAGCGGATAACCCGACGGGCGAGACGACCGGGATGGGCGAGTCGCCGATGAACCGGAACTACACGAACCGGATGCAACTGGGGCAGGCGATGTCGTGGAACTCACAGCACTTCGCTGACTTCTCCTGGAGCGACATCCCCTCGCAGTTCAAAGTTCCCGGGCAGTTGCACATCAGATTCCCCGAGATTCAGGAGGTGCTCGCGAGATGCTGAGACCCGGGTTCACCCGGATTTTGGCGGACCCGGAGGCTTCTGAAAAGCAATCTGCACAAGTCGCCGGAAATCGAACGGTTCGGGTCGAAATAAAGCGAATCAGCGCGAGATTCGCGCGGCGGGCGCTGTCAGCGACTACGCGCCCACGCGTAGAACAGAGACTAAAGTCAAGCCCCCTCCCCTATCGATGTGATCAGGCGCTGGAGGTGGCGAGATGAGATCGAGATTCGCCTCGGCGCTCGTCACGATCCTGCTCGTTACGTCGGTCCTCGCCGGGGCAACCGGACCGGCGCTCGCTCAGAATTCGGGTTACGTGGGCGTGCCGGATAGCAACGTCACCGAGGACCTGCCGGCGGGCTCGAGCGTCGACCTCGCGCCGTCGGATCTCCACGGCTCGGTGATGGCGAGCGATCACGCCGACAGCCTTCAGGTCGTGATCACGACACCGGAGCGAGCATCGGACTACGTGAACGGATCGCAGGTCGGCAGCGGCGACGTCGCGCTCGTGTTCAAAGACGACAGCGAGCACGAAGGCCGGACGGTCGCCGTGCCTGCGGACGCGATCCGGCAGGCGGTCGGCCACATCCCGAACGTCGTCCACGGCGTACACGAGGACGGTTCAAAGTGGACGAGCCAGGTCCGCGCGGAGAACGGACTGCTGTACTTCGAGATCCCGAAGTTCTCGAGTAACTCGGTGACGTTCTCCGGGACCGTCGAGATCACGGCGACGCCCGCGACCGATGGCTCGTCGTTCTCTTACGATCTCTCCGGAACTGACAGCCTCTCGGATCCAGTGGTAAATTTGACTGGTGTATCTAACAGGGCAAATAGGTCAATATCGGGGTCGGGATCGGAGACTGTGGATATAGCAGGGAATACAGAGCCGACAGGAGTGGATTCCACAAATCCGGAGGTATCAATTACCGGCGATAGAGAACTTGTCGAGTTCAATCTTAGCGGCACGCAAACGCGCAACGTATCGTTTAAATCCCGATTTGTCCAAAGTATAGACCTTTATGTCGTCGAAACTGGACCTACAGACGGATCTCAGGATATATTGTACCGAATCGGAGAATCTGAAAATTGGACAACATTGGCCGATTTGTACGTTAATAGTGGAGACACGTACACAATCAACGAGACAATAAACCGATCGAGGGACGGTAAGACTCTCCAAATCCGAAATGAAGGGAGTCCAGCAAGGGTCTACTTCGATATTAGGTCCGGTCCGGTTGGGACTATAACCGGGGAAGTCGACGGCAAAAAGTTCATTGAGACCAGCTTAAGTGATGGAGAGTCAACCGAAACAGAAGTAGATCTCCAGTCGGGGTCTCAAAACGTTAATATTTCTTCAGATAAGGGACTCGCAAAGTGGACGCTAAACGTGTCTGAACGGACGAAAAGCGTTGATCCCGCCGTCGAACTTAACGGCGCGAAGAAGAGCTACAGCGGGACTCTCGCGGACGGTGAGACGACGTCACTGACGTTCGACAACGGCACGCTCCAGAAGGGAACGAATCGGCTGAACGTCTCGGTTGGCGACGGGACCCTGAGCGCTGATGCTCCCGATCCGAGCGTCGATCTCGAATACTCCCACGAGGCGAGCACGTCGATCTCCACCGAGTACTTCAGCAACGGACTCGCCGAGCAGTACAACGTAACACACACGTTCTCTGCCACACAGACGGACGTCACGCTTCGAGTCCCGTTCTCGTCGACGATCTACCGCCTCGCACAACTGGAGTGGTCGATCGATGGCGGCTCGTGGAGCAGCGTCCCGGACGATCGCTACTCGTGGGAGAACAACACGCTCGTCGTTGATCTGAAAGACAGCGATACCGACGGCGATGTCGACGCGGGCACGAAGATTCAGGTTCGCACGGAGGGCCGGATGGTCGATGTGAACAACGGGAGGATCTCGGTGCCAGAGCCGACCGATCCCGACGCCGCCAAGATCGACAGTAAGATCAAGATCGAGAGTCGATCGAGCGACTTCAACATCGTCGTCGGAAGCGGCGAGCGACTCCACTACGCCTACCAGGAGAGCTGGAATACCGTCGAGGACTCCAGCGTGATCGCGAGCGATGGCACCCAGCAGATCTACCTGCCGAACGCCGACTCTGGCGATACCGCGAGGATCACGACTGCTCCGGTGGAGGTCGTCCCGCAGTCCGGAGACGCTCGTGTTCGTGTCCAGGACTCGGATGGACCGACGATCAAGGTCAGCGGCGGACCGGCTGCTGTCGGAGACGATGTGAAACTCCGATACTACGCGGTGACGAACGGCAAGAGCTACGAAGCCTACAGCGTCAGCCGTGACCGTCCGATCTCGAAAGATACTGCCGAGAACGGCGTCGCAGTGTTCTCGATCGACGACAGCGAGGAAGTGCTTCGGCTCCAGCTCGCCGGCAGCGACTCCGGCGGCAGCGACGACGGCGACACGTCAATCGGTGTGGGCTCGTGGCCGCGACCCGACCCCGGAACGACACTCCAAGAGATCGGCGTCGTCGTCGCATGGGCCGCGCTCGCGGTACTCCTCGTGGCGGCGACCGGCCGCTCGGAACTGACCGGGCGTCGCCGCTGGATCCTCGTCGGATCCGTCAGCATCGGCACGGGGCTGCTGTCTATCGAGGTGCTCCGACCGGGCACAATCTCGACGGCGATCGGCACGGGCCTCCAGGACGTCGTCCCGCTGGCAGGGCTGGCCGCGATCGGGATCGTCGGGTACTCGGTCTACTCCTGGTTGCAGGCTCGTGAGAAGGAAGCTGCAACGCCGGAGACATCGGTCGACTTCAACGTCGGGAGGAACGAGTAAGATGTTCCGAAATTTCGCGCGGCAGGCGATCACTGCCCTCGGAATCAAAGGAGTGAGCACGGTCGCGCTCGTGTTGCTGATCTCGATCGCACTGTACGCTCACAAGGCGTCGGCGGCAGGGAGAAAAGTCGTCTACGCGGGATCGACGGTCACGCACGACCTGAAGGTCGTCGCGATCGTGTTAACGGTGTTGCTCGTGCTGGGCGTCGCGACGCTGGACATCCAGCGCGGTCAGGAGTTGCTGCAGTCCGGAATCGAACAGATCCGGCGCTCTGGGATCGCCGATCGAGTCGCGAGGTGGTTCACGTGAGCCGCTTTGTAGACGTCGATCTCGGAAAGTTGCTGACAGCGGGGACGCCGGAGACTCGACGGGCCGTGTTCCTCGGCGGTCTCGCGCTGCTGTCAATCGTGAACTATCTGGATCTGGTCGGCGTCCTGGCACTCGGCTGGACGAACAACAACATCGGGTGGTTCGCCGCGTGCTGGACGTTGCTCATCGGGGTGCTCTTCGAGCCGGACGGGGAAATCCTCGCGCGAGCGGCCGACCTCGGTTATGCGTTCGTCGGGACGCTCGTGCTCGTGGTGGTTGCACTGGTGTCGTCGCCAAACGTTGGGATGACGTACCTGTTTCAGGCGACACCGATCGGACAGGTCGTGTACGCTGTCGTGCCGACGGTCGCGAACAGCCTGTTCGTGCTGTCGATCACGTACGGAAGCTACGTGGTGTTGGACTGGATCTCGGAGTATCGGAAACTTCGCCAAACGACGCCCGAGGAGCGTGTCCTCGAGGAGGTGGACAATGATTGAACCAGTGGTCACGACCGTTCGTCAGCTGATCGTCTCGGATCCACTGCGGACCGTGGCCGTTGTTGCGATCGTCGGAGGAGTCGGGGCATCGAAATTCGATCAAACGAGAATAGCTCAGTTTTTGATCGGTGTCGGACTCGCGTTCGTCGCGGGCCGATTAATTGGGCCGCAGTTGACGAATATGGCGCTCTCGCGCCTTACAGAGGTGATCCCAGTATGATGGAATTCGAGATAGGTGAGGAAAAGAGAGATAATACACTCGGTCGTCGAGAGCTGCTCCTCAGCATCATCGTATCGTTTGCTGCGGGAACAGCAACTGCGGGTCATCGGGGTCAGGAGGTGATTCTTGGCGGGGGAGGGGCCGGTGGGACGGCCAGATCTGTCTCAGCTGGGGAAGTCCAGTGGATTCTCGGAACCTCCTACAGCGCGGCGCTCGAGGAGGTAACGCAATCGACGGCGATCCTGCTTGTCACGGGCGGAGATGGGTGGTATCTCGTCGAAGATGATGCATCGGGAGTCGAACGAATACCGTTAGAGATCATCGATATGGAAGCAATAATCGCAGATACGATCACGGAAGTCGAATCGAACGTTGACCGATATCCGGTGTTGGGAATCGCTCGCCAAACCGGTCACGTGGAGGTCATCGAAGAATGAGCACGACGTCACTCAGCATTCCGAAAGGGACTGTCGACGATCGTCCGAAGGCCAGCGCCTACGAACCCGGCCAGGAGTTTCTGGTGATCACTGACAGTGGCTATCGGCTGACGAAAGTCAACGATGCGGGCGATCAGTGGATCCCGGCGAATATGGATCTCGACGGGGCCGATATCAAGAACGCCGGATCGCTCACTACAGGCAAACAATCACTCACTGGACTCGCTCTTGCAGTTTACCGCGACCCCGACTCTGGAGACTGGACCGAAGAGGCGTTTACGTCGATCCAAGATGCAATCGACGCCATTCCCGCAGGGGGTGGTATAAAAAAAGATGCGGGGAAGGTGATTATCGGATCGAAAGGCGGCGACGGCCAAGACGCAACCTGGTTTGAGAGCATTACCATAAACAAGCGGATTATCGTTGAGGGTGTCGGGATTTCGACGAAACTTCAAGCGTCGTCTGGCAGCGATCCCGTAGTTGAAATATCAGACTGTGACGACGCAATCCTCAGAAACCTATGGGTCAATCACAAAGGGAGTGGTCCAGCAATCGCACAGACAAGTCCAGGGAATGAGGCTCATATCGGCCCGAACGTCAACGTGGACTATGCGGGGACATATGCGCTCGATCTCGTTGAATCGAACCGCACACAGGTCTGGCAGTGCGAAATCAAAGGCGGCGGGATGGGAACAAACGAGGGCTGTGTTAGAATCGGGTCTGGCGTGAATGATTTTCAAATGAGTGACTGCATCATCCACGACGAACTTTCGAACTCGATCCCTCACTTCATCTATTTCGACCAATGCAACGGTGTTCAGTTAGACAATATTAAGTTCAAATTCCGCGATTCGATGGGGAAGCCATTCGTCTATAACGGACGGGTCACCGACCTCCAAATGTCCAATATCACCATTAAGCCCTATGATTCGGGGACTGACGCGATGGGGAATCTACGATTCGATGCGGGAAGTGGTACCGCTCACGTCAATGCACGGTCGTTCGAGTCAGGAGCAGTCCTTGAACTTGGAAACGCGAAAGACTTCGATTTTTATGGGTACCTCCCATCGAGTCTCGGCTGGAGCTTAGGAACGAGAACTACCGTCAACGGCTACGGCGAAAACTCGGGCGACCCGCGTTCCACAGGCGGATGGAACGGCAATGGAGCACGAGCCGCAGGCAAGCTCATTCACGATAATCCAAACGGAACGTGGTACTTTTACAATGATAACGATTTCCGTTGGGAGCACTTCGATCCACTTGGACCGACGGATCTGGGATCTGTGACTGGATCTTACGAGGGAGAACCCGCGCTCTCAGATGGGACGACGGCAGCAAATGCTCGTGCGCTGTATCATTGGGACGCGACAAACAATCAGTGGGTTCGAGCCGATGGCGGGGCGACGGTCTAAATCATCGGAAGGTCTTAATCCTCTTCAGGATATGTTGACAAGAGAACGTTATGTTTGAACGTATTTCACCGAGGGACCTAAGAGCACTCTATACTGTTGGCTCCCAAATTCTACTATCCCGCAGTACCGTTGGCAAAGCAGTTTTTGAGGAAGACTGGGACTTACTAATTGTATTAGATGCGTGCCGTGTTGATGCAATTAGAGAAGTTTCGAGTGAATTTGGGATATTACCCGACAACATAACTTCAGTCTGGTCTCAAGGATCAACGTCAAAGGAATGGGTCGAGCGGACTTTTTCAAACGAGAATTTAGAGGAGATAAACAAAACAGCTATGATTTCTGCTAATCCGTTCGCAGAACACATCCAAAGAGAGGAAGATACAACGCTTGATTGGTTGGAATTTCTCGACACATTCGCGGAAAACAATAAGATGGTAAGACAACTCATCCGTAGTAATCTGGTTGGACAACAGGATTTTGAATTACTGGACATACTATTACAAAACGATAAAGAAAATGCCCACCATCCTGAGGAAGTAACGGACCATACTATTTGGGTTGGTCGAAATACTAACCCAGATCGGTGTATTGTCCATTATATGCAACCTCACACGCCTTACTTTGTATCCTCTGAGGAATATGAGGAACTCACGGATTACGAGAAAGAGCCATTTGAAGCACTTAAATCGGGAGATCGAGATAGGGGAACCACCTTTAATGCATATTTAGATAATCTGCGATTCGTTCTAAATCATATTGAGACACTATTATCAAATTATGATGCCGAGAATGTGGTTATCACAGCAGACCACGGAGAACTATTTGGGGAATGGGGATTATATAGCCATCATGCTGGCATTCCTCACCCGCAACTGCGAAAAGTCCCTTGGATGAAAACTACAGCAGAAGACACGCAGGAACGCATTCCAGAGGTGTCTAAATCAGATGTCTACTCTGATTCAAATATATCGATAGAACAGCTTGAGGCTCTTGGATACCGCTAAAGAAGCAGGCTCTGTCGCCTCTTTCCGCGTCGTCAGCGTGAAATAAAGGTCGCGAAAAAACGATCTGCGGGCTCAGTTCTGGTGGATCGCGTCGAGTTGCCGAGCCGTGTTGCCCGAGTTCCTCCCGATGTAGACCTCGGCCGTGTCAAGATTCGCCCAGCCGAACATCTGCATCAAGGCCGTCGGGGCCAACCCACGAGCCGCGTGGAACGTCGCTGCCGTGGCCCGTAGGGCGTGCGGGTGGATCGACTCCGGATTCAACCCACCTAACTCGGCCGCCTTCTTCACACGACGATTTACTGCGGCACCACTGGCCTCGTAGCGAGAATACTCCGGCGAGTCGAAGTAACGCTCGATGTACATCGCGGCGCGCGGATCCCATCCGTAGTAGATCTCTCGGGCAGCCGCCTTCGTCTTCGGTACCCACATCCACTCGAGGGCGGTCTCCGTATCCAACTCCGCATCGTCCTCGGCGTACTCGACGCGCTGTTTCGCGAGCTGTCGACAGTAACCACACTGCCTGCCGTCTTTGCCCATCCGACAGCTGTCGTGTTCCGGGATGCGGATCATCTGCTCGCGCCAGTCGATCCAATCCTCGCGGAGGTGACAGAGCTCACCGCGGCGGAGACCCAGCCGGCCAAGCACGTAAACGGTAAAGACCGGATCCGGCTCGTAGTAGTACTGGGACTCGCCAAGTTCGCGAGCGCCCTCGAGGAGCCGCTCGAACTCGCGATCGTCGACGGCATCGGCTTTTGAGTGCCGGACCGGATCGGCCGACCGGCCGGCTGCGTGGATGGGATTACGACCGTGGCCCTGGCTATGCTGGGTGCTCATAGAGTCCTCCGTTGCTTCGTGCGGTTACGAGCGATGCTTCTATCCGTCGTCGGTGACGTAGATATCATGGCTTTCAGTCTCCCTGAAAGCCGGGCGTCGGGGCCCTATCCCCGGCGTCGCCTTTGATTTCTGAGCGACGTCTCCCGGCTCTCGCGAGGCGGTAAGACCGTCCGTTTGATAAGGCTTCTGCGGGTTGCAGATACAGTCAAACCGGGCTCGCTCGAAGCGCGTTTCAACTGGAGGGTCGAATTTTTGCGCAGCCGCAGGGGGTATTTTCTGTCTCTGTCCCTTTTAGGGACACTCTCTAAGGGGATCTTCCCACCTGCCGGGAACGGCCGCGACGGTTTCACTCCGTATCGGCCTGAAACAAACGATTCTCGCGGAAACGCGACTCCACGTGAAACCGGGGTTAGGTGGACGGGTACTTAAAGAAAAGAGGGTCAGGACGGTGTTGCCACTCAGCAGTCACCGCGCTACCAGGTGATATTTTCGCGCCTCACCAGGCCGTCATCGCGGTTCCGATGTCTAATCTCTCGGGCCTCGAATCGGAGCTCTACGAAGTCGATGAAGTCGCGACCGGCGCGAGACCACGCATCGAGCCCCTCTTGAAGTACATCCCTAAGCGTGGGTTCCGCATCCAGTTTATGTGTCGATAAGACCGTATCGAAGCGAATCTTACCTCGGTCACCGTCGAGATCGAACTCGGCGCCGTACTTGTCCATCCAGCGCTGGATCGCCGAGTCTGCGGCCGATCGCGTTTCGATGTTCGCGAGCTTCGCGACCCGCTCGACGCTGTCACCGACGAAGTCCTCGACGCGCTCGACGATCGCGGTGATCTCCTGGCGAATCTTCTCTGAGTAGTACCGGACGAGGCCGTTGTCGTTCACGACGACGTCGCCGATCTCCTCGAGGGCGCGGTAGATCTGACTCACCGAGTAACCCGTATCGTCGGCGAGTTCGTCGTAGCGAGCTTGGCCGCCGTCGGTCGCGAGCGTCTTCATCACGTTCCGGGCGCTCGGGGAGAGATCCTGAAGGACGGTCGTGATCAGGTTCTCCTGCTCGGCCTCCAGGGCGGGCGTCGGATCGTCCCAGTAGCCGATCGACCGCTCGGACTCCTCGATCTCGAAGTGATCGTCCTCGACGAACACGGTCGGATCGGCCTTGATCGGGATCCCGGCCCACCGGAGGACGTTCACCAGCGTCTCGTCAAGCTCGCGAACGAGATCGTCGCGATCGCGCCACTTCATCGAGTGGCCGTTACTGCTGTACTCGCCCGTGAATCCGTCCGTCGTGTTCAGCGACTTGTGGAAGGCAACACCGAACTTCGGTGACGACAGGGGATCGTCTTCGGTCTCCTCCGAGCGGACGTGTTTCGGGTGGTAGCTCTTGAGGCGTTTCCCCAGCTGGTGATCGGCCACGAGGTCCGACGAGGAGACCGGATCGAGATCCATCGCGTGCCGGTACCCGACGATCTCGGAGTTGTCGCCCTTGTAAACCCACTGTGAGCCCTTCTCATCGGCGAGAAGGTGCATAATCGAGTAGAACACGCCTGTCGACCGGGTGAGCTTCTTCGCGTACTCACGCTTCAGTCGAACGTACCGCTCGAGCGTGTTGATGTTCGAATCGCCGCGGATCCGATTGAAGTAACGACGGGAGATGTCGGTTCCGGCGTGATCCGCGAGTTCCTGGAGCGAGCGCTGGAGGAGCCAGTGATAGCCGTCGAAAGAGAGGTTCGACCCCTGGAGGTGAATCTGACAGCCTTCGCCGCCACACCATGGAATCTGAGCCTCTTCGCCATTCGGCTTCTTCAGCCCGTCCCACCGCGGCGACACTACGTAATCTGCTTTCGCCTCGGTATGGACGTTCTCCACGTGGATCTTCCACTCGTAGACCTTTTCCCCGTCGATCGGATCCGACGGTCGTGGGGCGAGTCCCGTATCCGAGTTGTAGGTGAGTCGGATCTGCCACTCTTCGCCGCCGATCTCCCGCTGGATCTCGGCGTACCCGTCGAGGTGTTGAATGCCCAGCTGGGTGATTGCCCAGTAAGGACTGAGGTCGTTATCAGTGAACCACAGAAACGCGTCGATCTCGTGGTAGGCGGGCGCCTGGTGGCTCACGGCTCACCTCCATCGGTCGCGACAGCTGGATCCTCCGAGTCGGTGATGTAGGCGTCGAGATCGCGGTCAAAGGGCGAAGAGGACTGATAGGTCCCTCGAGTCTCTCGCTCGTTACCGTCCTCATCGAGGAACACCGCACAGCTCTCCAGCGGAGGGTCTCGATCGATCTCGGTAGCCCGCTCGTCGCGATCGCCGTGTTCATCGAGCCAGATCCCGCGCTCGTCGAGAGCGTCGAGGACTCCCTGTCGAGGCTCGCGATCGTGGTGATCGGCGAGCTTCTTCTCGACGGCCCGCCACGCAGAGAGGACCTCCAGGGAATCGATTCCGGCGATCCGATCGCGGACCATCCGCTGGGCGTGGGGGTTGCCGATGAGATCACAATCGAGAAACCGAGCGGGATCCTCACCGAGCCGGTCTTTCAGCTTGGGAAACTCCACGCGATCTCGAGTCCGCCGACCGTTCATCGGCTGGCTACCTCCGTCGGTTCGGCCTCGAGGAGCGCGGCACACTCTCGACAGACGTGCTTCCCCTGGACGACGACCTCGGCGTCGTTGTCACACGCGCCGAAACAGACCTCGTTCAAGACCGCTCACCTCCGGGGATCCGGACTTTCGACCGTGGAGGAAGGCCGTTCTTCGGGGCGTACTGACGCTTCGCCGGCCGGTTCGGACGGCAGTCAAGACAGAGAACGACGACGTGCTCGGTATCTCCGGTGAGACAGTTCCGAGCCTGATCGGGCCGAGTGATCCGGCGCCCCCAGTCGTAGCACTGCGTCAACGCCCTCCACCTCCGACAGTCCCGCCGTCAGTAGCGTGGACTCGTGGCCCGCGATTCCGCCCGTTCTGATCGTCTGGATCGGGGTAGCGGACGGATCGCCCGGCGGCGGATCCCTTCTGAATCCGGGCCCGGGAGTCGCACGCGAGACAGCGGTGAGCGCGGCCGTCCTCGTCACCGAAGGTCCGGGCGAAGTCGCTGGAGACGTGGGAGCCGCAGTGAAGACACCGCGACTGACCCTCGGAGGACCTCGATAGGTCCATCATAGGTAGGCCCGACACCTCCCGTCATCCAGCGCGGAACAGTCCTGCTCTTCTTCCTCGATCGGGAGGCCGCAGAACTCACAGATCGGCCGCTCGCGAGCCTCCAGGCTCACGTGGACCACCTCCCGAGAGCGGCCGTTACTTCGGGTACGGCAAGGGGACCGACCCAGAAACTGGCGAACTGAACATACTTCGAGGGTTGATTACACCGGCGGCTCAGTGAAGAATGCTGAGCGGGACGCTCTGCGGCGAGGAACCGAAGCCTTCGTAAGAAGGCAGTACAGTAGTGGACTCGCCGGGATTTGAACCCGGGGCCTCTTCCTTGCGAAGGAAGCGATCTGCCACTGATCTACGAGCCCGCATTCCGATCGAAGACCGCGCGTCTTTTGTACCTTCTGTTTCGTCGGCTGCGAGGCGGATACTCCGACGCGAACGACGTCACGGCGGTGACGTCGACGCCTTAGCGCCGTGGCCGGGAGGTCAGTCCTCGAGAACGATCTCGATGCTGACGTCGTTGGGCACCTGGATCCGCATCAGCTGCCGGAGTGCGCGTTCGTCGGCGTCGATGTCGATGAGACGCTTGTGGACGCGCATCTCCCAGTGCTCCCACGTGGCGGTCCCCTCGCCGTCGGGGGACTTCCGCGTGGGAACCTCGAGCGTCTTCGTCGGCAGGGGGATCGGACCGCTGAGGTTGACCCCCGTCTTGTTCGCGATCTCGCGAACGTCGTCGCAGATGTCGTCGAGGTCATCCGGGCTGGTCCCGGCGAGACGGACACGTGCCTGCTGCATCTATCGCTCGTTGACCTCGAGGACCTTGCCGGCCGCGATGGTCTGTCCCATGTCGCGGATGGCGAAGGACCCGAGCTCGGGGATCTCGCCGGACGGCTCGATGCTGAGCGGCTTCTGCGGGCGCACGGTCACGACCGCTGCGTCGCCGGACTGGATGAAGTCGGGGTTCTCTTCGGCGACCTCGCCCGAGGCGGGGTCGAGCTTCTGATCGATCGATTCGATCGTACAGGCGACCTGCGCCGTGTGGGCGTGGAAGACCGGCGTGTAGCCCGCGGTGATGACAGAGGGATGCTGCATCACGACGACCTGCGCCGTGAACGTCTCGGCGACCGACGGCGGGTCGTCGGCGGGACCACAGACGTCACCGCGACGGATGTCGTCCTTGCCGATGCCGCGGACGTTGAACCCGACGTTGTCGCCGGGGCCGGCCTTCGGCACTTCCTCGTGGTGCATCTCGACGGTCTTGACCTCGCCGCCGACGTCCGACGGCTGGAAGGAGACGTTGTCGCCCGGGCTGATCGTCCCGGTCTCGACGCGGCCGACCGGGACCGTCCCGATGCCGGAGATGGTGTAGACGTCCTGGATCGGCAGGCGCAGCGGCGCGTCCGTCGGCGGCTGCGGCTCCGGCAGGTTGTTCAGCGATTCCAAAAGCGTCGGGCCGTCGTACCACGGCGTGTTCTCCGAGGACTCGGAGACGTTGTCGCCCTCGAACGCGGAGATCGGGATGTAGACGGCGTCGTCGGAGTTGAACTGGACCTGCTTGAGCAGCTTGTTGACCTCGTCTTTGACCTCCTTGTAGGTGGTCTCGCTGTAGTCGACGAGGTCCATCTTGTTGACGCCGATGATGAGCTCGTTGATGCCCAGGGTCCGGGCGAGGAAGACGTGCTCGCGGGTCTGGGGCGCGACACCGTCGTCGGCGGCGACGACGAGGACCGCGTTGTCGGCCTGCGAGGCGCCCGTGATCATATTCTTCACGAAGTCACGGTGGCCCGGACAGTCGACGATGGTGAAGTAGTACTCGTCGGTGTCGAACTCCTGGTGGGCGATGTCGATGGTGACCCCGCGTTCGCGCTCCTCGGCGAGGTTGTCCATCACGTAGGCGAACTCGAAGCCGCCTTTGCCCTTCTCTTCGGCTTCTTCGCGGTGCTGTTCGATTACGTGCTCGGGGACGGACCCTGTCTCGAACAGGAGTCGCCCGACCAGCGTACTCTTTCCGTGGTCGACGTGGCCGATGATGGCCAGGTTCTGGTGCGGTTTGTCGCTCATATTGTGTAGGTCACGCGCTAAGGCGCTCTGTACCGACGAGGTATGCCAGATAGCCGTAAAACCATTTCGATACGTAGGCGGCCGAAACGCCGCAGTATCGCGGTTTGTGGCCGTCTCCCACGATGTGAACGGACGGGGTTCGCGTACCGCTGTAACGCCCGACTGGAACGACTCACTCGAGCCGCCCGACGTCGCCGAGCACCGCCGAGGCGGTCTCCTGCCCGCCCGCACCCCGTCCGCTGAGGTTCAGTTGTCCCGCGTTCGTCGTTTCCAGCTGTGCGATGTTCCGGGTACCCGTGACGGCGAGGGCGGCGTTCTCCGGAACGAGCCGTGGCCCGACGCGGATCCCCTCGCGCGTGGCCTCCCCGACAAGTCGCACTGTGCGCCCGTCCTCCGCGGCGAGTTCGAGTGCGCTACCGGGGACGTTCGTGATCCCCTCGACGTCCGCGTCCGCGAGCGTGAACTCCCGCTCGCCCTCCGAGAGAATATTCGCGAGGATGACACACTTCAGCGCAGCGTCGGTCCCCTCGACGTCGAAGGTTGGATCAGCTTCGGCGACCCCGAGGTCCTGCGCCTCCGCGAGCACGTGTTCGTAGTCGATTCCCTCGGCGGCCATCCGCGAGAGGATGAAGTTCGCCGTTCCGTTGAGGATGCCCCGGACGGCGGTGACCTGTGCGGGGGAGATGTCCTCGATCGTCGAGACGATCGGGATCGCGCCCCCGACGGTCGCCTCGAAGCGCACTTCGCCGTCGCTTTCGCGTTCGAGGTCCCGGACGTCGCCGTAGCGCTCGGCCACCGGTCCCTTGTTCGCGAGGACGACGTGCCGGTCGCGCTCTAAGGCGGTCCGGAGGTGCGAAAAACCGGGCTCGGCGTCGTCGAGCGTCGTGGGCGTCGCCTCCACGAGGACGTCGTAGTCGGCCTCCAGCGCGGCTTCGGGGTCGCCGTCGCCGACGCGACCCTCGGCGGCTTTCCGGTCTAACGCGGCCGCGACGTCGATCCCCTGCTCGCCATCGTCGACGACGGCGGAGGCGGAATCGGCGAAGGCGACCACCGTGTGGCCGTACTCCGCCGCGAGGTCGACGACGGCGCTTCCGACCGCGCCGGCTCCGAGGACGGCGAGACGCTTCCCGGCGGTCATACCGCACCCCCGGTAAGCGGCTCGATGACGTGGAGTTCCTTCTCCTCGGCCAGTTCGTGGACGATCGACAGCGCCGCCTCGGTCTCGCCGGCCCGCGTCGCCATCCGCAGGCGGGCACTGGAGACGTCGCCCCGACCCTCCGGGGCGTTCAGCGCGAAGTCAGCGATCGAGGTCACGGGGCTCTCCTCGATCCGCTTGAGGGAATCGGAGAGGTCACTGTCGACGATGTGGCCGACGAGCAGCACGACGACTTCTTCAGCGTAGTGTTCCGCGCCCGCTTGCACGACGTTGACGCCCTCCTCTCGGAGCGCCGCGACGATCGCCTCGAAGCGATCGGGCGTGGCTTCGACGTCGACCTCGACCGGGATCCGGCCGCGCGGCGTGACGTTCCCGCGCTCGTGGAAGATCGAAAGCAGGTTCCCGCCGTTCTCCGAGATCGGTTCGAGCGCGGCCAAAAGCTGCCCCGGTTCGTCGGCGAGTTCCAGCCGGATGGTGTGCGGCTGAGGGTCGCCGTCGGCGTCGATGTCGCTCTTGGCGCCCCCCACCGGCGATCGGGACCGCCGGCTCCGGTTGTCGCCCGGGGCGTCTTCCGACTCGGCATCGGACCCAAGCTCCGGGCTCACGGTCGACTCACTCCCGAGGGGATCCGGCTTTTGCACCGCGTGCCTCGATTCCCGGAGGACGCGGCGACGTTACGAACCGTGCTCGCGGCCGGTGGGCCCAGCCGCGGGGTCGCCTCAGTACACATACCCCAAGATCAACCCCCGGACCGATATAAGCCTTCATCGATGGCTCGCGGGGGATAGATGCGGCTGCTATCGACGGCGACATCGTCGGGGCGGCTGCTATCGACGGCGACATCGTCGGGGCGGCTGCTGTCGACGGCGATATCGTCGGGGCGGCTGCTATCGACGGCGACATCGTGGGGGCTGCTGCTGCTGTCGACGGCGACACAGTGCGGCAGTTCTCACAAAACGGATCGAGAACGCGTCCAGCAGGAACGGCGAGTCGAGGCCGACGGAACCGTCCGATCTACGGTTCGGGCGATTCAGAACTGATCGACCGAACTCGGGAGTTCGAGCTTCATTCCCTTGCGCTCGCGGATCTCCATAATCTTCTCGCGCTGGAGATTATCGGCGAGCACTCGGAACCCGGCGTTTTCGGTGTTCCACGAGGCGCGGCCCTCGGTCGCCGAGCGGATGTCGGAGGAGAACCCGATCATCTCCTCGACGGGCGCGATGCCCTCGATGACCATCAGGTCGCCCTCCTGGAACATATCGTCGACGCGGCCACGCCGGCCCTGGATCTCGCCGGACGCCGAGCCCATGTGTTCGGAGGGCACGTCGATCCGAACGTTCTGGATCGGCTCCAGCAGCTTGATGTCGGCGTCGATGAGCGCGCGGTGGACGGCGTTGCGGACGGCCGGGATGACCTGCGCCGGACCGCGGTGGATGGTATCCTCGTGCAGTCGCGCGTCGTGCAGGCGAAGCAGCGCGCCCTGAACTGGCTCGTTGGCCAGCGGCCCGTCGTCGAGGGCCTCGTCGAGACCCTCGATCACGAGTTCCATCGTCTCGTTGAGGTGCTGAATCCCCTTCGTGTCGTCGATGAGGATGTTCGTCCCGTGGATGTGTTCGACCTCCTGGGAGGTGTCTTTGTCCATCCCGGCCTCCTGCAGCGCCTCGCGACGCTCCAGTTCGGGCATATCCATCGAAACCTCGCCGAGCTGGATTGCCTCGACGATGTCCTCCGAGAGGGGCTCGACCGTGATGTAGAACTTGTTGTGGCGGTTCGGCGAGACGCCCTCGACCTCGCGGGATTCCGACTGCGGGGACTCGCGGAAGACGACGATCGGTTCGCCCGTCTCGACCGGAATGCCCTGGTTCTTCTGGATGCGCTGGGTGATGACTTCGAGGTGGAGCTCGCCTTGGCCGCTGATGAGGTGCTCGCCCGTGTCCTCGTTGATCTCCACCCTGATGGTCGGATCTTCTTTTGCGACCTGCTGGAGCGTCTCGATGAGCTTCGGCAGGTCGTCCATATTCTTCGCCTCGACGGATTTCGTGATGACCGGCTCGGAGATGTGCTCGATCGACTCGAACGGCGTCATCTCGATCGACGAGACCGTCGAGCCCGCGATGGCGTCCCGGAGACCGGTGACGGCCGCGATGTTGCCGGCGGGGACACCGCGGTCGAGCTCCTCGCGTTCACCGCCCATGAAGATCCCGACCGACTGCACGCGGTTTTTGCCGACGGTTCCGGAGACGTACAGCTCCTGACCCTGCTGGATCGTACCGCTGAACAGCCGCCCGGTGGCGATCTCGCCCGCGTGGGGGTCCATCGAGATGTCGGTCACCATAAAGACGACCTCGCCGTCGTCGTCGACCTCGCGCATCTGCCGTGCGAGCTCGGATTCGTCGTCGCCGCGCCAGACGCGCGGGATCCGGCGAGGCTGAGCGTCGAGCGGGTCCGGGAAGTGCTCGGCGACCATGTCGAGGACGACGTCCGAAAGCGGCGTCTGCTCGTGGAGCTCCAGCCGCTGGTCGTTGCGCTCCATCTCGATGATCTCCGGGAAGCCGATCCCGGTTCGAGCCATCGACGGCGCGGAGACACCCCACTTGTAGAGCGCCGAACCGAAGGCGACGGTGCCGTCCTGGACGGAGACCGTCCAGTCGTCGATGTCGTCGCGCTCTTCGGTCATTCCGCGGATGAGCTCGTTGACGTCGGCGATGACGCTCTGCAGGCGTTCCTGCATCTCCTGTGGTCCTTCCTGGAGCTCGGAGATGAGGCGGTCGACCTTGTTGATGAACAGCGCGGGCTTGACGCCCTCGCGGAGCGCCTGCCGGACGACCGTCTCGGTCTGCGGCATCGCGCCCTCGACGGCGTCGACGACGACGAGCGCCCCGTCGACGGCGCGCATCGCTCGCGTCACGTCGCCACCGAAGTCGACGTGGCCGGGCGTGTCGATGAGGTTGATGAGGTGGTTGTTGCCCTCGTACTCGTGGGTCATCGAAACGTTCGCGGCGTCGATGGTGATCCCGCGTTCCTGCTCGTCCTCTTCGGTGTCCATCATCAGCCGGGTCGCCTCGCCCTCGTCGGCGATCATCCCGGCACCGGCCAGGAGGTTGTCCGTCAGTGTGGTCTTCCCGTGGTCGACGTGAGCCGCGATGGCGATGTTCCGGATCTGCTCCGGATCCTCCATCAGTTGCTCACACTCTTGTACGATCTTCTTTCGTCGGCCCATTATACGAACCCGTACCGGCAGGAGGGTCAAAAGGGTAGTGTTTTGCGGTGGGGGAAATCGACGGATACGGCGGTTTTCGCGCGTCGTATGCCTCTTTTTGTCACGCGCTGTGCCGAAATCTCCTGTGTCGCTCGCTGCGGTCACGTCTCCCGACTCTCCGGGCAGCACTAACGCGGCTTTTGACTCTCCGGACGGCGAGTCGTTTTCTGCCGCTCCGTGCGGGGGCAAGAGTCTTGTCCGCCGGTCCCGTGGGAACTTCACACATGGATCTGCGAGTACGTGGGGACGTTCCGGCCGATCCCTTTCTCGGCGCGGCGGACCTCTTCGAGACCGAGTACGAACTCGACAAGCCGGTTCACGTCGACGTCCGGACGGATCCCGACGAACGGACCTGGGCGGCACACTACGACGACCACCACGTGCTGAATATCTCCCGTCAGGCCGCCACGAGCGCGATGGCGAGGGAGCTGGTCGTCCACGAACTCGCCCATATGGCGCGCAACGAGGAGGGACACACTTCCCACCACTTTCGGACTGAGGAGGCGCTGTTTCTCGCACTCGCGGGCGAATCAGTCGAGCGACGGAAGGTCGCCCACTGCTATCAGATCGCGAACCATATGAAGGACATCTACGCCGACGACATCACGCTCTCGGTGATGCCGCCGGCGAAACTGGTGGCGTTCCTCGAATCCGAACTCGCCCGCGCGGTCGCGACGCGGCCGGAACCGACGCCGTGGCCCGACTCACGACGCGTCACCGCCGGGTCGGATCCGGAGATCACGGCGGTCAATGCGGCGTTCGCGCTCGGCCTCGTCGAGCGCCACGACGTAGTCGACCCCGACCACCGCCTCTACGACCTTGCCCACGCCGCCGCTGACGACGCGCCGACGGTCGACCTGGACGCGTTCAAGCGCCGATTCCGCTCGCTCGGGGAGAACCCCTCCGAGCGCGACTACCGGAAGGCGCTGGTGGACGCGACCCGCGAATACGTCGTCCGAGACGCGAGCACGAACGTCGCCGCCGACTGATCGGTCTCCCTCGACCGACTTCCGATGCAAACCGACGCGTCGCTGCGGGGGAGTCTCCCATCGAAGAGAGAAAACAGAGAGAACCGGAATCCACGCGGTGCGAACGGCTTACCGGGCCGCTTCGGCGACGCGCTCGGACTCCTCTTTCTGGGCGATGGCGTACGACTGGACGTCGTAGTCGGCAGCGCCGACGAGCACCTGCGCGAGCGCCTCGGCGGCGCTCTGGGGGCTCTTGTACGACGCGTTCTGCGTGCCATCGGCGATGAACTTCAGCGCCTGGTCGACGCGGCGCTGGGGGGCGACGTCGACGGCCTGCGGGACGGAGATGCCGCCGTATTTCAGGCGCACCGTCTCCTCGCGCGGCGCGGCGTTCTCGACCGCGCTGACCAGCACCTGCACGGGGTTCTCGTCGGTCCGCTCGTGGACCAACTCGAAGGCGTCCTTGACGATCTTCATCGTCTTCTGCTTGTGGCCCGTGTTCTCCTCGGTCTGCATCAGGCGGTTGATGAGCCGCTCGACGATGCTGATCTCGGACTTCTGGAACTGCTTTCCGGCGTGCCGGCCCATCGTGTGGGCGACGGGCGTGACGTTGATGTACCGCTCCGTCGAGGGATCGGAGTACTCGATGTCGGTGACCTCCCAGAGATCGAACAGCTGTGCGTTCGACTCGGCCTCCTCGCTGTCGGCCGGGGCGTCGGGGTCGGGGGATTCGCTTTCGGACATCTTAGCGCACCGGCTTCTCGGCGTTGCCGCGGACCAGTTCGATCATCGAGACGCCGTTGACCTTCTCGACCTTGTAGTTCACGCCCGAGAGGTCGCCCATCGCGCGACCCTTCGCGCCGCCGATGCCGGCGATGGTGACCTCGTCGTGCTCGTCGATGAAGGAGATCGCGCCGTCGCCGGGACAGAAGGCGGTGACCTGCTTGCCGTTCTTGATGAGCTGCACCCGGACGCACTTTCGGATGGCCGAGTTGGGCTGTTTGGCTTCGATCCCGACCTTCTCGAGGACGATCCCGCGTCCCTGCGGGGCCCCCTCCAGGGGATCGGACTTCGCTCCGAGACCGCGTTCGCGTCGCGCGTACTCCGAGTCGGACCAGCGGCGCTTCTGCCGGTCCTGCTTGAGTTTGCGCGCGGCGTATTTGCCGTTCGCCATAGTGAACTCGAATTCCCGGCGGAGCTACTTAAGGCTCCCTTTTCGCACCCGACGAGACGGTTGCAGGTCCGATTAGCGACCCCTAAGGACGACTCTGAGGGCGTAATTCCTGTCGCTGGTTACGGTCACTCCGCGGAGGAGAGCCCCCGAACGGCGCTGAGAGTCGATCGTTTGGGAACCCGTACTCACGTATCGTCGGGTCGGTTCCGCTTCTCGACGTCGACGGACACCGAGCCGCTGAGTTCGCGGGACGAGGGCGGTCCGATCGTTACGCCGACCTCGTCGAATCTGGACTTCGCTCGACGTCGGAAATCGGATCTGAGCGTCACGAGGTCCACGTCCATCGGGTCGTCGACCCAGAACACCGCGCGAATCCGGATCGAGCCCGGACCCAACTCGGCGAGCGTCGCGGTCGGATCCGGTTCCTCGAGCACGCGGTCGTCACTGCGAACGACCTCGACCAGTTCGCGAAGCGCCAGTTCGACGTCGTCGCCGTACCCGATCTCGAAGGACTCGACGACGCGGTATCGATCGCGCCCGTACGGTCGCGTGAGCGTGTTCGCCGTCAGTTCGGTATTCGGCACGGAGATCGTCTCGTTGTTCAACGTTCGGACTCTCGTCACGCGGAAGTCGATCTCCTCGACGAAGCCCTCGCCGCCCGGCCAGGCGATCCAGTCGCCGACGTTGAAGTCGGGGTCGGCGACCAGAAACAGTCCGCTCGTGAGCGAGCCGACAACGTGCTGACTCGCCGCGCCGACGACGAGAGTCAGCGCGGCGATGACGATCGAGACGTTCGTCAGGAGCGACCACAGGCCCGCACCCGCGATGCCGACGAGGCTCGCAATCGCGACGATGAGGGCGTGAGCGTACGTCCGCGCCGCTGTGGCGATCGTCGGATTGTTCCGGTTCCGCGCGACGACGACGCGGACGATGAGCGGGATGACGACGAAGCGACCTACCGAATACGCCACCCCCGCAGCGACGACAAATCCGAGCACGCCGCGAGCCAGGTCGGCGTACTGCTCGGTGACGATCCCCTCGAACAGTCCAGGCGGAACGAGCTGGGTCGTCCCCGCGAGAGCCAGCCCGAACAGTTCGGAGAGCACGAGTAGACAGACGGGTACAGTGACAAAAAGTGTACTGTGAGAGTGGGATGGACGGATCTCACCGGCGGCGACGGTCGAACGCGGCTACGTCAACTGAATGTCATCGATGTCGTGGTGCCGACTCGCGAGGGTCCGCGCAGTTTCGATGTTGGCGCCGTCGGTCCCGATCGCGACGCCGCGATCTCCGTCGGGGACCTCGACGTATGCGACCGTCTCGCCGCCCTGTTCGGAGAGCGTTACGTGCCGGACCGCCGCGGGCGCGAGCGCGCTCTCGACGAACGCCGTCGGCGTGTCGGCGTCCTCGACGAGTTCGACGTCGCGGCCGACGGCCTCCTCGACGGCCTGAACGTGTGCGCCGCCGGGCCCGATCGCGGTACCCATATCGCCCGCCGCGACGAGGATGACGATCCGCTCGTCGTAGACGAGACAGTCGCGGGCCCGCGCGCCCGTCTCCTCCTCGAACCGGGCGATGTACTGGCGTGCGGCGTCCGACAGCGTGACTCGCATCGGTCAGTCGTCGGTCGCGGAGGGATTCCCGCCGTCGGTCTCGAGCGACCCCATCCGCAGGTCGACGTCGCCCGTCCCGATCGAGACGGGCTTGCCGACGATGACGTTCTCGATGACGCCGTCGAGGTCGTCCTCCTCGCCGTGGACCGCCGCATCGAGCAGGTGGTTGACCGTCACCTCGAAGGCGGCGCGGGCGAGCACGGAGTCTTTCGACCCCGAGATGCCGTGGCGACCGATCGATTCGATCTCGCCGCGGTTCGTCATGATGTCTGCGACCAGCATCAGGTGCCGGATGTTCACGTCGTCGAGCCCCTGCTCTTCGAGCGTCTCCATCGTCTCGTTGATGATGGTCTCGCGTGCGGCCTCGACGCCGAGGTTCCGGTAGACCTCGTGGATGTTGTTACTCGTCGTCCGGGAGGCGTCGACGCCCTCGATCGAGAGCACGTCGCCGAAGGCCGACCCCTCGGTGTAGAGGACGAACTCCTCGCCCTCTGTGTCCTCGTTGTCTTCCTTCCGGATGACGACCCGGGAGATGTCTTCGAGGCCCTTGAAGACGATTTCGCGCAGTTCCTCGACGAGCTGCAGCAGCCGGCGGTAGCTCGGTTCGTCGGGGCCGAACTCGATGAGCGTCCCCGACCGCCGCGTACTGACGCCGAGGGCGTCCTCGATGGTCTCGGCGATCTCCTGGGCGACGGTGTCGACGTCGTCGACGGTCGGCCACCGCTCGTCGAGCGTCCCCTCGTTGAGGTCGACCTGGACGACCATGTCCGCCACGTTGGTGGAGATGTCCCCCAGCGCGAGGATCTTCGTCGCCTCCATCTGCCAGACGACCTCGTGGGCGCGTTCGCGGTTCTCGGCGTACTCGTCTTCGAGGTGGACCGTCATCATCGGCGTGTCGGGCGTCTTCCGCGCGTCGACCAGTTCGATGAGTCGCGGCAGGCCCTGGGTGACGTCGATCTCGGCGACGCCCGCGTAGTGGAACGTGTTCATCGTCATCTGCGTTCCAGGTTCGCCGATCGACTGCGCGGAGACGGTCCCGACGGGGTCGTGGGCGTCGACGCGGTTGTCCTCGTAGCGCGAGGAGACCGCCTGTGCGATCTCGTCGGCCTGTTCGAGGGTGACTCCCTCCCGCTCTTCGATCGTCTCGTAGATGCGGTGCTGGAGGCTCTCGGGCAGGTTGTGGTCCCGCACGATCGCCGCGATGTCGTCGCCGACGTGTTCGTATTCGTCAGTCATCGGATTCCACCCCCAGGCTCTGGGCCTTGTCGAGTCCCGGCCCGGCGTACTCGGAGATGTTGGTCGGCCGCTGCTCCCGACCGAGGAAGCGCTCTTTCTCCGCTTCGGAGTCGAACTCCGCCTCGATGATCCGGTCGGTGACCGCTTCGACGTCGATCGGGTTCTCCTCCGAGGAGGACACCTTCACGGGCGAGGTGCCGTCCTCGCCGAACTCGAACTGGACGACCGTCCCCGAGGTGTCGCGGACGGTGCCGTCGTACTGCGCCTCCAGTTCCGAGAGGGCGTTGATCAGCCGGCGCTGCAGGTAGCCGGACTTCGACGTCCGGACTGCGGTGTCGACCAGGCCTTCGCGGCCACCCATCGCGTGGAAGAAGAACTCCCGCGGGGTCAGCCCGCCGCGGTAGCTGTTCTCGACGAAGCCGTGTGCCTCCGCCGAGAGGTCGTCCTTCTGGTAGTGGCTGAGCGTCCGGCCCTCGTAGCCGCGGTTGATCCGCTCGCCACGAACGGCCTGCTGGCCGACACAGCCGGCCATCTGCGTGAGGTTCAGCATCGACCCACGCGCGCCGGAGCGGGCCATCACTACGGCCGGGTTGTCGTCGCGGAAGTGGTCTTCGGCGATCTCGCCGGCCGAGTCACGGGCCTTTCCGAGCTGCTGCATGATCTTCATCTCGAGGGTCTCGTCGACCGTCCGGCCCGGCAGCGATTCGAGTTCGTCGTTCTCGTAGATGTCGATGAGCTCGTCGACGCGGTCGTAGGCGCCGCCGATTGCCTCGTCGACCTGTGAGGTGGCCTCGTCGGGGATCGACTCGTCGTCGATCCCGATCGAGAAGCCGAAGTGCATGATCGCCCGCATCGCCAGCGAGGCGACCTCGTTGACGAACACGCGGGCGCGGGTCTTCGAGTGCGTCTTCGCGAGCGTGTCGACGACCTCGCCGCCGAAGGCGCCGACGGCGTCCTCGTCGATGGTGCCCGAAATAAGCTGGCCGTCGACGATCTGCACCTCGTCGCCCGCCGAGGAGGTGAACTCGAGGTTCAGATCCTCGGGCAGCAGTTCGCTGAAGAGCTGTCGGCCGGTCCAGTAGGGCTCGCCGTCGGCCTCGCCCGTGGGCTCCGGCAGCGTGTCGATGCTCGTCGCCCGGAGCAGGTCCAGCGCCTGCGTCTCGGTGAACTCGGGGTTGCCGTTGGTCAGGAGGTACGTCCCGGAGATGTGGTCCTGGATCGCTCCGATGATGTTCTCGCCGAAGCGCGGGCTGAGCATCTGCTCCTGGACGCGCATCAGCACGCGCGCTTCCGCCCGCGACTCCTCGGTCTGGAGCGCGTGCATATTCATTTCGTCGCCGTCGAAGTCGGCGTTGTACGGCGGACAGACGACCGTGTTGAGCCGGAACGTCTTGTACGGCATCACGACGACCTCGTGTGCCATGATCGACATCCGGTGCAGCGACGGCTGGCGGTTGAAGATCACGATGTCGCCGTCGATCAGGTGGCGGTTGACCTCCCACCCGGCGTCGATCTTCTCGGCGAGTTCCTCGCAGTTCTTCTCGGTGACCTTCAGCCGGCGGCCGTCGGGCCGCTTGACGTAGTTCGCGCCGGGGTGACCCTCGGGGCCGTTCTGGACGTACTGCTTGGCCCGACCGAGGTTCCGCTCGGAGACGTTCATCGTCTGGGTCATCTCGCGGGCGACCCGCTCGGGGACGCCGACCTCGTTCAGCGACAGCGTCGGGTCCGGCGAGATGACGGTCCGCGCCGAGAAGTTCACGCGCTTCCCGGACAAAGAGCCGCGGAAGCGACCTTCCTTGCCCTTCAGCCGCTGGCTGAGAGTCTTCAGCGGCCGGCCGGAGCGGTGTCTCGCCGGGGGCGTGCCGCTGATCTCGTTGTCGATGAAGGTCGTGACGTGGTACTGCAGCAGTTCCCAGAGGTCCTCGATGATGAGCTGCGGCGCGCCAGCCTCGCGGTTCTCCATGAACCGCTGGTTGATGCGGATGATGTCGACGAGCTTGTGCGTGAGGTCGTCCTCGGAGCGCTGGCCGTTGTCGAGCGTGATCGACGGCCGCGCGGTGACCGGCGGGACCGGCAGGACGGTGAGGATCATCCACTCGGGGCGCGACCGACTGGGATCGATTCCGAGCGTCTCGATGTCCTCGTCGGGGATGTCCTCGAACCAGTCGCGGATGTCCGAGGGCATGAGCTTGTTCATGTCCTCCTCGGTCAGGTCGACGTCGAGCGCCTTCTCCAGTTTCTTGCGATCCTCGCCGACCGGGCGGAACTCGCCCGAGAGGATCTCGTTGACGCGGCTGACGTCGAGGCCGGCCTCCTCGGCCAGGCCCGCAGGCGAGATGCCGTCGTCGTCCGAATCGGGGTCGGGCTGCATCGCCGAAGCGATGCGCTCGGAGTAGTCGCCCGCGAGGACGTCCTGGACCTCGTAGTAGGTCGTCGGCTTCTCGTGTTTGATGTCGTGCTGCTGGGCGCCGCAGTGCGGACAGCGGCTCGCCTTCCGCGCCTGGCGGACCGCCGCTTTGAGCACGTCGGTCCAGTCCTCGCCGAGTTCCTCGTTGCGCTGGAGCCCCTCGCGGAACTCGTCTTGCTCTTCGGCGGTCAGCGAGAGCCGCCCGCAGTCCCGGCAGGTCGACCGGAGCAGCCGGCGGATGAGCTTGGTGAAACCGACGTGGATGACGGGCGCGGCCAGTTCGATGTGACCGAAGTGGCCGTTACACGACCCCGAATGCGACCCGCAGGTCCGACACTCGAGGCCCGGGTCGATAACGCCCAGGCGGGGGTCCATCAGCCCCATATCGATTGGATAGCCGTCGTCGTCGTACGTGTCTGCGGTGATGACCTTCGTCGCGGACATGTCTCGGTACGTCTCGGGATCCATCAGCCCGAACTGGATGGCTCCGATCTCTTTGGGTGTCTGCATTGACATTGTGTGTGGTTAGACTGCGTCTTCGAGGTCGAGGCGTGGTCGGATGCCCAGCGCGATCATCTCGTCGAGGAGAAGTTTGAACGCGTAGCTGATCTCGATCTCGTGGATATCGTCCTCATCGCCCGTGACGGGGTCGTAGATACGGCGCTGGCCGCGGTCCTCGACGGCGACCATCCCGGTGTCCGCGGAGATGTATACCGTCTCCTTGTCGGAAGAGTCCAGCAGGCGCTCCTGCAGGACCATCGCGGCGCCGTGGCCGATGACGGTGTCGCGCTCCATCTCGCCCAGGCGGAGGCCACCCTCGCGGGCACGCCCCTCGGTGGGCTGGCGGGTGAGCACCTGCACCGGCCCGCGGGAGCGGGCGTGCAGCTTGTTGCTCACCATGTGGTAGAGTTTGTGATAGAAGATCGTCCCGACGAAGATCTCGGCTTCGATCTGTTCGCCGGTGACGCCGGAGTACATCACTTCCTTGCCGGAGGATTTGAAGCCGTGGTCCTCCAGGGCGCCCCGGAGTTCGTCCTCGGATTCGCCCTGGAAGGCGGTGCCGTCGACGCGCCGGCCCTCGAGGGAGCCGACCTTGCCGCCGAGCATCTCCAGGACGTGGCCGACCGTCATCCGCGAGGGCAGCGCGTGCGGGTTCAACACGAGGTCGGGCACGACGCCCTCCTCGGTGAACGGCATGTCCTCCTGGGGGGCGAGGTGGCCGACGACGCCCTTCTGGCCGTGCCGGGACGCGAACTTGTCGCCGAGTTCGGGGACCCGCTGGTCGCGGACCGACACCTTCGCGAGCTTCGAACCGTCCTCGCCCTCCATCAGCGTGACCGTGTCGACGACCCCGGACTCGCCGGAGCGCATCGTC
Organism: Halobellus ordinarius; assembly: GCF_031823395.1. Lineage (NCBI taxonomy): Archaea > Methanobacteriati > Methanobacteriota > Halobacteria > Halobacteriales > Haloferacaceae > Halobellus > Halobellus ordinarius. The sequence goes on from NZ_JAVQKJ010000002.1 coordinate 461,330, forward strand.
ACGGAGGTCTCACGCCGCTTCTGCGGGGAGAGCCCGCCCATATCGTCGGGTTCCTCGAGGAACCGCGGCGGCGACGTCTTCCCGAGGAGCACCGAGTTCTCGTCGACCCGGGTCTCGGGGTTGACGAGGCCGTCCTCGTCGAGGTGGGTGTACGCGTCCTCGCCGCGGGCGCCGCGGACGTCCTGACTCGGGATCTCGAAGCGGTCCTCCTGGCCGCCGGGATACCGGCGCTCCTCGCCCTCGTAGGTCCGGAAGAAGTGCGAGCGGGCCATCGCCCGGTCGACCGAGCCCTGATTCATCACCAGTGCGTCCTCGATGTTGAAGCCCTCGTAGGACATCACGGCGACGACGAAGTTCTGCGCCGCGGGGCGCTCGTCGAAGCCGATCTGTTCGGTGGTCTGCGTTTTGACCATCGAGAGCTGCGGGTAATGCAGGAGGTGCTGGCGCGTGTCGGGGCGGATGCGGTAGTTCGCCGCTGGCAGCCCCAGAGACTGCTTCATCATCCCCGCGCCCATCGTAATCCGGGGCGAGGCGTTGTGCTCGGGGTAGGGGATCATCCCCGCACCGATCCCGAAGATGAGCTGCGGGTCGATCTCGAGGTGGGTGTGGTCGTCGGACACCTCCTCTTCGTCGACCGCGACGTAGATGTCCTCTTCCTCCTCGGCGTCGATGAACTCGACGTAGCCGCGCTCGACGAGGTCCTCGAACTCCAGGGCGCCGGACTCGACCGCCTCGATCTCCTCGTCGCCGAGGAGCGGTTCGCCGTCCTCGACGACGATGAGCGGACGCCGTGCGCGTCCCGAATCGGCGTTGACGATGACCTCGCGGGTCCGCTCTTTGACCGACACGTTCACCATATCGCTGACGTCGCCGCGGCGGCGCGCCTCTCTGATCTGTTCTGCGAGCTGCTCTGGGTCGGGATGCGTCCCGACCAAACTGCCGTTGACGTAGACTTTCGCCTCTCGTTGTGCCTGAGCCATTTTTTAATCGTCCGCGGGTGTGCCGGCTGCCGGTCCCTCGATACCGGGAATTCCTTCGACGCCCATCGACGCGAGTTCGCGCTTGAGCGACTGTTCGTCCTCGACGTTCTGGGAGAGCTCCATCGCCTGCGCGAAGTTCTTCACCAGGCCGCAGTTCGGTCCCTCGGGGGTCTCGGAGGGACAGATGCGGCCCCACTGGGTCGCGTGCAGGTCGCGGGCCTCGAAGTGCGGCTGACTCCGCGACAGCGGGCTGCGGAGCCGACGCAGGTGCGACAGCACGCCCATGTAGTCGGTCCGGTCGACGAGCTGTGAGACGCCCGAGCGGCCGCCCACCCAGTTGCCCGTCGCGATCGGGTGTTCGAGCCGTTCGGTCAGCACGTCCGAGCGGACCACGGTACTGACGGTCAGGTCGCGGTTCCGCATATTCGCCCGTTCGAGCTGGTACTTCACGTCGCGGGCCAGCTTGTTCAGCGCCGTCCGGAAGAGGTCCTTCATCAGGTCGCCGGAGACCTTCAGGCGCTTGTTGGCGTAGTGGTCCTTGTCGTCGGACTCGCGGCGCTCCAAGGCGAGCTCGAAGCACGCCTCGGCCATCCGACAGAGGTAGTACGCCTTGTTGATGCGGACGTCCTCGTCCTCGACGCCGTCCTCGTGGAGGTGCGGCAGGAGGTAGCGGTCGATGACGTAGTTCGCCCGCTTCAGCTGGTAGTTCTTGCCCTGGCCGCCCGCGACGCGCTCGCCGAGGGTCTCGATGGCCTCCTGCTCGGTCTGGACGTCGGCCTCCTCCAGATTTTCGAGCATGAACTTCACGATCTCGGGGTCGTCGGAGACGCGGTGAACGATCTCCTCGTCGGATTCGAGCCCGAGGGCGCGGACGAGCGTCACGAAGTCGACGCTGCCCGAAACGGAGGGGAACGAGACCTCCAGCAGCCCTTCGCGGTTGCGCTCACAGAGGACGAGCGCGCGGTACCCGCGGCGCTGGGAGAACGTCTTGGCGACCTGGATCTCGTCGCCGTACTTCGAGTCGTACTCTGCGAGGATCTTGTTCGGCGCCAGGTCCTCGCTCGTCATCAGCACCCGCTCGGAGCCGTTGACGATGAAGTAGCCGCCGGGATCGACGGGGTCCTCGCCGATCTCGATCAGTTCCTCGTCGGTGAGGCCGTGGATGTTGCACTTGGTCGAGCCCACCATAATGGGCATCCGGCCCACCTTCGTCTCGGTGGTGTCGACGACGATTTCCTCTTCCTCCTCGCCGCCGCGCACGATGGACATCTCCATAAAGACGGGCGCGGCGTAGGTGATGTTTCGGAGCCGGGCTTCCTGCGGGAACAGGAGTTCCTCGGAGCCGTCGGCCTCGCGGACGCGCGGGGTCTCGATGCGGACGTCCCCGAGTTCGACGAAGACGGGCTCTTCGCCCTCCTTGTCGCCGATGTCGGTCTCGATCCGCTCCTTTTCGGTGACGACCTCCTGCATCCCCCGTTCGAGGAAGTTGTTGAACGAGCGGAAGTGGTGTTCTGCGAGCCGTTCCTCCGAGAAATACTCGCGCGAGACGACGCGTCGGTCCTGTCGGTTCATTCGATCACCAGTCGGTAAGAGACTGCTCGGTCTGTGGTTCGGGAGTCGCGAACGATCTTCACGACGTCACCGATCTCCGCCTCGTCCGGCAGCGCGGGATCCTTCCGCTTGATCTTCGGGAGATCGGCTCGTTCGGTGTCGTACTGCTGTAACACCGATTCGACCTCCTCCTCGTCGATGAGCGTGTGCTCGGGGACGAGCTCGTGTTGGCTTACGTCTACCATATCTGGGTGTGCTCGATGTTTGGTGGGGAAGAAGTGGTCACGGGATACTACAGCCCGGTTGGAAAGGCAGCCATATAATCCTTGCCAACTTCGGATCGCGGAAGCACGGCTCACCGTCACGAGTGTTCTCTGCACTCGTGTCACGCTCACCCACGACCGTCTCCGATAAAGGTGTTGTGGCGACGTCGACGAGGAACGGCGTGACCACGAGGATAACGCCGCAGGCGACGAAGGTTTATATCCGATACCGGGACCAGCGGCAGTGTGACGTAAATATTGCTCCGCGTCGGGCAGCGGGTGCTCGGCACGACGTCGCGGGCTTGACGAACGCTGGCCGGGAGTGGGACCGGTAACAGCTCCGAATTGTGCCGACTGTTCGCTCTCCCTCGATCCGCTGCATCGTCCTGTCGCTCTCGTGGACGCTACTCCACGAGGAGACTCGTCCGCCCCTCGACCGCCTCGGCCTCAGCGAAGTCGCCGCCGCCGAGCAGCCCGCGGGCTGCGCGTTTCCCCCATTCGACGGCCGGCTGGGTGAACGTCGAGACCGCAGCGAGTTCACCGTAGAGGATGCACGCCGCCTCCATCTCGTAGAGGAGCGACCCAATACTCTCCTCGTCGACCGCGTCGATCTCGACGCGGATGGCCGGTACGTCAGACGCCGCGAGGCTCGCCTCCGTCGCCTCGAACTCCGCGTCGAGCAACTCGCCGAGCGACGCGCCGCCGAGGTACGACAGGCCGTCGAGGTCCGTCTCCGGAATCGCACAGTCGGGGCGGTCTCGCGGCCGCAGCAGCGTCACGAGCTTGTCGTGTGGCCCGGCGCGGTACAGTTGCAACTGTGAGTGCTGGTCGGTCGCCCCGAGCGCCCGCGCCGGCGTCTGTCCGAGGCCGTCCTTGCCGAGGCTCTCGGCCCACAGCTGTGCGAACCACTCGGCGAACGTCTCCAGCCGCTCGGCGTATGGCATCACCGCGTTCGTTCCCGCACCGCGCTCGGCCAGCGCGTACGTCGTCGCGCCGTAGGCGTACGCGGGCGTCGCGAACAGCGACCCCGAGAGGTCGCCGGCGGCGTCGGCAGCACCCGCACAGATCGCGTCGAGGTCGTGGCCCTGGATTGCCGCCACCGCCAGCCCGACCGTCGACAGCGCGGAGAACCGGCCGGGGACGCCGTCGGGCACCGACAGCGAGGGCAGGTCGTGTTTCTCTGCCAGCGCCCGGAGGTTCCCAGACTCCCCGGTCGTCACGAACGTCCGCTCGGTCCAGTCGACGCCGGCGTCGGCCATCGCCTCCCGGACGACCAGGAAGTTCGCGAGTGTCTCGGCGGTCGCCCCCGACTTCGAGACGACGTTGACGACTGTCCGGCCCAGCGGGAGCGAATCGAGCAACCGCGAGACGTGTTCGGGGTCGACGTTGTCGAGGAAGTACGCGTCCGGATCCTCCGGCCCGGCCAGCGCGTCGGCGAATGTCGCCGCTCCGAGCGCGCTCCCGCCGATGCCGACCGTCAGGACCGCCGCAGGATCGTTGAACGGTTCCACGGCTGATCGGATCAAATCGAGATCGACTGTCTCGGGAAGATTCAGGGCCGCGTAGCCGTGTTCGTGGTCGTCGCGACCGGCCTGGATCCGCTCGTGGGCGGTCGCCACCTGTTCGTCGAGCCGTTCGAGCGAGTCCCGGGAGACACCGGGCGTCGCGCCGAGCGCGCTGCCGAGATCGACGTGCATACCTACCCGACCGCGGGCCGCGACGAAAAAGCGGTCGGTCCCGTCTGGTCGTGGCTACGGTGCGTTGTCACCGCCGTCGCAGGGCCGACAGGATCAAATCACCGCACATCCAAGCCGAACTGATGGCATCGGGCTACAACGGCGTCTTCGGGGCGTTCCCCTACGCGTTTCGGGAAAGCGAGTCGCGGGTGTTCAAACTCTACGTCCTCGCGAGCGCGGTCGCGAGCGCGCTCGTCGGCGTTCTCGTCACCATCGCGCTCGTCGTGCTGATCGCCGGAACCACCGGCGGGCAGGGCGGTTCGCTCACGCTCTCGCGCTCTTTCTACGTCGTGGTCGGCCTTCTGGTCGTGCTGCCGGCGGTCGCGCCGGTCCTGATCGTCGCTCGTCGACGACGACGCGGGAGCGGATCCTCCGTCCGCCACGAGACCGCACTCGCGATCGCGGGGTTCGTCTTCCTGCTCTCCGTCTACCTCGGCATCGTCGCGTCGATGCCGGAGACGTTCGTCCTCGACGGCGAGACCGTGATGCGGCCACAGCCGAGTGGCCTCTTCGCGCCGGTGATCGCGGTCCTCTATGCGATCCCGCCTGCTCTGTCGTGGAGCGTGCCGCTCGTGGGAGCGGCGCTCGTCGCTGTCGCCCATCGGCTCTTCGGGTGAGCGGCCTTCGTCGCCCCCCGTTGTCTCTTCGGACGAGCGATGCGCCCTCGCACTCGGGGAGCCGTGCGACGAAACCCGCAAGTGCACCGAACGAGAACGGCCGGTAATGACCGACACTGACCCCGACACGGCGGAGACGCGCGTCGAGGGCACGTTTCTGGTGACTGCTGCCGACGACGCCTCGGCGGTGCTCAAAGACGTCGAGACCGGACAGGTACACACGCTCTCGTCGAATCCCGGCGTCGAGCGCGACGACGTCGTCGAGGGCGCTGTCGCGCCCGATCCGCCGATGAACGTCTCCTACCAGCTGGTGGAGACAGAGTCGCGACGCTCGCTGTCCGTCGAGCGGAGCGAGGAACCGCCGACGGCGCACTCGAAGGAACTGGCGGCCGCACAGGACGTCGGTGGCCTCACCCGCGAACCGCGCGCCGGAACGGGCGAGGTCCACGTGATTACCGTCCCCGAGGGCGAGATCGAGGCGGCCGTGGAAGACGTCCTCGACGACGAACAGGTACTCGCGCGAGCCGCGCGTTTGGGTGTCAACCGCGTCGAAGTCCGGTCGGCACCGGGCGTCCTCTCGGTCCGCTATCTTCCGTAGCGAGTCGAATCTGGATCGTCCGCGGCGAGGTATAAGAAGGCTTATTCGGCGCGGCTCTCCACCGGCACCTATGGTCGAGTTTACGGTACCGGAGGTCGACTACACCCGGTACACGAACCGCCAGCTCGCGGCGATCCCGCTCGCCATCCTGGCGGTGGCGCTCCTCATCATCGCGGGGTGGTTCGTGATGACTGGCTCACCCGTGAACCAGGGCATCGCGTTCACCGGGGGCACCGAGGTCCAGATCGCGATCGACGGCCCACAGCAGGAGGCCGAACAACAGATCCGCGAGGCGTTCTCCGCGGAGCCGGAATCGATCCGGTCGGTCCCCGCCCAGAACGTCTACGTCGTGACGTTCCAGTCCGACGGGGGCTCGGTCGGTGCTACTGAGTTGGAGCGCCAAGCCGAGGACGCCGGACTCGACGTGCGGTCTATCTCGTCAGTCTCAGCGAGTTTCGGTGCCGACACGCAGATCCTCGCGCTCGGTGGCCTCGGGGTCGCCTTCCTCGGTATGAGTCTGCTCGTCTTCGCGATGTTCCGGGTGTTCGTCCCGTCGATCGCGGTCGTGATCTCGGCGTTCTCCGACATCGCGATCCCCCTGGCGCTGATGAACGTCTTGGGGATCGAACTCTCCTTGGGGACCGTCGCTGCGCTTTTGATGCTCATCGGGTATTCAGTCGACTCCGACATCCTGCTGAACAACCACATCCTCCGCCGCTCGGGTGACTTCTACGAATCTACCTACCGGGCGATGCGAACCGGTGTCACGATGACGCTGACGTCCATCGTGGCGATGATCGTGATGACGATCACCGCGACGTTGTTCGGTATCCAACTGCTTGCGGCCATCGGGACGGTACTCGTCTTCGGGCTCGCGACTGACCTGATGAACACCTATATGCTGAACCTTAGCCTGCTCCGCTGGTACAAGTACGAGGGGGTGAACCGCTGATGGTCAATATACGTGAAAACTGGCGGGTGATTCTGCTCGTCGTCTTCCTTTTGATCTCGCTTTTCGCCCTCTTCTCACCGACGCTCGCGGCGGACGACGGCGCGGCCGGCGGCGACATCGCAGCCCAAAGCAGCACGACGAACCTCCAGTACGGGCTGGAACTATCCGGCGGCACACGCGTCCGAGCCCCGCTCGTCGGCGTCACAGCCGAGGAAGTCGACTTCGGCGGGAACGATACGGCGGCGGTCGAGCAAGCGGTCGCAGCGGAACTGGAGGGTGTCTCCCCCGTGGACGTGATCGCCCGTTCGGGGGGGCCGGCCGGACAGCAGACCACGGCCCAGCCCCAGTCGGGAACGGAGAACACCGTTGAGGTGACGGCCCAGAACGTCAGTCCCGACGATCTCGCCGCGGCGCTCGACGACGCCGGCTACGAGTACGAGACGGTCCGCGAGGGCGTCACCGAGACGACGCGGAACAGAGTCGTCAACGTCCTGCAGGAGAAGGTCAACGCGGCCGGCCTCTCCGGCGGAACGGTACAGCAAGTGACGACCGCACAGGGCGACAACTACATCCTGATCGAAGTCCCGAACCAGGACACAGAATCCGTACGAGAACTCGTCAGTGAGCGCGGGACAGTCGTCGTCGAGGCGTACTACCCAGAAGAGAACGGGGACGGATATGCCCAGGAAGTCGTCCTTCAGCAGGAGGATATGAACGAGGGCCCGGCACAAGAAGACGACAGGGGCGGCGCGTACGTCCCAGTGACGGTCGCTCAGTCGGCGGCTCCCGAATTTCAGGAGTCGATGCAGCGGACCGGGCTCGCCCAACCGGGAGGAACGCGTTGCACCTACGAACAGAATCCGAACGGCACCGACCCGTGTCTCCTCCTCGTCGTCAACGGCGAGGTGACCAACGCCTTCGGGATGAGTCCCGGTCTCGCCGATAGCCTCCGGAGTGGCGAGTGGTCACAGGACCCTGTCTTCCAACTGCAGACAACGAATATCTCCGAAGCGCAGGAGGTTTCGATCAACCTCCGCGCCGGCGCGCTGCCGGCACAACTCGATTTCTCGCGTGAGAGCGGGGGGACGACCTCGTACATCTCCCCGACACAGGGGGCCGACTTCCGGGTCAACTCGCTTCTCACGGGAATCATCGCGGTCCTCGCTGTCAGCGGCGTCGTCTTCCTTCGATACCGTGACGTCCGCGTCGCGGCACCGATGGTCCTGACGGCGCTCTCGGAGGTCGTCATCCTCCTCGGGTTCGCCGCCGGCATCGGCTATCCGCTGGATCTGTCGGTCATCGCCGGGTTCATCGCGGTCATCGGGACCGGCGTCGACGACCTGATCATCATCGCCGACGAGGTGATGGCCGAAGGCGAGATCAACTCCAGACGCGTGTTCCGCTCGCGCTTCCGGAAGGCGTTCTGGGTGATCGGCGCGGCCGCGGCGACCACCATTATCGCGATGTCGCCGCTGGCGATCCTCTCTTTGGGCGACCTCCAGGGCTTCGCGATCTTCACCATCCTCGGTGTGCTCGTCGGGGTCCTCGTAACCCGGCCCGCGTACGGCGACATCCTCCGGTCGCTGACGACGATCAACCGCTGACAATGATTACTCTCACTGTTTACCGCCGAGCGCCATCCCCGTTAGCGGCGCTCGGCGGTAAGAGACGAGAGTAATCATTGTGAGGCGCGCGAGCCCGCTTCGATGGCAGTTTTACGTTCGGCGACGACAACGGATCCCGGCGGAGAGACGACTCTCAGCCTACGGTAATAGGCGACTATTTAAATACGAACCCGCATCAATGGCGAAGTGTACCGGGCGACGACCAACGCCGCACCCCAAACCGGGAAACCGAGGTCCGACAGATGTCCACTGACACTAACCTCCCTGACACCGACGGCCCAGGCGACGTCGATATTCCCCGCATCGGCCCCGCAAGCGAGGTCGACCTGCCCGAACAGACCTGCCTCGCGCGGATCGAGGAGTACGACGACGCGCCCGACGAGTGTACGATCTATCCTGCTGACGCGACGCCGGCGGAGCTCACAACGACGTGGATCTCTGCGACAGAGGAGTCGTACGTCGCGCTGGATGCGATGCGTTAGGCGTTCCCGCTGATTTTCCGCTTGGCCAGTACGAAACCCGGACCAGAGCCGACAAGCGAATAGCGTGCGCGAGTAGGCCCCGCTTAACCGAGCCGCTTACGCCTCTAACCGGACTCCGGCGATGGACGCGAGGAGCGCAACGGCTGCCGCGACGAATTCGAACCCCGGCGTTGAGGCGCCCGTCGACGGTCTTACTCGGGCCGGCGATCCGCAGCAGAAGGCTGTCGTTGCGCACCACCGGGACCGAATCGAAAATCAGAACTCCGAGAGCGACGACTGCTCTGCGGCCGCGAGGACGTCCGCTGATGTCGACCACGACGACCGCGCACACGCCGGCAGTCCGCCCGTCTCGCCGACGTATCTCCGGAGGAACGACCGCGTCTGTGGGTCGCTCGGGTAGCCGCTCCCGATCGGCCCGTACTCGTCGTACTCGGCATCGAGTTCGCCGATCAGTGCGTCGCGCCGGACTTTCGCGACGACAGAGGCTGCTGCCACCAATGGGTCCCTCGTGTCGGCACCGTGTTCGGCACGGACGTCAATCGACGTGCCGGCGTCCGCGACACCGTCGCGGAGGCGCTCGGCGAACCGCGATTCGCTGACGTCGCCGGCGTCCGCGAGGAGCGCATCGCCTTCCTCCGCCACCGCAGCCACCGCCTCGGCGTGGGCGGCGACAGTCAAGGAGTTCATATCCGTCTCCGCGTCGTCGATCCGCTCGGTCCCGATCACGGCGACGCCGACATCGATGTCCGACTGCCCCCGCAGCGTCCGGGCAATCTCCTCGCGGACGGCCGCCGAAAGCTGCTTGGAGTCGTCGACGCGGTCCGGAATCAGTTCAGGGGCGCCGCGCACCGCTGCGGCGACCATCGGACCGAGAACGGGCCCTTTGCCGGCCTCGTCGCTGCCGATGCTCGTGGCGTCGGCCGTCATTCCTCCGCTGTCCCTTGGTCGTCCGCCTCGGTCGTCTCCCCGTCGTCCGCCTCGGTCGTCTCCCCGTCGTCAGCCTCGGTCGTCTCCTTATCGTCGACCGCAGCGTCGCTCGCGGCCTCGGCCGGTTCGTCCCGGAAGTAGGCTTCGTCCTCGAAGGGCTCCGATTCGCCGTAGACACCGACGACGTCTAGGGCAGTCACTTCGGCGTCGACGTCCAGCAGGCCTGCGAGGCTCGGCTCCGTCCGCCCTTCGTCCCCGGAGACGAGTTCCTTGATGTAGAGCCCGCCGGCGCCGTGAATCTCGACGGTCGCGTGGGTCGCATCCTCCAGTTCGCCGGTCGCGTCGTACACCTCGCGTGTCCGAGTGAGATTCGCCCGCCGGTGGTCGACGCGCTGGGGCGTGTACTGCTCGACCGTCGCGCCTTCGAGTGCGTCGAGAGCGGCCGTGAGGTCGTCGGCGCCGATCGGTTCTCCGAACGCGACGGTCGCGCGGTAGCGCTTCGAGGCGTCCAGTCCCTTGGTGCGCTCGACCATCTCGTAGGTGGCGAGCCGGAGCCCCTCGACCTCGACGCGTCCTTCGGCGAAGGCGTTGATGTCGCCTTCGAGCCGCTCGACGTCGACGTGGCGGCGGCGCGGTTCCATCACCTCGATCACGAACGGGCGGCCGGTGCCGAGCATCCGCGCGTCGACGTCTTCCCGGCCGGCGCCGTGGAACTTGGCGTCGGTGCCGTCCATCACGTCGCGGACGACCGGCGCGGTCAGTCCCTCGACGCTGTCCTCGTAGAGGTAGCCGGTGCCGTCGCACTTCTCGCAGGGCTGTTTGCCGATGTATCCCGACCCGTGGCAGGCGTTACAGGGCCACTCGGTCTGCGGGATGTCGCGTTCGAGCTTCCGGTACCGGCCGTAGACGAACGCCGAGTGGACGTCCACCTCGACAGTGTCGGCTTCGAGATCCAGCGTGAACTGGACGTCCGGGCGGCCGAAATCGACGGTCGTGTCGGTGAGTCGGCCGATCCGTTTGCCGACCTCGCGGTTGAACTCGGATTTGAATAGCTCCCCGGCATCCTCGGCGAGGCCGGCGGTCTCCCGGAGCAGCACTTCGTTCTCTTCGAGGAGCGGCGACGGCCGCGTGCCCACCTGGTAGGTGTCGAACTCGACGTCTTCGACGGCCGACGCGCATCGCTCGGCCCACTCGCCGAACTCCGCGCAGCGACCCTCACACACCCAGCAGTCCGCGGTGTCGACCGGATCGTGCGGCTCGTCGTCGTCGAGTTCGGCGGCGATGCGGAGGCTTTTCCCCCGCTCGTCGTTCGTCAGCCCGTGGCTCCGCTCGGCGAAGACCCGACCGAGACAGGCGTCACAGACCGGGTCCTGCGCTACGAGCGCGCGGGCGTCGGCGAGAATGCTCATACGGAATCCACTCGCGGCCGCCGCTTCTGTCTTGCCCTTCCACCGTCGGCAGCGTCCCGGCTCGGGAACCGGCGAGCGTTTATATGCGATGACGGAACCAGCGCCCCTGTGACGTAAGAACGGCCCTGCGCCGGATAGCGGGTGTTCGGCACATCGGTGTGGGGAGAAAAGCGCGTCCGTCCCGAACTCCGAACGCGACTACTGTGCCGACTGTTCGCTACTGTGTGTCCGACGGCCCCGACGCGACCGTGCCGCCGGTTCCCGCGAGACCGATCAGACGAGGCCCGCATAGCCCAGCAGCCACCAGACCGCCACGGCGGCACCCGCGCCGACAGCGAGTACGAAAACGAGGAGGGCGACACCGAGTGCGGCAACGACGCGACGGTCCCGGCGCTCGCCGCCAGGGTCGTCCAGTCGGGCTTCGAGAAGGCGGACGTTCCGGTCGTTGGCCCGCCAGACGACGTCGAACGCGTCGCCGACGAGCGGGATCGACCCGACGACGGCGTCGACGAGGAGGTTCAGGCACATTCGCGCGAGGGTCGCCCGCGGGACGCCCAGCGCTGCGGCTTCGACGACGATGTACGCCGCGGCCGCCGTCGCAGTCGCGTCGCCGACGACGGGGAGTAGCCCGAGGAGCGGATCGAGGCCGATCCGGACGTTGATGTAGGGGATCTCGACCGCGCTGTCGAGTGCGTGGCTGACCCGGCGTAGCCGCGCTACTCGCTCCGCGGGCGCCGGCTCGATCGCAGGGCCCGGTTCGTCGCCGTCGACGATTTCGACGGTTCCGGGGTCGTCGTCGGAACCGCCGTTCCGGGTAGTCGTTGGCTCGTCCACACCTGTCTCTCGTGACCGACTCGTATCGGTGTTTCGTCGGCCGATGAGTCGCGCGCGCTACGAAACCCACGAGTCACCGTGGACAACGAGAAACTCGCGCCGGCTTCGGTGACCTTAGGTCCGCGCAGGACGGAGTCCGAGGAGAATGGAGTCTGCGATCCAGACACGCGATTTACGGAAGTCATACGGCGACGTCGAGGCGCTGGACGGGATCGACCTCACCGTGCCGTCGGGGTCGTTCTTCGGGCTCCTCGGCCCTAACGGCGCGGGAAAGACGACGTTCATCAACGTCCTCGTCGGACTCGTCCGCAACAGCGGCGGCGAGGCCCGCGTGTTCGGCCACGACGTCGAGGACGATTACCAGGCGGCGCGCGACTGTATCGGCCTCGCGCCCCAAGAGTTCAACGTCGATCGCTTCTTCCCGATCCGCGAGGTCCTCGAACACAAGGCCGGCTACCACGGGATCCCCGGAGACCGCGCCGAGGAACGGGCTGACGAAGTGCTCAAGCGGGTCGGCATCTACGACAAGCGCGACACCCGCTTCGACTGGCTCTCCGGCGGGATGAAGCGACGGTTTATGCTCGCGCGAGCGCTCATCACGGATCCGGATCTGCTCATCCTCGATGAGCCGACCGCCGGCGTCGACGTCCAGCTCCGCCACGAACTCTGGGAGACGATCGTCGACCTGAACCGGCGCGGGACGACGATCCTGCTGACCACCCACTACATCGAGGAGGCCGAGCGGCTCTGCGACGAGGTCGCGATCCTCGATTCCGGCCGGGTGCTCGACGTCGCCAGCCCGGAGGAGCTGATGGACCGCGGCACCGACGACGTCGTCGTCCAGTTGCGCGAGGAACCGACGGCAGTCCCGGACTTTGGGGCCGACGACGACCGGGTGGAGTCTGTCGACCTTGACGGAACGCGACTCGTCGTCACTGCCAGGCAGGGCGGACTAGTGGCGCCCGATATCGTCCGCCGACTCGACGAGGACGGCCACGAGATCGTCGACCTGGAGATCCAGCGCACGTCGCTCGAAGAGGTGTTCGTCGAAATGACGCGAAGTGGGCAGGGACGTGCAACACCAGAGGTGGCCTCGCAGTGAGCACCGAGTTCACGGGTTTTCTCGCGTTGCTCCGCCGCGAGATCCTCCGGTTCGTCCGTCGCCCGAAGAACACCTTTCTCCCGCCCTTTATCACCAATGTGCTGTACTTCTCGGTGTTCGGCGTCATCCTGGGCGAGCGGATCGACACGATAATCGGCGTCCCGTACATCCTGTTTATTCTCCCGGGGCTCGTCGTCCTCGGCGCGATCTCCAACGCCTTCGAGAACACGTCGTTCAACATCTTCCACGGCCGGTGGAACCGGTACATCGAGGAGGTCCTGACCTCGCCGCTCCCGTACCGGACGATGGTCGGTGCGTACGTCCTGGCAGCCGCGATCCGCGGCGTGATCGTCGGAACCCTCATTGCGCTCATCGGCGCGTTCTTCACGTCGGTCGGCGTGGTCCGCCCGTTCTATCTCGTCGCGTTCGGCGCCGTGATTACGCTGCTTTTCGCGGCCCTGGGCGTGGTCGCCGGGCTCTGGGCCGACGACTTCGACGACCTGACGATGCTGAACCAGTTCATCCTCCGCCCGCTGGTCTTCTTCGGCGGGGTGTTCTACTCGCTGAACGAACTCCCCGCGACGCTCCAGCAGGTGTCGCTTCTGAATCCGATGATCTACATGGTCAACGGGATCCGGTTCGGCTTCCTCGGCGTCAGCGAGGTCGACCCGAACATCTCCTTGGCCGTGCTCTCGGGACTCACCATCGCCGTCGTCGCTCTCGACGTGGCGCTCTTCCGACGGGGGTACGGGCTGGCAAACTGACCCCGGATTCCCGGCTCCTGTCGACGCCCACACGCCGCGCAGTCGGGTGAATTGACTCAAATCCGCGTTTTGGTTACGGGAACGGATTTACCACCCGGCCGACACCGTTGCGATGCAGTATGCAAAGCAACTCATCCGTGGCGTCGGCCAGGGCGTTTTTCGTCGTGGCCGTCGTCGCGGCCGTCCTGGTGAGTGCGGTACTCGCCCCCGTTGCGCACGACTACGCGACGTCCGCCAGCTCCGACGGGACAGTGTCGGTGATCACGATCTCCGGCACTATCTCTGCGACGACGGTGGACGGAATCTCCGAGGACCTCCGCAACGCGCGGACCAACGAGTCCGTGAAGGCGGTCGTCCTCAAAGTCGACAGCGGTGGTGGGGCCGTCGCTCCCAGCGAGCGATTGTACCTCGAAGTATTGCGAACGGCAGAACAGATGCCGGTCGTCGCCTCCGTACAGGGCGTCGGCGCGTCCGGCGCCTACTACGGAATGCTCCCGGCAGACGAGATCTACGTTCTCTCCTCGGCGCAGGTGGGCAGCGTCGGCGTGATCGGCTCGGGCGGCAGCGTCCCCTTCCCGGACTCGGTGATCCGTACCGGTCCTGACAAAGCACAGCCGACCACGGACCAGCGGGAACGGACGGTCGAGTCCCTCAAGCGGCAGTTCGTGGGCCGTGTGATGGAGCACCGCGGGGAGAACATCACCCTCTCGCGTGAGGAGGTCGCCTACGCGAAGACCTACCTCGGTCCGGAGGCCGTCCAGAACGGCTACGCCGATCAGATCGGCGCGCTTCCGACGGCGATCGACCGCGCCGCGGAGCTGGCCGGAATGGAAGACTACGACGTGGTCAGACAGGAGCCACCGAACTCGCTCGGTCTCATCTTCTTCGCCAGCCAGACCGATGATGGAACGGAAATCTACAAGCGAAGCGATCGGACGAACGGCCTCGCCCCCGTCACGCAACCGTTGATGGTGGACGAAATCCCCATTCACGATCCGGAGGTGACCGCCAATGCAAGCGCGTGACCTCGTCGCGCCCGCGGTCGCGTTCGTCGTGATCGTCGCCGTCATCGTCGGTGGTGCCGCGGTGATTCCGCTCGTCTCCGGCGGCGATGACCCCGAGGTGACAAACCTCGCCGAGCGACAGACCGACCTCGATGCAGTTCGCGTCGCCCCCGCCGAGGAGAGCGGCGAGATCACGATGGACAGCGACGCGTCGGGCAAGACGATCCTTATCGACCGAGCGCACGGGAACCAGCTCTCGGAGGAGAAGCTCTCGACGCTCGTGACCACGCTGGTCGAGAACGGTCACGAGGTCCGGTTCGTGACCCAAGAGCAGGCCCGCGGGCAGGCCTGGAACCAGACGCTTCGGAGCGCCGACGCGCTGCTGGTCGCGAATCCGGGGCAGCCGTACACCTCGGAGCAACTCGCCGGCGTCCGCGAGTTCAACGAGGCGGGCGGACGCGTCGTGCTGCTCTCGGACCCGTCGTCGTCGTCGGGCGCTTTCGCGGTGACGAGCCTGCTTGGACTGAGCGTCCAACAGCCCGCAAGCGGCGGCTCCGGGCTGGGGTCAACCCTCGGCGTCGCGGGATACTCGGGATACCTGTTCAATATGCACGAGTACCAGCACAACTTCGAGAGCGTCTACGCAACGAGCGAAGGCGGGTCGCTCTCGCAGGGCGTCGACCGTGTCGTCTTCCACGACGCGCGCGCGGTCACGACTACGAACGGGCAGACCGCGCTGTCGGCGACCGAACAGACCCGCCTGTCGACGGCGCGCCGCGCCGACACCTACGCCGTCGCGGCACAGTCCGGTGACGCCGCTATCGTCGGCGACACTGACTTCCTCGCGCCGACGAACGCCTACGTCGCCGACAACGAGGCGCTCATCGGAAACCTCGCGGACTTCCTCGTGAGCGGCGAGAAGACGTCGAACGCGCCCTCGCAGCCGTCGTCCGAACAGAGCGGGAGCGCGCCGACGCGACCGACAGCGACCCCCTAGGCCGACTCGAAGCTCCCGAGAACTTTTTTCGACTGCATATCGCGCCGGCCGCGAACGGACCACTCTTGCCGATCGAGCGCAGAGCATGCCTATGCGACAGTTCCTCGTCGTCGGCCACGACGCCCCGACGACACCCGAGTTCTCGCTCGACGATCTCGCGGGCGGCGCGGGTCGGCTCGACGTCCTCTGTCGGTGTGTCACGAGCGCGTTCTTCCTCTCGCACGCGATTCGCGAGGACGTGCGGGTCCACCTCGTCCTCGGCGATACGTTCACCATCCGCTTCGACGGCCAGGAGCTCAGGCGTCTGAATCCCGACGAACGGAGCACGGCGGCGCTCGTCCGCGGCGCGCTGGCGGAGCGCGACGACGCCATCGGTCACGTCCCGGCCGAAAGCTCGTCGGGCGTCTCGATCCGACGGATGGGGTTCGAGGCGACGCTCTCGGATCTCGCTCCCGGGGCGACCGTGGTCGGACTGCACGAAAACGGTACTCCCGTCGCAGCCGTCGATCCACCCGACGAACCCTTGTTCGTGCTCTCCGATCACCGGAATTTCACCGATCGGGAGACCGCGCTCCTTTCGGACGCCGCCGACGAGCGGGTCCGCCTCGGTCCCGAAGTACTCCACGCCGACCACGCGATCACCGTCGCGCACAATTATCTTGATACCGAGGGATACACAACGTACTGAAGGATGCGCGACGACGAGAACCGCGACAGCGAAACCGTCGACGAAAGTGGGGGCTCACGCCGGACGACGTGTTTCCCCGAGTTCGACGACCGTTTTCCCGTCCCGCTCCGTGGGGTCGCTGTGGATCCCGAGACGCGGTGCTCACACTGGGACGACGACGTCGACGTCGTCGCGCTCCGGTTCGGGTGCTGTGAGACGTTTTCGCCCTGCGACGCCTGTCACACCGAGACGGCTGATCACGACCCGGAACCGTGGCCACGGGACCGGTTCGACGAACCCGCCGTGCTGTGTGGCGTCTGCGGGTCGACGCTGACCGCCGGTCGGTATCTCGATGGCGACGACGCCTGCCCGGAGTGTGGCGCGGCGTTCAACCCCGGCTGTCGTCGCCACCGGGACCGGTACTTCGAGTGACGAGAGAATGGCACAATCTCCAGTGCCGCCCGACGCCGCGCGTGTTCGGAAGCGTTAAAAGAACGAACGGCGACGTAACGAGTGCGGGCCGGTGGGGTAGCTTGGTATCCTTCGGCCTTCGGGTGGCCGTAACCGCAGTTCGAATCTGCGCCGGCCCACTTCTCCCGCATTCCAGCCCTCAGCGGCTGCTGTGAATTCTCGAGTCCTCTGATCGATCGAGCGGGACGTCCCGCTCTCGTCCCGACGGCCTGCTGGCTCTTTTCGTGTCGAACAATCAGCGGGCGAAGACCGGTGTCGGCAGAAATAATAAATAAAATATGGTTAGGTGAATTAGTCGTAAAAGTATAACTTATACTGGGCGCGATTGTGGTGGCTGTATCAGTAATCGACCTGGTGACAGATATCAAAATTATAGCGCATAATGCTCATATCGAAGGAAATATATTCGCAAAATACTGTGAGATGATTTTCTTTAGGAGGGAGACTATTCAGACTTTCCTTCCAATCAGCAGGACGGATTCTCCCGTTTCGATTCCTGATTCTATCTATATATTCTATCAATATAATTTGAATATGTATATCAAATTTAATATATTAGTCTCCCCGGATTGCTGGTCTCGCGTGTCCTCGAAACGAACCCGATCCTGTGAACGGAACCCGAAATTCCGAAGACGCGTTGTGCCGTACTCTAATACTCGACCCGCTTTTTCGACTCGATCTGGCCGATCCACTGCCGGTCCTCGAGGTCGCCCTCCTCCCACTCGATCGGCTCCCACTCGGGGTCGAAGACGAGATAGCCGCCGGCGTTGAATTCGATCCGGTGGCCGCTGACGGGGTCACGCACGTAGAGGAACTTCCCGCGGGAGATCGAGTGCTGGCCGATCCCGTCCGTCGGAATCCCGTGTTCGTTCATCGCGTCGTGGGCATCGAAGAGGTCGTCGGCGGAGTCCACCTTGTAGGCGATGTGGTGGAGCGCGGGTTCGTTGCTCGCGTCCTCGTCTTCGATCACGGCCGCTTCGATCTTGTTGCCGTTGGCGCTGAGGAACGTCCCCCACCGGGAGCCGTCAGCGCGGTTGTAGCGCTCCTGGACGCGGAAGCCGAGCGTGTCCTGGAGCCACTCGCGGAAGTCGTTGGCCTCGGGGTCCCACAGCTGCGTGTGGTCGATCCGCCGCGGGGCGATGGGGTTCGTCGTCGTCCGCGAGTAGGTCTTGTTCTTCAGTTTCGAGCGGCGCTCGGCCGGCGGATCGGGCTTTTCCATCTCGTAGTAGAACTCGAACTCGTGGCCGGTCGGCGTGGTAAAGCGGATCGCCTCCCCCTGGCCGAGCTCCGTGCCGGCGTCGACCCAGGTCACCTCGATTCCCTCGTCTTCGAGGATCGTTTCGAACTCCGAGAGGTACTCCGGCGCTTCGGTCTGCCAGCCGATGTGGTCGACACCGGATTCTGCGGCCTCCGAGAGGACGATCGAATGATGATCGAACTCGTCGACGGCGCGCAGATACGAGGTGTCGCCGTCGCGAACAACCTCCTCGAACCCCACGGCATCGACGAAAAATTCGAGCGAGCCGTCGAGGTCTGGGGTTTCGAGTGCTACGTGACCGAGTCTGGCTAGGTTTGAGGACATACGTCCAGTGTAGCTGTCTTCGCGTATCATAATTCCTTCGGCGAGGAGGCCTCTACGGGAAGCCCGGTTGCCGGGCTCGATTAACTTCCACTATGAGGTTCGGTGAAAAAACGGTCACTCCGCCGGATCCGACTACCGGAACTGCTCGACTGCGTCCAGCCGCTCGCCTATCACCGACGTCACCGACGAGAGGTCGCCGCCGATCCGGATGATCTGATGGCCGTCTTCGACGGCCGTTTCGATAGCGTCCGGGTCGCTGGCGATCACGCCCGTGGGGATTCCGGCGTCGTGGGCCGCCTCGCGGATCTCGGTGATCGTTTCCGTGACGTCCGGGTGGGTCTTGTCGCCGGGGTGACCCAGCTGCACGGAGAGATCGGAGGGGCCGATGAACACGAATCCCAGATCGGGGACCGAGAGGATCTCGTCCAGGTTCTCGACTGCACTGGTCTTCTCGATCATCGCGCCGAGACACACCTCCTCGTCTTCGGTCGCAATGTAGTCCTCGCCGCCGAGACCCCAGGTCCGCGAGCGGCCGCTGGCCATCCCCCGTTCGCCGGCGTCGCCGTCGTACTCGAACCGTGTGGCCTTTACCGCGCTGCGGACCTCCTCGGCGGTGTCGACACGCGGAACGAAGATGTTCCGGACGCCGGCGTCGAGGACTTTCCGCACGAGGGATGGATCGCCGCTCGGCAGCCGAACGAACAGTTCCGTGCCGCCGATCTCCGCGGCCCGCGTCAACTCCTCGAAGACCGTGCTGTCCCAGGGGCTCGGCCCCATATGCTCGAAGTCGAGCCAGACGAAGTCGATGCCGAGTTCCCCGTAGATTTCGATCACTGCCGGCGAGAACGTCGACGAGCGCGCCCCGAAGACGACGTCACCGTTCTCGATTGCCGCCCGAAAGCCGTTCTGTTGCTGCATAGGCCCCGGTGCGGCAGCGACGTGGTTATACGTTCCGATGGCGGCGACGCCGCCTGCTACGGAAATCTCGTCGACCCAGTGCTGCGGTCTACTGGCCGCAAAAAGACCGCTGTAGGGCCGTCGTTACTCGTCGTCGACGATCTGGAAGCGGCGGCCGTCGGGGTCGCGGAAGTTCGTGATCCTCCGCCCGGTCGCCTCGACGTCGTACGGGCCGACGATGGAATCGACGTCCTTCTCCTCTAAGTCCTCGGTGATGCCTTCGATGTCCTCGACTGCGAACGCGATGTGGTTGATGCCGGGGACCTCCTCGCCCTCGACGGTGTGGATCTCGAAGATCGGCCCGTCGCCGTCCGCGGGTTCGAGCTCGAACGACTCGCCGTGGTGTTCGGTGCGGCGCAGTTCCTCGTAGCCGAGTTTCTTCAGGAAGTCGGCCATCTCGGTTGCGTCGCTCGCCTCGATCTCGATGTGGTCGATCTCTCCGATCATACCCGATATCTCCACTCCGACGCTGGTAAACATTCCGGTACATCCGGAGTAACACGGCACGAGTGGAAAGGACAGTGAATACCGATACCCGGCGGCTGGCCCGGGAGAGCGACCGTCTGCCCGCGGTTGGTGCTTCTCGTCGCCTACGCGTCGAGCCGGCCCAGTCGCCACTCTTCGGTATCGGAAACCTGATTGAACGTGTAGATGTGGAGGCCACGGATCCCGTACTCCTCGGCGTGCGGTGCGAGCCCATCGACGAGTTCGTCCGGTCTGTACCGTCCGCGGGAGCCGATGAACTGCTTGATGAATCCCACGATGCCCGTCGTCTTCTGGAGGAAGCGGACCGAGTCGCCGACGCCGACCTTCTGGGAGATGCTCAGGAGCTTCTCGTATTTCATCACGCCCGGGATCCCGACCTCGATCGGGAGGTCGATACCGCGGTCGCGGACCCCGTCGATCCACGCCAAGACCGCGTTCGGGTCATAACAGAGTTGCGTCGCGATGTAGGTCGCGTACGGCGCCTTCTTCTCCATCGCTGCCGCGAGGGTCTCCTCCGAGAGGAAATCGTGGCCCTCCGGGTAGCCCGTGATCCCGATCTCCTCGAATTCGTACTCGAGGTCGTTCAGAGCGACGAGCATATCGTAGGCCGACTCGAACTCGCCGATCGGTTCCTCGCGATCGCCGCCCGGCACGAAGATGTCCGTGATCCCGACAGCGCGCAGTCGCTCGCAGATCTCTGCGAGGTGGTCGGGTCCGCGAACGTACCGCGCGGAGACGTGCGGGACGACCTCGTAGCCCGCTTCGGCCGCCTCCTCGGCGGTCGCGATTGTCGCTTCGAGTTCCAACTGCGGTGAGGCGGTGATCGTCACCGTCGCGCCGTCCGGGAGGTGGGCGACCTGTTCGTCGAAGCTATCGAACGGCATCAACTCGAACCGCGGATCCGAGAGAAGTGATTCGGCGGCTGCCCGCGATTCCGATCCCGTGAGTTCCTTAGAAGCCATTGGTGGAATACGAAGGCGTGTTTGAGGACGGTCGTGTATCGATACCGGCTGCCGCGATACGCAGGACGGCGGAACGAATCTTTGAAAGGAATTTCATATACTTAGGGTTGGAGTACTGTCCTGATAAAATTTCGCCTCCGGCGTCGCTGCCGGTTATCAGCTGTCCGACAGGAAGGCATCGTCTCCGTGGCGATCAGTTCCCGTACTGGTAGTTGATCGAGACCGTGTTCGCCATCTCCCGGAGTTTCTGGAGGAACTCCGCCTGTTGCTCCTCCTCGCGGATGCGGCCCGTGGGGGCGACGAGTCCGAACGACCCGAGGACGCCGTCATCGACGAGGATCGGGACTGCAGCCATCCCCATCCCGATCACCTGCTCGTCCCAGTCGACTGCATACCCGTCCTCGCGGATCCCTGCGAGTTCCGACTTCAACACCTCGGGATCTGTGATCGTGTGCTCGGTCCGCTGTTCGAGCCCCCGCTCGTCGATGATCTCGTCGACGCGCTCTGCCGGCAGGTGTGCCAGAATCACTTTCCCCGTCGCGACGGTGTGCATCGGGGTGGCGACGCCGGTGTAGGTCCCCAGATTCAGGGCCTGTCGCCCTTCCTCCTGGTGGTAGACGATCGCCCGCCCGTCGTTTTCGATCGTCAGTCCCACGAGTTCGTCGGTTTCGGAGACGACCCGTTTCATCTCCGGTTTCGCCACCTGGAACAGTCGGTTCCGGTACTTCATCTTCCCACCGATGGTGAGGAAGTACGAACTCAGCCGGTACTCGCCGTCGACGCGGGTCACGTACCGGGTCTCGCTCAGTGACCTGAGATAGTCGTACACCGTGCTGTCCGGGAGATCAAGTCGCTCCGCTACCTCGGACGGCCCGGCCCCGTCGAGTTCCCAGAGGAGGTCGAGCACCTCGAACGCCCGCGTGACAGTGGTCAGTGACGTGCGGTCAGTGGGCATACTAGTCACTCGGAGTCGATCGTTGTGAAACTCCCGATTTACTCGGATACATATACAAAGTGATATTTCGGTCCCTGCCGGGTCTGCGATCGCAGGGCGAGCGATGGGATCATCCGGACTGACTGGCGATCTGGCAGTTACCTGCGACTCAACTTGATCGCAGGGCGGTGTCAATTTCCGGTGGATCGGCCGCTCTGTGGCCTGCAGTACGGTTGGTACGCTGCGAGTCGTGATTACTGTGGCGTCCGCGACGAATCTACTCACGAGTATCTCGGATTACCTTTCGCCAGATCTGAACAGTATCGCGTGCCGGGCCCACCCAACCGGGCAGATAACCGTCACTCCGGTTCGGCACGCTCAGATACGGCCAGAGGCCGGTTTCAAATAACATCTGTACGTCCGTTATTCGCTTCCCCGGTCCCGTCGAACTCGGGGCACCGTCCGGAGACGGAATACGGAAACCGAGTATATCGGATTAACTTGGTATCTTACACTTCGTCCGGTGGCGTCGGATGCGGCGCACACATTCTCCCCTCCCGACATCGGCAATCGCCGGTTGAGGCGAGTAAAAAGCAGTGTGCGGTCGCGTCAGGCGTCGACCGCGACGTAGCGGTCCAGGATCCGCTCGCCCGCCCACAGGCGGGTGACGTTCTCGACGAGCTGATCGATGTTGCCCGCGCGACACTCGGTGGTCATCGCGGCGATATGCGGGGTGGTGACGACGTTATCGAGGGCGACAAGCGGCGAATCGGCAGCGAGCGGCTCGCTTCCGTACACGTCGAGGCCGGCGCCGCCGATCGATCCGGCCGAGAGCGCCTCGACGAGCGCGTCCTCGTCGATGACCGGGCCGCGGGAGACGTTCACCAAAAGCGCCGTGGAGTCCATCCGGTCGAGTTCGTCCGCGCCGATCAGTCCCTGCGTCTCCTCGGTCAGTTCCGGCGTCAGGATCACGATATCGCTCTCGGCCAGCAGGCGCTCCAGATTGGTCTGCTCGCCGTGGACGAACTCGGCGTCGATACTCGGGACGTACGGGTCCGACACCAGGACGTCGACGTCGAACCCCGAAAAGAGCATCCCGACGCGTTTACCGACGTTTCCGAAGCCGACGATGCCGACGGTAGAACCGGAAACACGGATCCCGAGCGGGTACTCGTCACGCCACCGACCCGCCTCGATGAGCGCCTCGGCGGTCGGGAGCCGCCGAGCGATCGCAAGCGTCAGGCCGAGCGCGTGCTCCGCGACCGAGAGGGCGTTGTGGCCGGGCGTGTGCGTCACTGTGATCCCCGCCTCGCGCGCCGCGTCCAGATCGATCGAGTCGATGCCGGTCCCGAGTTTGCCGATCAACGACAGCCGGGGCGCGCTCGCTATGACCTCCCGTGAAAGCGGGATCCGTGACGTGACGAACACGACGTCGTACTGCGGGAGTTCCTCCCGGAGCGTCGCCGGATCGTCGTCGATTCCGACGGTGACATCCCAGGCGTCGTCCAGCTGGTCGAGCAGCCGATCCGTCGGCGTGATGTCCTGATCGACGAGTGCGCGTGTCATACCGGCCCCGAGACCCTCGGGGTACTTTGCACTTACTCGATCGAACTGCCGATCGACGGCTCCCGATCGTGCATCGCTCGCACGCTCGGGCGTATCGATGACGATAGCACCCGCTTGTGGGGTATCGAAGGCTGCGTGGGTGCAGCCGAAAAACGGCGTCGGGTGGGACAGACGCGACGCCGGAGGTCAGTCCGGGTCGATCACCGCTTGTCTTCGCTGTACGGTGCGTTCGCGACGGTCGCGGTGATCTCCTTTTGCGTGTGGCGCTCGACCCGCTTGTTGTCGTTGTCCTCGGGGTCGCCCCAGATGAGTGTGACCTCCGTGCCGGGTTCGCTGTACTCGGTGTCGATGACGGCAAGCGAGATGAAGTCCCGCTCGTTGTAGATGTAACTCTTGTCCGTCGAAACACCGACCTGCTCGCCGTCTTTCAGAACCGTGTCGTAGGGACAGGCGGCCGTCCGCGGGTGCGGGAAGTCCATAAACTGGTAGGTCTCGCCTTCCCGGAAGAGGGAGGCGAAGACGTCGACGACGTCCTCGGGGTCCCAGACCAGCGTGACCTTCCGGCGCGCGGGATCGTCGATCTCGGCTTCGAGGGCCTCCTTGCCGACGAAGTCGTGATCGAAGTCGATGATGTGGCCGTAGCCGAGTTCGATCGGCGTGAAGTAGTAGTCCGTGATGTCGTCGGACTCGAAGCTGCCGCCGATCGACAGGAGTCCGTCGCCGACGTCCAGCCACTCGAGGTACGCTTCCATCCCCTCGTCGAAGATCGCCGGGACGACCAGCGGGATCCAGCCGAGGATCGCATTCGGCGTCTGGTAGGACTCCGCGCCCAGGTGCTTGATACCGTACTCCTCGCCGGCGTCCATCACGATCTCTTTGATCTCGTCGCCGATATCGTACGGACCCCAGAACTCGAAGCCGGCCTCGCCGGCCATTCCGTGGCGCAGGAGGTTGACCTCGTGGCCCTCGATGGTGATGGTATCGAAGTTGAAGAAGCCGAGATCCGGGAGCGGATCGTCGGCGACCTCTTGCATCACGTCGATGGCTTCGGGTCCCTGGACCTGGAACCGGAAGTTGTTCGGATCGTCGCCGGTCGCGACCGGCCGACCCTGGAGTTCGCCGGTGACGTCGTACTCGCCCGTCTCGATCTGGTACTGGAGCCAGTTGTGGGCCGGGCGGCTGCCGACGCTCAGGAACGTCTCGTCGTCGAGGTGGAACCAGATCGCGTCGCCGATGTGCTTCCCGCTGGGGTTGGCGACGACGAGTTGCTTCGCCTTCCCGGGTTCGGTGTTGTCGAAGTTGTTGACGGCGACGTCGGAGTACAGTTCGAGGGCGTCTGGTCCCTCGACGTAGTGGTCCGTCATGTGATACGACTGGTCGGCGAAGGCGACGGTCTCCCGCCAGGAGCGCTGCTCCTCGATCCAGTTTGTAATCTCGTCCGGGACCTTGGTGAACTGTCCGACACCGAGGTCACGGGTCAGTTCGACGGGGCTGCCCGCCTTCTCGACAGCCGCTGCCATACTATCGCTGAAAGACCACGCTCGTTCGCTCATCGTAGGATTCTACACTACAGGACTCGCGTTCACTACTTAATATTTAGGTACCGTCGCCGCTCGACTCCGGGCGAGAAGGTAACGGTATATAAAATTTGTTCACGTCCGGGTCGTTCCACGGTATTTTTCCGGTCCCCATCGCGGGACGGGGCGCTCGCAAGGTCGTCTGAAGGACCACGAGAACGAAATCGGGGTCAGCGCGATCCCGAATGGATGCGTGCCGGCGCCCCTGTTATCCCAAGTCCTCGTCTTTGGCACTCAGCCGGTCGAGTTTGCCGGTGGAGGTCCTCGGTAGCGACTCCTCGACGAAGCGGTACTCCCGCGGCCGCTCCATCCGCGCGACCTCGTCGCTGTCGAGACACCACTCGTCCAGTTCCTCGGCGGTGAGATCCGGGTCCGACGCGTAGATGTACGCCGTCACCTTCTCGCCGTATTCGTCGTCCTCGACGCCCACGACTGCCGATTCGTTGACAGCGGGGTGTGCGTTGAGCACCTCCTCGACCGGCGAGGGATAGACCTTGATTCCCTTCGACATAATCATCAGGTCCGTCCGCCCTTCGAGGTAGATGAACCCCTCCTCGTCCTTGTAGCCGAGGTCGCCGGAGTACCACCAGCCGTCCTCGAACACCGCTTCGGTCTTCTCGGTCCGCCCCCAGGCCCAGACCGGACAGTCGGGGGCTTTGACTGCGATTTCGCCGACCTCCCCCGGCGGCTTGGTGTTCTTGTAGCCGCCGTCCTCGTCGATGATCCGGAGTTGGACGCCGGGGACGGGCTTGCCGACGCTCTCGACGCGTTCCTCTGTCAGTTCCGCGTTTTCCATCACCGTCGCGTACGCCTCAGTTGCCGCGTAGGAGTTTTTCACCACCTCGCAGACGTTCTCCCGGAGGCGCGTGAGCGTCGTCGCGTCTAAGACTTCCCCGGCAGACATAATTGCCTCGAGTGAACGCAGATCGAACTCCTCGAAGTTGTCCAGGTTCAGGATCTCGCGCCACATCGTCGGCACCAGCAGTGCCGACGTCAGATCGTGGGCCTCGATCATCCGGAGATAGTCCTCGGGGTCCCACGAACGAAGGAAGTAGGTGGTCGCCCCCGAGACGAGCGCGGGTAACACGACCGAATACCACGCCGCGAACGACGGGGTGAAGACGTGTGGCTGCCGGGCCGATCGGTGGAGTTCGTAGACGCTCACCAGGGTGTTCGCTCGGAAGTACAGTCCGCGATTCGTGTGACACCAGCCCTTCGGTTCGCCCGTCGTTCCCGACGTCCACATCACGGCCGCAACGTCGTCTTCGCGCACGCGCACGTCCGGCTCCGTCGCCGGCTGGCCGTCGAGGAACGAGTCGTACCCCTCCTCGTAGTCGGTCTGTGCGGCGCCAACGTTGACGACGGCGTCGAGGTCGGTCGTGATCTTGTCCTGCAGTCGGTCCTCGTATATTTCGGAAGTCGACTCGTCGACGACCAGGACCTTCGGCCTGAGCGTGTCGATACAGTGTTCGAGCGTGTTCGCCGACGCGCGGATGTGGAGATTCGAGACTGTACAGCCCGCCTTCAGGCCGCCGTTCCAGAGGACCGTATGTCTGAGCGAGTTCTCACACAGGAGCGCAACTCGGTCGCCTTGTCCGACGTACTCGCCGAACGCGTTTGCGGCCCGGTTGCTCAGTTCGTCGAATTCGGACCACGTGACCGTTTCGCCGTCGACGCCGTTACCGAAGGCGACCTTGTCCGGGTTGTTTTCCGCCGCGATCCGGGAGAGATCCTTCACTACCGGCACTTCGACGGTCGAACTGTGGTGCATAGCCGGGGAGTTCGCAATCATCGTTCTTATACTTTGAGAAAGTCATAGACGCCGAAGTCGGCAGATCCGTCTGATGGGCTGTAGCTTCGCAAAATCCAGTGAGCCGTAGGGCGGGAACGCGTCCGTCCCGCGCCATCGCCGCAGGCGTTCTCGACGACATAGTGAGGCCGATTCTGTTCGCGAACTCCAGAGTAATACAAAATAATATATAAAATAAACTATATACATTGTATTTATAATTAATCGACAAGCCACTCCTGTGCTTGACGAGACTACCTAACTGTGCTCTGGTTCGAGCTCTCAGCCTATACTGGACGCTAACACGTGAATTGATGAGAACCAAGATTACTTCTTTGCCTTACCAGACCGCTGGAGATGATCTCCTGAAATGTTTATAAATTTGCTTATGATACGTAGAAAAGTTTCTTATTATTACTATAGTATTGGTGGTTACTAAATGAATAAGATTATCGAATTTTCGAAACTATTCCGTGTGTGATGTGCCGTCCGAATTCTGCACGTCCAACGGCGGACGATAGCGCGACGATGTCGATTCGGCGCGTTCACTCCTCGGTAGTGTCGAGGCCGAGGGTTTCGTTCAGGCCGCAGAAGCAGGTCGTCGCGTTGAAGCCGAAGCCGAGCGCGCCGACGCCGGCCAGCAGGCCGGTTTTCCGCTTGCCGCGCCGCAGCGCCTGCACGGCGACGACAGTCAGGAGGGCTGCGAGCAGTCCACGGACGAGTCGATCGCGACCACCGACGTTCTGTTCGAGTTCCATACTCGGCTGGTGGGGTGGCGCGAAGAAAAGCGCGTCGGGGGAGGAGGACTGCTATCGTAGCGTTTGCAACTGATTGCTCATCCGATCGCACGACTGCGTGCGATCGTGTGAGTGAAGACTTGCAAACGCTACTATAGGATGCAGCGTGTCTTTCAGTCGTCGGCGGGGGCCGCGCCGCTGCCCTCGTTGGCGTACTGCTCTTTGGTCAGGCGGAGCTTGCCGCCAGCCTTGAGGATACCACGTTCGCGCTCGGAGGCGTCGAGTTCGGCGGTCGCTTCCCAGTCGTCGTTCACGCGGATGGTGAACTCGGTTTCGCCGGCGGCGACGGCCTCGGCGACGTCGGTGACGATCTGGACGTCGTCGCCCTGGTCGATCTTCTCGTAGGTCTCCTGGTCGATCGAAAGCGGAACGATCCCGAAGTTGAACAGGTTCGCCTTGTGGATGCGGGCGAACGACTGCGCGAGGACGGCCTCGATCCCGAGGTACAGCGGGCACATCGCGGCGTGCTCACGCGAGGAGCCCTGGCCGTAGTTCTCGCCGGCCACGAGGACGCCGCCGTCGGCGTCGAGCGCGCGCTGGGCGAATGTGTCGTCGACGCGCGAGAGGGTGAACTCCGAGAGCTTCTCGATGTTCGAGCGGTACATCAGGATGTCCGAGGTGGCCGGGATGATGTGGTCCGTCGTGATGTTGTCCGCCATCTTCAGGAGGACCTCACCCTGGATGTCGGACTCGAGCGGCTCGCCGATCGGCGCCGAGCCGATGTTCGGCCCCTTGACGAGTCCATCGTCGACGGCCTCCTCGGGCTCGATGATGTCCGTCTTCGAGCCGTCGTACTCGTCGGGCAGTTCGATGCCGGGCGCCTCGAGGTCGCCGAGTTCCTCCGCGAGGTCACGGGGGTCGACGATTTCGCCTTTGATCGCCGCCGCGGCGGCGACCTCCGGCGAGCAGAGGTACACGGAGTCGTCTTCGATCCCCGAGCGACCCTCGAAGTTGCGGTTGAACGTCCGCAGCGAGACGGAGTCCGAGGAGGGGACGTGCCCGATGCCGATACAGGCACCACACGTCGCCTCCGAGAAGTTGACGCCGGCCGCCATCATCTCGGCGGTCCAGCCCTCACGGGCGAGGATCTCCGAAGCCTGCTTGGAGCCGGGGGCGACGATCATCTCGGTCTTCATATCGATCTCGCGGCCCTCCAGCATCTTCGCGGCCGGGAGGATGTCCTCGTAGCCGCCGTTGGTACAGGAGCCGACCATAACCTGCTCGACGGACTCGCCCGCGACCTCGCGGACGGGCACGACGTTGTCGGGCATCGACGGGGTCGCGATGAGCGGTTCGAGGTCCGAGAGATCGACGACGATCTCGTCGGCGTACTCGGCGTCCTCGTCGGGCGCGAGTTCGACGTACTCGTCCTCGCGACCCTGTCGGGCGAGGTAATCGCGGGTCTCCTCGTCGGTCGGGAAGATCGAAGACGTCGCGCCGAGTTCCGTGCCCATATTGGTGATCGTCGTCCGCTCGGGCACCGAGAGCGTCTCGACGCCGGGGCCGGTGTACTCGAAGACCTTGCCGACGCCGCCCTTCACCGAGAGCCGGCGGAGCATCTCGAGGATGACGTCCTTCGCGGTCGCCCACTCGGGGAGTTCGCCCTCGAGGCGGACGTTGACGACTTCCGGCATCTCGACGTAGTAGGGCCCGCCGCCCATCGCGACGGAGATGTCGAGGCCGCCAGCGCCGATCGCGAGCTGGCCGAGGCCGCCGGGCGTCGGAGTGTGGGAGTCCGAGCCGAGCAGCGTCTTGCCGGGCGCGGCGAAGTTCTCCTTGTGGACGTTGTGGCAGATGCCGTTGCCCGGGCGAGAGAAGTACGCGCCGTAGGTACCCGCCGCCGAGCGCAGGAAGCGGTGGTCGTCGGTGTTCTTGAAGTCGAACTGGTAGGTCTGGTGGTCGCAGTACTGCGCTGCCAGTTCCGTCTGGACTTCATCGAGGTCGAGCGCCTCGAACTGAAGCCACACCATCGTTCCGGTCGTGTCCTGTGCGAGGACCTGGTCGATCTCGATCCCGATCTCCGCTCCGGGCTCGAGTTCGCCCTCAACGAGGTGGTCGTCGAGGATTTTCTCCGTAAGCGTCTGTCCCATAACGTCCGTGAATCGACCGTCTACAAGTATAAATCCCGCGTGTTTGAGGTCAGATATATGCTCCTTATACACATACTCTGTCCTAATTTGATATCAAGAGAGATCGCTCCCGTCCAGCAGTTCTGCGATATTTCGGCGTCAGAAGATCATCCAGGGCGCGGAAACCGGCCTCTCAAGTTCGGTCCGGGAAGGCTACTGTCGCTGCCGGGGAGCCGTTGCTGTCGAGGATACGTTGCTGTCGAAAACAGACCAGTGTCGCCAGAGTGCTTCGGTGCGGCTGTGCGCTATCGAGAACGATACGGTTTTGCGGGTGGACCCGGCCCTTCCGGTATGTTCCGCGCCGGTTCGTTCGTCGCGACGTGTATCGACCCTGTCGACGGCGAGCAGATCCAGCCGAACGGCGTCGATCTCACGCTCGCCGACGTCCTCGAACAGGTCGCCCCCGGACGAATTGGCACTGACGACAAGACCGTCGGCGAACGCGAACCGGTCGGTGCCGACGACGACGTCTTCCACCTCGATCCGGGCGGGTACATCCTCCAGTACGCCGAGACGATCGCGATCCCCGACGAGCACGTGGGCTTTCTGTACCCCCGATCGACCCTGATGCGCAACTCCTGTATGCTCAATACGGCGGTCTGGGACGCCGGCTACGAAGGCAAAGGCGAGGGGCTGCTGCAGGTGCATCACCCGATCGAACTCGAACGCGGCGCCCGCGTCGCCCAGATCGTCCTCGCTGCGGCCGATCACGACGACGTCTACGAGGGGACGTATCAGGGCGAGCGAACGGAGGAGTGAACGTAGGCCGAGCGCACGGACGATGAGCGGGGATCATCAGTCGGGAACTCTCCCCGAGGCTGGACCAGCCGTGCGCCTCG
This sequence comes from Halobellus ordinarius, assembly GCF_031823395.1. Classification (NCBI taxonomy): domain Archaea; kingdom Methanobacteriati; phylum Methanobacteriota; class Halobacteria; order Halobacteriales; family Haloferacaceae; genus Halobellus; species Halobellus ordinarius. Next base: position 491,927 of record NZ_JAVQKJ010000002.1, read on the forward strand.
CACAGCCGACATCGACAATCGAACGGGGATACCCAAAGGCACATTTACGCCCGAGTCTAAGTGCTGTTAACTGATGTCCCGGAGTCCGTCGCTCCCAGACCGCCCACGTCTGGACCTCGATCCTGAGATGTCGGACGCTGAGCGTCTCTCGGCGATCCGCCAACATTTCGAACGCCTCCTCAGCGTCAACGAGGAGCTCGACGAGCGCCTCTCGGCGGCGACCGATCGCCGCGAGGAACTGCAGGAGGAAGTCGAGCAGCTGAAGCGCCGCAACGAGACGCTGAAGACCTCCTCTCTGTATCTCGCGACCGTCGAGGAACTGACCGAGGACGGCGTCGTGATCAAACAGCACGGCAACAACCAGGAAGTGTTGACCGAGGCGTCGCCGCACCTCGACAGCGAACTCGAAGCGGGCGATCGGGTCGCGATCAACGACTCCTTCGCGATCCAGCAGCTCTTAGACGACGAGACCGACTCCCGCGCGCAGGCGATGGAGATCGACGCCTCGCCGATGGTCTCCTACGACGACATCGGCGGGATCGACGAACAGGTCCGGGAGGTCCGCGAAGCCGTCGAGGATCCGCTGACGAACCCCGAGATGTTCGAGAAGGTCGGCGTCGAACCGCCCTCGGGCGTGCTCCTGTACGGACCGCCGGGGACGGGCAAGACGATGCTCGCGAAGGCCGTCGCCAACGAGACCGACGCGACGTTCATCAAGATGGCCGGCTCCGAACTCGTCCGGAAGTTCATCGGCGAGGGCTCGCGGCTCGTCCGCGACCTGTTCAATCTGGCTGCCGAACGCGAGCCCGCGGTCATCTTCATCGACGAGATCGACGCCGTCGCCTCGAAGCGGACGGACTCGAAGACCTCCGGTGACGCGGAGGTCCAGCGGACGATGATGCAGTTGCTCTCGGAGATGGACGGCTTCGATGACCGCGGCGACGTCCGGATTATGGCCGCGACGAACCGCTTCGACATGCTCGACGAGGCGATCCTCCGGCCCGGCCGCTTCGACCGCCTCATCGAGGTGCCGAAGCCCGACGAGGCGGGCCGCAAACACATCCTCGAGATCCACACCCGCGAGATGAACGTCGCCGACGACGTCGACTTCGCCGACCTCGCGGCGTCGCTCGACGAGTACTCCGGGGCCGACATCGCCGCGCTGGCCACGGAGGCCGGGATGTTCGCGATCCGCGACGGCCGCACCGAAATCAGGCGGTCGGACTTCGACAACGCCTACGAGAAGATCGAGGACGTCGAGGCCGGCCCGACGATTCCGGGGCCGCGGCCCTACCAGTACTGACGCGGGCGACAGGTCCCGTCGCTCCACCGACTACCGGGATCGCTTTCTCCCGTCCCAATCCGTAACCGCTTATTCGCCGGGCCGTCGATGTCGTGTATGAGCACCATCCGGATCGTTCGCGGCGTGGGCGATGCGCCCACCAAAATGGCGTCGTACGACGCCGCACTCGCCGCCGCGAACGTCCACAACTACAACCTCGTCCCCGTCTCCTCGGTGATCCCGGCCGACGCGACGGTCGAGGCGGACGACACCGCGCCGGATCTGGGACCGGCGGGCAACCGCCTCACAGTGGTGGAAGCACGCGCGACCACCGGCGGCGTCGGTACCGTCTCGGCAGGGCTCGGCTGGGCAACTGGCCCGGGGCCGGGGTTATTCTACGAAGCCTCTGGCGGGGATCCGGCCGCGGTCCGGCGAAGCGTCGAGGTCGGACTCGACGCCGGCCGCGACCTCCGGGACTGGCAGTTCGACGACGAGCGCGTTACCGTCACGACCGCGGAAGCCGACGGGGAGGGCTACACGACGGCGGTCACGCTCGCCGTCTACGGGCAGAGCGAACCGATCGTCTGACGCCTGTGAGGGACCGTCCGGCAGGTATCTCCTCCGTGCCTCTCCGAATATACGGATTCTGCAGTTCCACCGCCGATTCTGCTTGATTAGTTCGCAGATGGAACTTTCTTCGGACGAAAATCCATATCAATTTAATAAACTAAGGTGAAATAAACACTTATTATACCTGCTGGGGCTGGTTCGAATATGGCCAGTGCAAGTTACGGCCTGCTCGCACTGGCGCCACCACTCCTGGCGATCGTCCTCGCGATGACCACGCGGCAGGTACTGGTGTCGCTGTTTGCGGGCGTCTGGATCGGTGCATTGATCGTGGCAGAATGGAACCCGATCGCCGCCACCGCGCTCACGATGGACTGGCTCGTGGAGGTGGTTCGGTCCCCGTTCGACACGAAATTCATCCTGCTGATTATGTTTATGGGCGCCGGCGCGGCCTTCATCTACCGATCCGGCGGGATTTTGGCGCTGGAACGGTGGATCGGCGACCGAGTCGACACGGCGCGCGAATCGCAGATTCTCACCTGGCTCATCGGCGTGTTCATCTTCTTCGACTCCTACACGAGCACTGTCGTCACCGGGAACGCGACCCGGGAACTCTCCCAGGAGAACCGCTCCTCCCGGGAGATGCACTCCTACGTCCTCGACTCGACGACGTCGCCGGTGACGACGTTCGGGCCGGTCTCGAACTGGATCGGCTTTCAGGTGTCGATGATCATCGCCGGCTTCGAGGCCGCGGCCGTGACCGCTTCGGAACTCGGGATGACTCCCTTCGGACTGTTCTTACAGAGCATCCCGTGGAACATCTACTGCTTTATGGCGTTCTTTATGGTCGGGCTCATCTCCATCACCCAGCGGTTCTTCGGCCCGATGCTCGACGCCGAGTGGCGGTCGCGCTCCACCGGTCAGACGATCCGGGAGGACGCCACCCCGCTCTCGGACGTCTCCCAGGACGTGGGTGAGCCGAGCGAGAAGAACCCCTCGCTCGTGAACTTCTTCGTCCCGATCGTGGTGTTGCTCGTCGTCGGCCTCGTCTCGATGTGGTGGCTCGGCGGCGGCTATCAGCCCGACGTCGACATCGCGACGGCGTTCCAGGAGACGGACGTCGCCCTGGGACTGCTGTACGGGGCGTTCGCGTTCATGCTCGCGGGCTTCGTCGGCTCTCTCGGCTACCGGACGATGGATCTCGACGAGGCGGGCGAGACGATCATCGACGGCTTCAAGACGATGAACATCGCCATCGCCATCATCGTACTCGCGTGGGCCATCGGCCTCGCGGCCGAACAGGTCGGCACCGCGCAGTTCATCGTGGACACGATGGTCGGCAGCGGCGTGCCCGGATCGTTCCTCCCGGTTATCATCTTCCTCGCGGCGATGTTCGTCGCGTTCACGACCGGCACGTCGTGGGGGACGATGGCCATCCTCACCCCGCTCGCGATTCCGCTGGGGTACGAACTGGTCGGCCCCTCGGTCCTGCCTGTCCTGATCGGGGTGCTGTTCGGCGGCGCAATCTGGGGAGATCACAGTTCGCCGATCAGCGACACGACGGTGATGTCCTCGATCTTTGCGGGCTCGGACCACATCGACCACGTCAACACCCAGATTCCCTTTGCCGGAACGGCCGCCGGCGTCACGCTCGTGGTCCTCGTGCTGTACGGGGTCGGCCTCCAGACGCCCTACATAGCGCTGCCGCTCGCGTTCGTGCTGACGGCTATCGCGGTGTTCGCGCTCAACAAACTCGACGCGAAACGCAAGGGACTCCCCGAGGTGATGCCGACGAGCGAGGACATCGAGTCCGGCGCGGTGGACGTCGACGCCGTCAACCGCGGGGACACCGACGGCGTCGACGTCAGTCACGACCACTTCTCGCTCGTTCCGGTGGTCGCGGTGATCGTCGTCGTCGCGTATCTCGCGCTCGTCTTCGCGTTCGCGATGCTCGGGGGCTGAGCCGTTTCGACAGCCGCCTTTCATAGCACGGGAAGCCGCGACATCTGGGGTCGGCTCCCCGGGACACGTCCGATTTCAGTCGAGGGAGTCGGTAGCGATCGGTCGCTGGCCGCACCTCTGACCGACTGGAGCGATGACGGGTCACCGATTGAAAACACCGATCGGCCGTAGAGTTTTGATCGCCGTCGCTGTAGCCACAGACGATGAACGACCAGCACATCCACTTCATCACGACGGGCGGGACGATCGACAAGGATTACGAGGCGGGTCGGGGTGTGCGGAACTTCGTGATCGGCGAACCGGCCGTCGAGCGGATGCTTGAGTCGTTAGCTCCGCCGCCGAACTTCGAGTACAGCGTCGAATCCGTCGTCCGGAAGGACAGCCTCGAACTGGACGACGACGACCGTGAAGCGATCGCCGCAGCCTGTGAGGCGGCTCCGAGCTCACGGATCGTGATCACCCACGGCACCGACACGATCATCGACACCGCAAGGGAATTACCCGAGGGGCCGACGATCGTCCTCACCGGTGCGGTCCGGCCACAGCGGATGCGGGGGTCGGACGCCGAATTCAATCTCGGGACCGCGATCGGCGCCGTGCAGACGCTCGATCCCGGGACGTACGTCGCGATGAGCGGCAGAGTGTACCCCCACGATGACGTGCGGAAGACCGAAGGTGGGCAGTTCGTCGAGCGGTGATCGTGAGTATCTCGGTCCCCGACCGAGGTTTTGATGACGCCAACGGCTTTATAACACGTCCTCCCCTATGTCCGCCACTCATCGAAATGAACGGAAACAACCCATACGCGGGCGCTCCCGGTGTCGTCGACGCCGGCCGGCCCGAGGACGTCGAACTCTCCGCGGCGCAGGTACGACGGCTCCGCACCGCCGTCGCGGGCATCGTCTCCCGGACCGAGACGTACCTCCCGGACGGCTACGCGGTCGGGTCGGAACTCACCTACGGCGCCAACGGGCCGCAGGCGACGGTCGCGGTCCGACCGCCCGCCGGTCGCCCGGTCAGCGCGGGCTTTACGCCCGACGAGGAGGACCTCGAGTCGGGGCTCACCGACGAGGACCGCGACGAGGTCGCCCGCGGCCTCGCTGCCTCGGCGGCGCTCCAGGTGATGAACACCGTCGGCGACGGCCTGACGCCGACGGCGCGGTAGTCGCAGTCGGCGGATGGAGTACTCCGCGGCGTTCGACGCCGATCTCGCAGCGCTCGAGGCCGCCGCGATCGATCTGGCCGAACGCCACGAGGCGGGACCGGTCGACGCCACCGATCGCCGGGACTACGTGGCCAACATCGACCACCTCGTCAACACGTATCCGCTGTCCTTCGAGACTATCCGAGCGCACGCCGAACATATAAAACGGATGTACCGGAACCGAACGAACGAGAATACCGTCCGCAAGCGGATCGACACCGAACACCAGGCGTTCGTGGCCGACGTCTGCGACGACTACGATCCGCAGTTCTGAGGTCTCTCCGGGAGAGTCCGCGTTTTACGGCTGTTCGAAAATCACCGACGAGTAGCGCTCACTTCCCCCAGAAGGGGTCCCGCTTCCGATGCATATCGAGGTAGTTCGTCAGCGCCTCCAGTTCGTCGGCAGGGATCTCGTCTTTCAGTTCCTGTTCGAGGATCTTCGCGTGCTTCTCGGGGAGTTCGATCCACAGTTCGTCGCCCTCCTCGATCTGGCGGCCGACCGTCGGCCCGTCGATGGCGACGGAGACCCGCGTGCCGGATCGGGCCTCCGAGACGTCTTCGCCTTGCTCTTGGATCCCTGAGAGCTGGCCGACCCGGGTCGGTTCGTTGCCCTCCCACTTCACGACGTTCTGGTTGTTCTTCAGCGTCCCCGAGAGCACCTCGACGCCGACGACCGCCGGGTCCGACTGCCGGAAGACGTGGTCTTCGAGGATCCGGAAGCGACACGGCCGGACGATCTTGTCGAGGACCGTCTCCTGTTGGGCGCGTTCGATATCCTCGACGAACGCCTCGTACTCCTCGACGAGCTGATAGATCACGTCGTCGTCGAACAGCGTCACCTCGCTGTCCTCCAGTTCGTCTTCGGCGTTCGAGAGGACGTCGACGTTGAAACCGAGGATGACCTGGTGTTTGTCCTCGTTCGCCGTCGAGGCGACGGTGACGTCACGCGGGGCGATGTCGCCGACCTCCGCCCGGAGGATCGGCACCTCCGCCTCCCGCAGGGCGTTCGCGATCGCTTCGAGGCTGCCGAGCGTGTCGGCCTTGACGACGACGCCTTCCTCCTCGGTCGAGACCTGGATGTCCGCGAGTTCGGCCTCCACTTCGTCGATGACCTCGCTGCGGTCTCGATCGCGGATCACCCGGATCGGTGCGCCCGCCATCGCGTCGTCGAGGTCGGGCGCGGCGACCTTGACCCCGGCGGCGGCGCGGGCTTCCTCGACCTTCTCGAAGCGCTTCTCCACCCGGATTTCCGCGTTCGGCCGGGGCTGAAGCAGCGCCCGCACGTCAGTCACAATCGGCCCGTCGAGACCGCCGACGACGACCGTATCGTCCGCGCGGATACTTCCATCGTAGAGCACGACGTCGACGGTCGCTCCGAAGCCGCGTTCGTCTTTCACTTCGAGGACCGTCCCCGCCCCCGGTCCGTCGACGTCGACGGCCATCTGGTCTTTCATATACCGCTGGGAGAGGCCCATCAGGACCGCAAGCAGATCCGGGACGCCCTCGCTCGTGATCGCCGAGAGCGGCACGACACCGACGTTTTTCGCGAAGTTCTGGACGCGCCAGTAGAGGTCCGCCGAGAACCCCTTATCGGAGAGTTCGCCGATGATCTCATAGAGGTTCTCGTCGAGACGGCTGCGGGCGCTGTCCGACTGTTCGTCGTAGGTCTTCTGGATCGGCTGCCCGTCGTTCGGATTCCACCCGGGCGTCGTGTCGATCTTGTTGGCGGCCACGACGAAGGGGGTGCCGGTCCGCTGGAGGATCTCCAGGGCCTCGACCGTCTGCGGCTGGAAGCCGTCGTTGACGTCGACGACGACCACCGCGATGTCGGCTAACGCGCCGCCGCGGGAGCGGAGCGTGGTGAACGAGTGGTGCCCGGGGGTGTCGATGAAGAGCAGACCGGGCAGATCGAAGTCCGTCGGATCGACGAGGTTCCCCGCCATCTCCGAGACGGTTTCCAGCGGCACCGCGGTGGCGCCGATGTGCTGGGTGATCGACCCTGCCTCGCCCTCGCTCACCGCCGATCCGCGGATGGTATCGAGCAGCGTCGTCTTGCCGTGATCGACGTGCCCGAGGACGGCGACGATCGGTGTCCGTAACGCGGTCGGTTCGGCCGTCGAGGCAGCGTCGGCGTCAGTGTCAGACATAGAGAATCACCCCGGAAAAGTTCCTTGTCTGTAGTAGACTGCTGGACTGTAGTTAAGTCCATCGTCATCCACGGACGGCGTCGTCTGGCCGGGTTTCGCCGATCGATGCCGACGCGGGCGGGGCCACCGATTCGCCCGCGACCGCGTCAGACGCCCGTGGAGTTTATGTAATCGTACGCAGTATCGGAGAGTATGCCGGACGAACTCGCGGAGAACCTCTCCGGGAAAGAAGTGATGACCTCGAACGGCACCTACATCGGGGTCCTGCACAACATCGAGATGAACGTCAAAACCGGGACGATCAGCGACCTGTTCGTCTCGCCGTACGACGACGTCGACACCGACAAGCACCGCTTCGAGACGGCTGAAGACGACGGCGAGCGGAAGTTCAACATCCCCGTTTCGCGCGTCCGAAGCGTCGACGACTGCATTGTCGTAGAACAGTAACGCGAGCGAGGTCAGATGCACGTTCTAGATTCTTCGGCGTTCATCCACGAGTACCACACGACAGACGACATCGCGTCGATCCCGATGGTCCGCGAGGAACTGGAGGGGGAGGCGTCCTACCGCTTCGACGCCGACGAGGGCTCCGGGATGCACATCCACATCCCCGCCTCCGGCACTGTCGAGAAGATCAAACGGGCCGCCCGCGAGACGGGCGACGAGGAGACGCTCTCGGAGACCGACGTGCGACTCCTCGCGGCCGCGTTCGAGCTCGACGGCGTCCTCGTCACCGACGACTACGCGATGCAGAACGTCGCCGACCGGGTCGAGGTCGACGTCCAGATCATCGCCCGGGAGGGCATCTCGGAGACCCGCGAGTGGACGTTCCAGTGTCAGGGCTGCGGCCGCGAGTTCGACGAGGAACGCGACCGGTGTCCGATCTGCGGGACGGAACTGGCGCGGAAGAATCCCGCCTGACGGGCGCCGGTTCGAGTCGACGCCACTGCCGCGTTCGACCTGCCGCGCCAAGCCGCATTTAACCGCGCGCGCTAAGCCGCGCTCGAACCTACCGCGCCCGACGTGTTCGAACCGAAGCCTACCACGCGACGAGCCCCGTCGTCGTCGCGTAGACGGCGGCGAACTGAACGGTGTTGAACAGTCCGTGGACGACGGCCGGGACGACGAGGTTCTCGCTTTTCTCGTAGACGATCCCGAGGACGCCCCCGAGGACGAGCACGGTCGCAAGCGTCGCCAGCAGGCCGTCGCCGCTGTAGGAGGTGATATGGATCGCTGCGAACACCGCGCTGGCGCCCGCGACCGCGACCGCGGGGCCGTACGCGCGGCGGAACAACCCCTGGACGATCCCCCGGAAGATCAGTTCCTCGGTCGGCCCGACGAGCAGGATCGTCACCGGGATCAGATACAGGAAGTAGATCGGCTGATCGCTGCCCTGCGCGACGATCGCGCTGTCGGCGCCCTCGATACCCAGCGCGCTCAGTCCCGCGGCGACGACCACGTACAGCGCGATGAGGCCGGCAAACCCGCCGGCGAGCCACTTCAGGTCCGCGCGCGTCGGCGTGCGGATCGGGACGAGATCGACCTGATCGGTCACAAGGAGGAAGCCGACACCGGCGATTCCGAACCCCACGAACTGGAAGGCGCTCCGTAGTGCCAGGCCGAGAGCGCTCTCCCGAGCGATTCCCGCCGCATCGAGCAGCGGTGTTCCCAGGGAGACAGCGATCGAGGCGAACAGGACCACCAGGGCGACGATGACGAACGCGCCCCCGAGCGCGCGGAGGTGGGTTCGCAGGCCGCCGCTCGAACTCGTGTGGGCGTCCGGAGCCATTCGTTGCGCGGAGTAGGCGGCCGGTGCGAATAGGGATACCGATCTCTGCTGCGGTGTGGCCGCCAAGGGTTTATGAGCGATGCCGAGGCCAACGTCTCCGTGACGTAGGAGCGACCCCGCGTCGGGCAGCGATCTCGTCGCGTTTGCAAGTCTACGCACAATCGATCGTACGTCCCCTTGCGATCGGAAGCGCTACCAGTTGCAAACGCGACGATAGTTCGGCACGTCGGCGCGGGATGTTTTGCGGTGTGCCGACTGCTCGCTCTCTGGCCGCTCCGCCGGCGGAGGACCGTCGGGTCTCCCCGGGATCTCGATTGACCGGAGCGACACCATCTTGCCCCGTCCGATCAACCCGAATCTATGGTCGAGAACTGCCCGGAGTGCGACCGCCCGCTCGCCCGGATCGACGTGCCCGCCGATCTCCGCGAGTTCGCCCCCGACGGCGCCCCGATCGTCGGGTGTTGCCCGCGCTGCCTCCGGACGTTCGCAGCGGATGCCAGCGAGGACACCGACGTGGATGGTGGCGACAGCGGAGCCAACGCCGATCTGCCGCCAGCGATCCCCGACGGCGACGGCGGCGTAGCGCTTTTGCTCGCGCTCGGCCGGCTCGATTCGCTGGCGACGAACCGGCCGGCGATCCAGTCGCTCGTCGAAGCCGCCGAGGCCGCAGGCGTCGATGTCTTCCTCGCGTTAGATCGACTCGCGGCCGACGAGTCGGTCGACGCACACGCGGATCTGGCGCGTCGGCGTCGGCAACTCGAAACGCTGCTGGAATGACTCGATCTCCCCGGGTCGATCAGACGCCGGTCGAGTACCGCAGAATGCCGGCGATCCCGCCGAAGGCGTCGTGGAGCTGTTCGCCCTTCTCGAAGTCCGTCGAGATGAACTTCGTCTCGGTGCCGCGCTGTTCGGCGATCGCCATCAGGTGTTCGATGACGTCCTCGCGGTCCTGCTTTTCGGCCTCCTCGCCGCACTCGCTACAGACGTGATCGGGGTCGCTGTGACGGCTGTCGACGACCTCGTACTCCTCGTGGCCGTTCGGACACTCGTAGATTACCACGTCCGAGCGGAGGTCCTCCGAGAGGAGGAGCCGATCGACCGACCCCATCATCAGGTTCTTGCGGGTCGGCTCGAACCCGTAGGTCGCCTCCTCGCCGGTGTGGAGGTTCTCGAAGAACTCCTCCATCTCGGCTTTGTCCTTCATCACCTCCTGGTCGGCGAGGACGTCCTGTGCGGCGTCGACGAGGTCGTACAGTCCTGACTCGTCGGTGTAGGAGACGTCGAACTTCCCGACCACCAGATCCTGCAGTTCGTGGTGGAGGTAGTCGCCGTCGAGGAACTCGTCTTTGGTCGGCGAGGGCCCGCCGACGAGGATGCCGTCCATCTCGTGGCGCTTCGGGACGTACAGATCGTCGGCCATCCCGGCGATCTCCTGATAGAAGTTGTCGATCGCCTCCAGGCGCAGGCGGGCGAACCGCTGGGCCGACTGTCCACCTTTCCGCTGTTTTCCCGGGACGAGCGACGACGCGGACTTGACCGGTTCGACGCGCTTGCCCTTCAGCCAGCCGACGTTCGCCTCCCGCCTGTCGAGGACGATCAGCCCGAACAGGCCCTTGTCGGTCAGCATATCCTCTAACGGCTGGGTGAGGAAGTTCGAGTCGCAGTGATAGCGGAAGGACTGGATCGGCTCCGGCGGGCTCTCGAGCACGCGCGTCACCATATCTGTCTGGCCGCCACCGGCGTCGACCGCGCCCGAGAAGATCACCAGCCCGTTGTCCGGCGGGTAGGTGTCGTAGTAGCGGAGGCGGTCTTTGATCGACGTCAGCGCGTCCTGGACGTTCGTCCGGGTCTGCTTGGACTTGATGTTGGACGCCTCCGAGTGCTCCTGGGTGACGTGGGCGACGACGGCGGAGATCTGCTTGTCCGGGGGGATGTAGATCGTGACGAGCTGTGTGCCGGAACCCTCGTAATCTTTGAGTTCCTCGATAACCTTCCGGAACTCGTACTTCCGACGGTCATCGTTCACCTCGTCGGCGTCGGTGCTCATTACCCGTTCTAGTCCCGTCGGGAGGTAAGTTTGTGTCGGTCGGCCCTAATCGGCCGACCGTTCTTGGCGGTCGGCCCCGTCCTTTCGAGACGACGCTCCTCGTCGGTGCAGCCTTCTCCTGACCGGAGCGAAACGTCAATCAACGAGACGGACCGGTCGAAACGCCCGATTTCCGGACAGATTTATAAGCCCAACGCGGGAGTCTCGAAACTATGGGACGCGTGTACGCAGTCGTCAGCGCGAAAGGGGGGGTCGGCAAGACGACGACGGCGGCGAACGTCGCCGCGTCGTTAGCCGCCGCGGGGTCGAGCGTCGTCGCCGTCGACGCAGACCTCGGGATGGCGAACCTTGCGAACTCCCTCGGGGTCACCGTCGGGGACGTGACGCTCCACGACGTGCTGGCCGGATCGGCCGACGTCGATGCGGCGATCCACGAGGGGCCACACGGGATGGCCGTGATCCCGGGAGCTACGGATCTCGACGCCTTCGCGGGCGCGGATCCGGAAGGGCTCGAACCGGTGCTCGCGGAACTCCGCGACCGGTACGAGTACGTGATCCTCGATACGGGCGCGGGGCTCAGCAACGATACCGTCGTGCCCCTCACGTACGTCGACGAGGCGCTGCTCGTCTCGACGCCGACCCGCGATGCGCTCGGCGACACCGACAAGACGCGACAGGTAGCGGATCGACTCAACGTGACTGTGGCGGGCGCCGCGCTCACCCGCGCTGATCCGTCGGCCGTCGACGACGATGCCGTGGTTGAACTGCTCGACGCCGCGGTCCTGGCGACGATTCCCGACGCGCCGATCGTCGCCCGCGCGTCGGACGCCGGCGAACCGCTCACGACCTTCGCACCGGGGAGCGAGGCGGCAGCCGCCTTCCGCTCGCTCGCCGCCGCGCTCACTGGCGAGAGCGTGGAATCCGACTCAGTTCCCGAGACCGGGACTGAATCGGCCGCGGCCGATGCCGAAAGCGAACCGGAATCGACGGAGTCGCCCGATGTCGAAGCGGCGGGGGCGTCGGCAGAGTCCGACGCACCTGGTGAATCGACGGGATCCGAACCTGCGGCCGCTGATGCTTCGGCTTCGGAAGACCCGGGTTCGGACGCTTCGGCGTCAGAAGAGCCCGCGTCGGAGGTAGATCCGAATGAGGATATCGTCGTTGCGGGCACCCACGAAGAGGACCTGCCGCCGGACGCCACCGCACCGGAAGACGAGGCAGGTGCTGAAGAGTCTCCGCCTGAGCCGGGTTCCGACGCCGAGGACGACGAAGACGCGGAACCCGCCGCCCCGGACGCGGAGCCAGCTTCCGAGGAGTCCACTGCCGACAGCGACGAAACGACAGAGGATATCGCGGCCGAGACTGACGACGATTCCGCAGCCGAGACTGACGACACGGCATCAGGCGAGGAGCTCATCAGTGCCGCCGCCGAGGCATCTGCTGTCACCGAGGCACCGGAAGACGAGGATCCGCTCGTCGAACCCGCCGACCCCGCCGAGGTGATGGCAGACGATCCGGGCGTCGGGGGTGCCGAGAGCGGTGTTTACACCACGTCGCTTGAGGATGCGGAATCGTCGGAGACCCCCGAATCTGACGATGTCGATGGCGAAGAGTCCGACCCCGATGACGAGTCTCCGGACGCTGAGACCGATTCCGGCGAGACCGACGACGACGCCGAAGCAGAGGCGGACGCGGACAACGGCGACGGTAAAAAGAAGAAAGGCCTGTTCAGCCGGTTTTTCGGTTGACACCTCGACGCGACGAAGCGGGAGCTTCTTTTATCCGGGTGTGGTGAGTCGTCGATATGGCAGCGAAAGATACGCGCGTTCCTTTCTGGTGGCTCGTGCTGTTCCTCATTTTGGCGATCGGCGCCGGTGTCGGAGCAGTGATGGCGGTCGGCGGTGATCTGATGGGAAGTATTGTCCTTCCCCTCGTGTAGCACCTGGCTGGAAAGCGCAACCGCTGAATCCGCCTACATCGATTCGGGAGCTTCGATCCCGAGTACGTCGAGTGCGTTCGCGACAGTGTGCCGGGACGCTTCGACCAGCGCCAGCCGCGCGGCCGCGACCGCCTCGTCGTCGGCGTTGAGCACCGAACACTCCCGATAGAAGGTGTTGAAGATCTCGGCGAACTCGCGGGCGAACGTCGCGACGACGTGCGGTTCCAGGTCCGCGGCGCTTTCTTCGATGACGCCAGGGAACCGCGCGATCTCGCGGAGGAGCGCGCGTTCGGCGTCGGTGTCGAGGACCGAGACGTCGACCACGGGCTCGATTCCGGCCTCGGCCGCCTCGCCTTCGATACCACAACAGCGTGCGTGAACGTACTGGACGTACGGGGCCGACTGCGCCTCGAAGTCGAGCGCGCGTTCCCACTCGAAGGTGATCCCCTTCGTCGGCTGCTTCGAGACGATATCGTAGCGGACGGCGCCGATCCCGACCTGCCGAGCGATGCGGTCGATGTCGTCCTCGTCGAGTTCGTCGTTCCGGATGCGCGACCCCAGCCGTGCTTCGACCTCCTCGCGGGCCCGACGGACCGACTCCTCCAGGAGGTCGTCGAGGTCGACGCCGGTCCCCTCGCGGGTCGACATTCCGCCCTCGGGGAGGTTGACCCACGAGTAGAAGGTCTGTCTGAGCTGGGCTGTGTCGTTGCCCAGGATCTCCAGCGCCGCTTCGAGCTGTTCCGCCTGGAGCTTGTGGTCTTCACCCAGCACCGTGACCGCCTCGTCGAAGTTCGCGAACTTCCACTCGTGGTGGGCCAGATCCCGGGTCGTATACAGCGTGGTGCCGTCCGAGCGCAGGAACACGAGGTTCTTCTCCAGCCCGAACGCCGAGAGATCCAGCTGCCAGGCCTCGTCCTCGTAGACGGCGTGCTCCGAGTCTTTCAGCCGCTGGACGACCTCGTCGGCGTCGCCGTTGCGGATGAATTTCGTCTCCTTGACGAAGCGATCGAACTCCGCGGGCAGTCGCCCGAGAGACTCCTGCATCCCTTCGAGGACCTGATCGACCACGGCAGCGACGCGCTCGAAGGTCTCCTCATCGCCCGACTCCAGTCCCTGCATAATGTCGGCGATCTCCGCTTCTGCGGCCTCGACTGCCGCCTCGTCGGCCGAGTCGAGGAAGGCGTTCCCCTTCCGATAGTAGCGCACGAGGTCGTAGTCGGCGCCTTCCCGTTCCGGCTCTGGGAGATCCGACTCCTCGAACGTCTCGTAGGCCCACGTGAAGACGGCCACCTGCCGCCCGGCGTCGTTGACGTAGTAGTGCGTCTCGACGTCGTTGCCGGCGTACTCCAGCAGGCGGGCGACCGCGTCACCGTAGATCGGGTTCCGGGCGCGACCGACGTGGACCGGGCCGGTCGGGTTCGCGCTCGTGTGTTCGACGACCACCGACTTCCCCGTCGCGGGGAGCGTCCCGTATGTCTCCTCGCGGGCCGTCGTCAGCGTGTCTGCGTAGTACGCCTCGGAGACGTAGAAGTTCACGTACGGACCCTGCGTGTCGACGCGGGCGACGTAGTCGTACGCTCCGGTGTCGATCTCGGCGGCGAGGTCCTCGGCGACCGCGGGTGGCGCTGCGCCGACGACGCCGGCCAGTCGGAACGCGACGCTCGACGCCAGCGTCGCCGGGACGTCCTCGGGCGGTTCCTCGACACCCAGGTCGTCGACCGGGAGGTCGAGGGCGGTCAGCGCCGCCTCGACCGCCGTCTCGACCTCCGAGCGGAAGGCTCTGAACATACTCCTCGTTCCGGAACGCCAACTAAAGGCCTTTCCGAACCACGCCGTCCGTTTTTGTTTTAATTTTACCACCGCCTTCCTCCTCAGGTGCCCGAAGCCGGAGTATGGACATCGCTCACGGTGTCTATCCGTCGTTCTCGCTATCCGGGATCGACACCGACGCTTTTAGGCTCCAGAGATCACAGATTCGAGATAGGTCCTGTACTCGTTACTCTCCGAGTGGTCCCGCCCACCTTCGTCTCAATTCTGATATGCGTTCCATAGCCGTTATCCTTAACACGGCCCCGGAACTACCCTCTCGTAATGTCAGAATCTGCAGTCTCCGCCGTCGGCAGTGACGAACTGACGGCACTGAAGTTCGTGGCTCTCGAGGGCGCCCGATCGGGCCCGGTCAAGATCTCCTGTTCCGGGCTCGCCGAGCGGCTCGACGCCTCGAACCAGACCGCTTCGCGCCGTCTGCAACGACTCGAAGACGCGGGCCATCTCGACCGGGACGTCGTCGCCGATGGGCAGTGGGTATCGCTGACCGAGTCCGGCGAGGCGGCGCTCCACCGCGAGTACTCACACTACCGTCGGATCTTCGAGGGGACCGATCCCTCGACGGTGGAACTGACCGGGACGCTCACGAGCGGGATGGGCGAGGGCCGCCACTACATCTCCCTGCCGGGCTATATGGAGCAGTTCGAAGAGCGGCTCGGCTACGAGCCGTTCCCCGGCACGTTCAACGTCGACCTCGACGAGGAGAGCGTCCGGGCCCGTTCGGCGATGTCGTCGCTTTCGGGCGTCGCGATCGACGGCTGGGAGGACGACGACCGGACGTTCGGCCCGGCCACCTGCTACGCTGCGACTGTTGCCGACGGGGAGACCGTCGCGGAACCGACGCACATCATCGTGCCCGAACGCACCCACCACGACGAGACGCAACTCGAGATCATCGCCCCCGTGCGGCTCCGGGACGAACTCGCCGTCGAGGACGGCGACGAGGTCACCATCTGCGTGGAGGCGGTTCGATGACGCGAACGACGACTGACGTCGCGGTCGACTCCGGGGCCGACGACGCTGTCGAGCGCGTGATTGCCGCGTTCGGTGCGGGGGAGCCGGTGCTGATCCACGACGCCGCCGACCGCGAGGGCGAAACGGACATCGTCTACCCCGCGGGCGCGGTCGATTCCGAAGCTGTCGCCCGACTCCGCCGTGACGCGGGCGGGCTGATCTGTACTGCCGTCTCCGACCCCGTAGCGGAAGCCGTGGGCCTGCCGTTCCTCGAAGACGAAATCGATCACCCGGCGGCAGCGGATCACGACCTCACCTACGACGACCGCTCCTCGTTTTCCCTGCCGGTGAACCACCGCGAGACGTTCACGGGGATCACCGACGACGACCGGGCGCTCACGATCCGGCAGCTGGCTGCCGCAGCCCAGACAGCCCGAACCCCCGGCGTCGAGTACGACTCCTCGGACTTCGCCGCTGAATTCCGGACGCCCGGCCACGTCCACGTCCTCCGTGGCGCGCCCGGACTGCTTGCGGACCGCCGTGGCCACACTGAACTTGGGTTGGCGCTCGCGGACGCTGCCGACCTGCCACCTGCGGTGGTCGTCTGCGAGATGCTCGACGCCGATTCCGGAGGTGCTCGGACGCCCACGAGCGCACGCGAGTACGCCCGCCGCAACGACCTCGTCTACGTCGAGGGCGCAGACCTCATCGAGCGACTCGGCTAACCCCATTGTCGCTTCCCGCTGTCCCCCCGTCGCCGCCCCCTTGCTGCCCGGTACACCGCCCGAGACGCTCCTGTAGGGTTTTATACCCCGGGCGGTAAATCTGGGCGTATGGGATTCGACGAGATGGACGTCGACACGATCTGGCAGGACGGTTCGTTCGTCGACTGGGACGACGCGACGGTCCACGTTCTCACACACGGTCTGCACTACGGCACTGGCGTCTTCGAGGGCGTCCGCTGTTACGACACCGAAAACGGGCCGGCGATCTTCCGCTGGGACGAACACCTCGACCGCTTCTATCAGTCGACGAAGCCGTACGATATGGAACTCCCGTACTCCCGGGAGGAACTCACCGAGGCGACGCTTGAGTTGCTCCGCCGACAGGAACTCGAGTCGTGCTACATCCGCCCGGTCGCGTTCTACGGTTACGGCTCGCTCGGCGTCAGCCCCAAGGAAAACCCGGTGAACGTCGCGATCGCGGCGTGGCCGTGGGGCGCGTACCTCGGCGAGGAAGCGCTGGAGAACGGCGTCGAGGTGATGATCTCCTCGTGGCGCAAGCACGCCTCCAGCCAGATCCCGACGAACGCGAAGACGACCGGCCTCTACGTCAACTCGCTTCTGGCCGGCGAGGAGGCCCGCCGGAACGGCTACACCGAAGCGATCGTCCTGAACAAGGAGGGCAACGTCGCCGAGGGCCCCGGCGAGAACATCTTCCTCGTCCGCGACGGGGAGATCTACACGCCCGGCCTCTCCGAGAGCATCCTCGACGGCATCACCCGCCAGACCGTGATCGAACTCGCCCGCGAGCGCGGCTACACGGTCCACGATCAGGCGGTCATCTCCCGCGGCGAACTCAACACCGCCGACGAGCTGTTCTTCTCCGGCACCGCCGCGGAGGTGACGCCGATTCGGAAGGTCGACAACGTCGTCATCGGCGACGGTTCGCGCGGCCCGGTCACCGAGGAGCTCCAGCAGGCCTTCTTCGATCTCGTCGAGCGGCGGACCGACGCCCACGACGAGTGGTTCACGTACGTCTAGGAACCCACCTTTTTGCTGCGTCGGGTGCGCCTGCGGCGCACCCTCCTTGCAAAAATCTGGACCAAAAAACTCCCGCTCGCTCGGCCTGCGGCCTCGCTCGCGGTACAATTCGGTGAAACAACAGTTGATCGGAACAGCGATGCGTACAAATTAGCGCCGTACGACGGCGAAACACGACTCGTCTGCGACTCCAAGTGTGAGGCTGCGACTCGATTTCAACGGCGGCTTTCGCGGCTTGCTATGCGTCGGTCGACGCTCAGTCCTCCGAGCGCGTGTCGATATCGATCGGCGACGGACGCTCCTCGTCGCCGAAACCCGCCGATAGCACCCGGGTCAGTGCCTCCTCGACGGTCTCGTCGGTCTCGACGATGTCGTCGGGGTCGACTTCCATCACGAACCCCGTGGTGATGTTCGGCGCGGTGGGCATAAACAGGACGACGCGGCCGTCCTCGGTGATCTTTCCCGTCTTGAACGCCGTCATCCGCATCCCGCTCCAGGGTTCGATCTTCACCGGCTTCTGGAGGTCGTCAGTTCCCGAAACGGCGGTCTCGACGGCCAGTTTCGAGGCGTTGTATAGCACCCGAATCAACGGGACACGGTTCATCGCGGCGTCGAGGTACGTCTCGAACAACCGGCCGACGGTCGTCCGCATCAGGTAGCCGACCGAGAGCACGAGCATCACGAAGACGAGGACGGCGACGAAGAAGCCGAACGGCTCGGCCAGCCGTCGGATGACCGGGAGGTCGACGATCTGCGAGTAGAGGTAGTTCAGAACGAACAGAATGACGAGGATCGGCGTCAGGACGACGAGCCCGCTGGCGAAATCGCGCCTCCACGAAGACATTTGTCAGGCGATACGTTCCCCGCTGGGATTAAAGTGACCGCTTTCCCGACAGTCGTGCGGCGAGACCGGCCACACTTTTGTCGCCGCCGCGGGACGGGCGAGTATGGTCTTCGATCTCGTTGCTGTCGCGTTCTGGGTGATGCTCCCCGCCTACGTGCCGAACAACATTGCGGTGCTGGCTGGCGGGGGCGCTCCGATCGACGGCGGCCGGACGATGGGCGGCCGTCGCCTGCTCGGTGACGGGAAAACGTGGCGTGGGACCGCGGTCGGCACTCTTGGCGGGGTGGCGCTCGCACAGCTCCTGAACTACGTCGAACCCGTCGTCGCCGATGCGATCGGTGTCCCCGTCCCCGCGTTCCCGCTCGCTGCCGCCGTCGGGCTCGCCCTCGGTGCGATGCTCGGTGATGTCGGCGCCTCCTTCGTCAAACGTCGTACGGGGCGAAAGCGCGGCGCGGCCTTTCCTGTCGTCGACCAGCTCGACTTCGTCGTCGGCGCGCTCGCGTGTGCTGCCCTTTTCGCTCCCGGGTGGTTTCTGGCGACGTTCACGCTGCCCGTCGTCGCCGTCGTCGTCGTTCTCACGCCCGTGCTCCACGTCGCGACGAACGGCATCGCGTACGTGTTGGGCCTGAAAGACGAGCCGTACTAACCAATCTTTATCTGCCCCGGGTCGCGCTGCGTGCGATCGGAAACTCCACTCGGATACCGCACACGCGACGCCGTTTTGCGGTTGTGCCGGTAGTCGAATACCGACAACTCAGAGCGGGAGCAAGGCGGAAGCCCACCCCTTTAGGAGTGGGTAGCTGACGCCTCCCCTGGCGGGACTGCGATCTCGATGACCGTACCGGTCGGATCGTTGTCGCTGAACCGCACTCTGCCGCCGAGGAGCTCGGCCCCCCACTTGATTATCCAGAGCCCGATCCCGCTGCCGTGTTTGAGCGACGATTCGGCACCAGCAGAAAGCACAGACAGTTCGTATTCGGATATCCCCGGCCCGTTGTCCCGGATCTCGACGGTGACCTGCTCGTCCGTGACGCCGGTGACAATTTCGATTCTGGGGTCGTCGCTGTCGTTGTGCTCGGCCGCGTTTTCGATGGCGTTCAGAAGTACCGAATCGAGGACGCTGTTGACCGACGCGTCCCGACCAGCACGTCGGTACTCGACTGTCACGTCCGGGAACCGCGATCTGGCCTCCCTGACACACTCTTCGCCGATCGTGTGCAACGATCGGAAATCGGATTCCTCCCGGGCCCGACTGAAGAGCCTGATCGCCTCGCGTCCTTTCTGCCCCAACTCGTCGATTCGGAGTACGCTTTCTTTCATTCGCTCCGCGTTCTCGCCCGACAGGTCATCGGCGTATCCGAGCAGCAGGTTCGTCTCCGTTTTGATGTTGTGGCGGAGGACGCGATTGAGGACCTCCAGGCGCTGTTCCTGTCGCAGAAACTCGGTGATCTCTTTGAACGTCACGACACGCCCGATCGTTTTTCCCCGGTCGGACGTGATCGGGGTGACTTCGACCTCGAAACTACGTTCACCCGACCGGGTCTCGACCCTGAGGAAGTCGCCGAACGATCCGGACTCGGGAAATTCCTCGTAGTCCGGGATCGTTTTCGGCGCCGGCGACCCGAGTACTTCGTCTCTCGTCTCCTGGAGCATTTCGAGCGCCGGTTCGTTGATGTCGATCACGGTATCACCGATGTCGAGGACGATCACACCCTCTTGAACTCCATCGAACACCAGCTTTCGGGCTCTGTTGTTCGGCGCCGGATTCGTCCGCAACAGGTCGAAATGCCGGAGCGCGAACAGGTAGATGACGCCGGAAAACGAGAAGGCGATCGGCGTCGGATCGATGGGCGTGGCGAGAATATCCGCGAGATACCCCAGGTTCGTGGCCCACGGGGCGATGAGCGCGCCGATGAGGGCGTACGCCTGTTTTCGAAACGTGAACATCTGGCTCAAAACCAGTTCGAGCAACAGGACGCCGCCCGCAGCACCCACCAGATACGTGTAGATCGCCACGATCCAATACCAGACACCACCGTTCTCGTTTTGGATGGTGCCGGCGTCTATAGAGCCGGTGATTCCGATTCGCAACAGGTCCTGATACGGCCCGAGAGCGACGAGGACGACTGTCACGACCGGAATCGCGGCGAGCGCCGCCACGTATCGCGGATACATATACCGATCCCGACCGGTGTACTCCAGCGCGAAGAGGATCCACCCGAGCGGGACTGCCACGACGCCGACCCACATTGCGTGCATCCAGAACAATTTCGCCTCGACAGTCGGTGCCTGGAGTCGGAAAATAAGCGTAATCGACCAGAATACCTGCCCACTCAATAGCAGCACGAGCGCTCTCGCTCCCGGCTTCGATCCTTCCCTCCACGCCAGGATGGCCGAGGCGGAGCCAAGCACGACCGAAAGGAGTAGCGAGAGGAGCAACGGGATTGGTTCCGACACAGTCTTCCAATTTTCCTCTTTGTATACGAAACTTCTGTCACCGAAAAAACAACTTGCGTGGGTGACCGCGAAAAATTGTTTCGGAGACAGCTAGGCGAAGAGCACAACCAGGAGTCCGCCGGCGACAACGACGTGGTTCATCTCGCCCAGCAGTTCCAGTCGACGGTAGTTCTCGCTGCGCCCGACGCGACTATTGAGGAGGACTGCAAGTGCGCGGCCGACGAGGAGGACGGAAGCGAAGAGCGCCGGCAGGTGTCCACCGACGTACGCCCAGATCACGACGAGCACCGACAGGGAGTTGATCACGTACAACAGGTGTCGAGTCCGCCGGATGCCCACGACCGTCGGGAACGTCGCGACACCGTTTCGAGCGTCGTCGCCGATGTCGCGGACGTTCGGGATCTCCGTATTGGCGAAGATGTCGATGAAGAAGTAGACGGCGAGCACGACGACGACAGGGGTGATCGTGGCCCCGGCGAACACGATGGGCAGGAAGACCATCGCTGTCGCCCACGCCAGCGCGACGAGAGTCGAGTTGAGGATGAAGACCGTCTTCAGCCGCTTGATCGGTACACTCGAGGATCCGGGCAGATCCACGGCATACAGGACCCACGTCGCGCCGGGAATCAAGGTGATCGCGAGTGCGAGCGGGCCACCGAGCGTGGAGATCGCGATTGCGAGTCCGTACGCCCCTGCGGACGAAATCGAGAGCAAACGCCTGTGCCGGCCGATGAAGGCGCTTCTATCGGACGTCGCTTCAGGGTCGTACTTCACATCGCTGATTCTGTCGCCGACGTACACGCCGTAGGCGACCAGTCCGACGACGACGGGCGCTGGATTCGGTGACAGCGAGAGCATCACCATCGTAATGAGCGTTCCAGCGACGCCCATCCCCACAATATCGAGTTGCGTGAAGATGCATACTTGTTTGATTCGTTGCCCCAGGCCGGAAGACGGCCAAAAACTTTGCCGATTTACGGTGGACGCCCCACCGGAGTTTATCGGTGACTCTGGTGTTTCACTTGACATAACTTCGGAATGGCACCCCGAGAGAACACGCGCTGTCCTCCCTCGGACGCCAAATACGGTTTATAGCCACCTGATAATAAACATCAACTGAAAATATCGGTTTGGTGACGACGGCTGGCAAGTCACCATTACCCCCGGACACCGGACACCTGCCGTCTCCGACGGTGGTGGTCGACCCTATAGTAGCGTTTGCAAGTCTTCACTCATCAGATCGCACGACTGCGTGCGATCGAATGAGCAATAAGTTGCAAACGCTACTATAGCGTGGACCGTCGTTTGCCTCGATGGGCCGCTGATTCACGATACCCGCCGCCGTTCCGGCAACCTGGGAGGTGTCCTTGGCGTGCTGCTTTCTCTCCGATGCGCTTCACGACGCTCCGGCTACAATCCCGTGTTGAACCGTCCCGTTTAAGCGCCTTCCGCGCGCTCGCTCACTTAATGACCAACGACGAACTCATCGCGGCGCTGCGCGACGCCGACGCGATCCAGTTCGGGGAGTTCGAACTCTCACACGGCGGCACCTCCGAATACTACGTCGACAAGTACCTCTTCGAGACCGATCCGGGCTGTCTCCGCCTGATCGCCGAGGCGTTTGCGGCGAAACTGTCGGGTGAAAAGCTCGCCGGCGTCGCCCTCGGCGCGGTCCCGCTCGTCGCCGTCACGAGCGCCGAGACCGACACGCCGTACGTCATCGCGCGGAAGGAAGCCAAAGAGTACGGGACCGGCAACCGGATCGAGGGCCGACTTTCGGCGGGTGAGGAGGTCGTCGTCTTGGAGGACATCGCCACGACAGGCAAGAGCGCGCTCGACGCCGTCGAGGCGCTTCGGGACGCGGGCGCCGTCGTCGACCGCGTGTTAGTCGTCGTCGATCGACAGGAGGGCGCACGCGAACGACTCGCGGAGGCCGACGTCGAACTCGACGCGCTCGTGACCGCCGCGGATCTCCTCGACGATACGGACGCGGAGGGCGCCTGACTCCGGCGTTTCACTGTCTGCCTCGGAGCTTCCCGACTACAATCCACGTTCGTGGTACTTTTGCCGAGTATACGTATCGATATATTCATACTTGCGTAACATCGCACATCGAAATATGAACAGAGCGGAGAAAGCGGCCCTCCAGTTGCAGGCGGTTGCAGTCCTGCGGATGCTCAAAGAGACGCGCACGTACGACCAACTCGCGGAGTTGACCGGTCTCCCCGCCGGCGATCTCAACCGGTACGTCAACGGTCACGTGCTCCCGGGCGCCGAGCGTGCCCGCGAGGTCGTTACCGGCGTCGGCCGCGACGCCCTCGCCTCGGAACTCCGCGACCGCGTCGAGTTCGACGACGGTGGCTATCTCGACAACTCGAGTGTCGTCTTCGATCAGTCGTTTCTGGACCTCGTCGCGCCCGTGGCGGCCAACTCGCTGGGATTCGAGCGCCCTGACGTCGTCCTGACCGCCGCGACCGACGGGATCACCCTCGGCGCCGCGATGGCGAGTTACTTCGACGCCCGCGTCGCCTACGCCAAGAAATCGAAGGAGACGGCCGTCGAGGAGTTCATCGAATCGCGGCAGCGGCTCGCCTCCGGAATCGAACTGACGTACTACCTTCCCGAGCGGGCGCTCTCGGGCGGCGAGCGCGTGCTGGTCGTCGACGACCTCATCCGCTCCGGCGAGACCCAGGAGTTGCTTTTGGACATCGCTATCCAGGCGAACGCGGACGTCGCGGGCGTCTTCGCGCTGATCGCCGTCGGCGACGACGGCATCGCGCGGGCCCGCGAACGCACCGACGCACCCGTCGGCGCGCTCTCGACGTTCGAGGCGTAATTCGCTGACCAGCCCCCTCGAGGCGTAATTCGCTGACCAGCCCCCTCGAGGCGTAATTCGCTGACCAGCCCCCTCGAGGCGCAGGTCGGCGACGTCCGCACAGTCGATGGAAACGTTTATCGACCGGATGTGTGATGTGCCGACGTATATAATGGGACTTTCGGACTCCCTGGGTGGATACTTCGACGTTCAGGCGCACGATTCGTCGGTCAGAACTGAACTGCTCGCCGGGCTGACGACGTTCCTGACGATGTCCTACATCGTCGTCGTCAACCCGGCGATCCTGGCGCAGGCCATCTCGATCGAGGGCATACCCTCGGGCGAGATCCAGTCGATGCTCGCGGTCGTGACGATCATCGCGGCGGCGACGGCGACGTTCGTGATGGCGGTGTACGCGAACCGCCCGTTCGCGCAGGCGCCCGGCCTCGGGCTGAACGCGTTCTTCGCGTTCACCGTCGTCGGCGCGCTCGGGATCCCCTGGCAGACCGCGCTCGCGGCGGTCGTCGTCGAGGGGATCCTCTTTATCATCCTCACGGCCGTCGGCGCCCGGGAGTACGTGATCGGGCTCTTTCCGGAACCGGTGAAGTTCGCCGTGGGGACCGGGATCGGGCTGTTCCTGGCGATCATCGGCCTCCAGGCGATGGGCGTCGTCGTCGACGACCCCGCGACCCTCATCTCGATGGGCTCGCTCGCGTCGAATCCGGTCGCGATCGTCTCGATCGTCGGCCTCTTTTTCACGTTCGTGCTCTACGCGCGGAACGTTCCCGGATCGATCATCATCGGCATCCTCGCGACGACCCTCCTCGGCTGGTGGATCACGGCGTTCGGCCCCGTCGCCCCGGACGCGGGACTCGTCGCTGGTGCGGCCACGGTCAGCTACGATATCACGCCGCTTGCGGGCGCATTCGTCTCCGGGTTCGCCGGCATCGAGGCGTTCACCTTCGCGCTCATCGTGTTCACGTTCTTCTTCGTGGACTTCTTCGACACCGCCGGCACGCTCGTCGGCGTCGGTCAGGCGGGGGACTTCCTCGACGAGGACGGGAACCTCCCCGGCATCGACCGGCCGCTTATGGCCGACGCGATCGGCACGACCGTCGGCGGGATGCTCGGGACCTCGACTGTCACCACGTACATCGAGTCGGCCTCGGGCGTCGAGGAGGGCGGTCGGACCGGCCTGACGGCGCTCACCATCGCGGCGCTGTTTGTCGCCTCGCTGGCGATCGTCCCGCTCGCGACGATCATCCCGCTGTACGCCTCCCACATTGCGCTGGTCGTGATCGGCGTCCTGATGCTCAAGAACGTCGTGGACCTCGACTGGGACGACATCACGAACGTGATCCCGGCGGGGCTGACGATCCTGGTGATGCCGTTCACGTACTCGATCGCCTACGGCATCGCCGCGGGCATCGTCTCCTACCCGCTCGTCAAACTCGCCGCCGGCGAGCGCGAGGACGTTCGGATCGGCCACTGGGTGCTGGCGGGTGCGTTCGTCCTCTACTTCGTGGTCCGGACGGGCGGCATCCTGACCGCGCAGGTGTAGCGCCGCGCTGCCGGCGCCGCTTCCCTTCCCCGGCGCATCGCTCTCCGCGGACCGCAAGAGATTCATCGATGACCCGCTCATCATTCGGGTGTGACTCTTCCGCCCCTCTCCCGCGCGAACGCGGTTCGGCTCCTGGCACTCGTCGTCGTCATCTCCCTCCTTGCGCCCTCAGTCGTCTCGGCGGTGACGTACGATCCCGCTGAGGACACGAGCCTCGAACAGGGGACGATCACGAGCCCAGCGAACGACTCGACGGTCGTCAGCGTCCAGGGCTTCACGTTCCAGGGGCAAACGAACGCGAAAAAGCCCGCCCGCCTCGTCTCGATCGGCCCGCGCGGGGACCTGGAGTGGATACACAACGACACCGTGGGCGGGAACGCCTGGTTCTTCGACGTCGATCCGTTGCCGAACGGGAACCTGCTCGTCTCCTCGCCGCGGGCGGGTGATACAGTCCTCTTCGAACTGGATCCAGACACCCAAGAACGCGTCTGGCAGGAGCGGTTCAATATGACCGACACCCACGACGTCGCATATCTCGGTGACGACCGCATCGCCATCGCGAACATGCGGGAGTGGAACGAATCGGCGGGCAGAAGCGACGACCGGGTCGTCATCTACAACCGTTCGAGCGGGGAGTTCACCTGGGAGTGGTACTTCCGGAACCACTACCCCGAAGACACCGACGGCGGCTACAGCGAGGACTGGACCCACGTCAACGACGTCGACCCGGTCGGCGACGATCGGCTCCTGCTTTCGCCGCGGAACTTCGATCAGGCCATCGTCGTCGATATCGAATCCAAGGAGATCGTCGAACGCCTCGGCAGCGACGGCGATTACTCCGTGATGCGCGAACAGCACAACCCCGACTGGCTGGAAAGCGAGAACGGAACGCCGACGATCCTGGTCGCCGACAGCGAGAACAACCGCGTCGTCGAATACGCGAAGGAGGACGGCGAGTGGGTTCGGACGTGGGAGGTCGGCTCGGAGACGCTCACCTGGCCACGGGACGCCGACAGACTCCCCAACGGCAACACTCTCGTGACCGACACGCTCAACCACCGCGTGATGGAGATCACGCCGACGGGCGAGGTCGTCTGGGAGTACTACGCGACCTGGGGGCCGTACGACGCCGAACGGATCGGGACCGGGCCGGAGTCCTCCGGCCCCACGATCCGCGATCTCAACAAAAGCGGTTCCTACGCCATCACCGGGAGTGCGAACCTCACTGCCGGGGGGAACGGCAGCGTCGGCTTCGCGGGCCGGGTCCGCGCCACGTTCGCGGGGACGCCGCTCGAGGGGCCGATGCACGAGTTTGCGACCCGCTGGGCGCACGTGACGCCGTGGATCCGTCCGGTCTGGATGTCCGGCTGGGACTTCGCGTGGGCCATCACCGCGGGACTCGCCGGAATCACCTGGGTCAGCGGCGAACTGATCGCGGGGCGGCGACGGATCGTGGCCGGCGTCAGGCGACTGCTGGATCGCTGATAGACCGTCGGCTTTGCGGCACCTGAGGGTGCGCTGTGATGCGTCTCCGATGCACGCGACCGCGTGACTCTTTAGGCGGTATCGCGTACTGAGTGTGATGTCAGATCTCACTCTGTACGAACTCGAAAGCTGTCCGTACTGTGCGAAAGTTGTCAACAAACTCGAGGAACTCGACTTGGAGTACGAGTCGGTGAAGGTGCCGTCCGCGCACAGCGGCCGGACCGAAGTAAAGGAGATCAGCGGCCAGACCGGCGTTCCGGTCCTCGTCGACGAAGCCAACGGCGTCGAGGGGATGCCGGAGAGCGACGATATCGTCGAGTATCTCGAAGAAACCTACGGCGCCGCCGGGAACTGATCCGGTCGGCTACGGACTCTTTCGACACTCGCTATTTTAGGCCGGAACGACCCGGAGCGACACCGAGACAGACCCCGACACCTACGCCTCTGACGGCTCCTGCGAGCGATCGCGGATGAGTTCGCGGATCGCCTCGGGGTCGTCGATGGCGGCCAACTCCTCACAGCTGACGAGGGCGGTCCCCTCGACGGCGTCGCGCTTGGAGTCGTCCTCGGTGAAGTACACCGACCGCGTCTGTGTCACTTCCCCGAGCGAGGACATGATCCGAGCGCGTTTCTCGGCGCTCCGGGTGAACGCCGAGTGGCCGGTGAGCATCGGGGTGAAATCCCGGCGCCGGCCGTCGTCCTCGCTGACGGCTTTGAACGGGGCACGGGCCGTCGGGTGGACGGTGAACCCCGCCCGCGTCAGCACGTGGACCACGTGTTCGTCGTCGGAGTCGGGATCTGGATCGTCCGGCATCGGCTCCGCGTCCCGGACCTCTCCGGCGCCGTCCATCACTTCGACCGGGCTGGAAAAGGGCTGGTCGAACATCTCTTCGAGTTGGATCGCCACTTCGATGCTCGCGTTCATCCCGTCTTCGTACTTCGAGACAGTGCGCCGCGAGACGCCGAGTTCCGACGCCAGTTGGCCGAGACTCCAGCCACGTTCCTCGCGTTCGTCCGCGAGGAGGTCGCCGTCGATGTTGACGTAGAGGCCGCCCGGCGCGGCGTAGATGAGCGGCGGCACGCCCTCGACGAACAGGTCCAGCGCCGTATCGGGGTTGAACACCGGGACACCGTGGCGGAAGTACACAACGCCCGGTTTCAGGTCCTCGTCACGCGTTCGCAGTCCGACGACCATCGGCGTCGCGTTGAGGTAGGTTCCCAGCCGGCGCATCTCCTCGCCGGTCGTCCCGTCGAACGCGTCGATGTTCCCCAGGATCTTCAGGAGTACCAGGTCCTCACCGCGGCGCGCGGCGATATCAAAACTCTTCGGTCGGATCTCACAGCGGTCGCTGACGATGAACCCGGCGTCCTCGAGCATCGCCGTGACGTTTCCGACTAGCGCGGACCGCGACATACCCGAAAATACGCGATTCAGCCCATATATGCGTTGTGCCGTCGGGTTCGTCGGCTGAGTGACCAGTTCGACCCCGGTTTCGGCTCCACGCTCCCACTATCCCGAAAGCGGTTAGCCCACGCGTCGATTAGGGGATATCGATGGCGATCATCGGCCTCGACGACACCGACTCCCGCGAGCGAGGGATGTGTACGACGTACCTCGCGACGCGGGTCGCCGAGGCGATCGTCGACGACGGCGGGACGGTCGAGCGGCGGCTACTGGTACGGCTCAATCCGGCAGTCGAATACAAGACCCGGGGGAACGCGGCGCTTGCGCTCCACACAGACATCGATCCCGATCGGGCGCTGAATCTCGCCGCGGCCGAACTGGAGCCGCTGGCCGAAACCGACGATCCCCGGACGAGCCCGGGGGTCGTCGTCGCCGACGATCCGCCCGAGGCGGTCCCGCGGTCGGTCGCCGATTTCGCGCGGCGGGCGGTTACGGACCTCCTTGACCCCGCGGAGGCGACGGATCTGGCCGATACCGCCGGCTACCGCCACCGCGGCTGGGCTGGCGGCCGCGGGCGGATCGGCGCGCTCGCCGCCGTCGGCGCGTGGCGCGCGTTCGACGAGTGGACGCACGAACACATCGCCTACCGCGAGTTCGAGCGCTGCGGCTCTCCCCGCGACGTCGACGAAGCGTCGGTCTTCGCGGCCGCGGACGAGTGGTATCCGACCGCGTGGGACACGGTCGATCGGGTCGAACGGCAAGCGGTCTGCGTCCCCAACGCGCCCGGGCCGATCCTCCACGGCATCCGCGGCGACGATCCCGACACGGTTCGCGAACTGGCAGGGCGGGTCGAGAGCGAGCCAATCGAGCGGGCGGCCACGTTCGTGACGAACCAGGGCACCGACGCGCACCTCCGGGACGGCACTATCGGCGACCTCTCGGACGGTCGCGCCTACCGCGTCGACGGCACCGTCGTGACCGATCCCGAGACCAGAACCGGCGGCCACGTCTTCTTTACGCTCGCCGGGCGGGACTGCTCGGAGGAACGGGTCGACTGCGTCGCCTTCGAGCCGACAAAGCGGTTCCGCGAGCGCGTCCGGGCGCTCCGTCCCGGCGACGAGATCACCGCCTGTGGGGAGGTGAGCGACGGGACGGTGAAACTGGAGAAGTTCGCCGTCCGATCGCTACAGCGGACGGCGGAGACGACCCCCACCTGCGACGGGTGCGGCCGCTCGATGGAGAGCGCCGGACGCGGGCAGGGCTATCGCTGCCGGGACTGCGGGACGTCGGCGCCGGGACCCGAGACCGTTGAGGTCGACCGCGACCTCGAACGCGGGTGGTACGAGGTGCCGCCGTGTGCGCGCCGGCACATCGCGAAGCCGCTTGTCCGCGGCGGCTTCGACGCGCCGGTCCATCCCGAACGGTGAGTGGTCGCGGCTGTCCCTGCTCGCCCGTCTATTCTCGCTGCCGCCCGTCTATTCTCGCTGCCACCCGTCTATTCTTCGACTACCAGGATCTCCGTGTTCTCCCGCCGGTCGACGAACTGGCTCCCCGACGGCGGCTTCACGTCGACCACGAGCGTGCCGGTCTCCTGGTTTGCGCGCGTGTCGGCCTCGACAGTGACGGTCGCCACGCCATCGGCATCCGATTTCGCCGTCACCACCCCCGCCATCTCGGCGCTGCCGTCCTTGACGATCACGGTAGCCCCCTCCACCGGATCGCCGTCGTCGTCGACGACTCGCAGTTCGAGTTCGTGCTCGCCGGGTTCGACGACGTCCGGCGTTGGCTGGACGTCCAGTTCCGAAACGGCGAGCCCCTGTATCCCCGAGACCATATTCAGCATCACGCTCATCGTGGCGACGCCCACCACCAGTGCGATGACGAGTCTGATCGGCAGTCCTTCGATCGCCCGATCGTCCGCGGCGAACCGCCCGAGTTCTTCGAGCATACCGCCCGTGGTCCCGTCTCCGTATATAAACGCTCACCCGGACGTTTATCCGGGATGGAGCGGCCACACTCTTCGATGCACACCGAGGTCCTCGGACGACGCGATGCGGACTCCACAGCCGATTCCGACGCGCCGCTCGGGCGCTTCGGGAACCACCGCGCCCGTGACGGGAGCCCGGGAGCACCGGTCGGAATCGATCTCGACCGGCCGCACGCCGCGCTCGTCGTGGGCAAACGCGGCTACGGGAAGTCCTACACGCTCGGCGTCCTCGCGGAGGAGGCGGCGCGAGCCCGTGGGATTGCACCCGTCGTCGTCGATCCGATGGGTGTTTTCGCAGGCCTCGTAGCCGACGCAACGGGCGACCCCGTGCCTGCGCGGGTGATCGAGGCTCCCTCTGTCCGTGCGGATGCCATCCCGCCAGGCCGCTGGCCGCGTCTCGTCGGTGCCGACCCGGACGACGCGGTGGGCGCGCTCGTCTGGGACGCAGCCGCCGCGGCCGACACCCTCGCGGAGATGCGAACCGTCGTCGGGGACGCCGACGCTGCCGACGACGCCCGTCGCGCGGCCGATAACCGGCTCCGGCGGGCCGAATCCTGGGACGTCTTCGATCCCGACGGACTCGACGCACGATCGCTCGCCGGGGGCGCGGCGACCGTCCTCGACTGTTCCGGGCTCGACGACGCAGCCGCAAACGCGGTTGTTGCGGGCGTTGCGGCCGCGCTGTACGACGGGCGAGTCGACCGAGCCGATGGAACCTCTCCGCTGGAAACGGGGACAGACTCGAAAACGAAGGCCGACTCGTCCCGGGTCGACCGACTCCCGTGGCTCTTCGTCGACGAGGCGCACGTCTTTTTCGAGGGTGTCGCCGACGCAGCCCTCCGTACGATCCTCACTCGCGGGCGCGCGCCGGGCGTCTCACTCGTCACCGCTACGCAGCGGCCGAGTGCGCTCCCCTCGGTCGCCGTCTCGCAGTCGGATCTCCGCATCGTCCACCGGCTGACCGCCGGCCCGGACGTCCGCGCGCTCGCCTCGGCGGATCCGGCATACCTCGATGGCGACGTCACCGACGCGATGCCGACTGCGCCCGGCGAGGCACTGGTCGTCGACGACACTGCCGAGGCGGTTCGAACTGTTGCGGTTCGTGAACGCGACACGCCACACGGCGGAGCGAGTCCGCGGGCGTCGTCGGTGTCGCTTCCGCCGATCGAGCGCTGCCTCCGTGACTAACCTTCTCCTGTCGCGGCCCGCGCTTTTGCTCACGTCGAACAGGGGCGATAGGCGTAACTGGACGCTACTCGCCGCAAGCGGTCATTT
The DNA here is from genome assembly GCF_031823395.1 of Halobellus ordinarius. Classification (NCBI taxonomy): domain Archaea; kingdom Methanobacteriati; phylum Methanobacteriota; class Halobacteria; order Halobacteriales; family Haloferacaceae; genus Halobellus; species Halobellus ordinarius. The sequence goes on from NZ_JAVQKJ010000002.1 coordinate 523,237, forward strand.
ACGAAGAACGTCCTCGGCCAACCGGGGGGATATGGGGCGATCCGAGATCCCCGGATCGGTCGAACGACTGCAGTTCGCGGAGACGCGACTGTGGGCGGTCGCGGTCGCGTTCTTCGGAATCGGCGACATAGTGACGACCACGGTCGGACTCAGCATCGCCGGGGTGTACGAGGCGGGTGTCGTGACTGGCTTTCTCGTCGAACAGTACGGCTTGTTTTCGATGGTCGCCGTGAAGCTCGCCCTCCTCGCCGTGTTCTACCTGCTCTGGCGGTCGACGCCGCGGCCGCATCGGGTCGGTGTCCCGCTCGGACTGGCCCTCCTCGGCGTGATCGTGGTCTGGTGGAACCTCTCGGTGAAGGTCGCTGCACTCCACCTCTGATACTGACTGTTGTGACTTTTCACTCTCGACGTGAAAAAGTGGGAGTGATCAGTACCAGAACTGCAAGAGGGCGATCCCGAGAAGCCCTCCGACAGGAAGGGCGGTGAGTGCAGTCGGTGAGCCGACCCCGAGGAGGTCCATACCGAGCCACCCGATCGAGACCATCAGCGCCACGACGATCGCGACGCCGAGTTTGACGCCCGGCCGGCGGGGTGTTTCCCCGTGGTTCAAAAACGGATCGAGCGACGACGCTCTCGGGGCGAGTCTGACGGTGTTCTCGTCGGTGTCGAACTCGACGATTCCCAGGTCGTCGACCCGCTCGAGGTGACACTGAGACAGCCCCGTGTACACCCGCTTGTACTGTTTCGAGGAGAGTTCCTCGGGAGCCACGCCGTACTCCTCGGACGCGACGCGTGTCGCCAGTTCGCTAACGGACATTTCACCGCCGTGCCTCCGGAGGTGTGAGATCGTTGCCCGCCGTCTGCCATTCCGGAGGGCATCGAAGATTGCCTCCTTCGAGAGGTCGGCGGGCATTTCCCCAGTAGCGCGGGCTCGATCGACGTCGGTGCCCCACCCGCGTGGGATCGCCGCAGCCCGCTTTATGTTTCCCCTTCGCTCCGATCTGTGCGGTCTGGGGATCATTACCTCCAATACTATCTTTCCCCCGTATTGTCATGACGCTCATGTCAACAAGTGGCTGTCGAGTAGAAAGTTTCTTCTCCCTGTTAGCTACGCCGTAGTACCTCTCTAACTGCCCCCGTTTGTCGATGTGCTCTCGAATGAGTCCCCCGATCGCTCGATCGCTGGTCGGTCGCCCTCGTCGAGAGAGCAGTGCCTTCGGCACTGTCGGAGGGGAATCGTTCGACCCACGGAGAACCGTGCGCCGCTCTCTCACCGGTCGGCAGCAGCGAACAGATCGTACTCGTCGCCGAGAGCCAGCACGAACAGTCCGATCACCCCCAACGTGACCCAAAGCAGGTCAGAGATGGCGGCGAAGACGCCGACGTCAAAGACGCCCAGCAGGAGGAATCCGGCCAGGCCGACGGCCCCACCAGCCGTCATCCGATGGGCGTTCGTCTCGGTTTCGTCGTCGAGATACGGGAGGAGCTGGGCCGCACACTCCTGTAGCTCCACCGTACCGCGGTCCTTATCGTAGTTTACGACACCGACGTCGTCCATCATCGGGAGGTGATTCTGATAGAGACCGACGTACACGCGCTTGCGCTCGCCCGAGGAGAGTCCTTCCACCGTGGTCTCGTTTTCCTTGGCGGCGATGTACTCCGCGAGATCGCTGGTGGTCGCCGTCCCGCCGTGCTCCCGGAGGTAGGTTATCACGTCCCGTCTGCGGCGATTGTACAGGACCTCGAAGACGTGATCCGTCGTGAGTACGTTCTCCGTCCGAGACTCCGCTGCTTCCTGTTGGATCGACTTTCGCTCCGAATTGCGCCCCTGGCGCGTATCGTACACCTGTTGTTGCATCAGCATCCCTCCGACGTATCCGCGATAATACCAATGGTCTGAAAGTTAGGATGGTCATACGCCCCGGCCGAAAACCCGTATACACTGTTTACCAACGGGCGGTTTCGGACGGCTACGCGGTACGAGTCCGACGACGGATTCGCTGACGGCCCTCGCGGTCGAAAGGCGACACCGGGAACTCACCGAATTTCGTATCGAGCGATGCAATCGCTCCCACAGCAGGAGCAGGACTGTGCTTCGGTCTCGACCGGAGTGCCACAGCGACGACACTCCAGCACCAGCACGTAGTCCGCTTGGAACCTGTTTGTGACTCGACGGAGTGGGTGAAACATCGGCTTTACCTCCGTGCTACCGCAATCTCGTGTTCGGTGACGTACAGATACTCGAGCCGGGGAACGGTCGGTGACAGCGGGATCCGCTCGTCGACGATCGCCTCGTCGAAGTGGATCGCACTCGGTTTGCCGAGCGTCAGGTTCCCGGTCATCACCGCGCCGTAGAGTTCGCCGTGTTTGAGGTGGAACGTCCCGTCCCCTTGCGGCCCGGCCGGGGCGATGACGACCGCGGTCACGTTGGGGTTCTTCGAGGAGGAGCCGCCGAGCGATCCCTCGAAATCGCTCGGGCCGAAGACGACGAACTGCGTGGACCGCTGGCGGGGGGTATCGACGGTCCGCACGGAACCGCTTCGCTCGACGTAGAAGTGGAGCTTCGTCTTCCCCTCGGAGGGCGGGTTCACCGTGGTCTTCTTTTCGCTTCCGACGAACACCCTGACCTTGCCGTCGCCTTTGATACGGATGTTGCCGGACTTCTTGTTGCCGTGCAGTTTGACCCAGTTCTCGACGCCGAGGGTGATGTTCCCGTCGGTCGCGTTCAAGACGAGCGTCTCGTCTTCGAGTTCGACGTTCTCGAGGTAGTAGTCGCCGGGGTCGAGTTCGTTGGACTCGGACAGGTCGATCTCGTTATCGGTGACGACTTCCGTCGCGTCGTTGTCGTTGTCGCCTTCGAGTTCGTTTACCTTCTTCTGGACGAGTCCGTCGATCGGTGGAACCGGCGGGACGCCGGAAGTGTTGTTGCGGACCTCGCCGGTCACCGAGGAGTCGTCGTGTTCGTCCACCTGCTGTCCGGACGAGGCGTTCCCGTCGATCTGTGCGTCGCCCGATTCGATGCGGATGTCGTCGTCCGCCTCGGCGTCGCCCTCGATCCGAGAGCCGCCGTACATCGAGATTTTACCTGCTGATTTGACCCGGCCGTCGCCGTGTCGGGTCTCCTCGTAGGTCCCGTTCGAGGAGTTGTAGCTGTCGATGTAGGAGCCGCTCCCTTCGATCCGTATCTGGCCGGGGCCGGACGTCGCTACGACGCCGGCTTCCGGCGAATAGTCCACCGGGAGCGCCAGGAAGAGCATCGTGACTTCCTCGGCCTGGTCGTTGTACTGGACGATCGTGTTCGTCCGCTCTTCGAAGAACTGTCCCCAGGCCTCGTAGTACCGGCTCCGGATCTTGACCTCGATGAGGGAGTTTTCGACCCTGTTATCAAGCCCGGCACTGGCGTTCGGGTACCGCTGCTCCGACGGCCCGGAACGGGAGAGTTGGACCTCGCTGTGGATGCTCCCCGAGCGGTCGCTTTCGACGACGTGCATCGTGAGCGTCTTCCCCGTGAAACTGACCTCCGGGGGCGAGACCATCACCGAGCCGTTTCCGTCACTCCGCCAGACGCCGCCGCTCTGATAGGCGACGGTGGTGTCGCCGTTCTCGTAGGAGACGGTCCCGAGGGAAGTGTTCATCACCTCGGTGCGACTCCCGTCGTCGAGGCTGTCGATTGACACGACCGTGATCCGCCCGCGGTCGGGGTCGGCATCGAGCGTGCCGCTGTTCCCCTTGAGGCCGAGATCGATCGTCTGGCTGGACGTACTTCCGGTTGCCACGCGCTCGGTCGCGGAATCAAACTGTGTCAGCGACCGCTCGGCCTGCCCTACCTCGGCGGCCTCCTGGCTCCCGTCGAGTTGGGCGCCGGCGACCAGGACGATCGTCGCGACGCTCACCATCACGATTCCGAAGAGCAGGGCCACGGCTACCACCTCCGAGGTGGATCGATCGTCGGTCGAGAATCCCTCGCTGGATAGTCGTGTCATACGAATGTTAGGGTCTGAACGTCGCGAGGACCTGTTCGTCGTCCGCTCCTCGCCAGACGACGGTGAGCCGATCGACGTCGGTGGTGTTCAGATCGAGCGGATCGCCGCCGGCATCGACGACAGTCGTTTGTTCGCCCGTGACGAGGTCGCTGTCGAGTTCGTACTCCGTCCCGTCGGTATCGCGGATCACGATCTCCTCCGTCGAGAGCTCGGCACCGCCCTCGTGGATCACGACGACTTCGTCTCCGACAACGTCGAACGACAGCGTCGCCCGGGGTGCGTCGGCCGGGCCGACTCCCAGTCCCAACACGACGGCCCCGACGACCGCCGCGAGAATCACGGTGATTCCGATGAGCAGTGTGACACCGATGATGGGTGCAACCGCTCGTTCACTGGGATACTGTCGGTCCGTGCGGTTTCTAGATCTGTCCATGTGTGCCTTCCTGTCCGTGGCTCGCGCGGTCGACCTCTTCCAGGGCGTGGTTCGCAGGGCCGATCCCTCCGCGGCGTGGTTTGCAGGGTCGATCCCTCCTCGGCGTGGTTCGCAGGGTCGACCTCCTCCGCGGCGTGGTTTGCAGGGTCGACCTCCTCCTCGGCCTGGTTCGCTCGCTCGATCCCCCTCCTCGGGGATGCTGTCTGGAGAACAGGGGTCGTGATAGGTTCGTAATTCAGATTATACCGTCGTTTAGTCAGCTCCTACGACGCCTCACTCGCTGACTATTCGACGAGTGACTAACTCAGGAACCGTGCTCAGAGCCCCGTGTGAAATACTGGGGTGAGAAGCACGCTCAGCGCCGTTTGGTTCGTGAGCGGGCCCTTTCTCGGTCTATTTTCGGGCGGTTAAAATGCCCCTTACAAAGCAATGGTAGTCGATATTGAAGCGAGATGACAGCAGTCGACAATCGGTCGATCCGTCGTCGGCCCCCGGCGAACGGACGAGCCCGACCACTGCGGCTCATCGGGGGGTGTCGTCGATGAGTGGGGAGACGGTCGATCCCCAGACGACCGGCGTCACCGACGCTCCCGGAGACGACGATGCCCCCGGAGACGCCGACGCTCCCGGAGAAGACGGTGACGTCGATACTCCAGACGACGGTGACGTCGATACTCCCGTCGAACCCGGCACCTACACGTGGAAAGAGTTTATGCGCGAGCACGGTCACGGCCACGAGGTCGAAGCCGTCTACCGGGATATCGAGTCCGACGATCGGTGGAGTCTCGGGTTCTCCTGGACGAGCGGGGACGATAAGTCCGTTCCGGGACCGGACGACTGGGGGCGCGTCGAGTTCGATCCGGCGCTGTACCTCGGACACCCCCCAGCGCAGTTCCGGGAACGGCTCGGACACTCCGCACGAAAAGGAACCGAATTCCACCGCGAGTTCGGCCGCTGGATCGACGAGACGCCGGTGACGAAAGACGAGTACACCTGGGAACACTTCAAGTGGGAGTATTACTACGACGCGGACGGTCACCTCCCGCGTACCGAGGAGGGTGAAGTCGAGCCGTTCGATTCCGAGGAGTTCCTCGGATTCGATCCCGAGGTTATCGAAGCGGCGCTCTCCGAAGGGTCGCAGAAGGCGGGGGAAATCCCCGAGATAGAGGAGCGACGGACGGTGAACGTCGCCCCCGAACTCGACGAGAACGGGTTCTTCTCCACCGCAGCCGGGCATACGACCCTCGTCAACCGGTACGATCTGGAGAAGCACGTCCCGATGGACAAGAAGCGACACTTCGTCGAGGAGGAACGATACTGGGTGGACAAGCCCCGAGCGTTCGTGATCATCTTCCACTCGACGAAGGAAAACGAGAAGAAGTACTACGTGATCGAACCGTACCTCAACGAGATCGAGACGGATCTCATCGAGTTCTTCTCGGAAAAGCTCCGGACGAGCATCAAATACTCCGATGACGACGTCGTGGTCAGAGGGACAGACGAAGACCGCTCTGAGGTGCTCAAATCGGAGACCAAGTGGCTGATGGATCGCTACGAACTGCGGAAGTCGGTAATGGATACCGACGGCGGCTCCGATCGGTCCGTCCTGAACCGACTGCGCCGACTCGACCGCGGCGAGATCCTCGATCAACTGCATCGCCGCGAGGATGTCGTCTCGGAGCTGAAACGCCTGCAGCTCGGAAACGCGGTCGACGAACTGAAAACGGCCCTCCGGACAGTCGGGACGTCCGACCCGACAGCCGACGAACCGACGCAACTCGACGGGATCGCCGCCCGTCCCGAACCCGCGGTCCTCGCTGAGGACTCGGGGTGGCTCACCGAGTATCAGGTCGAGAAGATCCTCCACCGGATCCAGCGGGACTTCATCGGCTACGAGCGGATCGACCCGATCAAACACGACATCAACGTCGAAGACATCTCCTGTGACGGGTACAACTCCCCGACGTTCGTCTACCATACCGACTACGAGAACCTGATCACGAACGTCGAGCACGGCGAGGACCAACTCGACAACTTCGTCATCAAACTCGCCCAGCGCTCGGGGAAAGGCATCTCGAAACGCCAGCCGCAGGTCGACGCAACCCTCCCCGACGGCTCCCGCGCGCAGTTGACGCTCGGGAAGGAAGTCTCGGACCACGGAACGAACTACACGATCCGACAGTTCAAGGACGTCCCCTTTACGCCGGTCGATCTGATCAACTGGAAGACCTTCTCGCTGGACGAGATGGCGTTCCTGTGGCTCTGCATCGAGAGTAACAAGAGCCTGATCTTTGCCGGCGGGACGGCGTCGGGGAAGACGACGTCTTTGAACGCAGTGTCGCTTTTCATCCCCTCGAACGCGAAGATCGTCTCCATCGAGGACACCCGCGAGGTCGAACTCCCACAGCGCAACTGGGTCGCGTCGGTCACCCGTCCCTCGTTCAGTCAGGACGACGTCGGCGACGTCGACGAGTTCGACCTCCTGGAGGCCGCGCTCCGGCAACGGCCGGACTACATCGTGATGGGCGAGGTTCGCGGCGAGGAGGGGCGGACGCTTTTCCAGGTGATGTCGACCGGCCACACCACCTACACGACCTTCCACGCCGACACGGTGGACGAGGTGCTCAAGCGCTTCACCACCGACCCGATCAACGTCTCGAAGACGCTCTTTACCGCCCTGGATCTGATCTCCGTTCAGACGCAGACGAAGGTCAAGGGCCAGAAGGTCCGGCGCAACAAGACCATCACGGAGATCAACGCCTACGACGCCGAAAACAACGAGATCAGCGTTCAGGACATCTTCCAGTGGCAGCCCGAACCCGACGAGTTCCGCCAGCAGGGAACGTCACAGAAGCTCCAGGAGATCGCGTTCGACCGCGGGTGGTCCAGAGAGCAACTGGCGACGGAACTGCTCAAACGCCGGACCATCCTGGCGTACCTCATCGACAACGGACTCAACACGTACACGGAGGTCGCCGCGACGGTGCAGGCGTTCATCAACGATCCGGAGACCATCCTGACGCTGATCGCCAACGAACAACTCGAGGAGAGCCTCGCGGATCTCCGGGAGATGGAGTCGGTCCTGATCGACATCGACCCGAAAAAGGAGGCACTGGTGCCGCGTCCCGAGCCCGGACCGGACGTCCGGAGCGAGGCCGAGGCGGTGCTGGAGACGGCCGAGGAGCGAATCCTCGACGACTACCGCGGACGGGAGGCTGCAGACCTGGTCGACGCGCTCTCGACGGCCGTCCCGGCGGAGGACGTGACGGCGATGCCCGGTGCAGATCCTCGGATGCTGCCATCAGCGGACGAGACGGCTCAGAATCAGCTGACAGCGGCCGTCGGCGGCGACGGCTCCGACGGCCCCGAGACACCGCCGCTCCCGGCGGTCGAAGCGGACGAGACGGACAGTGTTTCGAACGAAACTGCGGACGGAGAGATCACGGAGCGTGACTGACAATGGAATACGCGTACGCAACCTGCATACTGAACGAATCGGGCGCGGAGATCAACGAAACGAACCTGACGGCGGTCCTGGAGGCCGCGGGCTGTGAGGTCCACGAGTCCAGAGTGAAGGCGCTCGTTGCTGCACTCGAGGACATCGAGATCGACTCCGCCGTCGATTTCGAGGACCTCGGATCCGGCCCAGCGCAAAACGGGGAGCCGACGGGAGGGGATCCGTCGAAACCCGCGGAATCCGATCTGAAGGACGCAAGCGGGATGGATCTGGTCCCGACGGAGGCGGGAGACGGTGTCGACGACACTGGCGGGTCGAACGGGGAGTTCGACGAGGAGGCCGGCGCGGTGGAGACGGACCTTGATGAGACTTTCGAAGAGCGCGACGACGCCTCCGCTGAGGAGTTCAATGGGGACTCCGCGGGGGACTCTGATGACGACTCCGCCGGGAACTCCGATGGCGGCTCTGCCGAGGACTCCGCCGAGGACTCCGACGTGTCGGTGGCCGTTCCCGTAGACGAGTACGCCGAGATGGCAGACGGCGGGACCGAGACCGAAACGGAAACCGAGTCCGACGAGGTGTAGCCGATGAGCCTGGCCCCAGTGAGAGGCCTCGCACGGGGCCGCCGGCGCCGAGTCGACCAACTCACAGACGCGTTCCGCCCCGTCTACGTCCGGCTGTTCGACGAGAACGACAGCTTCGTCGTCAACCTCCAGGACAAACTCGCCGAGGCCCGTATCGACCGGACGGTCGAACTGTACCTCTCGCAAGCGCTGGCGTTCGGAACGATTGCCGGGACCGTACTCTGGTTGCTTGGGGTCGCTGTCGGCCTCGCCGTGTTCGGCACGGGCCTCGTCGAGGTGGGTTCGATAACGAACATCGCGATTCCGAACAGAACCCTGATAGCGCTGATCGAAGCGATAAAAATACCGTTCTTCGTCCTCACGTCCGGGTTCCTGCTGGGAGGGCTGGGGTTCGCGGCGGTCTTCGGAGGATACGTCGCGCGTCCGTACAGTCAGGCCGCAAGCCGGAAACGCGAGATAAACACGCTCCTCCCCGACGCGGTTTCGTTTATGTACGCGCTCTCGATCGGCGGGATGAGTCAGATCGAGATCATCGAGACGATGGCGGAGGCCGACGACACCTACGGCGAGGTCTCGATGGAGTTCCGGACGATCCTCCAGGAGACCCGGTACTTCGATACGGACTACCGGACGGCGATCCGCAAGCGGGCGGCACAGACGCCGAGTTCGGAACTCAGTCAGTTTTTCACCGATATGCTGTCGATCATCGACAGCGGCGGAAGTATGACCGACTTCCTCAACGACAAGAAGGACATCCACTTCCGCCACGCGAAGGAAGAGCAAGAGCAGACCCTCGAGACGCTGGAACTGTTCACCGAGATGTACATCACCATCTCGCTTTTCCCGCTGCTCTTGATCGTCATCCTGGTCATCCTCGATATGATCGGGGGAGCGCAGACACTGCTCCTCTATGCGACCGTCTACGTCCTGATTCCCGGACTCGGACTCGCCTTCTTGGTCCTCGTCTCGACGGTCCGAACCGACGAGTACGGGAACGGCTACCTCTCTTTGGACGCCAACGTCAGCCAGTTCAATCTGGGACAGGACTCCGGCGCGCTGGGACTGGGACTGATCGACGAGTTCACCGGCCGCTTCCACATCTTCGATCGGATCGAACGGACCGAGGGGACGAACCTCGCAATCGAGGTTCTCAAGCGCCCGCACGTCTTCCTCCGGAACCACCCCTACTACACGCTGGCGATCACGGTCCCCGTGTCGGTCGTCTTGATCCTGGTCGCGATCCTGACCGATTCGGTTCCGGTCACGGTGAGCGGGATCGTCGCGCAGCCGGTCTGGTCGACAATCGTCTACGGGTACGCCCCGCTTTTCGTGATCTGTCTCCCCTTCACGATATTCTGGGAGTGGAACCTCCGGCGGCGCTACGCGGTGTTGAACGGGCTCTCGGAGAACCTCCGGAAACTGGCGAGCGCCAACGCGACGGGCCTCACCCTGCTTGAGTCGATCAAGGTCGTCGCGGACACGACCCCCGGAAAGCTCGGCGAGGAGTTCGCGACGATGTACTCGAAGAGCAACTACGGGATGCATCTCAAGGAGTCGCTGGTGGTGTTCAACAACAAGTACCACATTCCGCGGCTGGCCCGGACGGTGAAACTCGTCAGCAAGGCACAGGAGATCTCGAGTCAGATCTCCACTGTGCTGTCGACGGCGGCGAAGGCGACGGAGACTCAGGAGGACATCCAACGCGAACGAAAACAACGCGCGATGATGCAGGTCGCAATCATCATCATGACCTACCTGACGCTTCTCGGCGTGATGGTGCTCCTGAAAGCGCAGTTCATCGACGTGATGGCGAACGTCGCCGAGCAGTCCGGGAGTACCAACACCGCCGGTCAGGACTTCGGGATCTCGATGGATCTCGGCCTGCTGTCGCTCCTGTTCTTCCACGCGGTGACGATACAGGCGGTCCTGTCCGGCCTCATCTGCGGGTACATCCGCGACGCGAACCTGGCATCGGGCGCCAAGTACGTGATGTTCCTGCTCGTCGCAGCGCTCGGCGCGTGGATGGTGGTTGCGTGACTCGACCTGTCCCGCCTCGGGGCGGAGACCGCGGACAGACCCTCCCCGACTTCGCCGTCGGCATCGCGGTGTTCCTCCTCACTATCGCGTTCGTCTCCGTGTTCGTCCCGCAACTGATGGTGCCGTTCGACGGACAGGAGCGCCCCGTCGTGGCCGAGCGCTTCGCGAGTGACCTCACGGGCGACCGCCTGACCGAACCCGACTCGCGGTCGGAACTGAACGAATCCGACACGCGGGCGTTCTTCGAGCAGAACAAGACGGAAGCGCTGGAGCAGTTCGGCGTCGCCTCCTGGTACTCGCTGAACGTCACGCTCAGGGACGGTCCCGGCCGCGACGCCGACTCCGAGATTCTCTGTGTGGGATCGGACGACGAGTGGTGGATCACCAGGTGTGAAGCCGACGATGACCGCTTTGCGATCGGCGAGTCAGTCCCCCGCGACCGCTCGGTCGCGACCGCACAGCGGACGCTGTTTGCCGTCGAGACGGCGGAGAACCGGACCGAGTACGCGGTTCTCGAGGTGAGTATCTGGTAGTATGTCCGAGCGAGCCCAGGCGTTCACGCTGGAGGCGTTCGTGGCCGCGGTGCTCCTCATTGCGGCGATGACGTTTGCGCTACAGTCCGTCGCGATCGACGCGAACACGGCGAGTAGCGGAGGAGCCGAACTGCGCGGCCAACACGGCGGAATCGCCGAGGGCGTCCTGGACGGGGCCGTCGAGAGCGGCAGCCTGCAGTCGACGCTCCTGTACTGGGACGAGTCGAGCGAACGGTTCCTCGACGCCGACGAAGAGGAGGGATTCTACCTCTCGACGAACCCCAACACCACCTTCGGGCGAAATCTGGGCGGGATGCTCGACGATCACCGGATCCGGTACAACGTCGACCTCCACTACCGGGGGACGGACGGCGGACGAGAGACGCAACGGCTGGTCGAGTACGGGACGCCGAGCCAGGACGCCGTCAGGGTGACCGAGACCGTGACGCTGTACGACGACACCACGCTCGTCAGGCGGAACGAAAGCCGACGGGCAAACGTGACGCTCGAATCGGTCGAGTCCGACTTCTACGCGCCCGACGCGTCGGACGACAGCCCCGTGTACAACGTCATTCGCGTGGAGGTGGTCCTATGGCGGACGTAGCACGGGGCGAGCGGGCGCAGTTGCTGATCGTCTCCGCGATCGGCCTGGCGATCCTGCTCACCGCCCTGGCGTTGGCGCTGCATACGGCCGCCTCCGCCGGCACGCACGTCGCGGAGTCCGACAACGGTCTCCACGAGACGGAGGCCGCGATCGGGTACCAGGCCAGCGCCGAACGAGCCGTCGCCGGTCTGATGGCCGAAAACAACACGACCGAGAGTGACCTCCGGGCGGCAGTCGAAGACTGGAACGAACTGATAAGTGCCGAGTACGCCCGCGACGGAGTCGTGACTGACGTCTCGGTGGCGGACACGACCGTCGAGAACAGGATCGTCCAGGACGACACCCGAAACTTCACCGACCGAAGCGGCACGGAAAACTGGACCGTCGCGTCGAACGCCACCCAGGTCGAGGGGTACGAGATGGAACTCGAAGCGTCGGACCTGTCGTCGTCCGACGACTGTGCGGCCTCCGGCGAGTGCTTCACGCTCACCGTCGAAGACGACGACGGCGACGCCTGGCGGCTGTTCGCTTCTAACCCCTCGGAGAACGAAACTATCGAGATGACGGTCCAGACGGCGAACGGGAGCACCGACACCTGCACGGCGGAGGCGTCGTCGGCGCCGGTCAACGTGACCGATGGGGTGTTCACCGAGGAGTCCGGCGCCGAGTGTTCCTTCACCTCCTTCACCGAGGACGGCGAGGTGACCGGACCGTACACGCTGCGGTACGAGGGCACGACCAACGTCACCGGCACCTACACCCTCACCGTGACCGGCAACGTCGTCGAGGGATCGATCGAGGACGACGAGCGCTACGCGACGACCGGATCGCCGCGGATCCATCCCGACATCCGCTCGGCGAACGTCTCGATCAGCTACCGGTCGCCGGAGTTGACGTACCACGGGCAGATCCGGGTCGTTCCGGGTGAAACCGATGACTGATCGCGCCGTCTCCACGGCGATGGGGTACGCGCTCGTCCTGGGGATCGTCACCCTGCTGACGACCGGGTTAGTGATGGGATTCGCGCCGCTCGTCACCGGCCAGCAGGCCGACGCTACCCACTCGACGCTCGAGGTGCTGGGGAACGACCTCGCCGGCGACGTCGAGAGCGTCGACCATCTCGCCGCCGCGGCCGGATCCGACGGGACGGTGGTTCTCCGGTCGCGACTTCCTGAGCGGGTCGGCGGCAGCGGCTACCACATCGAGATCGACGAGGCCAACGAAACGGACGGGAACCAGCGATACGAGATTCGGCTCCGGAGTACGGACCCCGAGACGATCGCCACCGTGGGCTTCCGGACCCAGATCGAGGTCGACGACGACGCGACCGGAACGCTCGACGGCGGCCCGCTCGAGATCACCTACGACGGCGAGCGACTGGTGGTGAGAGAGGATGAGTGAGACCGACCGCGGCCAGAGCGAACTTCTCGGCTACTTCCTGATCTTCAACCTGGTCGTTCTCACTATCCTGCTGGTAGGGGCGACCGGAATCGTCGGGCTGGACAACGCGCAGGACTTCCAGCGGACGACGAGCGCACAACAGGGGGTTTCGGCGCTCGCAAACGACGTCGACGACGTCGCGAGACGCGGGGCGCCCAGCCGAACGACGGAGATCCGTCTCGCCGACGCGTCGCTATCTCTCGAACGGACGACCAATATCACCGTGCGGACCGACAACGCGTCGATCGAAAACGAGACCGTCCAGTTGCACTCGCTGGCGTACGACTCGGGATCCGGAACGAGGATCGTCTACAGCAGCGGAGCAGTCCTCAGAGCGGACGGGGAGAACTCGGTGATGGTTCGGGAGCCGAACTTCCTTTTGGGGAACGACACCGTGATCGTTCCGATCGTCACGCTGTCGCCGGCCGACGGTGACACTGTCGGCGGGGACACTACCGTTTCCGTCGAGACCGCGGACGCCGGCACGGAGGTCGTCGGCGCCGGGGAAGTGGATATGGTCACCATCGAGGTCACCTCCCCGCACGCGACCGCCTGGTACCGGTATCTCGACGACGACGCGGAGTGCGATCCACCCGACAGCGGGACTGTGACGTGCCGGATCGAAGCCGACCGGGTCTCCGTGACGGTCGACCGGATCGATGTTCGACTCGAATAGGCGCGGCTTCGCTCACCTGTGGAGCGCCCGCGCCGACGGTCGAATCCCCGCTCAGAAGTATTCTCGATGCGCGAAAGGAAGGGATGGTCGAATGCCACAATCGTTATACTCGCCCGTACTGAAAGAACAGTTCATAGCGATGTCTGGTCACGCTGTCGAGCTGAACGGCCGCGTCGACCAGTGGTGGTTCTGGTTCGCCGTCGCCCTGTTCCTCCTGATCCCGGTCGATCTGTTCACCACGCTACTGGCGGTAGGACGGTACGGCACCGGGGTCGAGGCGAATCCGGTGATGCGGTGGCTGCTAGAGCAGGGGCTTTTCGTGGGAACGGTCGCGAACCTCCTCGCCGTCGGGGTGGCGGTCTGGCTCTTTCACGTGGCGATCGATCGGGTCTCCCGGGTCTCGCCGTCGTATCGGTTCGCATGCATCCGTCTCGTCGACGTCTGGATCGGTCTCCTGATCGCCGTCGGACTCGTCGTCGTCGCCAACAACCTGCTCTCGCTCGTCTGATACTGATTACTTTCACTGTTTACCGCCGAGCGCCACCCCCGTTGACGGCACTCGGCGTGAAGAGACGAGAGCAATCGGCATAAATTTGTGAATCAGGCGATCTTCCGGCTCACGTCGATCGTGACGTCCGAGGTCAGGTCCAGTTCGATCGTCTCCGAGAGCGATCGCCAGCCGCGGGACTTTGGGATCGAGAGGCTGTTTTCGATGCTGCCGCCGCGGCGTTCCGTGATGAGCTCGAAGATGATGTCGGCGAGGTACTCGGTGCGGTCGCGCTGTGGCGGGACGTCGCGACCCTCCAGGCAGTGGAGGACCGTGAGGCCTCCCGTCTCGGTCGTTCGGGTCCTGAGCTCGTTCACGAACGCCCGATATTCGCTTTCGTCCCGTCGCTCGAGCGGATCGATCGGATCGACGATCAGCGTTGTCTGTTCCTCGATGTTTTCGACCACCGCTCGCGCGTCGGTCAGCGGGGAATCCCCGCCGAGTTCGTGAATCTCGATCTGATCGAGGGAGGCGTCGCTCCGTTCGAGCGTCCGCTCTACGTCCGCCGCCGTCCGTTCGGTGGTCAGGTACACCGTCTCCCTGACGGCGGCCATCTCGTGGAGGAACAGTTCGGACTGGCTGGCCGGCGCCGCCGACAGCGCGACGATCCGACCGGCGGGGATCCCGCCGCCGAACTTCCGGTCGAGCACGTCCATTCCCGTCGAGAGCGTCGAGACGGGGTCCGCCTCCGGCGACGTCTCGGTCTCCCAGTCTAGTTTGTGGTTCACGCCGCTCATCGTCCCATCGATACGGAAGCTTAAGATATTGTTATCGATCGGCTGCTCGGGTAATTCGCCGTATAACCGGGCTCAGTGGATCGGATCCGGTAAGGATCTACCGACGTCGAGGCCGGAGTCACGCGCTCTGCCGGAGACGGGCGAGAGAACTGCTGAAGCCCCGTTTCAGGACAAAAATTCTAGCTCAAAACCCGACTTTCAGGCGGTCTTTACCGATCGAACTCGACGGGACGGACGGTCTCATAATTCGAATTACAATACTGGTGTAGCGGGTGTCGTACAGGTAGCACCGACCTGGTGGCTGGTCGTCACGAGGGGCTGTGACGCCCGCGACGACGCACACAGGTGGTGTAGAAAAAATGATGAACGTACGAAAACTCCTAACCGACGAACGGGCCGTGTCACCGGTGGTCGGCGTCGCGCTGCTGATCGCCATCACGGTGATCCTCGCGGCTGTCATCGGCGGCGTCGTGCTCGGCCTCGGAACAAGTTCAGCTGAGGCACCACAAGCATCGCTGCAGTTCGAATCCGACGGTAGCTACCTGCTCATCTCACACGAGGGAGGCGACGAGCTCAAATCGGACAACGTGGTCGTAAGAGGTGACGCCACCCCCGCCTTCGATACGGATCTCGCAGCTGGTGAGAGTCTGAACAAAACCTCCGTGACGCTGAACGCCAGTGAAGAAGTCAGCGTCGTCTGGCAGGATCCCAACAGCAACGACGAGGCGGTTATCGGCACCTTCGAGTACAGCGGCTAAGCCGGCTCACGGGCCTCCTCCGTCCCGGTTCCCCTTCACGATTCTTTCGGTCGCGGTGGAGACGTCGAGTCGGTAGTCCGTTTGCGACACGTCCCGCTCGGGGGTGCAAATCGGGACGCCCGAGGCGGTCGCGGCGCCCATCCGCACTCCGACTGATCACGGGACCGAAACCGACGAGTAGCCCCTCGCTCGATACAGCAGTGATGGCAGACAGGCTCGTGCCGGTGCTCGTCGCGGTCGGCGGCTTCGTCGGCGCAATCTCGCGCTATGCTGTCGGTCTGCTCGTTGCTGGCTCGGCTGGAACGCTCGCAGTCAACGTCGCCGGGAGTTTCGTCCTCGCTGCCGTGATCGGCGTCGTCCGCTCGTCGCGGCTTCGCCTGTTCCTCGCGACCGGATTGCTCTCCTCGTTTACGACCTACAGCACGTTCGCCGTCGAGACGGCAACACGTGCACCACTGCCGGCGCTCGCGAACGTCGGCGCCACCTACGCGCTCGGGTTCGCCGCGGCGTTCGCGGGTCTCGAAGTCGGGAGGCGGTATGCGTGACGCCCGCGCTTTTCGGCTCGTCCCTGCTGGCGTCGGTCATCCGCGTCTTCGGATCGCTTCCGACGCCGCTCCTCGTCGGCTTCGGCGGGGCTGCGGGCGCGCTCTGCCGGTACGCGGTCGACGTCGCCCTCGACGGCGGCCGGCCGAGCACCTTCGCGGTCAACGTCCTCGGCAGCATCGCGCTCGGAGCGCTCGTCGCCGCTTCACCGGCCGAACCGACGCTCGCGTTCGCCGGGACCGGATTCTGCGGCGCGTTCACCACGTTCTCTTCGTTCGCGGTCAACGTCGCGGACGCGGCCGCGGACGGTCGATACGGCGTCGCCGCCGCGGACGCTGCCGGCACGCTTGTGACGGCGCTTTTCGGCGTCGGCATCGGGGGACTGATCGCCGGGCTGTGACCGTCCGCAGATTCCCCTGCGGATGCGACCACTGCCCGAGTCACTTCGAGACCGGCCACAACCTCCTTTTCCGACGAGTCGTAACGACCCGTATGCGCGTCGAGTGTCCCTACTGCGGTGTCGAGGTCGACGTCACGAGTCTGACGTCCCACGTCCGCCGGATGGAGGGCGAGGGACACGGCGCCTCCGGGACGGTCCCGACAGAGCGCGTCGACAGCCCCTGGAACATCCGCATCGAGACCCGGCCGGCCGAGGCGCGCGCCGACCGGGGGACGGGCCTCGACGCGGAGTACGTCGAAGAGCGGATCCGCCGCGGCCGATGTCCCGGCTGCGACCTGGGCGTCGTGGGGCTGAAGGGCGGCGACGGCTGGCTCTCCAGCGGCCGCCGTCGACTGGCGTGTCCGAACTGCGGGTGGGAGAGCCCCGAGTGGGTCACGGTCGAGGACTGAACTCCGGTTGGTCGCACCCTGCGTACTTGCCGTTCGATTTCAACGCTGTCGCTCGGCGACGAAACACCTCGCTGGTGGGTGAAAATCAAAGCGCCCGAGGCGGGATTTGTACCCTGCCCAGACGTTCCTGCTCGCTCACTCCGTTCGCTGCGCGGGCGTGCGACTGCTGGTGTTCAAATCCCTCATATCTGTCGTTAGATTTTCACCAGTGTCGCTCGGCGACGAAACGCCTCGCTGAAGGTTGAAAATCAAAGCGCCCGAGGCGGGATTTGAACCACGGTCGTTCCGCTTCGCTCTACTCCCTGATTCAAATCCAACGTTCGTCGCACACCGATTTCACGAGTGAGTCGCGGAGACGAGACTCCGCGACGTGTGAAATCGGAGAAGCGCCCGAGGCGGGATTTGAACCCGCGTCACGACCGTGACAGGGTCGTATGATGGGCCACTACACCACCCGGGCAGACAACGGAGCACAGAAACGCCCGAGGCGGGATTTGAACCCGCGTCACGACCGTGACAGGGTCGTATGATGGGCCACTACACCACCCGGGCTTGCTCCACTTCTCCGTTGCCCGGTGGCATAATTAAGACTTGCCATCTGGCGGCAGCGGAATCGCCCGCGCCGTCCCGTGGCTGTGGTGCGGCGTCGGGACGAGAATCGGATGAGGCGAGGAGAGAAGACCCGCGTCGTCGAAGACTCGAAAAGAGATTCCGGTTTAGTCGTCGGCCGGAGCCGCGGCGGATGCTTCTTCGGCGGCCGCTTTCTCTTCGGCCTCTTCCTCTTCCTTTTTGTTTTTGATCTTCTTCATCCGGAAGATCTCCTCGCGTTCCTGCTCTTCGAGTTTCTGCTCGATGTACTCTTTGTTCTCGTACAGGTCGGGGAGCAGTTTGAACTCGAGGGCGTTGACCCGCCGCTTTGTGGTCTCGATCTCCTTGAGGATCTTCTTCATCGCGGTTTCGACCTCCGCGGCGAGGATGATCGTCTCCAGCAGTTCCTCGTAGGCGTCGGCGGCCTCGTCGATCCGCGCCGAGGAGCCCAGCAGTCCGTAGCCGCGCTGGTCGAGATTCTTCCGAACGCGCGAGGACTCGATCTGCGGGACGACGACGCCCATAATGTTCTTCGATTGGGTCGTGATCTCCGGGTGCTCCTTCAACGCGGCAGCGGCACCGCGGACGGCGACGTCGCCCTCCATCGCCCGCGCCATGTTGATCTTCTCCTGGGCGGTCTCGTACTCCTCGTTCAGTTCCGAGCGGACGTCCTGGGCCTGATCGAGGATATCCATGAACTCCATAATGAGGCCGTCACGCTTCTGTTCGAGCGTGTCGTGGCCCCGCTCCGATAGCTGGATGCGATCCTCGATCGCCATCAGGTTCTTGCGGGTCGGTTTGACGTCTTCGGCCATTACCGGTCGGTTGTGGGCGGGGCCTGTTAACCTTTTATTTATTGCCGGCAAACCGCGCTAAGCCGGCGTTCTCCGCGCCGTCCATCCACGTCACGATCGCCACGTGGGGGAGGGTCAGCACCGAGATGAACACCAGATACAGCGCCGCGAGCGTCCGGACCTCGGCGCCGCTCCCGACGCCGCCGGCGATCGCTACGCCACCCAGGAGGACGATCGAGACGGCCGTCAGGGGTGCAGCGTCCCGCCCCGTCCGGAACAGCGCGGCGAGGGTCCCGGCCTCGGCGAAGGCTTGCCGTGCACCGTCGTCGACAAGTATCAACCGCGCGATATGCCGCAGCGAGTGCCACACGCAGAAGTAGATTCCCACTGCAAGAAGCGGCGGGACGAGCAGGAAGAACGCCCACAACAGGGCCATTTCGGCGGCGTCGCGTCGCCAGCCGTCGTCGGCCGCCCGCCGTCGACCGGCGATGAGAGTTCCAACGGTCACGAGGGCGAAGCCGACGCCGAGCGCCGCACGAACGTCGACTGAGAGCAGCCACGACGCGCCCAGGTCGCCGCCGAACAGCGCGACCCACGCATCGACGACCTCCCGGTACCGTCCCGGAAACCGCAATACTGGGACGAGCATCGGTAGTCCGCCCCGAACCACAAGCGTCCCGAGGCGTACGCCGGCGCCATCCAGATGGGTGCTCCCAAGCGCGTCGAGGAGGTACAGGTCGCCCTGCCCCCAGTGGAGCCAGGTCAGCGCCACGAACAGGCCCGCGGAGGCGGCGGGGGCCAGTGCCCACAGCGCAGCGTACCCGACGCCGAGGACGAGATAGACCGCTCCGACGCCGAGCAACCACCGTACGGTCGGCCGTTCCCCCGCGGCACGGGCCGGCGCCAAGTGGTCGACGGCGCCGTGCGGAAGCCCGAAGACGAGCAGGCTGGCCGCCAGCGGCACGTACCGCACCCAGGGTGGATACGAGACCGAAAGCCCCGTTATCGTCGCGACCGCCGCACCGAGCGTCAGTACACCGATGACGAGCCAGGCGGGACGGCAGGCCACTGCGGCCAGGAGCGCCTGCGCGTCGAACCCGCGGTTCGATCCGGCTTCCAGGCTACGGATGCTTCGACCGGCCACGGCCTCCTCTGACGGCGACCCGTCCATTCTGTCACACCTCGCGGTCGGTCCACGATCGGAGCCGCGGGATCGACCGCCGTTCGCCGTCGGGGGCCAGCCACCGGTCGGTCACCCAGCCGTAGAGAACGAGTCCCTGCACGACGAACAGGTTCGTCACGAGGAAAAACAGCCCCTCCTCGATCGGCAGTCCGGCGACGTAGATTCCGGTGGTGTACTCCGGCGAGAGGATCCAGATCCCGTATTCGATGGCGATCCGGTCGACGATACTGAGATACAGCGTCGGGACCGCGACCCCGAGGGCGACGAGACGACGGCGAGCCACAAGCTGCGGCGCGCCGACGGCCCACTGGAGCGCCAGGACCGGCGCTGCCCACGCGAGAATCGCCCCGAGGTAGAACGTCGCCGCCGTGCCGAGCAGCCACAAGCCGCCGATGCCGATCCCGGCGGCGAGGACGACGGCCGCGATTCGACTCCTGATCGGGCGGGTTACCGACGGCCACGTCGCCGGCAGCGACAGATGCGCCAGCCACAGCGCCGTCACCCACGGCTGCACGAGGATGAACAGGTACTCGCCGATCGGCGCGTAGCCGAGGGTGGCGAGCGTCGAGCCGTCGCCGTACCGCCACACGCCGCGGGCGATGAGGTAGTTGTCCCACGGCGTCGTGTACGCCAGCGCGATGACGGTGATGATCGCGACGCCGACCCAGTAGGAGTGTCGGCCCGTCGAACGGACCGTCGAGAGGCCGTCGAGCCGCGAACGGCTCACGAACCCGGTCGCGATCAGAAACATCGCTATCGGCACCAGAAAGGCGAGGTGAAATTGCAGGTAGGTCAGCTGGGATGTCATTGGATACTCTCCAGGGTCCCCACGCTTTTGTTGTTCGGGCCGACGGCCGAAAAAGTGCGGGAACGAGTCGGGTGTGGTTTCGCGTCGATCCGTTCGATTAGTCTGCTGCCTCGGCGTCGCCGACAGCCGAGCCGGCGGCGTCGAGGACCTCGCGGCTCGACAGCAGGATGATACCGAAGCCGACCTTCGCGACCAGGTCGAGCACCATAAAGCCGGCCGTCTCGATGTACAGGCTGACGAGTTGGAGCCCCTCAGTGCCGATGAGCCACCAGACCGGGTACACAAGCCAGATCACGACGATCAGCGTCCGGAGCGTGCTGAACGTCGAGGCCGCATCACCCGACAGCCGGCTGGCCTTGTCCCCGAGCGAGCCGTACAGCATGTACAGCAACACGAGCAGGAAGCCGGTGGAGACGCCCCACCAGATCAGCCGGCGTGCGCCCTCCGAGAGCGCGCCCGGACCGGCCGACAGCGTCGCCACGACGCCCGTCCCGATCATCAGCATGTCGAGACCGACGAGCGACGCCAGCTCGTTGCGGTTCGCCCCGGCGAGCAAGCCGAGGTCGATGAGCAAGAGCGGCGTCGTGAAGAACCAGTCCGTGTACCGGGCCCAGTAGATCGGCAGCTCTTCGCCACCGACCATCACGTTCGTGAGCCCGAAGCCCAACGCCATCGCGAGATAGTTGGTGAACGCGATCGCGGTGATGAATATCGTGACGATATAGAACTCCTGTCGCCGTCTGTTTGTTTCGCCCCAGCCCCTGGCGATGAAGTACAGCATCCCCAGGAACATTCCGAGCGTTCCGATCCACAGCCAAATTCCTTCACTTCCGGGTTGCGGCATAGTACATTCGTACCTAATAGCGTAACGAGAATAAATGACGTACCCAACTGGTTAGGTATTCCGCCGCCGTCTCTTCCTTCGCGGAGCCGCCGGGGTGTCGCCGGGCCGCCACTACCGAAGTGTGTTCAGGGGCCGTCCTGTTCGAGGATCGCGCCCACCAGCTTCTGCTGTGCGGCCCGCAGGTGCTGGTGAAACGTCGACCGGGAGACGCCCATCGTCTCGGCGATCTCCTCGCCGGTTTTTTCGTGCGGCCACTCGAAGTAGCCCGAGCTGTAGGCTCTCACCAGCGCGGCGTGTTGCCGGTCAGTCAGACGGGCTTTCAGATCGGCGACGAACTCCCGGTGCGTTTCGTTCCGCTGCTCGCGGCGCCGGTAGCCGGTCAGTTCCACGCGCTCGAACGCGTCGGTCGCGGCGTCGGCAAGCGACTGCGCCATCGTCTCACGGCCGACTTCGACCGTGACCTGCGCGATCCCGTCTTCGACCTCGATGTTCCGGAGCTCCCCGCCGTAGTCGGAGAGCAACGTCCGGAGCGTCGAGCCGGTGATCGACAGTTCCAGCACTGATCCTTCCTCGTCGGCGAGAACGGTGTGGATCTCGATCCCGCCGTCGGCCGCATCTGCCGCCGCTCGGACGGCGTCCTCGTCGATAGTCGCCCCCGCCCCCGTCTCGAAGAGCATCGTCGGTTCCCGCCGGTCGCCGACGCTGCCGGCGTACTGCAGTCGACACCCGAGCGCGGAGGCGAACCCGACCAGCGGATGGTCGCCGATCGCGAGCCGGACTTCGATCCGCTCTTGGCTCTGGAGCGTCCGCTGGCTTTCCAGCGCGTTGATCCCCGTCGCGACTGTCCGGCCGAGAGCCGTCAGGACCGCGCGCTCGTGGCTATCGAACTCCCCGTCCTTGCGGGCGTAGACGCCGATCATCCCGTACATCACGTCCCCGTAGTGTAGCGGGACCGCAGCGACCGCACTCAGCGGATCTTCTACCCCGTCGTCGATCGGTTCGATGTGGACGTATCGATCGTCCAGGGTTTCTCGAACCGCTGCCGCGGTTGCGCTCGCCGAATCCTTGCTTTGCTCCCCCGCTTCGTGCTCCCGAGAGCCGTCTGCCGTCCCATCAGCGGTCGATTCGTCCGACGGCTCTGTCGAGCGGGCGGAGAACTGACAGTCCCTGACGTCGCAGTCTGTCTCGCCGGCGACCACCTCCGGGATGATCGCGTCCGCGGCCGGATCGTACGTGCCGATCCACGCCCCGGCGTACGTCTCGCCGACGATTTCGGCGACCTGCTCTTCGAGATCCCGTCGAGAGTCCGCGCGAGTCACGGCCTCTGTCACGTCTGCGACGACCCCGTCGAGCCGTTCCAGGAGGTGTTCCTGGACCGTCAGCTCCCGTTCGATCCGCGACGCACGGCGCTTTGCTGCGCGCTCGGCCCGCTTTCGCCGCGTGATGTCCCGCTGGAACCCGACGTAGTTGACGACGGTGCCGTCCTCGTCGCGGAGCGGCGCGATCGTCACCTCGTTCCAGAACAGCTCCCCGTCCTTCCGGTAGTTCCGGATCTCCACCGACGTCGCACGCCCCGCTTCGATGGCCGCCCGCATCTCTGCGACGGGCGCTTCACGCGTGTCGTCGCCCTGCAGGAACCGGCAGTTCCGGCCGATCGCGTACTCGGGAGAGTAACCGGTGACCCGCTCGAACGCCGCGTTGACGTACACGAGCGGCATATCCGGTGCCGTCGCGTCGGCGATGGTGATCCCGACCGGCGCCTCGTCCATCGCCCGGGTCTTCAGCGCCTCGTCGACGGCATCCGTGCTCGCCGACGCCGTCGGCGAGTCGGACTCGATTCGCGACGTCCGTTCCGCGTCCGCCGCCTCGCCGATCTCCGGCTTCCCGCGCTGTGCCATAGACCTAACTCCGGCCGGAGATACAAAACAGATGTGGCCACCGGGGCTGAGCTCCGGAAAAACAGGCCATCGGCGGCGCTAAAGGGTTTTTCGAGGGCTGTGATCGGAAAAGAGGCCCGGCGCTCGGCAATTAGTCGGCCGTCGCTTCGGTCTCGGTCGCTTCGCCTTCGTCCTCGCGGTAGTGCTGCTCGATGAACTCCTCGTCGACCCGGTTGAGTTCGGATTTCGGCAGCATCGACAGGAGGTCCCAGCCGATCTCGAGGGTCTCCTCGAGCGGACGGTTGGTGTCGAAGCCCTGGTCGATGAACTCCGCCTCGAATCGGTCGGCGAAGTCGAGGTACTTGTTGTCACGTTCCGACAGCGCCTCGCGACCGACGATGTTCACCAGGTCCCGAAGGTCCTCGCCCTCGGCGTAGGCGGCGTACATCTGGTCGGAGACGTCGGCGTGGTCCGCGCGGGTGAGGCCCTCGCCGATCCCGTCGTCCATCAGCCGCGAGAGGCTGGGCAGGACGTTCACCGGGGGTTGCAGCCCCTGGCTGTTGAGGTCGGGGTCGACGTAGATCTGCCCCTCGGTGATGTAGCCGGTCAGGTCCGGGATCGGGTGCGTGTCGTCGTCACCGGGCATCGTGAGGATCGGAATCTGCGTGACCGATCCCTCACGGCCCTGGATCCGGCCGGCGCGCTCGTAGAGCTGCGCCAGGTCCGTGTACATGTATCCGGGGTACCCACGTCGGCCGGGCACCTCCTCGCGAGCCGCGCCGATCTCCCGGAGCGCCTCGCAGTAGTTGGTCATGTCCGTCAGGATGACGAGGACGTGATACCCCTTGTCGAAGGCGAGGTACTCCGCGGTGGTCAGGACCATCCGCGGGGTGACCGTCCGCTCGACGGCGGGGTCGTCCGCGAGGTTCATGAAGACGACGGAGCGTTCCAGCGCGCCCGTGCGCTCGAAGTCGTCCATGAACTCGTTTGCCTCCTCGGCGGTGATCCCCATCGCGCCGAAGATGACGGCGAACTCCGATCCCTCGTCGTCGTCGCCTTCCTCCTCTTCGGGGACGCTCGCCTGCCGGGCGATCTGCATCGCCAGTTCGCTGTGCGGCTGGCCCGAACTGGAGAAGATCGGGAGCTTCTGGCCGCGAACGAGCGTGTTCATCCCGTCGATCGCGGAGACGCCCGTCTCGATGAACTCCTCGGGGTACTCCCGGGAGTAGGGGTTGATCGCCGCGCCGACGATGTCGCGTCGCTCGTCCGGAACGATGTCCGGCCCGCCGTCGATCGGCCGGCCGGAGCCGTCGAGCACCCGCCCGAGGAGGTCCTCGGTGACGGGCATCTTCATCGTCTCATCGAGGAAGCGAACCGACGCGTTCTGGTCGATACCACTCGTGCCCTCGAACACCTGGATGGCCACGAGGCCGTCGGAGGATTCGAGGACCTGTCCGCGCAGCGTCTCCCCCTGTGCCGTCTCGATCTCGACGATCTCGTCGTAGCCGATGGCCTCGTCGACCTCGGCGAACACCAGCGGGCCGCTGATCTCGGTGATTGTCTGGTACTCTTTCATATTAGTAGAGATTCCGGAGCTGGTCGGTGATCTCGGCTTTGAGATCCTCGACGTACGTCTCGTAGTCGTCCTGGACGCCGATCCGGTTGATGTCCGGGGCGGCGTCGATGTCGATGATCTCCTCGATCGGGACGCCCGCGTCGAGCGCGTCGAACGCCTCGTCGTTGAGCGTCTTGATCGTCGTCAGCATCAGGTACGTCTTCTCCGGCGGACAGTAGGTGTCGACCGGGTGGAACGCGTTCTGCTGGAGGTACGCCTCGCGCAGGTAGCGGGCGACCTCCAGGGTCAGCTGCTGGTCCTCGGGGAGGGCGTCCTTCCCGACGAGCTGGACGATCTCCTGCAGTTCCGTCTCCTCGTCGAGGACGTCGATTGCCCACTGTCGGACCTCCGGCCAGTCCTCGGCGACCTCCTCTTGGAACCACGGGTCGAGTTGATCCCGGTACAGGGAGTACGACTCGTTCCAGTTGATCGACGGGAAGTGCCGCCGTTCGGCAAGATCCGCATCGAGCGCCCAGAACGTCTTGACGATGCGCAGCGTGTTCTGGGTGACCGGCTCCGAGAAGTCGCCGCCGGGCGGCGACACCGCGCCGATGGCGGACACCGATCCCTCGGTGCCATTGATGTTCTCGAAGTAGCCAGCGCGCTCGTAGAACTGTGCGAGCCGTGCGGCGAGATACGCGGGGTAGCCCTCCTCGCCGGGCATCTCCTCCAGCCGCGAGGAGATTTCGCGCATCGCCTCGGCCCACCGTGAGGTGGAGTCGGCCATCAGTGCCACGTCGTAGCCCATATCGCGGTAGAACTCCGCGATGGTGATTCCCGTGTAGACACAGGATTCACGCGCGGCGACGGGCATATTCGACGTGTTCGCGATCAGCGACGTCCGGGCCATCAACGGGTTCCCCGTCGAGGGGTCCTCGAGTTCGGGGAAGTCGTCGATGACTTCGGTCATCTCGTTGCCGCGCTCGCCGCAGCCGACGTAGATGATGATGTCGGCGTCGGCGTACTTCGCGAGCTGGTGCTGGGTGACGGTCTTCCCGGAGCCGAACGGCCCCGGAATCGCGGCCGTCCCGCCCTTCGCGATCGGGAAGAGGCCATCGAGAATGCGCTGCCCGGAGACCAGCGGCGTCCGCGGGGTCTTCTTCTCGACGGTCGGCCGGGCCTCGCGGACCGGCCACTCCTGCCGCATCTTGATCTCTTCGCCGGAATCGAGTTCGACGACCGTCTCCTCGACGGTGTACGATCCCGAGTTGATGTCGACGACCTCGCCGCCCTCGTAGTCGGGCGGCACCATCACCTTGTGGTCGATGGTGATCGTCTCCTCGACGGTCCCGACGACGTCGCCGGGCTCGACGGCGTCGCCCTCCTCGACTTCGGGCTCGAACTCCCACTGTTTGTCGAGTTCGATCCCCGGCGCGTCGACGCCGCGGTCGAGATACGGGCTGCCCATCTTGTCTTCGAGGATGTCCAGCGGCCGCTGGACGCCGTCGTAGATGGTGTCCAGCAGCCCCGGACCCAGGTCGACGGTCAGCGGCTCGCCCGTGTTCTCGACGGGTTCGCCGGGACTGATCCCCGAGGTCTCTTCGTACACCTGTACCGTCGTGATATCGTGTTCGATCTCGATGACTTCGCCCATCAGGCCCTCGTGGCCGACGTAGACGACGTCGTTCATCCGGGCGTCGAGATCGCGGGCGGTCACGACGGGACCACTCACGCTCGCAATAACACCGTCCTCGCGGACGGTTTGTGCTGTCTGACTCATGTATTAGTTGTCCTCCTCCATCAGGTCGATGCCGATGGCTCGCTTGATCTGGTCGCGGAGGCCGCCGGCGCCCGCGCCGCCGCCGAGGGTCACGAGCGTCGGCTCGATGCTCGTCTCGGCGGTTTCGCGGACGTCCCGCGAGAGATATTCGAGGTCGTCGTTGTACATCACGACGATACCGACGTCCTCGTCTTCGAACACTGCGGTGACGGCCTCGTCGAGCTGTTCGTCCTTTGCATCGTCGGGAACGGTCTCGAACTTCCGGACGCCCGCGAGGCGGAACCCGGTCGTGAAGTCCGGGCTCCCGACGACGGCGATCTCCTGGCTCATATGTTCACCAGCTCCTCCTGGATCTGTTCTTCCGACAGCCCCGCCTCGCGACCGCGCGCGATCGCGCGGATGTTGTCGACCTCCCGCTCCTTCGCGAGGATGTACGAGACGATCGGCGTGATCGAAAGCGGGAACACGTTCCCGAGTGCGCTCGTGTACTCCAGCAGGATCTCGTCGAGCGCCCGCTCGAAGCCGATGAGGCTCTCTGCGGCCTCGAGTTCGTCGAGCGCCTCGGAGAGTTCATCGCCGTACTTCGACTCGCGGATCGCGGCCACGAGTTCGTCGCGGTTCTGCGAGAGCGTCGCGAGTTCGCTCGCCGTAAACAGCGAGCCGCCGTCGATGTAGTACTCGGCGGGGTCGATATCGGCGCCGCTCTGTGCCAGCCGCAAGGCGTTCCGGGCGTTCCGGAAGTCGATCTCCGCCTCGAGGAACTCCCGGTACTGCGCCGTCGCTTCGTCGACCGCGAGATCCTCGAGGAGGTGCTCGTAGTACGTTCGATCGACGGCGTTCTCGAGCGGGACGAGGACACCGGTCTCCTCGTAGTCATCGTACGCCTCCTCGAGGCCGTCGCCGAACATCGTTCCCGAGAGCCGTTCGACGACGTCTTCGATGCTCGGCGAGTCGAGCAGTTGATCGAGCAGTTCCTCGTCGAACTCGCCGGCGCGGATGAGGTCGTCCTCGATTGCCTCCCGTTCGGCCTCCGAGTAGAGGCCGCGGATGACCGTCTTGATGTTCCAGGCGTCGAACTTCCGGAGGTAGCGGGCGATGAGGTCGTACAGCCGACCGTCGGCCCACCGGAGGAGGTCCTCGAACTGCTTTGCGAGGTTCCGGTTGAGCGCGTACTCGATCAGATCGACGCCCGAGTGTCGGGCACCGAGCGCGTTGATCTCGGCCTCGTAGTCGGACTCCTCCATGAAACGGGCGATCTCGGCCGGCCCCATCCGAATCAGCTTGCGGTACTCCTCGTCCCCGTACAGGGCGCTCCGACGCGCCCCGACGCGGGCCGTCACGTACTCGGGGTTGGAACCGCCGGCTGTGCTCATTGGTCGAACAGGATCTCGCTCACGCTCTTGAGGTTGTCCTCCCAGACGCCTTCCAGAACGGAGTCGAAGGTGTTGTTCACCCGAACGCGGGAGTCGGCCCCCTCGACGACGACGCCGCCGAGACAGTCGTACTCCCCGGCGTACTCGAAGCCGTCGAACTCGGTGACGAGCGCTTCGAGCAGCTCCGCGTCGTCGGCGCGGCCGTACACCGACACGGCCTCTTCGTCTTCGAATTCGGGGACGGCCGCTTCGAGCAGTGCCCGCGTGAGCTCCTCGCGCGTCTCATCGGGGAGCTCGACGAGCTCCTCTTCGACGCCCGAACGGACGTCTTCGAGGACGTCGCGGCGGGCCTCGAGCCGCTCCTGTTTGGCTTCGAGCTTCGCGCTGGAGAGCGCCTGCTCGCGCTCCTGTTCGATCCGGCGTTCGACGTCGGCCTCGCGAGCCTCGCGCAGCTCCTCGGCGTCCGCCTCGGCCGTCTCGATGATCTCCTCGGCGCGGCGCTCACCCTGCTCGCGTATTTCGTCCGCACGCGCGCGGGCTTCGTCTCGGATGTCTTCGACGACGTTGTCCAAACTCATAGGTGGAAAGGGCGGGGGCGGTTAGACCAGGAATACGACGACCAGCGCGAGGATAACGAGCGTCTCCGGGAGGACGGTCAGGATGAGACCGTTCACGAAGAGGTCGTTGTCTTCCGCGATGGCGCCCATCGCGGCGGCGCCGATACCGCGCTCGGCGTACCCTGCGCCGAAGGCGGCGAGGCCGACCGCGAGTGCGGCGGCGGCGGACGGTTCAAGAGCCGGGGCAGCTGACTGCGACTGCTGTAGGAGTGCTTCGAACATTGTTTTGCGTTGGTTGACCGGATAGTCGTCTCCGAACGTGCGTAATTGAACAGACGCGTCTCATAAAGCTTCCCAAACGGGCTCGGCGGATCTGGACGGAAGCGGCCGCACTCGGCGATATTCGCCGTTTGCGAACGTTGGGCACACCCCTGTCCGACCCGCGGGCGGTGCCGAGCAACGGGCCGGTCTCTCGGTTCCTCACTCACCGATAGCGAGATTCCGAGCGGCCGAATCCCGGCCGCGAAACGCGTCGGACCGCCGAAAGCCGCCAGCCGCGGCACAGAACGCGCGATCCGATCAGTCCTCGGTGGTGAAGCGTCGCTCGTAGCCGAACGGCTCGTACTCGCGGCCGCCGCCGTCGAAGAACTTGTTGAAGAACTCGACGTACTCGAGACGCACCGCCTGCAGGCCGGCGCTCGTGACGCCGAGCGCGAGCACGAGCAGGTGCCCGAGCACGAGCACGAGGAGGCCGATCAGGATCGTGGCGGCGTCGCCGTGGACGAGTCCGCCGAACATGATCTCGGTCACCTCGTAGCCGTGGTAGCTCAGCGTCTCTCCCTGTCCGAGCGCGGCCACCGCCTCGGCGTTCGGCATCCCGCCGAGACCGAAGTGCCACCCGCCGTGGCTGTCGACGTACACGCCGAAGAAGAGGAGATTGACCGTGAAGGCCATCCCCGCCTTCGCGAGCAGCACCGCGGCGATCCGGGTGTATGAGAGGACGTTCACGAGCACGTTCAGGAACTCGACGGCCTCGATCGGCTCGCCGACGACGAGGAGGATCAGGCCCACGGCGAAGACCGCGAGGCCGACCCACCCGACGACCGCCGAGAAGCCGCCGAAGCCGATCGGCAGGACGCCCTGGGCGGTGAAGGTGGTGTAGATGAACTCCGGCGCCGTCCCGCGGACGACGTCAGAGAAGATCCACACCCACAGGCCGTTCATCATCAGGAGCCACGAGCCGTTCTCGTAGACCGCGTGTTTCAGATCGTGGAGTTCGCGGTCCTCGAGGAAGCCGAAGATCCACGCCACGTTGAGATGGAAGATTCCGATAAGCAGGCTCACCACCAGCCAGCCGCGCGCCCAGTCGACGCCCTCCGGTGAGAGACCCTTCTCGATCGGGGCGTGGCTCAGGCCGACGACGCCCTCCCAGAAGTACGTCGCGATGACGTGGAGGCCGAACAGTTCGCCGTAGAGGACGCCGAAGAGCATCGTGAAGATCCCGGCCGCAAGCGTCACGCCGCCCATACTCCGGAACGCCGGACGGTCGGCGAAGCTGGTGTAGAGGTAGTAGCCGATCGCCGTGTAGATGATGCCGTATCCGAGATCACCGATCATAAAGCCGAAAAAGGCCGGGAACGTCAGGAACAGAATAACCGTCGGGTCGAACTCGTAGTAGTTCGGTCGGTTGACCGCCTTGACCAGGATCTCGAAGGGTTCGACCGCTCCGGGGTTGTCCTGGACGGTCGGCGGTTCGTCGTCGGCCATCACGACCGGACTACCGCCGTCGGCGCGGGCCGCCCCCGCGGTGCCGCCGTCGGTCGCCGCGGTCGCCGACGAGCCAGCCCCCTCTTCGGGGAACGACTCGCGAACGTTGTCGGTGCCGTCGCGGGAGAACGTCGCGCGTTCGAGTTCCTCGACCTCGACGCGGTCGCCGACCGCATCGGCGATCGCGGCCTCGAACTCGTCGTACCGCTCGCTCGGGATCCAGCCCTCGGCGATGAAGGCGTTCTCGGTCGTCGCAAACGACAGCGGTGCCTCGGTCTTCTGGACGTCGATCGAGAGCTTCTCCTCGGCCGCAAGCAGGAAGCCGGCGGCCTCCCGCCGTTCGTCTTCGAGTTCGCTCTCGACGGTCGTGAGCTTCGATTCGAGCTGTCGTTTCTCGTATTCGAGCTCCTCGGCGTACTCGGTGGGGCTTCCCTCCGCGTCCGGCACGTCGATGGAGGCGAAGTCCGCACCGACGAGCGCGTCGTCGAGTGCCGAGTCGTCTGCGTCCTCGGCCGGCCGCGCGAAGACGGCCATCGTGTCGTCCCCGGCGAAGATCTCGTACTCCTGGAGGTCATCGCTGTCGGCGACTGCGCGCTCGATGGCCTCGCGGTCGCCGCTCCCGACGGCGACGGTCAGCGAGTCGTAGCCCGACAGCAGGTCCAGGTCGATTCCCAGATCGACGAAGGGATCGAGCGCGTCGAGCCGCTCTTCGATGTCTCTGATCTCCCCCCGAAGGCCGGCCTTCCGGTCGTCGAGTTCGTTCACTCGGGTCCGGATCTCTTCGAGTTCCTCCTGGACCGCGTCGTCGGTGACGATCCGAGTCGGTCCGGCGTCCTCGGCGTCGACGTCGAGGATGCTCTCAAGCGAGCGGACCGTGACGAGCCGATCGGAGGACTCCTCGGCACCCTCGGTCGGGTTCCCCGGCTCGAACCCCTCCCAGGAGCCGTCGTATTCGGTGACGTGCAGCAGGTTCAGTTCGTGTACTGCCTCGACGACGGGCTCCATCACCGTTTTTGCGCCCGTCACCGAGACCTTGCTCATCTGCTCAGGTCTGAGCATGTACCGCCTCCTCGAACCTGCTGATCGCGTACTCGACGGCCTCCTCGGTGTTTTCTTCGGCCGCCGCGATCAGTTCTTCCCGAGCCTCGCGACCCTCCTCGAGGCGTTTCTCGCGCTCGGTTTCGATCTCCTCGCGGGCCTCGGCGAGCCGTTCTTGCTCGTACTCGTCGGCCTCAGCTTCTGCTTCTGCGCGGATCTCCTCGGCCTCGCGACGAGCCTCCTCGATGCGCTCGTCGCGCTCTTCCTCGGCCTCCGCGATGATGTCGTCGGCCTCGGATTCGACCGTTTTGATCCGTTCGAGAACCTCTGGTCTCGGCATACTCGTATCACCGAAACGTAGCGGAAGCGCCGTATAAGGTGTTTGCGGAACACGTCCGCCAGCGCCGAGCAAAATGCCCACTCTTTCGATCTCGACACGACTGTCTCTTCGGGCTGTGGCCCCACAGGGGCCCAGACGGGGGTGGATCCGCAGCGTTATGATTCTCCCGTTCCAAGCCCCGATCGATGGGTGTCCTCGAAGACAAGGCCAACGCGCGGTTGTTCTACAAGTACCTCTCGCAGGTGTACGACCGGATCAACCCGTTCATCTGGAACGAGGAGATGCGCGACGAGGCACTGGAGTGGTTCGGCCTCAAGTCGGGCGATCGCGTTCTCGACGTCGGCTGCGGGACCGGATTCGCCACCGAGGGGTTGCTTCGCTACACCGACAACGTCCACGGGCTCGACCAGAGCCCCCACCAACTCGAAAAGGCGTTCGACAAGTTCGGCACCCGCGATCGGGTGCGCTTTTACCGCGGCGACGCCGAGCGGCTCCCCTTCGCCGACAACTCCTTCGATGCCCTCTGGTCGTCCGGATCGATCGAATACTGGCCGAACCCGGTCGACGCGCTCGCGGAGTTCCGGCGGGTCGTCGAACCCGGCGGGCGCGTCCTCGTCGTCGGCCCGGATTACCCCAAGAACCCGCTGTTCCAGCAACTCGCAGACGCGATTATGCTGTTCTACGACGAGACGGAGGCCCAGCGGATGTTCGAGGAGGCGGGCTTCGTCGACATCGAACACCACATCCAGCAGGCGTATCCGTGGAGCCCCAAGGCGATCACGACTATCGCGCGCGCACCCGACGACGAGTGAAAGGGCGTGTGGGTGACTCACCCAGCGCCGCACGTGCGTGATTCAAGCCGTTGAGCACCGCACGTGCGTGATTCAAGCCCGTGAGCGCCGCAAACGGCTGATCATCCCGCGATCCCTCGTACCTGGCCAACCCGGCGACCATCGGCGTACACCGCAACCGACACCACGTCTCCGGGCGACAGCGTCGGATCGTTCGTCGCTGCGATCCGAAACGCGCCCGACTCTCCCGCCGACCAGCGGCCGTCGCTCGCGACGTTGAACGGTCCCGTCGGCCCGCCGCGAAAGCCTTCCGCCGCGAAGAACGGCACCGGCGGCTGGTGATCGAGGCGCTCTCCGTTGATTTTCACGACGAGCCGAACGTCGTCCATCCGGAGCGTCGGCCCCGCCTCGTGCGTCAGCGCGACCTCGTCGCCGTCGAGGCGGAGCGAGAGCGCGACCATCCCGTCTGGATCTGCTGGCCCGCCACCGCCGATCTGGTCGGTTTCAGTCGCCTCCGCGACTGCCTCTGCGCCGGCGGCGACGGCGCTCCCCAGGGTGACGCCGACGAGGAGGAGGACGACGACACCGATCGCCGGCGCGGCCGCGCGTGCTGTCACGGGCCGTCTGGTCGCGGCATCGGATAAGAACGTCCGGACCCGGTGCTCCGGGGCCGAGCATACTGATTACTCTCACTTGTTACCGCCGAGCGCCATCCCCGCCTTCGGCGCTCGGCGGGAAGAGACGAGCGTAATCAGTACAGTGGGACGCAGTTCTTCGCCAGTCTCACCCGGTCGGCGTCGGCGACACCGTCTCAGTGCCGTCCGACTCCGAACTCCCGTTTACTGTTCCGTAGACCAGCGGCGTCGCCGTCGGCTCGACGGTCAACAGGACCACCGAACTGCCGTCGATCGCGGTCACCTCGTAGGTGCCGGCCGGCGCCAGCGTCCACAGCGAGCCGTCCGAACCGGTCGTCCCGACGACGGAACTGCGGCCGCCGGCGGGGCCGACGGTGATCTGGGCGTCCACCGGGTCGTCAGTGTCGGTGCTGTTGAGCTGGAGCCGAACGGGCCCGCCGGGGTACGTCCGGTACGCGGTCAGCCGGAGTCCGTCTTTGACCGCCGACGTCGGCGATCCCGTCGAGACCTGGTCCAGCGGCCGGTACTGGTACTCCTTGAAGACGCGGCGGCTTCCGCTGTCGACGAAGGAGACGAGGCGACCACGTTCGTGTTCGATGGTGACGCGCGCGCTGTCGCTGTCGGGGTTACCGAGCGTGTCGTCGCGGAGCCGCTGCGCTGTGATCGTCGGATACGCCGCTTCGGTCGCGTTGACTGCGTCCCCGAGAGAGAACCCACCGTCGTTCGTGCCCCTGAGCGGCCCCCGGTACGTTTCACGGACGTACGTCCCGTCGCGGATGACGCCCAGCGTGATGCTGTTATCGCCCGACTGGACGAAGAAGCGCGCCGACTTGACCTCGCCGCGCAGGACTGCCGCCGCGTGCCCGCGGATCGGCCCGGTCAGCGTGTTCAGTTCCAGTTCGATGTTCCCGAAGCGCGACGAGGAGATACTGAACTCCGGCGTCGACCCCGAAAGCGACTGGAGTCGCGCGCGCCGCCGTTCCAGTTCCCGCGCCTCGGCGTCGATCAGCGCCAGATCGTACAGGAGCCGTCGGGGAGAGGTCTCCCCGCGGCCGTACGATGCGATGACCCCCCGCTGTTCGGCACGCAGCGAGACGATTCGCTGTTCGATGGCGCTGACCTCCTGAAGCAGGTACTGCTGGCGGACTTCCGTGGTTTCCGCGGACTCGATCCGCTCGACGATGCTCTCGGTTGCGAGACGGGTGTCTGTCGTCGTCGTCGAGAAGGAGAGCCCGCTGCCGAGTTCGACGTACTCGGTTTCGAGTGTACTCCGATCCGTCGCCTCGTTCGGGATGCCCAGGACGTTGATTTTCGACCCGTTCACGTTCGGGTCGTCGGTCTGTGCCGGTGTCGCGGCCGGCGTCGCTGACACGGCTGGCGCCGTCGGCTGGGCCCTGTCGCTGTCGGCGGCGTCCGGGACGGCACCGGCGACCGCCGAGAGCACAAGGAGGAGGGCGAGTGCGATCGGGACGGCACGCATACGGGAAATCTTTGACGGGCCGGTATTAAAAACGCCGTCATCGATCCTGTGGGCTGTTCGGAAAAGGAACCGACGGAGTCGCGTCGACATCGGACCGATGGAAAGCGTTTTGAGCGTTCCACGTGCAGTCCTCGTCAAATGCGGATGCCCGCGCTCGTGGCTGCCCTCCTCCTCTTCGTCGCCGCCGTCGCACCAGCCTCTGCGCTCGCTGTGGGCGCTGGAGCCGGGGCGGGAGCTGCTGCCGACGGCGCTGTCGCGTCGCCAGTGTTCCCCGCTGCAGACGGACCGGCCGCGCTTGACGGGTCGGCTGTCCGTGCGCAGGTGGACGAGGAGACGCCGCCGCGGACGACCGTGGAAATCTCGCTGCAACCAGATCGGAGCGCACGATGGCGCATCGAGACACACTACGCTCTCGATTCCGCGAACGAGACGGAGGCCTTCCGAACGATCGCCGAGCGCTACGAGGCGGGCGAGGCTGACGCGGGACCTGACGCCACGCTCTTCAGATCTCTCAACCGACGCGCCAGCGAGGCGACCGGACGAGAGATGGCGATCCAGAACGTCACGTACCACGGTTCACTCGACGAGGCGGCCGGTCGCGGGACGCTCGCGCTCACGTTCCGGTGGACGAACTTCCTGCGGCGCGGCGACAACGAGACGCTCGTCCTCGACGACGTGTTCCGGCTCCCCACAGCCGAGAGCGACGAACGCCGCACGTGGCTGTCGGTGTTCGACGCCGACCAGGAGATCCTCATCCGGCCGCCGGACGGCTACACAGTGACGGGCACGAGCATCGCCGTCCAGCAGCAGGAGAGCGCGATCGTCCTCGCAGAGCCCAGCGACTTCGAGGGCGAGCGGGAACTCCGCGTCACCTACACGACGGTCGGCCCCGCCGAGCAACTCCCGATCGGCGTCCTCGCCGGCGGCGGGTTGATCCTGCTCGCGGCACTTCTCGGCGGCGCGTGGCTGCTCCGCGGACGGGACGACCTCCCGGGCGGCGCGTCCACCACGGTATCGAACGGCGACAGCGGGACGCCGGCGTCGTCGAATGGGGCGGCGGAAGGTAACGAATCTCTGGCCGAAGGATCCGCTGGGGGGACTGAGGCGGCGGCAGCGGTTGGTGGTTCCGCTCCGGACGACGCTCCCGAGACGGGAGGCGGTGCCGCCTCGGGAATCGATCCCTCTCTCCTCTCCGACGAGGAGCGCGTCGAACGCCTGCTGTCGCAGAACAACGGCCGGATGAAGCAGGCGACGATCGTCGACGAGACCGGGTGGTCGGACGCGAAGGTCTCGCAGTTGCTGTCGACGATGGCCGAAGAGGGGCGGATCAACAAACTCCGACTCGGCCGCGAGAACGTCATCTCCCTCCCCGAGGAGGCGGCCGATGACGAGAGCGACAGCGGCCAGTGACGTGAGGCAAAGGCGGTCTGAACGGGAAGACGACGGTGGCCACTGACGTGAGGCAAAGGCGGTCTGAACGGGAAGACGACGGTGGCCACTGACGTGAGACACAGCCGGCCTGCGCGGGAAGACGACGGCGGCCGTCAACCACTTCCGACTCGCAGTTCCGGAACCTCTTTTGCCGGCGCATCCTCAGAGACGGGTAATGGAGTATCTGGAGCGTCGGGTCTCGATGGTGGAGGCCCGCCTCGAGGAGGTGATCGAGGCGGTCGATCCCCCGGAACTGTCCGACGAGGTCGCCCACGTCGCACTCGCGGGGGGCAAGCGCGTCAGACCGGCCGTGACGGTGCTCGCCTGCGAGGCCTGCGGCGGGGAGCCGTCGGACGCGGTCGACTTCGCGGTCGCCGTCGAGCTGGTGCACAACGCCTCGCTCGTCATCGACGACATCATCGACCGCTCGGACGTCCGGCGCGGGACCGCCAGTGCGTGGGCCGAGTACGGATACGGTCCAGCGATCATCGCCTCCGACGGTCTGCTGGGGGAGGCTTTCGCCCTGCTCTCGCGGAACGATCACGCGACCCAGATCGTCGCCGAATCGATGGTCGAACTCGGGGAGGGCGAGGCGACGGAACTTGTCGCCCGCCCGACCGACGAGCGGGAGTACGTCGAACTGGCCCGCCGGAAGACGGGCGCGTTGTTCCGCGCGGCCGCCGAACTCGGTGCCGTCGCGGCCGGGGCGGATCCGTTCACGATCGAGGCCTTCGGCGAGTACGCCGAGCGGGTCGGCGTGGCGTTTCAGATCCGCGACGACGTCCTCGACGCCACCGCCGACGCCGACGAACTGGGGAAGCCGACCGGCCAGGACGCCGAGATGGACCGGCCTTCGCTGGTCCAGGTCACCGACCTCTCCGTCGAGGAGGCCAACCAGCGGGCCCACGATCAGTCCGATGGGGCGCTGGAGGCGCTCGCGGCCTCGAACGTCGACGACAGCGAACCGCTGGGGTATCTGCAGGACCTCGCGGAGTTCGTCGTCGTTCGCGAACGCTGATCGGAGGCCGGAACCGGTCCGGGAGCCTCTACGTCGCCTCGGCGTCCGCTTCCGTCTCTGTTTCCGCGGCGGTCGGGAATCGCGACTCCGCGATCGCGAAGGCGAGCGTGCTGAACACGCCCAGAAGTGTCCCGACCGTGAGCCCGACCGCAAGCCCCGTTAGCGAGAACGACTGGACGCCACCGATGCCGCTCGGCAGGAAAAACCCAGAGACGACGTAGAGAACGATCGCAATCGCGACGACGTAGAAGGGGGCGTTGAGGTAGCGCCACTTGAATCGGTCGGCGAGATACTCGTCGGTCACCTGTCCGAGGCTGGAGGTGACGCCGGCGGCTGCGAACCACTGCACGGCTCCGTGGACGAGCGCTGCCAGGACGATCGGCGGCGTGGGGTCGCTGACGCTCGTGCGGACCGTTTCGAGCAGGGCGATCCCCCGGAATCCGCCGACGATCAGCAGCGCCGCGGCGGCGACGTAGGTGATGAGCGTGACCCGGCCCTCGTAGAGCACGTCGCGGATCCGATCGGCGGTTTCGTCGACGGCGTCCTCAAGTCCGAGCCCACGGAAGAGCGTGTACAGTCCCAACAGCGCGGAGATGATCCCCAGCACGACGGCCCCCGGGACTTCGAAGAGGCTGGCGATCGTGAGAAACGGGTAGATGAGGAGCAGGATCCCGAGCGGTACCAGGATCGTCCCGCGGGTCTCCGGGTCCGCAAGCACCTGCTTCATCGTGTAGTAGATCGACTCCAGGTCCTGCGCCTGCCGGACGACGACGCGGCGCACGCTGTCGATGGGGACGCGCGAGCGGACGATCGGCAGGACCGACTCGTCCTGTGCGCCATCGGTGATGACGATCGTGCTGACGTTCTCACCGGTCGAGAGGCCCGCAAGCACCCGGTCGATCTCCTCACCGATCGCGCGGTTGGCCTTCACGTCGCCACTCTGCGTTCCCGTGACCGCCGCAACCGTCACTGCCTCCTCGACGTCCGGGTCGGCTCGGAGCGCATCGTACTCGTGGATCCCCTGGAACAACACGTTCACGTCGGAGTCCTCCGGATCGGCCGTGGCGAGATCGACGGCCGCCGCCTCGACCGCGTCCCGGCCGACGACGGGCGTGGGATGGCCCGTCTTGCGGCCGAGGTCGTCGTCGAGGTCGACACAGAGGACCAAGAGCATTTGTCGGGCGTAAGCCGTCGACGTATATCTGCTTTCGGGAGCACGCGAAGGATGCTGTTTAGTCAAGCAGTGATATCGCAGAGAGGCCCAGAGAGAATCTCGGAAGAGGCCGCGTTCGGCCCCTTCCAGTCCCACCCGTGGCGGTTCTCCAGCCAGCATTCGCGTAACTACATATCACCCGTACGTCTGGGGAATCCCAAGAGCGGATGCACACTCGTCAAGCCGTCTCCAAGTAGCACGACTTTTGAGTCTCGGGCCAGTAGTCTCTGAGAGAATGATCTCGAAGGGCTGTGAACAGTGCGCGAAAGGGGGCAAGATGGTGCTCTTTGTCTACGGCTACTGCGACCAGCGCGACTGTTTCTACTGCCCGCTCGGCGAGAACCGGAAGAACGTCACCGACGTCTACGCCAACGAGCGCCTCGTCGAATCCGATCAGGACGTCATCGACGAAGCGAAACGGATGGACGCGCTCGGGACCTCCATCACGGGGGGCGAGCCCCAGGAGGCCCTCGAAAAGACCTGCCGATATCTCTCGCTTTTGAAAGACGAGTTCGGCGAGGACCACCACACCCACCTCTACACCGGCATCACGGGCGGCCGGGAGAATATGCGCCGCCTCTCTGCGGCCGGCCTCGACGAGATCCGATTCCACCCGCCGTACGAACAGTGGGGCGATCTCCACGGCACCGAGTGGGAGGAGATCCTCTACATCGCCCGCGAGGAGGGGCTCACGCCCGCCTTCGAGATCCCCGGCATCCGCGCCGAACCGGAGTTCCTCGAATTCCTCGACGAGGGCGCCGCCGAGTTCTGTAACGTCAACGAGTTCGAGATGAGCGACGGCAACTACCGCCGGATGCAGGAGGCGGGCTACGAACTCCAGGAGGGCCACATGTCCGCCGTCGACGGCTCGAAAGAGGCGATCCTCGAAGAGATGGGCGACCACGAACGGGTGTACTTCTGCACCTCGGTGTTCAAAGACGCCGCCCAGCACCGGAACCGCCTCAAGCGGATGGCCAAGATCGTCCGGCGGCCGTTCGACGAGGTGACCGACGACGGGACGATCGTCTACGGCAAGACGTGGGTCCCGCCGGCGGAACTCGACGCCCTCGGCGTCGACGAGGAGTTCTACACGGCCAAATCCGACCACGTCGAGGTCGCGTGGTGGCTCCTAGAGGAGATGATCGAAGAGGGCGACGTCCCGGAAGGCGAGATCATCGAACAGTACCCGACCGTCGACGGGACCGTCGTCGAGCGGACGCCGCTCGCGTAGGTCGTCGAACGGCGCCGCTGGCGTAAGCCGCCCACACTGGATTTTTCAGCGGGAGCGCGGGGATCGACGGGTTTGGTCCGCGGTCAACGCCAGAAAGACGCTCGGGAGTAGCGCTGTCGCCGCCCCGGCGAGCAGCCACTCCGTCAGTGGACCGCCGTCGAGCACCCCGACGCCGACGAGGCCGACGCCCAAGAGTCCGCCTGCGGCTGCGGCGCGGCGTTTCGTCCGGACGCCGACGGCGACGCCGCGTTCGTTCCCGTAGAGCGCGCACCCGAGAGCCACGGCGCCGCCGACGGCGACGCCCGTGAGCGGCCGGTCGACGAACAGTCCCGCGACGAGCAGGAGGAATCCGGTCGCGGCGCCGGCGAGTACCGTCGTCTGCGGCGGGAGCGGGTTGACGCCCGCGCCGTAGCGCGTAGCATAGGCGGCTGGGGGTACGAAGAGCACGACTCCAACGAGGAGCGCGAAGAGCACGCCAGCAGGCGTCGGAGTGCCGAGGAGGGCTCCGAGCGCACCGAGTGCGGCGACGAGACCACCGGCAGCGAGCACGGGTCGGGGCCGGATCGTCGCCGCGGGATCGTCGTCGCGGACGATCCCGAAGGCGACGAAGGGGTAGGAGACGCCGGCCCCGATGACGACCGTCGCGTAGAGGCCCCACCCAAGGGTCACACCGGTGACGAGGGCCGAAAGGCCCAGAAAGACGCCCGTGACGACCGCGAACTCGGGGACGCGACGGCTCATACCCGGACTCGGGACGAGTCGAGTGAAAGCGTTGCGGTCGCGGGAGAACGGTACTGATTACTCTCACTGTTTTCCGCCGAGCGCCATCCCCGCCTTCGGCGATCGGCGGGAAGAGACGAGAGTAATCATTAGGGTCGGTTCGGCAATTCGACGGCGGGAACGGTCTGTCGCTCGCGTGGTCGGAAACGTCTCACTCCTTGCGGCCAAGGCTCACAGTTCTCTTTAGCCGACTCAGTTTACAACTACTCCGGAGGGCCCACCGGATCGAAGCGCCCGCCACTTCGATCCCGAGCGATGCGACGAGTTCATCGGGCGACGCGGCTGCAGCGGCCCACCGGAGAGGGTACTCTCCGGCCGATCAGGGCCGTTCACTTAAACCCACAAGCGTTTAGACAGGCCGCGGAGTAACTGCCACTATGTCCGACTGTCCGCTGGCCGACGACTGCCCCCGGTACTCCGAGCGCATCGACGGGATGGGGTGTCAGTACTACGGCGATCGTGGCGGCGCGGAGTGGTGTAACAACTACGACCAGCCGATCCGCGACCTGAAGGCCCAGCCCGTCAAGCCCGGGGAGGAGGTCGTCGTCGACGTCGACGACATCCACGAGAGCGGCGCGGGCGTCGGCCGGACGGACGACGGGTTCATCGTGCTCGTCGACGGCCTGCTTCCGGAGGCGCGGGCGGTCGTCCGGATCCACCGCGTGAAGTCGAACCACGCCACTGCGAAGGAGATCGTCGAGCGGCTCCCGCTCGACGAGGAGGAAGGCGAGGAGACGGACGCCGACGCTTCCGACGACCAGGAAGCAAGCGACGACGAGGACACGGAGACCGGCGACGGACTCGACCGCCGGACGGCGCTCGGCAGTCGCGACAACTTCTGGGGCGGATAGTCCGCCCGCACGTCCGAGGCAGACGGGTCGGACAGCCGTTCTTCTGGGGACTTTTTTGCGCGTGGCCG
This sequence comes from Halobellus ordinarius, assembly GCF_031823395.1. Taxonomy (NCBI): domain Archaea; kingdom Methanobacteriati; phylum Methanobacteriota; class Halobacteria; order Halobacteriales; family Haloferacaceae; genus Halobellus; species Halobellus ordinarius. The sequence goes on from NZ_JAVQKJ010000002.1 coordinate 564,420, forward strand.
CGTAGGGAAGAGTATGGACCAGGTCGATGAGGACGAAGACGCGGACGTAGACGTCGACGCGATACTCTCGGAGACGGGGTTCGATGCCGAGGAGAGCGTACTGACGCGGCGACAGGCGGAGGTGCTGGCGCTCAGAGAACGTGACATCCGCCAGTCTAAGATCGCCTCGATGCTGGGGACGTCCCGGGCGAACGTCTCCAGTGTCGAATCGAGCGCGCGACGCAACGTCGAGAAAGCCCGCGAGACCGTCGCGTTCGCCGAGGCGCTGGCCGCGCCGGTTCAGGTGTCCGTCGAGGCGGGAACGGACCTCTATGACGTCCCGAAACTGGTCTACGACGCCTGCGACGAGGCCGGCGTGAAGGCCAACCGCACGGCGCCGGAGCTGATGAAGGCAGTGTCGGATGCCGCTGGCGACGCCGTCCAGGGGCGCGAAGTCCGTAAATCGCTGCTCGTCGGGGTGACCACGGACGGCCGCGTCGAGGTCCGCCACTCGTCGGTCGCGGCGGCCGACGACTAGAACTCGCCGCGGTCCCGTAGCGCGCCGACCAGCGATTTGACGGCCTGAGCGCGCCCTTTCGGGACTACGAGCACGCGGTCGTCCCAGGCGACCACCGCCAGATCGGAGACGCCGACAAGCGAAACGTGTTTTCCGTCGGCCGCGACGACGTTGTCCCCGGCGTCGAGCGTCCGGAGCGTGACGTCACCGGCGGTAACGTTGCCGTCTTCGTCGGCAGCGAGCACTCGTTCTAAGGCGTCCCAGGCACCGATGTCGTCCCACGTGAAGGAGACCGGCACGACCGCGACCCGGTCCCACGTCTCGAACACCGCGTTGTCGACGCTCACCGGATCGGCAGCCGCGAACGCCGCGGACACGGCCGGGTCGTCGTTCAGGTCGCCTGCGCCGTCGGCCGCACCTTCACCGTCGCCGTAGGCGTCTTCTGCTGTACGAAGCGCGTCGACCAGCTCGGCAAGCGGCGACGCCGCGGCCGCTTCGAGGAAGGCGGCGGGTCGCCAGGCGAACAGGCCGGCGTTCCAGTAGTGGCCCGCGGCGACGTACGCTTCCGCAGTGTCGGCGTCGGGTTTCTCGTGGAACGAGCGGACGGGGTACCACTCGACGTCGCGATCGGTCGATGTCTCAGTAGATCCGTCGGCGTCGTCGATGGGTTCCCCGGCCTGGGTGGCTTCGCCGGCGTCGTCGATCGGTTCCCCGGTCTGGGTGGCTTCGCCAGCGTCGTCGATCGCGGCCTCGATGTAGCCGTAGCCGGTCTCCGGTCTCGTCGGCTCGACGCCGAACGTGACGAGCCGGTCCGTCGCTGCGGCGACGGCGACGCCGCGCTCGATCGCCGGAGCGAACCCCTCGCCGACGAGGTGGTCGCTCGGGAGCGCAACGACGACAGGGTCGTCGTACGTGCGATCGATCCAGTGGGTCGCATACAGCAGGGCCGGTCCGGTGTCCCGCCCGACTGGTTCGACGAGTACTGTGGATTCGGGCACGCGCTCGCGCACGCCATCGACGTACGACTTGCGGGTGACGACGACCACCTCGTCTGTGACCTCCCGCGCCCGCGAGACGGTCCGTTCGAGGAGCGACTCCTCGCCGGCCAGCGGGAGGAACTGCTTCGGGCGATCAGAGCGGCTGGCGGGATACAGCCGGGTGCCGGTACCGCCGGCGAGGACGACGGCGACGACGGGATCCTCCTGGGGCGCGACGGGTGGTTCCGCGTCGGTCATCACCACGTCTCCACGATGCCGTCGCGGACGTCCTCGACACACCCCTCGCAGTCGGGATGCCCCGCCTCGAAACACTCGGGATGGCCGTCGTCGCCGACGTGCACGGTCCGCTTGTCGGCGTCGCGGCGGCAGACGAGCCTGACGCGGCCTGCCTCGTCGCGGGGAAGCGACGGCGGCACTGCTCCGCTCGCGGACTCGCCGCCGCCGGACTCCTCGCGACCCTCGCGGTAGGCGTCGCGTGCCTGGGCGTACTTGCGGCCTGCCTCGCGGAACTTCTGCCGGACGAGGCGTTCGAGCCGGTCCTCCATCGGGAGAGAGTGGGGCCGGAACCGGTATAGATCCGTTGGTGGGACGAAACGGACTGCTGAGCAACTCCGGCGGAGTCGACCGTCGGTCGCCGCATTCCGGATCGTATCAGGCGAAATCGACAGACTTCGTGTCCCACTTCACTTTCACCACGGTCACGATACTTTATTACTCATCGGGAACCAACCGGCGTGTGCCTCCCAACGAAAACCAAGGTGGAGGCGAGTGAAACTATGTCAGACCTGCGAACACACGCAGCGGAGATTGCAGAACAGTTCTCGGACCACCTCGACGTGAGCGAAGACGAGGTCGAAGAGCGACTGCGGAACCTCGTCGAGGAGTACCGGGTCCCGGTCGAAGAGGCGCGACGGTCGGTCGTCAACAGCTACCTCGACGAGGCCGACCTCGAACGCGACGAGATCGGCCGCGGCGGCAACGACGAGGTTCACCTCACCGACATCGACGAGGACGAACAGTGGATCGACGTGACCGCGAAGGTCGTCGAGCTATGGGAGCCCCAGAACGAAGCGATCGCCCAGGTCGGCCTGCTCGGCGACGAGTCCGGGCGGACCAAGTTCGTCGCCTTCGAGACCTCCGACCTCCCCGAGTTGGAGGAAGGAGCAGTCTACCGCCTCGGGAACGTCGTCACCGACGAGTACCAGGGCAACTTCTCGGTGAAGCTCAACCGGACGACGACGATCGAAAAGCTCGACGAGGACATCGAGGTCGGCGACGACGCCGTCACCGTCGAGGGCGCGCTCGTCGACATCCAGTCCGGCAGCGGACTGATCAAGCGCTGTCCCGAGGAGGGCTGTACGCGCGTCCTGCAGAACGGGCGCTGCTCGGAGCACGGCGACGTCGAAGGCGAGTTCGACCTGCGGATCAAGGGCGTCCTCGACGACGGCGCCGCGGTCCACGAGGTGATCTTCGGCCGCGAGACGACCGAGGAACTCACCGGCATCGAACTCGAGGAAGCCCAGCAGCTGGCGATGGACGCCCTCGACACCTCGGTCGTCGTCGACGAGATGCGGCAGGACCTGGTCGGCCGGTACTATCGGGTGTCGGGCCCGGAACTCGGCCGGTACGTCCTCGCCGACGAGGTCGAACGGCTCACCGAACCAGCGGATCCCGAAGCGGTCCTGATCAAAGCGAGGTCGATCTGAAATGAGCGCAAACGACATCCCCTCACGAGAGGTCGCACGCCGTGTGTTCGCAGACGAGTTCAACGACGCCGCCTTCACCTTCAAAGAGTCCGACGACGACCGCGCGCCGGTCTACGTCCTGCTGCCGACGGGGGCGAAGGCCAACCGCGTGTTCTTCGTCGGGACGCTGACGGAGAAAGACGACGTCGGCGAGGACAACGAGTACTGGCGCGGCCGGATCGTCGATCCGACGGGGACGTTCTTCGTCTACGCCGGCCAGTACCAGCCGGAGGCCGCGAGTACCCTCCGGGATCTGGAGCCCCCGGCGTACGTCGCCGTTGCCGGCAAGCCGCGGACCTACGAGACCGACGACGGCTCGGTCAACGTCTCGGTCCGCCCCGAGTCGATTGTCGTGGTCGACGCCGCCACTCGCGACCGGTGGGTCGTCGAGACCGCGGAACGGACCCTCGACCGGATCGACGCGTTCGACGCCGAGGGTAACGAGTACGCACGGATGGCCCGCGAGGAGTACGACCTTCCGATCGAGCGGTACACCGAATCGACGATTTCGGCACTGGAGAGCCTCGAAGAGTCCGACAGCGACGAACTCGGCCTCGGCGGTGGCACCACGGATAGTGGCGCCGGTCCCGGGGATACCGCGGACGACCTCCAGCCCGAGCCGTAGGGTCGATTGAGCCGGGAGTCTGCCGTCCTCGGCTCCGAACCGCTACCGGCCCTTTGTTCCACGCCGAACCACATCAGCAACCAGCGTCATCTCCCGGCTGAACCGCATCAGCAACGAGCGTCATCGCCCGGCCGAACCACATCAGCAACCAGCATCATCTCCCGGCCGAACCACATCACCAGCATCATCTCCCGGCTGAATCGCATCAGCAACGAGCGTTGCCGTTCCGCCGAGACGCGTCGGGGCCGGCCGTCGCGGTGAGTGTCTGACGAACCATTAAGTGGATCGGCCGACGAGTGGCGAAACGAGCCTATGGGCAACAAAAACAAGACGATCTCGTTCCGCGTCAACGAGGACGCGTTCGAGACGCTCCGTGAAATCGCCGAGGAGCGCGACATCTCCCTGTCTGCGGTCTTCCGCGATTACGTCGACACGCTCGTTGCCCACGACGGCCAGGTCCAGGTCGTCCCCGAGCACGAACTCGAACAGCTCCGCAGCGACGAAGAGGAGAGCTTCCCGCCGAAGGTGAAGGTCCCCAAGAGCTTCATCCGCGAGCACGAGCGCCTCGAACTGGAGGCCGACCACCTCCGCGAACAGCTCGAAGAGCACAAGCGGTACGTGAACTATCTCCGCGAGCAGCTCGAAGACGAGGACGAGGACGTCATCCAGCTCGAAGACCTCGATCAAAGCGAGGCCGACGAACCCTCCTTCCGTCTGGGATAACGAGCGTCTGCGGACGCGGATCTCTTCGTCGGTTACGTGCTCCCGTATTTCGCCGGTTCGACCCTGTCTATCCTGACAGCGCCTTCCGCGCCCGCCGCAGCTTCTGTTCCATCCGCTCGTCGCCCTCGACGCCCGCGAGCGTCTCGGCCGCTTCGAGCGTCCGGACCGCGTTGTCGAGAAACGACAGCACGTCGCCGGGGTACGCATACAGGAGATACTCGTCGCTCATTACGTCGACGATGGCGTCGGGGCCGAGCCCCTGTGCGCGGAGTTCCAACAGATACCGGATGAACTGCCGCTCCGGGTAGCCCGTATACAGGTCGTCGGGGTTCTCCGGGTCGAGGAAGTCCTCCGCGAAGTCGAGCAGCCGGTCGCGGGTCGCGTCATCGAGCTTCGCGAGCCCCTCTCCGGAGTAGAGGACGTCCATCGTCGCCCCCTTGAACGCCCCCTTCGGGATGTTCACGTCCAACTGGGAGACGATCTGCCGGTGGTTCTTCAGGTAGATCTTGTCCGTGATGGCCACGCGTGGCTACTTGTAGGGCGGTGTGGGGCAAAAGCGTCTCGATGCGGGGAGCGTCCGCTCGACAGCTTGCTGGCGACCGGGGCACGCCGTTCCCGCCGCGGGAGCTGTGCTGTGTGACTCAGCCGCACTCCACCCGAGAGTCGTAACGTATTTGGCTCCGACGGGGGTACCTGCAGGTGCGTGTCCGGGTTAGGGTAGTGGACTATCCTTCAGCCTTGTGGAGGCTGAGACGCGGGTTCGATTCTCGCACCCGGACTTTTTCTGCGACCCCGAAGAGAAGAGCGGTATGGTCGGAAGGCGAGAATCGAACCAGAGAGTGACGCGAGCGGCCGCGAGCGAAATGACCGTAGTTCGGTTCTCGCACCCGGGCCTATAGCCTTCTACAGCCGTTTTCCCTGCTCTATAGAAATGCGAGACGGGAGCGGAATCATTGCGCCTTGTCGAGCGTCGTGAGATTGTTGCGTGCAAACAGGAGGACGATCCCACGGGACCGACGGTCACCCCCGGTACGTCGCAACAGCTGTGAAACACGCCTCATAGCTCAGCTAAAATCCCGGTCGAGTAGTAACGTTGTTATAATTATCCCACACAGTATGCATAACAATATAAACATTTCTTGAAGGTGCCGACGGGTGTTACACCCAATGGCTGACTACGACCCACCGACGGTCGAGACGTACGGTAGCGTCGAGGAGCTCACCCAAACAAATTACGACGACGGGTACGGCACGAAAGGCGGTGACATGTTTTAGCTGTCGTCATCCGCGAACTGCCCGCTGAACGACGCGGTTCCCCGAACCGCGTTTTTCGCCGAACAGGGCGTCCAGAGTGCTTCGTACCGGTCGCGAAACGTCGCACGGCGTCACCCGAGGCGCTTCGAATCGTTCGAAAACACAGCCGGTCGACCGGCTTAACCTATTCATAACAATGGCTTGATGCGACACGCAGTGCCCTATGGCATACGAAGACTACCACCATAACGAGAAACTCATCGTCACTGTCGCGACGACTGGCGGCGTTCACGGCAAGGACGCGAATCCGAACCTTCCGGAACAACCCGAGGAAATCGCCGCCGACGTTCGTGCCTGTGAGGAACTCGGAGCCTCCATCGTTCACGTTCACGGTCGCGACGAACACGGAGAGAACGATGCCTCCCGGCTGCAGGAAGTCAACGACGCGATCCGTGATCTTTGTGACGACATCATCGTCCAGAACACGACCGGCGGACAGGGGCCGATCGGGGAACGAATCGAAGGGATCCGAACGGATCCACCCCCGGAGATGGCGTCACTCGATCTGGGACCGTTCAAACGGGATCGACATATCATCACCGAACACACCCGTCAAAATATCGAGACGCTCGCCCTCGAGATGCGCGAACGGGGTATCAAGCCGGAACTCGAAGTGTTCAACGGCGGACAACTGAACGAGGCCTTCCGATTGATCGAGAAGGGGCTGCTCGAACCGCCGTATTACGTCAACCTGATCTTTGGCGGATCGGCGTTCACGATCCCACGGCCGAAGAACGTGGTCAACCTGGTCGACAACCTTCCGCCGAAGGCGGAGTTCAACGTCCTCGCAACCGGGGCTCACCAGGTTCCGCTGACGACACTGAGTATCCTCCTCGGCGGGCACATTCGCGTCGGCCTCGAGGACAATCTCTACTACGCGGAGGGTCGGCTTGCGAGGAGCAACGCCGAACTCGTGGAACGAGCCGTAGAGATCGCCGAACCGCTCGGGCGCGACATCGCGACACCCGACGAGGCGCGGGAACTCCTCGGAATAGCGTAAACGGGTACTAACAAAGTGAATCAGGCGTGGGAATCCGTGTATGACCTGCAGCTACCTCTGCTATCGGTCCAGCGATGGAAAGCACGACTTCGATCACGAACGACCCTACTGCACCGCCACGGGGAGTTTCGTCTCCCCGATGCGTGCCGATATCTGTAACGACCGGCACGAATTCTCCCATACGACGCACTGTGAGATCTACCAACGGGTCGCAGAACGGACGGCCGATGCTGCGGTTGGGACGCTCGATTGACCGGGGTTGTGTGAGTTCTCGTCACGTGTATACGTCTTCACCGACATAATCGAACGGCAGCGTGCGATCGGATGCGTGCTCAACTGGATACGCGATTGTCGTTCCGGCTGCCGCCGACTCCGGGACCGGAACCGTCGTCGATGAGAGACGCACAGCCGACCGTTTCAGTGTGAGACCGACCACAGTTCCTGCGCAGCATGGTCAACCGGATGGCCGTCTATACTCACTTCGTCACGGAGCGGGCGGAGTCCCAGCGTCAGCCGGCGGCTTTCGTCGGCCAGAACTGACAACGGAAGCCGACTCGACGAGAGAAATCCACGCTTCCGGAGGATGCGGGGGGGAAAGACCGGTTCGGACACTTTCAGTATGTCGGTCCCGCTGTGATCGGCGATGAGATGGTCGAGGGCACAGCCGATGGCAGTCGTCCAGTTCTCGCCACCGGTCCGCGGCACGAGGTCGACTATCGACGTGACGGACGGTTTCCCGTCGTTTGTGAGGGCGATGAGACCTGCCAGTGGCTCCCCACCGCGCCGGGCGATGTAAGTCCTGTTGGGTTGCCACTCGGAACTGCGGAACCGCCAACGATAGAACGCCTCGTCGCGCACGATGTGGGGTTCCTCGGGGCGTCGCTGTCGGTAAAGCGAGGCCAAGGTCTTCTCTGGAACGGTTTCGGTTCGTGTCACAGTTATATCCGCAGGTGACCTCGAAATCCGATCGCGGACTGCGAGATGCGTTCGTGAGAGGACCGATGCGACCGGCGATAAAAGCGTTGTAACCGTATCTCGCGTGTTGGCATCCACGAGCGCACTGGCGGTTTGTACCCGACAGTACGTCTCGCGGTGTCCCAGCGACGACCATCCCATCTTCCGGTATCCAGGGAATGACCTGTGGTTGGAGTGGCTGAACACGAACGCTGGCTCGGCGGTCTCGTAGTGCTGGAGCGCTAACTCGGTCATCGCGGTGAACAGCCCGCGACGTCTGTGATCGGGATGGATAAGCGTGTCTCGCGTCAGCAAGGCCAGTTCGCTCGCCTCGCCGGCTCGTACCCGAAACGCGGTGAACGGCCGTACCCCGACGATGTCGCCGTCGGTTTCGACCACGAAAAGCGGCACGTGATCGACGTACGGGTTCGCAACGTACGTTTGTCGGAACCACTCCTCGTCGATGCCCGCATACTGATGGGCCGAGAGCAGAGCGACGATTTTTGGGGTGTCGTTCCTTTCGTATGGTCGGATCCGATAGGTGACGCCCTCGCGTGTCGTCTCCATTTCCGGCCCGTCCGGGACGGAGACGGATTTCGTCGCCATACCTTGTCGCATCGCAGTTGATTGGTTTGTTATATTGTCTATACTAGAAAAACGAGGGCGAGTACCCCAATCCAACGGGGGCGAGAGTGAAGCCCGACAGCCGCCCACCCTATCGCCCGTAGTCCACTACGGAGTCCAAATCGTGTGGAACAAACAGCCACGAACCCGAACTCGATAGTCACTGTCGAGCCACTTAGGCGGCCGTTCGGGAGCCACCCAGACGGCTGTTGTCGGTCTTGAAGGGTTAGGCGGTCTATATTCATACTCCGGTCGTCAGAAGTGAAGACTATGGCAGCGATCAAGACACATACGACTGTGGTCGCCAAAGAAGAGCACGTCGCGACTACCGTGGACGGGGAGACCATCCTACTGAACAAGGAGAAGGGAACGTATCAGGGCCTCTCCGGCGTTGGGCCCCGAGTCTGGGAGCTGATTCAGGAGCCGACCACAGTCGGGACACTCGTGGAAACCGTTTCGACCGAGTACGACGTGGCACCCCAGCGATGCGAGCGGGATATTCGCGAGTTCCTCCAGGAGATGGCCGCCGAACGTCTCATCGAGGTCGATGATCAATCTGTTCTGTAGGTTCGCCTCGCTGTCTTGGGATAAGCGAGTCCTGCTGTGTATCTCGACAGTGCTGCTCCTCTCGTGCCGGGTGCTACTGGCGCTGTTTGAACTCGACTGGACGCGATGGGGTATTTCCCGGCTCGCGAGGGCGTCGCCGGCGGTTACGAGCGTCGAGGATCCGGATCAGATCACGTGGGCAGTGACGGCTGCGAACACCGTTCTCCCGGGGAGCGGCACCTGTCTCTCCCAGGCCATCGTCGGCGCCGCACTCTTGGCGGCCCACGGCTTCCCTGCGACCGTCCGACTCGGGGTTGCGAACCCCGAGACGGCCTTCGAGGCCCACGCGTGGGTAGAGCGGGAGGGAACCGTCGTCGTCGGGGATCTGAAGGATCTCGACCGGTATCGGCGAATCTCGAGTTGGACCGTTAGTGCTTAACTTGAATTTCGGGTGTATAGTAGCTCAAATATAACGAGCTGGCAAAGTATCTATAACAATACGAATATTTCACGAAGGAGCCGATGGGTGCTCCACCCAATGGCTGACTACGGCCCTCCGGCGGTCGAGACGTACGGTCGCATCGAGGAAGTGACGCAGGATACCCACGACGGCGGGTACGGAAAGAACGACGTGCTACGATAGCCGTCGTCGCCGGCGAACTGTCCGCTGAACGACGCGGGTCCCTCCCCCGCGTTTCTCGCCGAGCAGGGCGCCCTCGATACCTCCTCCCCATCGTGAGACGCGTCTTGCGTCCCGTCCCGACTAATATTTCAATCAAATACTAACTCGTAGATGACTATCGGGCAAAGTGTCCATAACAAAACACCCGTTTCCCGAAGGAGCCGATGGGTGTTACACCCAATGGCTGACTACGACCCACCGACGGTCGAGACGTACGGTAGCGTCGAGGAACTGACGCAAGGTACCTACGACGACGGGTACGGAAACAACGGTGACGGCGGGGCCGTTTAGCGGTCGTCGCCTGCGAACTGCCCGCTGAACGACGCGGTACCCCCGCGTTTTTCGCCGAGCCGTGTCCCTCCAGTCCGTCGTAACTCGCGGAAGGATCACTTATATGGGCTCCGTGGCCGTTCCGGAGTCACTACCGTCTGATACCAGGCCACGAAGGCAAGCGTCCCCCACAGCATATAGCCGTGATGTTCCTGTTTTCGACGGTGTTCGGCCCATCGCTCGAGTATCTTTTCAGCATCGATGAACGGCGTATCTTCGAGGTTCGACTCGGTGAGCCACCGGGCGACGGCACCGTTCTCCGACCGGAACCATTCGTGGACGGGGAGACCCATCCCGTATTTCTCCCGCGAGCGAATCCGCTCGGGAACCACGTCGGCCATCGCTCTCTTCAGGACTGCTTTCCGGGTCCCGTTCAGTTTGTATTCGGTCGGCAACCGGTGGGCAAACTCGACCACTCGCCGGTCGAGGTAGGGTACTCGAGCCTCCAGCGACGCCGCCATACTCGTGTGGTCGGTCTTGTGTAGCACGTAATCGGGAAGCATATACGTGACGTCGTAGGTCATCATCCGATGGGCAGTGTCGTCGTGCACGGCTCGTTCCATCGCGGTGTCGACGGCGTCGTCGCGTTCGGATTTTCCATCCTCAATCCCCGCTTCCAGAAATTCGTCGGTCTTCGGGCGGCGATTGAACCCACAGTTGAGTCGACGGAGCACCGTCGGTTCGTCTTTCAGCGCGGCGAGATAGGAGAGGTGCTGGATCGGAACGATGTCCGCAGCGTGATCGGCGAGATCGTGGATCACCCCGGGCAGGCGTGAGACACGGCGTCGACGTGGAGGAACGACCTCGTAGCGCGAGTAGCCACCGAACAGTTCGTCCGCTCCGCTGCCTGACAGGGCGACTCGCACGCCCTGGTCACGCGCGAGTTTCGAGAGCGCATACATCGGGAGAAACTGGCGGTGTCTGGGGGGCTCACTCAGATGTGAGACCAGACTCTCGAGGTGCTCCAACGATGACAGCTCGACGTCTACCTCGTAGTGGTCGGTCCCGAAGTGGTCCGCTGCAAACCGAGCTTCGTCGCTCTCGTCGAACGACTTGCCTGGAAACCGCACTGCAAACGTCTTGAGGTCAGAGACGTGCTCGGCCATAAGCCCGACAGTAGCCGTCGAGTCGAGGCCTCCCGAAAGAAACCCCCCGACAGGCACGTCGGACATCAGCCGTCGCTCGACCGCGTCCGACAATAGCCGACGCAGTTCACTCGCCGCGCCCGCCATACTACTGGTACTCGGGACGGCGTCGGACGGCAGTGACCAGTAGCGGCGAGGGGTGACGCGCTCCGACGCCGGTCCGGACGCGTCGTCCGGCGTGACGACGGCGATACTCCCGGGCGGGAGTTTCTGTACGTTTGCGAGTAACGTCTGCGGAGACGGGGTGTACTCGATCCGGAAGTAATTGTACACGGCGGCGGGATCGAGACGGCCGTCGATCCCGGCCGCCAGGAGCGCCGGTATCTCGCTTCCCCAGACGACGCCGTCATCCGTTTCGGCGTAGTACAGCGGTTTGATACCGAGTCGGTCGCGGGCGAGCACGAGCGTCCCGGTGCTCCGATCCCACAGCGAGAAGGCGAACATACCGTCGAGGTGGTCGACCAGCCCGTCGCCCACTTCCTCCCAGAGGTGAACGATGACTTCGATGTCGCAGTTCGATCTGAACCTGTGTCCCTGCCCTCTGAGTTGCTCACGCAGAGACTTGTGGTTGTATATTTCACCGTTGCAGACAGCGACGACCGAACCGTCCTCGTTTTGAATGGGTTGGTCGCCACCATCGATGTCGACGATTGCGAGCCGACGGGCACCCATCAGTATCCTGTCGTCTTCGTCGACGAAGCGACCCTCATCGTCAGGCCCCCGGTGGTGGAGCCGCTCCAGCATCTCCGAGAGCGTTTTCTCGTCCGTCTGTCCGAGGAGGCCGGCGATTCCACACATCGTTACGAGGGAGGACGACTCTCTCTGTCCGCCCTGATGTGATTCCAAACCCTCTGCATAGGCAGCAACCCACGGGAACGGGATAAAGTAATAGAGTCGTTGACCCTACTCTTTGGCCGTCATTGAGCCGCTTGAGATGGTTTCCAGGTCGACCTCGCGACCGGTCGACGCGACGGCATCTCCGAGTGACCTCGAACAGACGCAAGCCCGCGTCCTTCGGGGTGGGGAGAAGATCAAATCAGGTGAGCGCTGCGGATCCGACTACCCTCATCCGACCTGCATCCTGTAGAGGGACGCGTACTGACCGTCCTCCGCGAGCAGTTCACTGTGGCTCCCCGTCTGTGTGATCGTGCCGTTTTCGACGGTGTAAATCCGGTCGGCGTCGGTAACTGTCGAGAGCCGATGGGCGATGACCACCAGGGCACAGTTCCGTTCGATCCCCTCGATGGCATCGTGGACCTGCTTTTCGAGGCTGGAGTCGAGGTCACTCGTCGCCTCGTCCAGGATCAACAGCTCCGCGTCTTTCAGTAGCGCCCTTGCGATGGCGACACGCTGGCGCTGCCCACCCGAAAGACGGACACCGTCGTCGCCGAGTTCGGTGTCGTACCCGCAGGGCAGTTCGTCGACGAACTCCGTGACACGCGACTTTTCACACGCCCACTCGATATCCGACCGACCGGCGTCCGCCTGTCCGATAGCCACGTTCTCTGCCAGCGTCGTGTTGAAGATGTGGGGTTGCTGCCTGACGATCGATACCTGCTCTCGCCAGTCACTGAGATCGATCTCGTTGATCGGGACGCCGTTGGCGGTGATCCGACCGCTTTCGGGTTCGTACAGCCGACAGAGGAGCGAGGCGATGGTCGACTTACCAGCTCCGGACGGACCGACGAACGCCACGAACTCGTCGGTGGTGAACTCCAAGGAGACGTTCGAGAGAACCTGCTCCGTCGAATCGTACGAGAACGAGACGTCGTCGAAGGTGACGTTCTCGATGGGCTTCGGAGGCGTCCGGGAACTGTCTTTGGGCTCGCGTTCACGCTCGATATCGTCGATGAACTCCTGAACGCGGATGAGATGGGGGAGCCCCTGTTCGAGATTGTAGACCGTTCTGTTGATTCCGTTCACCATCGGAATAAATCGAAACATCGCAAACAGGAAGACGCTCATCGCAGCTAAGGAGAGATTCGCGATGACGAACGCCACGTAGATCAACAGAAACATCGCAACGGAAGCAGCGAGCCTGTAGCCGTTCGCAATCGCTGCCTTGTTCCGATCGACTTTGGTCTTCGCGGACGTGAACTGCTGCGAAGCGTCCCGAAACCGCGACAGAACCTGCTGCTTGAGACCGAACACTTTCACCGCACCGATCCCCTGTGTTCCCTCCTGGGCCGAGCGCTGGATTCGCTCGTTGGCCTGGGCAACCCGCTCTCCGACCGAATATCCGGACTCGATGAAAAGGCGGGAAAGGACGACGAGTGAACCGAACAGCACGATACCACCCGTCGTGAGACGCGGCGCGAAGTAGAACGCGACTCCGAGATATACGAGGGCGAGAAACGTCTGTTTGATGAGCTCGACGATGGTGTTGATCGTCCGGCCCGCGTACTTCGCTTCCGTGATGATCGTGTTCAGTATCTCGTCGGACCCCTCCTCGTCAAAATATCCGATCCGTGCGTCAAGGGCTCGTTCGAGTGCAGTGACCCGAAGTGCTGTGATATACTGCGCTCGGAGTCCGGCACGGAGCCAGGCGACCAAGAAGCTGAGCGTATACCGGACCGTCATTACCCCCATAACTCCGGCGACGAGGAACCCGATCGTAAACGGGATACCGAACGTCGCGTAGATCCGTTCGAACACCTGGATGACGCCACCGGCGTTCCCGACGCTGCCGCCGGCCTGGACCGTCTCGACGATGGGAACGAGAAACCCAAGACCGATACCCTCGAATGCTGCCGCCACGATACTCAGTAAGACAATTGCCAACGCGTGTACCGGCCGATACATCGCCACCCGGTAGAGCCCCCGGAGTTTTCGACGTATCGCGTACGTCTCTTCCATTATTCCGATAGGCAGCCCCATCGAACAAAATTATGAGCCGTTTACCGGATACCATCGTCCGATTCTATGGATGAACAAGGCGAGTGCCTCGGGGTCGTTCGACAGCGCTCCATTCGCTTCTGACGACGAGACGTCCCCTGCGTCTCGAACCACTTGACACCGGGGCGTTCACAGATACCAGCGACACGTGACGAGCAGCAGCCCATCCGTTCACGGATTTGCAAGGCGGAAGTCCACGACTTTCGTCGTGGGTGGCTGACCGGTCGCATCGAGTATCGGCCGCGGACGTTTCGGTAAGATTCCACCCGGTCGGTGTCGTTTTTCTCGACCCCCCAGCAGCCCGTTATAGAGATTATACTAATGGCGGAATCTCAGGTAGTCGGCAGTATGTGTCGCGAAGCGGTCGATCGGATCCCCGTCGCGAGAACAGTCCAAGACAGCTCGAAACGGGACCGGAAGAACCGAAGCGTGGAGACGTGACCGTGTCGACCGAACCCCGTCACCGTCTGAACGCGTTCGGATTGACGGTCGCCTCGGCGTTCGAAATCCCCGAACTCCCCGACTCGCAGCGTTCCGAGGGGGCGGACGTCGTCGTCACGCGGCGATCGATCGACCGACCGGCGGACGCCCGAGACGACCAGACTGTCTATCAGAAAGGCGATGACGAACAGTTGCTCCTGTACGAAGCGGCGAACATTTCGATCCGCGAGGGCCGCGAGATAGCCGTCGATCCCGATCCGACGGCGCCGGAGGAAGTCATCCGACACGTCATCATCGGCCCTGCGTTCAACTATCTCCTCCACCAGCGCGGCTACCTCGTGTTACACGCGAGTACCGTCGCAATCGGGGACACGGCCGTCGCATTCGTGGGCGAGTCGGGGATGGGAAAGACGACGACTGCCACGGCGTTTCTGTGTGCCGGTCATCGCGTCTTGAGCGACGACGTCGCCGCTATCGAACTCGGTTCCGGGACTCCGCGTGTCCAAAGCGGCTACCCGTCGATCAAACTGGACCCGACGATCGTCGACCGGCTTGACGTGCCCGTGGAAAAACCGCATCGAACCAGTCGGCTGCGAACTCGTCACTTCCACGGTCTCAGACACGAACAGCCCGAATCGCCCGTCCCGCTGAAACGTATTTATATCCTTTCTGACGGCCCGAACGAGGCGGTTCTTCCAGTCGAACCACGAAAGCAACCTCCCGAGCTGGTTCGACACACGTACACGGTCCCTCGCATCGAAGACTCTGAGGAGATCGAATCGAACTTCGTTCGGTGTACCGCCCTCGCAGAATCGGTTCAGGTTCGCCGGTTACGTCGAGAGCGAGACCTGGGGAAACTCCCACAGCTCGTCGAATTAGTCGAGGAGGACATAGATGCGGACACGGAGTAGCCAAACGGAGCACGGGAATCCAACGGTCGAAGAGTCTCCTCCTGAGTTTGAACTCCTTCGACGCTGTTCGCTTCCCCCGTCGATGCAGGCGGAACCAGCCCGGATCCGAGTCCTCCTCGAAGAGGACCTCTCGTGGGACCGAGTACTTGACCTCGGCGGCAGTCACGGGATACTCCCGTTACTGTACCGTCACATCGAGAGCACTCCTGGACACGATGTCCCGGACACCGTGATACAGCGACTCCGCGAACGAGCCCACTCGACTGCGGTACGGAACCTCCAGTACACCGACGAGCTACACGGCATCTTCGAGACATTCGAAAACGAGTCGATCCGTGCAATGCCATTCAAAGGCCCGATACTGGCGGCGGTTTCCTACGACGATCTGTCGCTGCGGGAGTTCCACGATCTCGACATACTCGTCCACAGAGAGGATATTCCGGCCGCTGTCGATCTTCTCGAAGCTCGTGGCTATGAGTGGACTCGTAATGCACCACGCCTCGACGATTCGCCACTGCTCGGCGGCCCGTATACGATGCCGCTGGTCTGTGAGTACAAGTTAGAACGTGCAGACTGGAAGGTCGAGATTCGATGGCGTGTCGGCCAATCGCAACTCCCATTCGGAGTTGGGTTCGAAACGATGTGGGATCGCCACGAAACCGTCTCCGTCGCGGGGGTCGAACTTCCCGTACTCGACCCGGAAGACAGACTATTGATGCTCGCGTATCACGGCACGAAACACCGGTGGCATCTGCTGAAATGGATCAGCGATTTTGCAGCGTCGCTCGAAGGAACGGACCTCGAGTGGGCACGGCTTTTCACCCGAGCAAGAACATATGGCGTCGAGCGGAGGTTACTGGTCGGAATCGCCGTGGCGACCTCGGTACTCGATTACACGGTACCCGAGTGGGTCGACCGACGGGTCCGAAACGACAGTGATGCCGATAAACTCGCAGCATCCGTCGCGGCGGCGATCGAAGGGGGTGAGCCTGAACGACCAAGTGCGACTGAGCGCCTGGTTTACAACGCCACGGCAGCCGATTCATCGAGAGACGCGTTCCGGATGCTCCTCCACCGTGATAGCCTGCACCCGATGGTGCTGGAATACGAGTGCCTCCCGCTTCCGGGTGCGCTCCATCCCCTGTATTACTCCGTCGTCCCGATCCGTTTGATTGTACAGAAGCTGGCGAAAGCGCTTCGGTGAATCTTCGACGTGCCTTGCGTGGGATACTGCTGAGGAGAGACCGATCCCACGGGCGATCGCCCGCGTCATCGCCGTCGCTCATCCACCGCAGGCTGCGCATCCGGCAGCGGTCGAACTCGCCCTGGACGATCTCACAGTGGATTTCCGCGTGGCTCTCGGTATCGATCCGGGCCAGGTGACAGTGAGAGTGTCCGGGGAGCGTGACAGAGTTTTTTGACGACGCCGACGAGACTCCGGGTAAACGGTGCCTCGACGACGTATTCTTCGGTGCGGAACGGTCTTTGATCGGACAGATGGTCTCTCCTTCGCGGACGACCGGCGTGGGCCCCGTTCTCTCTCGTCGAGACCGCCTGTTTGGCCCGCAGCCACAGTTTCTCCTCTCGGAGCGTTTGCAACTGATTTCTCAGCCGGTCCCACGCCGTGAAGCGATCATCTGAGTGTCGCCTTGCAAACGCCACTAGTGTGCGCGGTCGCTCACCCAGTACCGATGCCACTGAACTTATGCGATGAGAGACCGTCACGCCCCCAATGGCTGATCGCACTGGGGACGGGGATGGAAAGATTCCATCTACCGCTGAGGACGCCCTGAAACGACTCTTTCGCGACGGGCGGACGAACGCGATGATCGCCTGGCTGCTCGTCAGTGTCCTTGCTGTGGTGTTCGTCGAGAGCGTACTGGACTTCGACTACGGGTGGATCCTGTTCGTCGGGGTTGTCGGCGCCGTCGTGCTTATCCCGCCGGTCGCGTACCGGGACTGGCATACGATGCTGCCCTGGGAGTTGCTCGTCCTCGCGCTGCTTCCGATCTTGGTCCGCGGACTCTTCGGCGGGACGGTCGGCACCTTCGCGACCTATCTTGCCTTGGCAGCTCTCGCGTTGATCATCATCGTGGAACTGCAGATGTTTACTACACTGCGGGTCACCCACTGGTTCGCCATCGGGCTCGTCGTGCTGACGACGATGGCGACGGTCGCAGCGTGGACGATCTTCCGATGGAACGCCGACCGGCTGCTCGGGACCTCGTATCTCGTCGACAACGAGACGCTGATGATGGAGTGGCTGTACGTCACCCTCGCCGGCCACGTCGCGGGCCTGCTGTTCGATGGCTACTTCAGACGACGCGACAAGGCGCTCTGGCGGACTATCCGGCGGGTGATACGCCGATGACGCTGCTGCCGCGCCCCTCGCTCCGGAATCAGCGCCGCCTCACCCGCGGAATGCAGCTGGTGCTCGTCGGGCTCGTCGGGTACGGCCTCGTGGCAGGGCAGCCGAAGGCGATCACGAACGGGGGGATCGCGCTCGTCATCACGTTCCTCCCCGCGGCGCTGCGGCGGCGGTACGACTTCCCGCTTGACCCCTGGCTCGGGCTCTGGATCACGAGTTCGGTGTTCCTCCACACGCTCGGTTCTGCCGGGCTCTACGGCCAGATCTACTGGTGGGACAATCTCACCCACGCGTTGTCGGCGTCGCTCATCGCGGCCGTCGGATACACCGCGGCCCGCGCGATCGACCTCCACCACGACGAGATTCACATTCCGCGGCGGTTCTTCTTCGTGTACATCTTCATCGTCGTGCTCGCCTTCGGCGTCGTCTGGGAGCTGTTCGAATTTGGCCTCGACATCGCCGCGGATGCGACGGGGCTGACGATGCCGCTCGCCCAGCACGGTCTCGACGATACGGTCCGCGACGCGATGTTCAACTCCCTCGGCGCCCTGATCGTGGCCGTCTTCGGGCAGGTCCACCTGACGAATCTGGCCGAGACGGTTCGGGAACGGTTCTTTACGACGGAGCTGTAGGGCGTCCGGGGGACGTCACGCGACCCGGGGCCGACCTCCCCCTTATCCTCCTTCGTCCCCTACGTATGCTGTGAACAAACGCAATGCGGGACTGGCGGCTGCAGTTGGACTCGGAATCGGCGTCGCGGCAGTTCGGACCCGGCGGGCCCGAGCCCCGACCGCGCGGGACGAAGCGAAGACGGCTGCGGAGGGTGCACTCGCGGAGACCGGTGCGGCCGCCGACCACGCCTCGGCCGCGATCGGACACGCCCGCACGGCCGGCGGAAAGTCGATCGAATACGCCCGCGAGGAACTGCGGGGCGTGGCCGCTGCCGACGCAGACGACGCAGTCCTTCACGGGCCAGCGGATCGACTCCGTACGGCCGGAACCCGGCTTGTGCGACGGTAGACCTGGCGAGATAGACACTGTTTCTCTCGATTTCCGGAGCTTCGGGAACCGTCTCTCCGTTATATCACTCCGTCGCGCGAGTGGACATCTGTAAGGTGAACCACGATGAGCACAACAACCGAAACGACCCGAACCGCCGCGACAGAGACGACTCTCGGTGACGTCCTCGACTTCGATCTCGGGGGAACACTCGCGGGCTACTGGCTCGCTGTCCTGCGCGTGATCACCGGCTACTGGTTCCTTCACGCCGGCTTCACCAAATTCAGCTTCGTCGCCGGCGAACCGTTCGACGCGAGCGGCTATCTGCTGCAGGGGACGACCGCGAGCCCGATCCACGGCCTCTTTGCGACGGTCGCAAGCACGCCGTGGCTGATGGAGTTCACGAACCTCGCGATCCCGGCCGGCGAGTTCCTCATCGGCCTCGGGCTCGTCGTTGGAGCGCTCGTCAGGCTGGCGTCGTTCTTCGGCGTCGTCCTGATGACGTTCTTCTACCTGGGGAACGCCGACTGGGCCCACGGCCTGGTCAACGGCGACCTGATGGGGCTGCTGCTGTTCGTCACCCTGGCGACGCTCGGCGCGGGTCGGGTCCTCGGCCTCGACGCCTACATCGAGCAACTCGACATCGGCAACTCGAAGCTCGCGAAGTTCCTCCTCGGGTAGGCGATCCGCCGGAGTGCTTTTTTAATCCCTCGCCGCCGTCCTGTTTCGACCGCGTTTTGATCCGGGGGTATTTCGTTCTCGCCGCCGACGTGCCAGTATGGCGATCGACCTACGGAGCGATACGGTGACGCGCCCCTCCGAGGCGATGCGTGCGGCCGCGGCCGACGCCGACGTCGGCGACGACGTCTACGGCGAGGATCCGACGGTGAACGATCTCGAAGCCGCTGCGGCCGATCGCGTCGGCACCGAGGACGCGCTGTACGTCCCGACGGGGACGATGGGAAACCAGATCGCCGCGCGCGTCCACACCGAGCGCGGCCAGGAGGTGATCCTCGATCGGGAGTCCCACATCTACCGGTGGGAGCTCGGCGGGCTGGCGCAGCTTTCGGAGGTACAACCCCGGACCGTCGACACCGCCGACGGCGTCCCCACACCCGAGGACGTCGCGGCCGCGTACGTCGAAGAGAGCCTCCATCGTCCCGGGACTGGACTGTTGACGCTCGAAAACACGCACAACGCTCGCGGTGGCGTCGCGGTGCCGCCCGAGTCGATCTCTGCGGCCGCGGCGGCTGCCCACGACCGCGACATCCCGGTGCACCTCGACGGTGCGCGGCTGTTCAACGCCTGCGTCGCGCTCGACGTCGCGCCGGAACGGATGGTCCGCGACGTCGATTCGGTCCTGTTCTGTCTCTCGAAGGGGCTCGGTGCGCCCGTCGGGTCGATTCTCGCTGGCGACGCCGAGTTCGTGGCCGCCGCCCGCCGCGTCCGGAAACTCTTCGGCGGCGGGATGCGACAGGCCGGAATGATCGCCGCTCCCGGCCTGCTGGCCCTGGAGAACGTCGAACGGCTCTCGACGGACCACGACAACGCGGCTCGACTCGCGGCCGGCCTCGATGCGATCGACGGCCTCCGCGCCCCCGAACCGGACACGAACATCGTCCAGGTTCACACCGACGCCCTCGGCGTCGACGCCGAGGAATTCGTCGCTACCTGCGAGGACTACGGTGTCCGCGGCGGCGCCCACGGGCCGACGCTCACGCGGTTCTGCACGCATCTGGACGTCGACCGCGCGGACATCGAGGCGGCGATCGAGCGGGTCACCGCGGCGGTCGGGGAACTGCGCGAATAGCGCGCCGCGGTTCGTCAACCAGACGATGATCCCCGATCCGGTAACAGCCGCGGGCTAGCGACACCTTAGCCGTTAGCCGCGAGCGAGCGACACCTTAGCCGTTAGCCGCGAGCGAGCGACACCTCAGCCGTCAGCCACGGGCGGCCTACACCTCGGGCTCGATGAAGACGTCCGACACCCGGTCGTCGACGTCCCGTAGTCGCGTTTCGATCTCGCCGATCAGATCGTCGATCTCCGCTGTCTCCACCTCCGGGTCGAAACTCACGTCGGCGGTGACGAGCACGTTCTCGGGGCCGACGAACACCGTCCGGAAGGTCTCGACGTGGACGACGCGGGGCGTCTCCCGGACGGCGTCCCTGAGATCCCCCTCGACGTCGGACGCGAGACTCTCGCCGAGGAGCAGCCGCTTGTTCTCCCAGGCGAGCGCCAGTGCAAAGCCCATCAGCAGCAGTCCGATGAGCACCGCAGCGATGGCGTCGTAGACCTCGTTGCCGGTCGCCTTCGAGAGGAGGATGCCGACGAGCGCGATCCCCGCACCCAGGAGCGCGATCGCGTCCTCGGTGAACGCCGTCAGCGTTGTCACGTCGCTCATCTTCCGGAACGCCTCGCGGAGGCCGCTCCAGCCGTACTTGTCGATCTGCCGTCGGACCTCCGCGTTCGCCTTCGCTAAGGCGTAGCTCTCGAAGCCGATCGCCCCGAGGAGGACGACGATGTTGACGTACCAGGAGGGAAACGTCGCGCCGGCGAAAGAGAGTGTCCCGGGGAGGGCGTGGCCGCCGTGGAAGACGGCGTCGTAGCCGTGTTTCACCGACTCCCAGCCGGCGATCCCGAAGAGGAGGACGGCGACGAGAAAGGAGTAGAAGAACTGCGCCTTGCCGTAGCCGAACGGGTGTTCGCGGCTCCGCTCTTTCTCGCTGTAGCGGATGCCCACGAGGAGAAACACCTGGTTGCCGGTGTCGGAGATGGAGTGGTACGTCTCCGACAGCATCGAGGGGCTGCCGGTGAGGAGGAATCCGCCGAACTTCAGGATCGCGATGGCGCCGTTCGCGAAGAGGGCAGCGAGGACGACGCCTTTGCTTCCGGCCATACGTGCTACACTGTCGACGGCGGTAAAGTGGTTTTCACCGCCCCCTTCCCCCAGCGTGGGGCGGACGGTTCTTGTCGGTCGCTCTCGTAGCCATACGCAATGCTCACCGTCGTCTCCGACACCCACAGCACCGACTCCCATCGCCTCTCCGGTCGCACGCTGACGGCCGTCCGCGAGGCCGACGTCGTCGCTCACGCGGGCGATTTTATGCGCGAATCCGTCCTGGACGACTTCCAGCGCGAGGCGTCCCGGCTGTTCGCCGTCACCGGCAACAACGACGACGCCGCGATCCGCGAGCGGCTTCCGGCGGCGCGCACCTTCACGTTCGCCGGCCTCACGTTCGCGATGACCCACACGCGGCGGAGCGGCCCGACGGCGCTCTCCCTTTTCGGCCGGGAGCGCGACGCCGACGTCGTCCTCTTCGGGCACAGCCACCGCCCGACGTACGACGCCACGGGGGAGGTCGTCCTCGTCAACCCCGGGAGCCACGCCCAGCCCCGCGGCTACCGTGCGGCACACGCGGAGTTCGAGGAACGGCCGGGCGGTAGCCTCGAAGGGCGACTCGTGACCGTCGACGGCGAAACCTTCGAGTCGTTCGTCGTCGGAGAGGGGGAGTAAAAAAGCGGGGAGAGTCGGGCCGTCGCCGGTCGGCCGGTCGCGTCCGGACACCCCCTGGGGGCAAGGGGGATGGGGATGTCCGCCGCGACCATCGAGGGGGAGTGTAGGCGCGTTTGTAACCGCTCTCCCGTCCGATCGCACGCTATCGAGCGATCGTGTGAGTGTGGATTTGCAAACGCTGGCCTTGTTGCACCCCGGAAAGGGAGGCAATCCGGGTGGAGAGCCGAAGCGACGACGACCCTGCACGCTGGAATGTGGCCCCGGAGATAATATAGGCGACGTTGACTCAAACTGCCGTTTCAGCCACGGCGTTTGCCGGGGCGCGAGCGCGATAGCTCCCCCCCGAACCGGGCGCTACTGCCGCCAGACGAGCGTGACGAACGCGAGGGCGACGACGCCGCCGAGGAAGAACAGCACGCCGGGCGGGAGTCCGGCAACCGCCGAGGCGACAGCGTCCACCGGTCCAGCCCCGCCCCCACTCTCTGTGACCGTCCGCGTCGTCTCGACGGTCGTCTCCACCGCGTCCGCGACGGTTCCCATCGGCGTCTCTGTCGGCGTCGCCTCCGGGGTGGGCGTCTCGGTCACCTCCGCGACGCCGACCTCGCCGCCGTCGCTCGGCGTCTCCGTCGGGGTCGCCGCATCCTCCTCGATCGGCGTCTCCGTCGCTGTCGGCTCGGCGGTGGCGTTCGTCGCGCCATCGACGTCCGCCGCGTCGCCGCCGGCGCCGCCGGCACCTCCGTCGCCGCCTCCCGCAGACAGCGTCGGTCCGGTACCCCGTCGAACCAGGCGGTCGACGATGACGCTCCCGAGGGCGACGGCGCCGAGTCCGCCGAGTAACTGTGTCAGCGCCGACTGGAGGCCGCTCGTGTCGCTTTCGTCCCCGGCGACGACGACGAGCGCGCGATCGGACGGTGCATACACCGTCATCTCCCGTCCCTTCTCGGAGTAGGCGGTGCCGGCGGATTCGATCAGTCCGGCGGTTTCGAGCCGTTCGAGGTGATACTGGGCGTTCTGGATTGTGGTATCGACCCGCGTCGCGATCTCGGAGGGGGTGGCTGGCTCCTCGTGGAGTTCAGCGAGGATCCCGCGGGCGGTCTCCGAGGAGATCGCCGCGAGCAGATCGTCGACCTCGTCGCTGTCGAGCCCGACGACTCGCGGCTCCTTGTCCTCGTCGTCAGGCAACTCTGGCCGGGAGGGCAGAATGTCGGCCATTTCTCGAAGTACTTTCCGCGCATCTGTGATGAGTCTTCTTCTCTCCGAGCCGCAGCCCCCCTCGGCGGCCACGCCGGGAAACGAACCCACCTCGAAATCACGCGTTCCGCACAGGGACACGGCGAAACGGTTTTACTCGCGCCGGGGAAAGCCCGGGCTATGCCCCCCCGTGAGCCGGGTTTCGTCGACCGACTGCGACCGTCGACACTGTCGCCCCGGGCGCAGACACTCCCTCCCGACGGCGAGGTCGCACAGATCGACGTCGCCGTCGACTTCGTCACCAGCAACCCCGCGTTGGTACTGCTTTTGCTCTTCTTGCTCGGTTTCGTCTTCTTCGCGTACCTCTTTGTCAGGCGGACGCTGACGGGGCTCCGCGACGGCTTCGACGACGGGTATCGGGGGAAATAATCGGCGATGGTCGCTACAGGTACCCTCGTCACGCTCGTCGTCGCCGCGCTCGCGAGCCTGTTTATGGCGTGGTCGATCGGTGCGGGCTCTTCGGGTTCGACGCCCTTCGCCCCCGCGGTCGGCGCGAACGCCATCTCGGTGATGCGCGCCGGCTTTATCGTCGGGGTGCTCGGGCTTTCGGGCGCCGTCCTCCAGGGGGCGAACGTGACCGAGGCCGTCGGGACGGAACTCGTCGTCGGCTCCGTGCTCACGGCGACCGCGTCGACGGTCGCGCTGCTCGTGGCCGCCGCGCTCGTCGCGATCGGCGTCTTCGCGGGCTACCCGATCGCGACTGCCTTCACCGTGACCGGGGCGGTCGTCGGCGTCGGCCTCGCGAACGGCGGCGGGCCAGCGATCGCCAAGTACCAGGAGATCCTGGCGCTGTGGGTGCTCACGCCGTTCGTCGGCGGCGGGATCGCCTACGGGACGGCGCGCTTTCTCCGGAACGACTCCGTCCCCGAACGTGTCGCCGTGCCCGCACTCGGGGGACTGATCGGTCTGCTCGTCGCGAACATCCGGTTCGCCGCGCTCGGCGGTGAGGGCGGGCGCTCGCTGGCGGAGGTCGGCGCCGCGTCGACGCCGGCGATCGTGCTCCCGGTCGTCGGGGTCGATCTCGGCGTCGCCGCCGTCACCGGACTGTTCATCGTTGCCTCCTTTGCGATCGTCCGGCGGGAGATTCAGATCGACGCGGCGCGCGGGCAGCGGCGCTTCCTCCTCGCGCTGGGCGGGCTCGTCGCCTTCTCGGCCGGCGGGAGTCAGGTCGGCCTCGCGATCGGCCCGCTCGTGCCCCTGCTCGATGCGGTCGCCGTCCCGCTGCCGGCGCTGCTCGTCGGTGGGGGTATCGGCCTGCTTGTCGGTTCGTGGACCGGCGCCCCGCGGATGATCAAGGCGATCTCACAGGACTACTCCTCGCTCGGACCGCGGCGCTCGATCGCGGCGATGATCCCCTCCTTCGCCATCGCGCAGGCGGCGGTCGCGTTCGGCATCCCGGTCTCGTTCAACGAGATCATCGTGAGCGCGATCATCGGGAGCGGCTACGCCGCCGGCGGTGCCGGGGTCAGCCGCGAGAAGATGCTGAAGACCGTCCTCGCGTGGGTCGGCTCGCTCGCGTTGGCATTCGGCCTCGCCTACGCCGGATTCCTCGCAGTCGACGCCGTGCTGTCGGTGTAAGGGTTCGGCTATCCGCCGGAGATTCGAGAGGTCGGCTACTCGTCCGACGTCGACTCCGCGGATTCCGAGACCGCTCCCTCGACGCCGTCTCCCTGCTCGGAATCCAGCATCTCGGGGATCGTGATCCGCGCTTTCATAATCCGCGTGTTGTCGACCTGCTCGACGCGGATCGTGATCCCGTCGTAGGTGATCTCTTCGCCCTCCTCGACGAGTCTGCCGGCGCGATTGAAGATGAACCCCGCGAGGGTCTCGAACTCCTCGCCCTCCGGGAGATCCAGCCCGAGTTCCTCGTTGACTTCGTCGATGTTCACCTCGCCGCGGACGAGCGTTTCGTGGTCGTCGACGAACTCGAAGGCCTCCTCCTCGTCGTCTTCGAGGATGTCGCCGACGATCTCCTCGACCATGTCTTCGAGCGTGACGAGGCCTTCGGTGGTTCCGAACTCGTCGATGACGATGACCATCCGCAGGCGGTTGTCCTGGATCTCGGTCAGCAGTTCGTCGACGTTCTTCGACTCGGGGACGTGCAGGGTCGGCTGGACGAGGTCGATCAGATCCGCCGTGCCCTCGCCGTAGTACTTCTCCCGGACGAGATCGCGGATCGTGACGATCCCGATGATGTTGTCGAGGTTGCCGTCGTAGACCGGGACCCGTTCGTGATCCGACTGGGTACAGGTCTCGATCGCCTCGTCGATGGTGGCGTCCTTCGGGACGGCCGTCATATCGAGTCGGGGCGTCATCACCTCCTTGGCGATGGTCTGGTTGAAGCGGAAGATGCGGTCGAGCATCTCGCGTTCCTCCTCCTCGATGACGCCCTCGCGTTCGCCCGTCTCGATCAGTCCCTGGATCTCGTCGCGGGTGATGTAGGAGGTCTCGATCGCCGACCGGCCGCCGGTCACCTTGTTGATGACGCGGGTCAGGTAATCGAAGACGACGACGAGCGGCAGGAGCGCGTACTCGGCGTACTTCAGCGGCCGGGCGATGCGGAGCGCCCACGACTCGGTGTTCTCGACGGCGTAGGACTTCGGCGCGCTCTCGCCGAAGAGCAACACGAGCGTCGTGATCCCGAACGTCGAGACCAACACGGCCGTCCCGGGGTCGGCGTAGATACCGATTATCGCCGTCGCGATCGCCGTCATCGCGATGTTGACGATGTTGTTCCCGACGAGGATCGTGATCAGGAGGCGATGGGGGTTGGATTTGAGTTCGCTGACGATCTCCGCCCGCGGGACGTTGTCCTCGACGAGCGAGTCGATTCGGTGTTTCGCAAGCGAGAACATCGCGATCTCCGAAGAGGAGAAGAAGGCCGAGAAGCCGATGAGAAGCAGGACCGCGATCGCCCCCGCGATCGTCACTGTGGTGTCGTTGATCGGGACAGCCTGGAGTACGGGCGCGACTGCTGTCGCGCCGGTGGCCGCCGGTTCGATGACCGCCGCGGCAGCGTTCTCGGCCTCGATATCCCAGCGGCCCTGCACCTCGAAAGCGACGAGTAGCGGAGACAAACCCATAGAGCGACGGCACCTTGTCCGGCCCCGGAATTAAGAGTTACTCTCACGTCGGCGGTCTGCGGCGCGATCACCCGCGCCGGTGGCGGTTTCCCGTCCACACGCCCCAGGCCAGGGGTGTCTCGGGCATCCGGTGACTGCGGGAAGTCGACGACGTGGACGAAGCGCTTAGGGGTATGTCGCTCGTATAGCCGCTATGAGCGGTTCCGAACCTTCGATCACGTTGTACCGGCTCCAGGCGTGCCCGTTTTGCGAGCGCGTCGTTCGCGTCCTGAACGAACTCGACCTGCCGTATCAGTCCCGCTTCGTCGAGCCGATGCACTCCGAGCGGAACGTGGTCAAGCGGATCTCCGGCAAGCGGAGCGTCCCCGCCATCGTCGACGAGAACACGGGCGTGACGATGTCCGAATCGGCGAACATCGTCGAGTACCTGGAGCACACCTACGGCGCGGAGGGGGGCGCATAATGGTCGACTTCGAGGTCGTCGCCCTGCCCGAATCCGACCATCCCGAGGTCGGCGACGTCGCCCCCGACTTCACGCGCCCGCTCGTGAACGGGGAGTACTGGGAGGACACTGCGCTCTCGACGGTCACCGAGGCGGGACCGACGCTGCTCGTCTTCCACCCGATGGACGGCGCGTTCCCGGCGACGTACATCTGGAACGAGATCGACGACCGCGGGTTCGCCGCGGACGTCCAGGTCGTCGGCGTCTCCGTCTCCTCGCCGTACGAGCACAAGGATCTCCTCGAAGAGCGCGCCGAGGACGCTCGGCTCTTTTCGGATCCGGCCGCTGAGGTCGCTTCCGAGTACGGCGTCGAAAACGACCTCGACGGGATGACCGGCGTGACCGAACATCGCCCTGCGACGTTCCTGCTCGATGCTGACCGAACGGTCCAGTACGCGTGGGTCGCCCCCGAGTGGCCCGCGTTCCCCGAATACGACGACCTCGCGGCGGCGATCGACGACCTCGTCTGATCACGGTTGCGACGGGCCCGGCTGACTCCTTCCCGCCGCCGCTTGGTCGTCGCTTGCGACACCGAGGCGATGCCCTCTTGACCGTCAATCTCGGACTATCCGATAGATGGCGGAGTTCGACGCGATTACGGAGGATGCGCTCACGGCGGCGGCGCGCGCAATCGACGACGGTGAGCTCGTCGTCTACCCGACCGAGACGGTCTATGGCCTCGGCGCGGACGCCACCGACCCTGCGGCAGTCGAGCGGGTCTTCGAGATCAAAGGTCGGGACCGCGGAAACCCGCTCTCGGCGGGCGTCCCGAGCATCGCTGTCGCGCAGCGGCACACCCGACCGACCGACCGCGCGCTTCGGTTTATGCGGGCGTTTCTCCCCGGCCCCGTGACGGTCGTCGTCGAGCGCGGGCCGTCGTTGCCCGACGTCCTCACCGCCGGCAGCGACCGGGTCGGCGTCCGCATTCCCGACCACGCGGTCGCGCAGGCGCTGTTCGATCGGATCGCCCCGACGCCCGTGACGGCGACGAGCGCGAACCGAAGCGGGTCGCCGAGCGTCACCGACGTCTCCGCGCTCGATCCGGGGCTCCGCGAGGCCGTCGGCGCCGTTGTCGACGGCGGCCGAACCCCCGGCACGGAGAGCACGGTCGTCGACCCCGAGCGGAACGTGATCCATCGCCGCGGCGCGATGGCCGACGCGATCGTCGCCTGGCTGACCGAGGAGACGGGCGTCGATCCGACCGTCGACGACGGCTGACGCCGCGGAGCGTTGGGTCTACCCCAGTCCGAGCATCGTCTTGAGCGAGCGCGTCTTCGTTCCGCACTGCTCTCGATACTCGCAGGCGGCGCACTTCGATTCGTCGCCGATCCGTGACGGAACGCCCGACAGCGACCGGACGGTCCACAGCGTCCGGCGGTAGGCGCTCTTGTTCCGCGTCGTCAGTCGGACGGTGCGAATGACCCCGTGTGTCGGATACTCGACGAGCGCTCGCGGGACGGGGCGCTCTCGCTCCCACGCGAGCGCCTTCGCGACGGCAACGGCCCGCACGCGCTGCGGCTCCCAGACGCCGCGCGGCGGCGGGTCACCGGGCGAGATGACCGTCGGCGTCGGCGCCGGGGGTGGCGCCCCGTCGCCGCTGGCTGATTTCCGGCTTCCGTTCGGTGACGCCTCCGACACCGCCGCGTCGACCGGTTCGAGGATCTTGTGTGCGACGCCGTGGCAGTCGCGGCCGACGAGGAACCGTTCACGAATCCCGGGATCGACGAGGCGGTCGTAATCGTCGCGCTCGGCCACCCGCGCGAGGTTCGACCGGTACGTTTCCGGATCGACGTCGATCGGGCGGTCCCGGAGCGTCTCGTCCCGCGCCGTGCGGAGCCGTTCGTACTCGAACGCGACTTCTCGCGCGGCGGTGACGTCCGGCGGCGGCTCGTGATCGTCCTCGCGCCGGGCGTAGTGGAGTTGCCGCGGGCAGTAGGCGGCCCGCGCGAGCTGTGCGATCGGAATCGAGTCCTCGGGTGGCGGCACGGAGGCCGTGGCCGCGGCTTTCTATTTGAAGGCTCGTGGCGGTGCCGGCCCTGCCATCAGTCTCCCGGGTGTCCGCCGTCGCTCACTCGTCGCCGGGCTGTCGGTCGACAATCTCGATCTCGAAGACCAGCGTCCGCCCCGCGAGTTCGTGGTTGAAATCGATCTCGACGGTGTCCTCCCGGACGGCGACGACGTCGCCGTGAAGGCCGTTCTGCGCGTGGACGTGAAGCCCGACGCTCGGCGGTTCGCCGACCATCCCCTCGAACGTCTCGCGGTCGTACTCGCGGATGCGGTCCTCGCGAACCTCACCGTAGGCCGATTCGGGCGGCACGGTCACCGTTGCGGTCTCACCAACCGCCATCCTGCGGACGGCCGTGTCGAGTCCCTCGATCACGTCCTCGCCGCCGACGATGAACGAGAGCGGTTCGTACTCGCTCTCCTTGCGCCCCTCGGCCTCCGTGAGGTCGTGTTTGGCGGCGACGGCGTACTTCGAGGTGCCGAAGACGGTGCCGTCCTCGAACCGCCCGACGTACTCGATGGCGACCCGGTCGCCAACTTCGATGGGCATAGGCGGGGTTGTGGGGGCGAGGCGGAATACGCTGTCGGGTCTCGTCACTCACGGAATGGATCTTGCGACCTGTCGAGGTCTCTCGAACGAACAAATCTGTAAAACGGATCTATCAGACATCGTATACTGATCGAACGTAGCCCTATATATTGCTCTTAGTAACTGAAAGGAAGAGTCGGCTCCGTCATCTAACCTGATATATGTCTTCTCACGACGGGGCCGAACTGCCCGCGGAGTACGACTCACTGCATACTGGTATCGCGCTGTATCACCCGAACGAGGGAACCATTCTGGACGCCAACGAGCGGTTCGAGCGAATACTTGGATACACGAGCGAGCGACTTCGCGACCTCTCCGTTGCGGCGTATACTGCGAACACTCACCCGTACTCCCAATCCGAGTTCCATAGACGGCTCCGCGCCAGTGGTGCCGGAGAGCCCCAGGAGTTCACGTGGCGAATCAAACGCGCCGACGGGGAACTCATCTGGGTCCAGATACACCTCGCTGGACACCGATCTCCCGGTGAAAACACCATCCGCGCGGAGCTGCGCGATATCACGGACTACTACGAGACGTACCACCGGGAGGAGCTATTTTGGCGGATACTTCGGCACAATCTGCGAAACGAGGCAGCTATCATCTCGGGGTACGCGGATCAGATCACAGCGGCCGACGGGGCACGCTCGATGGAAGACGCGATTACGACGCTTCAAACACGGGGCGAGAAGCTCGGCAGTATCGCGGAGTCAGTCAAGGAGATAGAGCGGGCAGTGGCAAACACTGAGACACAGCACGTACGGCGGAACGCAACAGCCGCAGTACGGGAAGTCGTCGCTGAGGTCGAGCATAACTATCCTGCCGCGAACGTGGCTGTGACCGAGCGTGAGGAGATGTGGATTGATATCGATGACGCGTTCGCTCACGCGATCAGACACGCGGTTGAGAACGCGATCATCCACAGTGAGGAAAACGCGCCGACCGTCAGTCTGCGTATCGGTCCCTCACCGAACACCGGTCGCGTCGAGATCTGCATCAGAGACGCCAATCCTCACATCCCAGACGAGGAACTTGCGGCGCTGTCGACGCCTACTGAGATCACGAGTACGTCTCACGGGTCCGGCATCGGGCTGTTTGTGATGAAGTGGTGTGTCGAATCACTCGGTGGCGAGATCACGTTCGAGAGACGAACGCCGCAGGGTAACGCAGTGTATCTGTACTTTCCGCCGAAGGATCCACGGAGGTGAGGTGGTCGGTGGGCCTGTCTGTATTCGCGGCTGCCTTGCGTAGAACGGAACCACCCGAGTTTCGGACCTCGAATCCACCGGCAGCGACCGGGACGCTCCCGATCGAACCCTTCCGCCAACTGTGGACGGTTTCGTGACTGACTTCTCGTTACACGTCGGTGTGTGACCGTCTGATAGGGATTATCGTAAGTCCTCATAGAATTCTGGCCGGACGGGGCGGCGAGAATCTATGAACAGTTACGATAATCCCTATGAGCGACACGGCGCACACTCGCTCGCCCGGATCGACGAAGAGGAGCCGTTCCCGTCCCGGGATTTGATGTTGACGGGGGAGGAAAGACGCGGCTATGACCGACGACGACTCGGTGTTCGATCGCGTTCGCCGGACGGTTTCGGGACCGACACCTGCGGAACAGGCCGAGACGCTCGCCGAGCGCGCGCGGGAGGACCCGACCGCGCTCGACGATGCCGACGTCGAGTCGCTGATCGAACTGCTCGATACTGACGATCCCGACGTCGTCGGCGACGCGCTGGGCGCGCTCAAGTCGCTCGCGGACGAACGGCCGAGCCTCGTCGAACCGGCACTGTCGTCCGTCGCCGGAGGCCTCTCCGAGCGACCGGAAACGGAGTGGTACTCCACTACCCTCGGCGACGCGTCGCAGTCGTTTCTGAACGACCTCTCCCGCGGTTCGATCTTGCTTTGGGTCGCCAAGGAGAAGCCCGAAGCGCTCGATCCGGTCGTCGAGGACCTCGTCGAACGGTACGACGCTGACACGATCGATCCGATGTCGCTACTCGCGCTCGCGTCCGTCGTCGCCGACGCGCCCGAGCGCGTCGACGTCCCGCCGGCGCCGCTCGTCGAACTCGTCGCCGACGCGCTCCGGGGGGCGGTCGAACCGGCCGACGGGTCCGGCGACGACTGGGAGAACGTCAGCCTGCAGCCGATGGCGACGACGGGCTATATTGACCTGCTTTCCTCGTTCGACGCCGCGGCGCTCGACGACGATGCGATCGAGGACAGACGCGACGCGCTCGAAACCGCCCGTACGAAGAGCGACGACGAGGAGGTCGTCGACGCGGCCGCAGCGGCGTTGTCCGCGGACGGATAGGCCGCTGGGAGACGCTCCGACCGCCACGTCCGTGAGTGGGATCGCCCCGGTACCGACTGCCACGTCAGAATGGAGTCGGCCCGGTCCCGACAGAACGCTTATGCGCGCTCGTCCGTGAACAGGGGTATGGCTGAAGACACCGAGAGCACCGACGCTGGCGGCCGCCGGGCCTCGTCCCGGCTCGGCCGGCTGCTGTTCGGCCTGGGCCTCGCGCTGCAGGCATCGGAAGATTTCCGCGACATGGAAGACACCGTCGAGTACGCCGAATCCGCCGGCGTTCCGATGCCGGACCTCGCGGCGCCGTTCGCCTCGGGAATGATGCTCGTCGGCGGTTTGGGTGTCGCCCTGTGGCGGTTCCCGCGGATCGCGACCGGCGCCGTCGTCACGTTCCTGGCGGCGGTGACGCCGACGATGCACGACTTCTGGAACGCCGAGGAGGGCTCGGCGAGCGGCGAGCGGCTGGCCTTTTTCGGCAACCTGGCGATGCTCGGCGCGGCGCTCGTGTTCCTCCGGGAGGCCTTCAAATGAGGCTCAATACGTGACAGATCCGACTGGGGGCAGCGCCGGTTCAGACTCCGACGCTGTTCCCGGCTCCGACTCCGACGCTGTTGCGGGCTCCGGCTCCGACGCTGTTCCCGGCTCCGGCGCCACCCCTGGCTCCGCCACTGTTGCGGGCTCAGGTTTCGACATCGACCGACGGACGCTGCTGTCCGCCATCGCGGGCGCCGGGGTCGGCTCCCTCGCCGGCTGTTCGGCCACTGAACGGGGGGAAGACAGCGAGACGACCGAAGTCGCCGACGAGACGGCCAAGGAGCTGGCGATCCGATTTGCCCCCACGCTGTACTTCGACCAGGCCGAGCCGTGGCTGCCGACGGACCCGCGTCCGTACGCAAGCGAGGTCGACGGCGAGTCGATCGTCGACGGCTTCGATGCCCTCGACGGATACCACGAGCGGTACGCCGAGATGGGGGAGCCGCCGGACCCGGCGGTGTTCTATCGGGCCGTCGAGTACGACGAGTCTCCGCTCGTCGTCGTGCAGTTCTGGATGTACTCGGCGTTCGATCAGTTCACCGCGAACTTCCACTGGCACGACTGGGAGGTGCTACACGTCTACGTCGACACCGAGACCGACCGTCCGCAGCTCTACGTCGCCAGCTCGCACTCGCGGAAGATACCCAACAACGAGTTTCTCGACCCCGAGCCCGAGATGGTCCCGCGGATCCTCTCGGAGCTCGGCTCTCACTCCAGTGCGCTGTCGGTCAACGACGAACCCGACCGGTTCCAGCGGCTGGCGGGCGGGGATCTCGCCGCCGACATCACGAACTCCGCAATCGAGAGCCTCGAAGCGCTTTCGGAGCTGCCGCTGGCGTACGGGCTCCCGCGCGACGAGGGCGGCCGACTCCCGTTCGTCGTTCCGGAGTACGAGGGCGCGCCGGTGTACGAACACGACCGGCTGCCGAACGTCGACAGCGAGTCGCTGGTGGACGAGGAACTGACGATCCGCTCCTTCGAGGCGCTCACGTCGCCGCCGACGGACCTCCCCGAGCGCTCGACCGGGATAGTCCTCCGGCACGCCGAGCGGGCGGAACCGGCCGCCGAGGACGCTGTCGCCGACGAAGAGGCGACCAGCTACGACTACGAACTCCTCCCGGCGAGTGAGGTCCAGCACATCACGGATTACACGGGGCCGCAACTCAGCTTCGAGTTCGCCGTCCCGCAGTTCGCCGAAGACGCCGTCGCGGGGCACATCACGACGACCGGGGCGCCGTGGGACCAGCCCCGCGTCGAGAACCCCGCCGCGGACATCACCGACCCGAACCACCGCCGAGAGCTTTCGAACCGGTACGACGCCATCGGTGACGCAGCAGCCATCAACACCGTCGTGACGCGAATCACGGAGGCCATCGAAACCGACGATGCACCCGACGGGGAGGGACTGACGACCCAGGCGGGAACCGTCGAGGCCATCGCACTTCTCGAAAGCGAACCCGCGATGGTGCCGACGTTCGGCGGCGTCGCCGTCGCCCGCGACGTCCCCGAGGGAGAACACCGACTCACCGTCAACGCCGCCGGGCAGGCACCCCACAGCCAACGGCTGACAGTCGGCGGGGGAAGCGACGACACGGCGACAGCAAGCGGGAGCGACGACACGGCGACAGCAAGCGAGACCGACACCGCGACAGCAACGACGAGCGCGACGGACACGGCTGCGACGGACGCGACCGCGACATCCGGCAGCGAGCAGTCGACGAACGACGGATCGGATCCCGCCCAGCGCATCACGACTGCCGGCGTCGATACCGAGATTCCGCTCGTCGCGCGGGAGAACGCCCAAAAACTCGAAGTCGACGCCGAGGGGACCGACGCGGATCTCTCGGATCTCGCGGTGGAGGACGACTTCGCCGGGCGGCTGTACGACGCCCCCCTCGACGGTCCCGACGCCGTGTACGTCCACCGCGGCGGCGCGTACACGACCGAGGTACGGGATACCGAGGGCGAAATCGGCGCGTTTCGGGTGAACCCCGATCCCGATGCCGAAAGCGACGGCGACACGGAAACCCCACCGTCGGTCCGCATCGACCGTCCCGACACGGGGAAAGCGTCGCTCTCGTCGTTCCTGGCGTCGATCGCCGCCGAGACTCGCGACCAGACGGCCGAACTGGTCGACGACGATGACGACGATGACGATCAGGAGGCGACACTCGAGGGCGGCGAAAACGCCCTTCGGGGGCTGGTTCGGGCACTCGATGCGATCGTCACGGCAGCCGAGCGCGCGGCCGAGAACGCCCGAAACGGCAACGGACAGCGCGCGGACCGTCAGCTCGGCGCCGTCGCGAACGGCCTCGAAACCGTCGTCGAACGGATCGAGGCGGCAAGCGAGGACCTCCCCGATCCCCTCACGAACGCGGCACGCAACCGCGTCGAGCAGGCGACCCGACGGACCGAGCAGGCGAAGGCGGCCGAGCGGCTGTAGCCGGATCTCTTCTCCCTGCGACTCCTCGACTGCGGCCTTCCCGAGCGGACGGAAGCAGTCAGTATCAAGCCAGTGGCGGTCCACGCTCCGTTCGTGCTTCACGACGAGTCACTCGCGGCGGTCGCCGCCGACCTGCGCCGCGGGCACACGGATCCGGCCGCGTACGTCGAGACGCTACAGGGCCGCGCTGGAACGGTCGACACCGAGATCCACGCGTTCCTTTCGGAGAGTGAAGGGCCCGACCGGTGGGCGCGTGCCCGCGAGCGTGCGAACGAACTCGCGGAAGCGAACTCCCGGCCGGCGACTCGGCCGCCGCTGTACGGCATCCCGGTGGGGGTAAAAGACATCTTCCACGTCGACGGCTTCGAGACCCGCGCGGGCTCCGACCTGCCCCCGGACGTGCTCTCGGGCCCGCAGGCGACAGCCGTGTCGCGGCTCGTCGACGCCGGGGCGATCGTGCTCGGGAAGACAGTGACCGCGGAGTTCGCGTACTTCGATCCCGGGCCGACGCGGAACCCCCACGACACCGGGCATACGCCCGGCGGGTCAAGCAGCGGGTCGGCCGCCGCGGTCGCCGCCGGGCTCTGTCCGCTCGCGCTCGGGACCCAGACCATCGGTTCCGTCATCCGGCCGGCGGCGTACTGCGGCGTCGTCGGCGTCAAGCCGAGCTACGGACGGGTCCCCGCGGATGGCGTCATCCCGGCCGCGCAGTCGGTCGACACGGTCGGCTACTTCACGCAGGGCGTCGCGGGGGCGCGGATTGCGGCCGGCGTGCTCTACGACGACTGGCGCGCGCTCCCGACGCCTCCCGAGCGGCCGACCCTCGGCGTTCCCGAAGGCCCGTATCTCGAACAGGCCGACGAACCAGGGCGGCAGGCGTTTGCGGCGCACGTCGACCGGCTTTCGGCGGCCGGCTACGACGTCGAGCGCGTGAGTGTACTGGACGATATCGCCGCCCTCAACGAGCGTCACACCGACCTCGTCGCCGGCGAGATGGCGCTCGCCCACGAGATGTGGTTCTCCGAGTACGCCGATCGATACGCAGCGTCGACCCGTGACCTCGTCGAACGCGGACGGGAGACGACCGTTCGAGCGGTCGCCCGCGCCCGACGCAGCCGACACGATCTCCGCGACGCGCTGGAGAATCGGATGGACGACCGCGCTGTCGACGTCTGGCTCGCCCCCGCGGCTCCGGGTCCCGCGCCGTCGGGCATCGACGACACGGGCGATCCGGTGATGAACCTCCCGTGGACGCACGCGGGACTCCCGGCCGTATCGCTGCCGGCGGGGAAGACTGACGAGGGGCTCCCGCTCGGCGTGCAGTGTGTCGCGCGGTTCGGCGCCGACGAGGATCTCCTGTCGTGGGCCGAGGGGCTCGCCGCCGCGCTGTCAGCGGCGCCCTAACACGTCACCCGTCAGTCGAAGGACGCCGCTGCTTGCCCACCCGTTCTGCGGCCTCGACGACGGTTCCGAGCGTCCGCTGGACGTCGTCGTCCCTGAGCGCGGATAGAAGTCCCAGCATCCCGACCTTTCGATCGCCCGCACCCTCGTCGGTAACCGCGCTCGCGCCCGCTTCGACGGCTCCGAGCACCTTCGGATCAGACACCCGTTCCGCGGCGTCCGCCGCCTCCCCGAGTTTTTGGCCGAGTTCGTAGTAGTCGGCCACACTCCGATCGGCGGCGTCACCGAACCCTTCGAGCAGGGCGGCCAGCCCGTGGAGCGTCTCCATATTCTCGCCGACTCGCGTCAGCGTATCGACGGTCTCGCTCCGATCGAACGCGCCCGCCAACTGCTCGATATCGCCCCGGAGAGCCGCGAGTTCCTCGTCGCTCTCCGGCGCGAGGTCACCGATGGTTTCGCTCGTCACCTCGAGTACAGCCAGCAGGTCGAGGAACGTATCGGTGTTGTGGCCGAGGCGGCGCAACAGGGTGAGGGTCTCCTCCCGCTCGAAAGCAACTCGAAGGGCCTCGATCTCGCCGCGCTGCTCGACGGCGACCGATCGCAGTTCCGGAGCGAGGTCCGCCGAGAGGTCTCTCGCGACCGAGAGCAAATCGAGGAGGTCAGCGAGCGCGTCGGCGTTTTCCCCGACGCGCTTGAGCAACACCAGCGTCTCCTCCCGTTCGAGGGACGCCCTGAGATCGGCCAGCGGTTCGCGGTTCTCCGCGGCCGCGGATCGAAGCTCCGGTGTGAGATCCTCGCGCAACCCCTGGATCGCGGCTAGCAAGTCCAACAGCTCCGCCAGGTCGTCGGCGTTGGCCTCGACGCGGGCGACCAGTCGCTCCATCTCGGCTGTTTCGCCTGTCGATACCGCATCGCCGATCGTGTCGGACGTATCGCTCATCGTCAGGGCACCGGGTCGTAACCGCGCATCCAGACGTTCCAGTACAGCGAGGGGATGACGTTCACGTCGAGGATCCAGTTCAGCCGGCTCACGACGGGCGCCGAGATCGACTCCTCGTAGTCGAACTCGGCGATCATCGCCTTCCCCTTCTCGGTGAGGATCGGACAGGCCGTGTAGCCGTCGTAGCCGTCGTTCAACCGCCGGTCTTCGAGGAACGCTTCGACGTTCTCCGCCACGACGTGTGACTGCTTGCGGGCCGCCGAGGCCGTCCGCGACGTCGGGACGTCAGCACAGTCGCCGACGGCGAAGATCTCCGGGTGCGTCTCGTGCTGTAAGGTGTGATTGTCGACGGAGACGTACTCGCCGCCGTCGGTCAACGGCGACCCTTCGACGAGGAACTCGTGACCGTACTGCGGCGGGACCGGGGCGTAGAGGTCGTACGACAGTTGTTCGCCTTCCGCGGAGTGGACCACTTGGTTCTCGTAGTCGACCTCTGCGACGGTGAACTCCGGAACGAAGGTGATGTCTCTGTCGGCCCAGATCTCCTGGACCCGCTCCTGGTACGGTGCCTTCGGACCCGTGCCGAACACCTCCGATCCCGGCTTGGTCATCACGATCTCCGCGTCGTCTCTGATTCCGCGCTTCCGGAGGTACTCCTCCATCAGCATCGAGAGTTTCAGCGGGGCGCCACCGCACTTGATCGGCGTGTCCGGGACGGTAACGAGGAAGGTACCGCCGTCGAAGGTGTCGACTGCGTCGCCGAGTGCCTCGGCCGCCGAGGCGTGATAGAACGGATAGACGCTGTCGGTTCGGTTCCAGCCTTCTTCCATCCCGGAGACGGCGTCCGGCCGTCGGCTGTTGCCGGCAGCGACGACGAGGATGTCGTACTCGTAGTCGCCGGCGTCGCCCGTGACGGTCTGTGTCGCCGGATCGACGCCTGTCACGGTGTCTTCGACGAAGGAGACCTCGTCGTGGAGCAGGTCCCGGGCGTCGCGCGTCTGGTCGGCCACGTCGAGATAGTCGAACGGGACCAGATAGTACGACGGCTGGTAGTGATGCGTCCGCGATTTGTCGACGACCGTGATGTTTGCGTCGAGACGACGCCGGAGGATGTTCGCCGTCATCGTCCCCCCGGCACCCGCCCCGAGGACCAGAACGTCCGGTTCAGCGCTCGAAGAAGTGGTTGTTGTCATCTGTCTCGTGGATCCGCTGTCTCGTACTGTTCGAACGGTGCGACGCAGAATCGCCCTCTGGATGGCTCATCCGCCACTGCCCTCGATCGTCTCGTTTCCGACGCCGCGTGCGAGGGCGACGAGATAGCCCATCCCCGCTTTCACTTCCGGATCGCGGAGTGCACGCAGGAGCCCGACCGCCCCGACCGGCTCGGCTGCGTCCGTGTCTGCCTGTCCGATGCCGGCAAGCAGCTGGGTCAGGGTTGTCCGCACCTCGTCGTCGGCGGCGGTGTCCGCGACCTCCCCGAGCGCCGTGCCGGTCTCGGTGAGCGTCTCGATCATCTCGTCGTCGGCAGCGTCGGTCACGAGGGCGAGCGCGTCCGCGAGTTCGAACAGCCGGTCGAGCGTCCCGGTTCGTTCGAGCGCGGCCAGGCGTTCGACGGTCGTCGCCAGTTCGTCGCCGTGCTGTCCGACAGACGCTGTCAGTCTCGCGGTTTCGGGCTCCGCAAGCTCCGATGCGGCCATCCCGAGCGTGGTCACGTCGCCCGTGAGTCGTTCGATCATCTCGTCGTCGAGCCCGTCCTCGACGAGTGCGAGGGCATCGAGGAGTCCCCCGAGCTGTCCCGACCGCTCGAGCAGCGACGCGACGGCCTCGGGGTTCTCCGCGATGGCTCGCTCGACCTCAGGTGGAACCGTCGTCTCGCTGTCGCTCTCTGCGGGCGTACTCATAAGACACCCCTGGCG
This sequence comes from Halobellus ordinarius, assembly GCF_031823395.1. Taxonomy (NCBI): domain Archaea; kingdom Methanobacteriati; phylum Methanobacteriota; class Halobacteria; order Halobacteriales; family Haloferacaceae; genus Halobellus; species Halobellus ordinarius. The sequence goes on from NZ_JAVQKJ010000002.1 coordinate 603,705, forward strand.
GTGAGCCAGTACGACTGATTGTAGCCGAGTTTCGACCAGTGAAGCAGCCGCGAGGGCTCTTTGGGAACCGGCTCCTCGTCGTAATCGAACGAGATGTAGGTGCCCTCGTCCCGCCCGCTCTCGATGAAGCAGACGGTCTTGCCGTCGTAGCGGGTCGTCGGCTGCTCGCCACGAGCGACGCTGGCCAGCCGTTTCGCGAGCGCTCCGGCAGCGTAGTGGGCAGCGCTGCCCGCCTTGCTGGTCGGGAGATCGGCGACGTCACCGAGTGCGTAGACGTCCTCGGCGTTCGTGGCTTCGAGCGTATGGGGATCGACGTCGACCCAGCCGTCCTCGCCGAGTCCCGCCTCCCGGACGAGATCGCTGCCCTCGTGGGGCGGAATCGCCACGAGCGTGTCGTACTCGAGGCTGCGTCCCTCGACCGTGTGCAGGACGCCCTCGTCCGGATCGACCTCCTCGGGGTTGAAGAACGTCTCGACGTTGATGTCGCGGTCCTCCATCAGGGGCCCGGACCACTCGGCGACCGACTCGATGCCGTGTGCGCGCCCGATGGGATAGGTGTACGTGATCTCGACGTCGTCGCGGAGGCCACGTTCACGGAACCAGTCGTCGGCGATCAGGACGAACTCCAGCGGCGCGACCGGACACATGTGGGGAACGCCGATGACCGAGAGGACGAGGTGGCCCTCGGTGAACGACGCCAGTTCCTCGCGCAGCGCCGTTGCACCCTCCGGATTGTAGAAGTGGTGTCCGCCCTCGGCGAGTCCGGGGGTCTCCTCCGGGGAGACGCTTGTCCCCATCGCGAGGACGAGATGGTCGTACGCCAGTTCCTCGGTTTTGTTCTCGAGTGATACGCGTTTCGCGTCGGTGTCGACGGCCGTCACCCGGTCGATCTCGAGGTCGACGCGTCGGTCGATGAGGTCGGACAGCGGACGGCGCGCGTCCGCTGGCGTCTTCTCGCCGAACGGGACGTACAGCCACGTCGGCTTGTAGACGTGGTCTTCGGTGTCGTTGACGAGCGTGACCTCGACCTCGCCGGCGTCGATTTCGCTCGCGAGGCGGTCGCTCAGGTTGTTCGCCAGCACGGATCCCGCCGTGCCGCCGCCGACGATGAGAATACGTTCGCTCATTGTACTTCCACGTAGAGATCCCAGTGGTCGCCCCGATCGACGACCTGAAGGAGTTCGTTCCCCGATTCGTCGGCCCACTCGGCGAGGTCGTCCTGCGTCCGTTCGTTCGAGCTTTGTAGTCGGATCACTGTCCCGGCGTCGACCGATTTCACTTTTCCGATAAGATCCATCAGCGGCCCGGGACAGGACGATCCGACCGCGTTGACTGTCACATCGGCGTCCGGTTCAGTTTCCGACATCACCCCGGAGTTCGGGATATGAATCAATAATTGTGAATTTGTCGTGCGACAAGTCCCCCCAACTCCGGCGGCGAGCACTGGCAGCGGACGGACGAGACACTCCCGCCGAGGTGAATCCTTCCGCCGGTCCGGGGTGACGAGCACAGTGGGTAGTTCTCAGCTGAAATCGATGCACAACAGTGGGGTTGTCTCACGACAAAGTGGCGGTTAACTCCGTTTGCCCCGTACGTGCGACTGTCAGCACGAGTGCCGTCACCCGACCCAACAATGATCGACCCAGTCATCGCAAGTCGGCTCCAGTTCGCCCTCACCACGATTGTTCACATCATCTTTCCGGTGATGAGTATGGGCTTGGCACCCTTCATTGTCTATTTCACGTGGAAAGAGATCCGAACTGGCGAGCCGATATACGAACAGTTGCGTCGTTTCTGGACCAGGATTTTCGCGGTTTCGTTCGTCGTCGGGACGGTCACCGGTATCGTCCTCGAGTTCGAGTTCGGCACCAACTTCGCGGCGTTCTCGACAACAGCGGGCGAACTGTTCGGCGGGCCGCTCGCCGTCGAGGGGATGATGGCGTTTATGCTGGAGGCGACGTTCCTGGGCGTCTTCGTGTTCGGCCGTGAGAAGGTCGGCGACACGCTCTATATGATCTCCGCGGTCGCCGTCGGGCTGGGAACGTGGCTGTCGGCCGTCTGGATCCTCATCGCCAACTCGTGGATGCAGACTCCCCGCGGCTACGAACTCGTCACCGAGAACGGGCAGATGGTCGTCCGTCTCGTCGATCCGCTGGCGGCGTATTTCAACCCGCGCTTCGGGTATATGTTCGTCCATATGCAGAACGCGGCGGTCGAGTCGGTCGCGCTGTTTATGGCCGGTGTCGCGGCGTACTACGTCTTTCGGCATCACGTCTGGGGGTACCAGATCGAGGACATCGACTTCTGGGAGACGACGCTCAAAATCGCTCTCGTCGCGCTTCTCATCACAGCGCCGCTGCAGGTGCTCCACGGCGATATGTACGGCCGGCACGTCGCTGAGACCCAACCGCAGAAGTTCGCCGCGATGGAGGCTGTCTGGGAGACCGACTCGTACGTCCCCGAGTACATCATCGCGGTGCCGACAAACCTCGACGACATCACGGATCCGAGAGCCAAGGAACTGTTCGGGATCGGGATCCCCGGCGGCGCGTCGTGGCTCGCAAGCGGCGGCGATCCCACCGCGGAGATACGCGGGTTGAACTCCTTCGAGACCGAGGCACCGCCGGTCGCGATCGTGTTCTGGGCCTTCCGAGCGATGGTCGGCCTGGGCTTCTGGTTCATCCTGCTCGCGTTCTGGGGTGGCTACCGGTGGTACTCAGGAGAACTGTTCGAGGACGACCTCCTGCACAAGGCGCTGATGGCGTCGTCGCTTTTGGGAATCCTCGCCACCGAACTCGGGTGGATCGTCACGGAGGTCGGCCGGCAGCCGTGGATCATCCAGGGGGTGATGCGGACGAGCGACGGCGTCTCGTCGGGGCTGACCGGCACCGAGGCGACGCTCACGCTCGCCGGCTTCGCGACCGTGTATCTCGGCCTCCTCGCGCTGTACACCTACGTCGTCGCGCGGATCATCCGGAGCGGGCCACCGCGTGAACTGTCACGGCAAAAGCAGCGCCCGACGCCGGAAACGCCGTCTGTGGGGGTGAGTGACGATGACTAGTCTCGCTGCGCTCGGGGACGGACCGCTTTTCGGCCTGCCGTTGCCGGAACTCTGGTTCGCGCTTTTGTTTGCGATGCTCGGCACGTTCCTGTTCCTCGACGGCTTCGACTTCGGGGCCGGCGCGATATTCGCGACACTCGACGACGAGTCGGAACGCGAGACGGTGCTGTCGGCGATCGGCCCGTTCTGGGACGGCAACGAGGTGTGGCTCGTGGTCTTCGGCGGCGCGCTGTTCGCCTCCTTTCCCTCGGTGTACGCCGACCTGTTCAGCCGTCACTACCTCCTGATGTTCGGGATTCTGGGGGCGCTCATTATGCGCGGCCTCGCTCCCGAGATGTACGAACAGCGCCACGATCCGGCGTGGCAGCGCTGGTGGGGGCGGCTGTTCGTCGCCGGGAGCGTCCTCGCCCCGTTTCTGCTCGGCGCCTTCGCCGGCAACTGGCTCGCCGGGAGCGCCCGCTCGTTCACGCTTGTCGGAGTTGTGGTCGGGACGACCGTTACGCTTCTGACCGTCGTCTCCGGTGCCGCGTTCCTCCGGCTCAAGACCGAACAGCGGCTTCCCGACAGGATCGTCCGGTACGGCGTCTTTGCGGCCGGTGGCTACCTCCTCGCGGTGGTGGCGACGCTCGCCGTGCTTTCGATCCGACTGCCGAACGGGGTGGAGATGCTGCTGACGCTTCCCGTCGTCGGGCTGGTGGTCGCATCGATCGGCCTCGCTGTCGGCTACGTCCTCGCCCTCCGCCGGGACGCAAATCTGCTCGCGCTCGGCGCGGCCGCCGGGCTCACCTACGGACTGGTTACGGTCGTCGCTGTCGTGATGTACCCCGCAATCGACCCTGCGACCGGAGTGACGGTTCGCGATGCGATCGTCTCGACGCTGCCGCTGAATCTGATGTCGCTCGGTGCGGCGCTGTTGTTGCCGCTGGTCACGGTGTACTTTATCGTGCTCTACTCGGCGTTCAGCGGTCCGATCGGACCGGAGGAGGCGTACTGACCGTGTCGGGTCCTGTTTCAGGTGTCGGCTCCGACACCCGCGTCCGGTTGGCGTCACGGATCCTCGTCACCTGGGTCGAACTCGTTGCCGTCGGGTTTGCGGGAGCGCTATTCGGCGAGTTCGTCTCCGGCCCACCGCAGTTGATCGGCTACCTGCTGACGCTTCTCGCGCTGGTCGGGGTCTTGATGTACAACGTGGACAGGCTGGTCCTCGGTCGGGTTACCGATGTTCAGTGACGGCTGCCACCCGTGTCGTCCCGCGCGTGTTCGCCCGAAGCGGGACCGCCGGGTCGGTACTCCCGATTGTTCCGGCAGGCGGAGCGCCGTTGCCTGCTGTTTTGAGTGCCAGTCCGGCAACTCGGGCGCCGTTGCCCGTTGCTCTGAGGCCCGGTCCGGTCAACCCGCTCGGCGTCCGTCGCGACCGGACAACACCCCGCTCCGTCTGAGGCCGATACCGAATAGAATTACCGCACTGGGGACGAAGAGCGTCGCACCTAACGCCGTCACGATGTCGTCGTTCGTCACTCCGTACACGATCCCTGCGGTCGCGACGAGCAGCGCGAGAACCGCCGGGACGCAGAGGCGACACCGGAGCGCCGGGCCGATTCGCCGATCGAATACGTCACGCAAACGCATACAGGGGCAGCTACGGACCGAAGGAACATACACTGCAAGTTGGCGTAGTACAACATCCGACCGTCCGACAGTCGCTGGAAGCGATGGCGGCATCGCCTCGCCTCGCAGGCTCGCATATGTACGATTTTAGCTTCACGATCACGTACGACACCGGTGCTGACGAGTATACCGACCAGTTCATCGATCGGGAGTCGCTCCGCTCCGAAGCACTCTACGCGTGTCTGGATCCCTCGAAGATGTGGGTGCTGGAACTGGTCACCGGCGATCCGGAGGATCTGACGGCCCTCGATGAACTGTTACTCGACGAGTCGCTCGATCGCTACTCGGTCAGTGGTCGATCCTGCGAAGCGACCCGCCACACGAGTCAAATCACGGAGAAGAACCGCCAGCGGATGACGTACACCTACGTCTCCGACGTGTCGTACTGTGATGCTATCCCGCTGATCGCGGTCAAATACTTCACCGATGGGCTCCTGTTCAGGCAGACCCGCTCCGGCGAAACGGCCCAGTGGCATATCCTCGTTCAGGACGACGAGAACGTGGGAATGGTGTACGATACGGTGAGTGGGCGACTCGCCGACGGCCTCCAGTTCTCGTTCGACTATCTGACCGAACTCGACCAGTGGGAAAGCCGGCTGTTGTCGCCGAGCGGGATCCGCGCCGAGCAACGGGAGGTCCTGACCGCGGCGGTGAACCGCGGCTACTTCGAGACGCCTCGTGAAATCACACTGGACGAACTCGCAGCCGAACTAGAGCTCCCGCGATCGACGGTCTCCTACCGGCTCCGTCGGGCGACTGCCGAACTCGCAAAAGCCTTTGTCGACCAGGACCTATGACTCCGAGAACGCACAGCCCGGAACCCGAGAGTGGCCCCCTGAGAGGAACAGTATGAGCACGTCTCCCTATCCAGCGTCCGTGTTGGTCTCCCCCGACTGGGTCGCAGACCGGCTCGATCGGTTCGAGTCCGCCGATCCCGGGTACCGGCTCCTGGAGGTCGACGTCAACACGTCGTTTTACGACTACGGGCACGCGCCCGGGGCCGTGAAAATCGACTGGGAGACGGACCTTCGATCGGACGATTACCACGACATCGTCGGTCCGACCGAACTCGAAAAGCTCCTCGGATCCTGCGGTATCACCGACGAGACGACCGTGGTCGTCTACGGCGACGACTCGAACTGGTTCGCCGCCCATATGTACTGGCAGCTTACCTACTACGGGCACCCCGACGTCAGGATTATGGACGGCGGCCGCGGCTACTGGGTCGATCACGATTATCCGCTGTCGAGAGAGCCAGTCACCCCACCGACGGTGTCGTACGGCAGATCGTTGTCGCCGCCGGCGAACCCATCAGTCAGGGCCTCCCGGGAGGAGGTACTGGACGCGATCGAGACCGACACCACGTTCATCGATGTCCGGCTCCCCGAAGAGTACCGGGGCGACATCACGGCCCCGCCGGGGATGAACGAGATGGCGATGCGCGGCGGCCACATTCCCGGGGCGGAAAACGTGTTCTGGGCCGATAACATCCGACCGGATATGCGGTTCAAACCGCCCGCCGAACTTCGGGAAGTGTACCGCTCGCGCGGTATCGACCCGAGCGACGATATCATCGTCTACTGCCGGATCGGCGAACGGTCGTCGCTCACGTGGTTCGCGCTCTCGGAACTCCTCGGTTACGAGTCTGTTCGCAACTACGACGGCTCGTGGACCGAGTGGGGGAATATGATCGGAATGCCGATCGAGTCCGGCGAGTGAACCTCTGGTCATTAGCATACCTCTGCGAAATGGCACTCGCTGGAATAATATTTGCAAAATAAAAACCTTTCTTTGTGATTCAGAATGTAGATATCGCAGTATTGTTTATTTTATCCAATACCGTTGAACAAAACGCAATGACAGGCTCCACAGCAGAGTCGGGCGATGCCGCGAGGCCGCCTGGTATCGGAGAACCGTTTCCACAACTTACCGTGCAGACGAGCCACGGTGAGCTGACGATCCCCGACGACTACGCGGGGCAGTGGCTCGTGCTGTTCAGTCACCCCGGCGATTTCACTCCGGTGTGTACCTCGGAGTTCGTCGCCTTCGAGCAGCGCCGCGACGAGTTCGAGGCACTCGACGCCGAACTCCTCGGGCTGTCGGTCGATCGCGTCCACTCACACATCAAGTGGACCGAGTGGATCGCCGAGAATCTCGACGTCGACATCCAGTTTCCGATTATCGCCGACGATCAGGGCTCGGTCGGTGAGCGGCTCGGGATGATTCACCCGGAAGCCGGCACCTCGACAGTCCGTAGCGTCTTCATTGTCGATCCCGACGGGACGACCCGCCTCGTGTTGACGTATCCGATGGAGATCGGGCGCAACATCGACGAGATCCTCCGCTCGCTGCGTGCGCTTCAGAAGAGCGACGCCGACGGGGTCGCAGCACCGGCCGACTGGCCGGAACACGAAATGTTCGGTGACCGCGTCCTCTTGCCTCCTCCGGGCACAGAGGAGGGCGCCAAAGCGCGCCGGGCCGAGGCGGCTGACGACGACGCCCTCGACTATTACGATTGGTGGTTCGTCACGAAAGCGCAGTAAATCACGGATCCCTCCGTCACCACGACGGCAGAAGGGGAGTCCACCGACAAGCCCACGATTTCAGTCGTGGGTCACTGATACTCGGTCCTGTCGGCCGAGCCTCACCGGTGTATCCGATTCCAGTGCACCTTATTATAAAATTTCTATAATATAATGGAAGATTATATTTTCACAACCCTGGGTAAAGCGCCGGTCCAGGCAGGAGCATATCTACCGATTACCCGATATTTAAATTCTACTGGGAAATAAACTATCCCTGATCTTTCAGGCGACTGTATATTCGGTAAACTAAACTGATATTAAACTAGTATATGATACAAATCTCTCGATTTAGAGCTGATTACCCTCTCCTACGCGGCAAATCTTCATCATCTTGAATTCCTGGTATTCGTCCAATCGGCCCGCAAAAAGAGTAATTTGACTGCGAGGTTCAACACAAATTAACGGAGTCTGCGATTGGCCTGGCTTCGATCTCCTTTAGTTCTGCTCGACAAATAAATCTACTATATAATAAGAAAATTTATACTTACGAACACTAACCTGCTGAGACACAATTTTCTGGTCGACTACGGACGTCTCTTCGAGTGACAGGAGTGTCTGTTGCACGCTCCACCTACAAAAAGTAACAGGCGTACGTTTGTTATTGAAATCTCATCGGTCGGCAGACGCCTTGGGGGCCGGAGGTCAAATCGCTATCGAGTCGGGATGATCCCGACGGCCGGTTCCACCATCCCGCGGTGTATTTGAAACTGACTAACGAAATTCCATATTGTGGGATAACTGTTCGCCTGATTGATAGCCGAATTCGGTTCCTTTTTGCGGTATATCCGATTCAGCCCCCCCGATTCGAGGTGGAAGTGTGAGATTTTTGCCCATTATTCCCGGGATTTTATCGTGACCGCGCCGAGAGCGCAATTCGAATATGTGGAATCCCCCCAGGTCGTGGGTACTACGAGTAGGTGACGTTGAGTTCGATGACGTTGACGGTTTCGAGAACCCGCTTGGGCAGTGACTTCCGGAAGTGTTCGTCCCGGATGCGATGGGAAGGACCGGACACGCTCACCGCGCCGAGGATGCGGTCTTCATTGCTCAGAATCGGTGCTGCGACGCAGCGGAGTCCCTCCAGTCGCTCCTCGTCGTCGAGCGCGTACCCGCGCTCTCTGATCTCCTCGAGTTGATCGAACAGTTCCTCTCGGTCGGTGACCGTCCGCGGCGTCGTCGGTTCGAGTCCGTGCCGCTCGATGATTTCGTCCACTCGGGACTCGGGGAGGTGTGCCAGAATCGACTTGCCGAGCGCCGTCGAGTGCAGTGAGACCCGCGTGCCGACGTGTGCCTCGACCTGGACCGCCTGTTCGCCGCGCGCCCGCTGAAGATACGTCCCGCGGCCGTGCTCCTCGATAAGAAGATTCGCGAGTTCCCCCGTTTCCTCGGCGAGACCTGTCACTTCGGGTTCCGCGATCTCGTAGATCTGCCGCCGGTTGCGCGCGTACGCGCCGAGTTCCAGGAACCGGATTCCCACCTCGTACTGGCCGTCGTCGTTGACGACGTACTCTTCCTGTTCCAGCGTGCTCAGGTAGTTGTGCACGGTACTTCTGGGGAGGTCGGTGTGTGCCGCGATCTCCGAGACGCCGGCACCGTCGAGCGCCTGTAGCCCCTCGACGATTCTGAACGTCGTTTCGGTCGACTTGATTGGGTTTTTTGCTGGCATTTCGATGATGCTGTCTTTTCGTGTTGTCTTGTTAAATGTTATTCCACATTGTGGAATACAACTGTATTTTCGCGACGCGGGCCTCGCTCTCGTCGACGAAGTGGTTGGCCTCATAATGATTACTCTCGTCTCTTCCCACCGAGCGCCGCCACCGGGGGGGTGGCGCTCGGTGGGAAACAGTGAGAGTAATCATTATCAGTAAGGCTGTCGGTGACCCGGCTTGCATCGTCGCTTCGGTTTTCTATACCATCGTATATTGATGTTTGGGTGCGGTTCGCAGGCCGGGTGTCTCTGTAGCGGGAAGGTATAAGTCGGAGACACTGTTTGTGGTTGACGCAATGGTTCACCACGACCGATTGAGCGACCCGAACGCGGAGTACACTATGCGCGACCTGTCGCGAGGGACCCTTGGGCTCGGGTCCGGTGGGGAGATACGCGACGCCGAAATCACCGACGTCCAGACGACGATGGTCGACGGGAACTACCCGTGGATCCTCGTTCGGGTCTACACCGATGCGGGCGTCGTCGGGACCGGCGAGTCCTACTGGGGCGGCGGCGACACCGCTATCATCGACCGAATGAAACCGTTTTTGCTCGGGGAGAACCCCCTCGACGTCGACCGGCTGTACGAACACCTCGTGCAGAAGATGTCGGGCGAGGGATCGATCTCCGGGAAGGTGATCTCGGCGATCTCCGGCGTCGAGATCGCGCTCCACGACGCGGCGGGCAAACTCCTCGAGGTGCCGGTCTACCAGTTGCTCGGGGGCAAGTACCGCGACGCGGTCCGGGTCTACTGTGACTGTCACGCGGGTGACGAGGCGGAACCGGCCGCAAACGCCGACGAGGCCGAGCGCGTCGTCGAGGAACTCGGGTACGACGCACTGAAATTCGATCTCGACGTCCCGTCGGGCCACGGGACCGACCGGGTGAACCGGCATCTGCGGCCGGCGGAGATCGAGCACAAAGCCGAGATCGTCGCGGCCGTCACAGAGCAGGTCGGCGACCGCGCGGACGTCGCATTCGACTGCCACTGGTCCTACAGCGCCGGGAGCGCACGACGGCTCGCCCGCGAACTCGAGGCGTACGACGTCTGGTGGCTCGAAGACCCGATTCCGCCCGAGAACCACGATGTCCAGCGGACCGTCACACAGTCGACGGCGACGCCGATCGCCACCGGCGAGAACGTCTACCGAACCCACGGGACCCGCCGCCTGCTGACTGAGGAAGCCGTCGACATCGTCGCGCCCGACATCCCGAAAGTTGGCGGACTGCGCGAGGGAATGAAGATCGCGAACCTCGCCGACGTGTTCTACGTGCCCGTCGCTATGCACAACGTGTCCTCGCCGATCGGGACGATGGCGAGTGCGCATCTCGGAGCGGCCATCCCGAACGCCCTGGCCGTCGAGTTCCACTCCTACCAACTCGGGTGGTGGGAAGACCTTGTCGAGGAGTCGGGACTCATCGCGGATGGCCGGATGGCGGTCCCGGACGAACCCGGTCTCGGTTTGACCCTCGATTTGGACGCTGTCGAGGCGAACCTCGTCGAAGGCGCGGAACTGTTCGACGAGGCGTGATACTGATTACTCTCACTGTTCACCGCCGAGTGCCACCCCGATGACGGCACTCGGCGGGAAGCGACGAGTGTAATCAGTATGAGAGTCTCAGACACAAGCCCGCGAAAAACTCCGTCACTGGAAACGAAGCACCCGTGAATTACCCCTCTCGAAGGTGCGAACAGGCGCCGCCGCGACGCGGGTAACAGAGCGTTGAGATCGCAGGCTCACGGATCCGGACGCCATTCCGGGACGCGCTGTGTCCGGCCGATCAGGTACTCACGCCCGGTCGGCGTAACTTTCATATACTGATACGCAGAGATGAGGATATGCGGTATTATCAGCTCAGCCGACGAGGGCAGTCTATACTGGCCGTCGAGACAGACTCGGGCGCCTACGATCTCACGTCCGTGAAGCCGGATCTCGACTCGTTCGGAGCGCTCGTCCGGACCGCCGAAATCACCGACTGCACGCCCGACGAAGTGGCCGAGCCACATCTGAGTGGTGCCGACCCGCTTTCGACGGAGGCGGTGAGAGAGACCTGCGGTCTCCCGATCGATGTCGATGAAGTCTGGGCAGCGGGGGTAACCTATCAGATCAGCGAGGAGGCCCGCAGGGGCGAAAGCAGTATGCCCGAGATGTACGTCAACGTCTACGACGCCGAGCGGCCCGAACTGTTCTTCAAATCGACCCGGGATCGGACCGTCGGTCCGGACGACGCGATCGGAGTTCGGACCGACTCGGACTGGAACGTCCCCGAGCCCGAACTCGGGGTGGTCCTGTTCCGTGGCGAACCGGTCGGGTACACGGTGGGCAACGACGTGAGCAGCCGGTCCATCGAGGGCGAAAACCCTCTGTATCTGCCCCAAGCGAAGGTGTACGACCGATGCTGTTCGCTCGGCCCCTGCATCGCGACGGACATTCGGGACCCGCAGACGCTCGATATGTCTATGCAGATCTCACGCGACGGAGAGACAGTCTACGACGGATCGACGAACACTGCCGAGATGGTCCGAACCTGCGAGGATCTCGTCTCCTATTACACTCGCCACAACACGGTCCCCGACCTTGCGGTGTTGCTGACGGGGACGTCGCTGGTTCCCGAGGAAGGGTTCTCCCTCCGGGCGGACGACCACGTGACCATCGAGATCGAGAACATCGGTATCCTCTCGAACCCCGTCGTCAGCGTCTGACTGGTGTCCTCTCGACCCCCGCTATCAGCGTCTGACTGGTATCCGTTCTCACCCCCAGTGACCCGCCGGCGTGTGTATTTAAGTGAGTGGTCGTTCCTGTTTCGGTATGGAGTTCCCGTTCGAAGACTTCACTCTCAGGGACTGGCAAACGGCGGAGGATCCGGGGACCGTGCGGGTCGCGATGATCGGTATCGGCTGGTGGACGCGGGAGCAGGCGATTCCTGCGGTTCGGGAGTCAGCGTTCGTCGATACAACTGTCCTCGTGAGCGGTTCGATGGGGAAAGCGCGGGAGGCGACTGGTCTCGCGCCCACGATCGAACACGCGATAACGTACGAGGAGTTCCATAACGGCGAAGCAACGGAGGCCTACGACGCGATCTACATCTGTACGCCGAACGGACTGCACCTGCCGTTCGTCGAGACCGCAGTTCGACTCGGGAAGGACGTCCTCTGTGAGAAACCGATGGAGGCGACCGTCGACCGGGCGAGCGAGATCGTCGACCGTACAGCCGACAGCGACGTCGACGTGATGATCGCCTACCGGATGCAGACCGAACCTGCCGTCCGCCGGGCCCGGGAAGTCGTCGCGGCGGGACTCATCGGTGACCCGGTACAGGTCCACGCGAATATGTCCCAGCGGCTCTTGGAGATGATCCCGGACCCCGATCAGTGGCGTCTGGACCCCGACCTCTCGGGTGGCGCCACGGTGATGGACCTCGGGCTGTACCCCATCAATACCGCGCGGTTCGTCCTCGACAGAGATCCCGTGGCGGTACAGGGCCGAACGACCCACGACCGGGCGGAGTTCGAGGACGTCGGGGACGAGCACGCCGTGTTCACTCTCCTCTTTCCCGACGGGGTCTCCGCGGCGTGTACCGCCAGCCAAGGGGCCTACAAATCCAGCCACCTCCGGGTGACTGGCACAGAGGGAGAGGTGGTGATCGAACCCGCGTTCTACAACTCTCAGGACCGCGGATTCCGGATTTCGGTGGGCGGAGAACGCTACGAGGTCGACTTCCCGCAGGTCGATCAGATGACCGAGGAGTTCGACTACTTCGCACACTGTCTACTGACTGGAACTGACCCACATCCCGATGCCGAACACGGCTTCGTCGATATGCTGACGATGGAGGCGGTCTACGACGCCGACCGACGGGACGAGACAGTGGAGATCCAATCGCGGTGATGTAACCTGGCGCGCGTGCGGAGAATCGGGGACCGGATCCATCAGGTACTTTTATATACTTTCTCTAATGATGGTGTGGTATGCCATCACCAGATGGAACTACCGATGGTAGTATTTCGATCGACGTGGGGGCGAACGTCTCACGCCGGACCGTAGTCAAACAGATGGGGGCAGTGGGTGCAGCGCTCGGGCTGGCTGGGTGTCAGACGCAGAACGACGAGAACACGACCACGAACGGGAGCGGTGACGGTGGAGATGGAGATGGAGGCGGAGGCGGACAGGGGGGTGGGACGGCCGATTTCGAGTTCTCTCGCCACCCGGCCGTCGCCCCGCCGGGATGGGAGCCCTCGAAGACCCGCGAAGGGTCGGGACAGAACGAGCGCACGGCGGTGTTCGTCCTCCAGAACATCGACAATCCGTTCTTCATTCCGATGACCTGCGGGTTCCACGACGCGCTCAACGTGTTCGGCTGGGACGGACAGGTCACTGGACCGCCGGCGGACGGCGGTATTCCGGACCAGGTGAGTCTCATCGAACAGAACGTCTCGAATATGGATCCCGGCGACGTCCTGGTGACGACAGTGCTCAACAACGAGGCCTACAACGACGCCATCCAGAACGCCTTGGACAACGACATTGCCGTTATCAACGGCCACTCGACGCCGGCAACCAGAGACTGGAACTACGACTATATGACCGATGAGGTCGGGTTCTCCTACCGTGAGGAGCCGATGATCGTTCCGCACGTCGGCGTCCGAGACGCACGGGGCGGAGCCGCGATGGCCGCGGAGGCCTACGACCGGATGCAGGAGAAGATGCCCGACAAGGACGAGTACACCGTGTTGATTACGAACGAACTCCCGGACAATCCCTCGGTCACCAGACGGGTCAACCAGGACGCGGCCGACCTCGGGACCGCCGAGCGGTATTTCAAGGCCCAGAGCGATCCGTCAGTGAGCCTCTACAACGACCAGATCATCAACCCGCCCGCGAGCATCGCGGACGCCCAGAGCCAGATCGTCAACACGATCTCCGGGGAAGACGTCGATGCGGTTGTCTGCTCGGCGTTCTGGGGAGCGGTCGGAGCGGGACAGGCACTCGAGGCGGGTGAACTCGAGGGGCCGATGGTCGTCTGCGGATTCGACCTGTTGCGGCCGCTGCTCAACCAGATCGAGGCGGGCAACGTCGACTTCACCGTCGGACAGGACCCCTACAGCCAGGGGTTCCAGAACATCCCGATGGCTTGGATGTACCTCGAACGAGGTATCGAGATGAAAGACCTCGAGTGGGGCGTCTCGGTCTGGGACGACGATAACGTCCCCTTCGCACTCGAGCGCAGGTCGTGGGCCGGTGACGACGGGCTCCTGCAGTGGCAGGAGAGCAACTACGAGTTCCTGCAGTGAACCAGCCCGTCCGAACGCACTGACAACGCACTGTCGAGCTTACTCAATATATGTCTGAATCAAAATCGGAATCGGACGGTGAATCGGAGTTAGACGGCGTCGAGTCCCCGCGGTCGGAGACCGGACTTGATTCGGAGCCGGCTGTCGAGGGGACCGACGAGAACGTCGTCCTCCGGACGAGGGACCTCACCAAGTTCTTCGGGGCGCTCGAAGCCGTCAGGGATGTCAGCCTCGATGTCAACGCTGGCGAGATCCTGGCGATCGCTGGCGACAACGGCGCGGGCAAAACCACGTTTATCAGGATGCTCTCGGGCGTCCTCCAGCCGACGGCCGGATCGATCTACCTCCGGCAGGACGGTCGGCTGGCCAAACAGTTCTTCTCGTCCTCGAAAGACGCGATGGACGCCGGCATCGCGACGGTCTATCAGGAACAGCACCTGAGTCCGAACGCCACCGCCGCGAACAACATCTTTCTCGGGATGGAACCGCTCAAAGACGGACCGGAAGGGTGGCTGCTCCGCCGGACGGACCAGGGGTATATGATCGAGGAAAGCCGGAAACTGCTCGCGGAGATCGGGTTCAACTTCGATCCCCGCTCGAAGGTAAACGAGCTCTCCGGCGGGCAGAAACAGGCCGTCGCGGTGGCCCGCGCGCTCATCAGGGACCCACCGATCATCATCCTTGACGAACCGACGTCGGAGGTGTCGACGACCGGGACCGACAAGATAATCGACCTCGTCAGAGGTATCCCGGACGGCGAGAAGTCGGTGATTCTCATCTCACACAAGATCGACGTCGTCGTCGATGTCGCCGACCGGATCGCCGTTATGCGCGACGGTGAGGTCATCGAGGTGCTCGACACCAACAAAGACGACATCGAACGGATCGATATCGTCGAACGGATGCACAGGGAGCGGGAGCGCTGATCCAGGATGGCAACGGAATCAGCCAGCCTGGGGACGCGACTCAGAACGACTGTAAGTTGGATCTTCGAGCGGCGGGAGGGAAGCGTCCTCGTCGGACTCATTGCAATCTTCTTCGTGGGGGTCTATATCGACGCCTCGCGCTTCCTCCTTTTGGACAATATGGCGCGGATTCTCCGGTCGGCCGGCACGACGGCTATCATCGGGTATGGTGTGGCGCTGCTGATGGTAACGGGGGAGTTCGACCTGTCTGTCGGGTCGATGTACGGGGTCGCGGCGGGGATCGGTGCGATCCTGATCGGCGGCGACGCGTTCGGCTTCACCCCGCTTTTCGTGGTCACGGTCGTGCTCGTGTTCTCCGTCATCTTCGGCATCACGCAAGGACTGGTCGTGACGAAACTCAAACTGCCGTCGTTGATCGTCACGATCGGGACACTGACCCTCTTACGGGGCGTCCACCGGATCTTGATCGGCGGCACGACGGCGTCGGCCGGGAATCTGGGGCTGCTGAAGTGGCTCGGCGGCCCGATCATTCTCGCCGATATGCCGTTCTTGAGCGGACCGATCACGTATCAGGTCCCGTTTATTCACGCCGAAACGAAGACGTTCGGCCAGTTTTCCATCCTGATTGTCTGGATTTTTGTGTTGCTCGTGGTGTTCCACTATATCCTGCACTACACGCGTTTCGGTCTCCACGCCCGCGCGACCGGCGACAACATCGAATCGGTCGAGACGACCGGAATCGACCCCGAGATCGTCAAACTGGGATGTTTCGGTCTCGCCGGACTGACGGCGGCGTTTGCGGGGCTTGCCTTCCTCGGGCGCTTCGGCTCCGTCTCCTCGGGAACCGGGAACGGGCTGGCGCTTGTCGTCATCGCCGCGGTGGTCCTGGGCGGGACGAAACTCACCGGCGGTCAAGGATCGATGGTCGGCGTCCTGTTCGGGGCGCTCGTTCTCGCGACGGCCAACAACGTCCTGGCGCTGGCCGGGTTGAACGTCAGCGGCTGGCAGGGAGTCATCACCGGCGGGTTCATCATCGCCGCTATCGGGCTCGACGTCATCCTGAAAGGGTTCAGCTACGACCTCCTGCGGTCGTGGTACGGTGAACCGCTGCGGAATCTCGTCCGGTCCCCGCGGGAGTTCTTCAGGACGAGAGCCGAACAGAAGACGACCGACGATATGTTCGGGTTCCTCGTCCTGACGGTCGGCGTCGCGGCCGTGGCGACGAACGTCCTCGCGTGGCTTCTCGGGAACAGCGCCGTGGATTCGGTGGTGGGATTAGGCGCCGAGGGGTTCAAACTGTTCCTGCTCGGCGGCTGGCCCGAAACGGTCGCACAGGTGTACCTCTTCTTGATGCTGATGGCACTGGTGGCGTACGCCGCCATCGAGATTGCGGCCCAGGCCGTCGATAGCCCCGGCGACTACGAGGACACACTCGTCACGGTCTGCTACGGGCTGGCCGCCGCGCCGTTGTTTGCGATCCCGATCGTGATGGTCGGCTACGACATCTTCTTCCTCGTCTCTCCGATCGTCTCCGCTCTCATCGTGTCCGTGCCAATTCTGCTTGTGATCGGATGGACGATGTACGCCGGCGTCGCAGAGCGACACGAGCTACCCCGCTCGCGGTCCATTATCGTCGTCGCCACGGCTATGCTGTTTTGGCTCGTCGTTGCCGGTATTGTCGCTGTCGGCCTATCGACCGGGTGACCGCCGCTTTCGAGCCCTGCCGTCGCCGTATTCTTTTGTCCTCGTTCGCCGTTTTCGTGCTGTATCCGTCGACGAACGTCGGGTGTACCTCCGATCTACTGACGGTGACGGATCAGTTTGTAGCCGACGTAGGTTTCGCGTGCTGGGGGACGGCGGAACCTGGATGAGTAATACCCCTTAGATTTATTTCAGCTCCTGATGTTATCCATCGTATGGACATTGGAGTCCTGACTGTTGCACTCGGTGGTGAACCGGTAGACGAGGCACTGGGCTATCTCTCGGGGATCGGCGTCGACGCGGTGGAGTTCGGTTGCGGTGGATTCGTCGGCGAGGACCATCTCCCCCGCGAGGAGTTCCTCGACGACGAAGAGGCCCAGGCCGATCTGCTCGACCTCGTCGACGAACACGACCTCCGTATCAGCGCACTGTCGACTCACAACAATCCCCTCCACCCCGACGAGGAACGCGCTGAGCGTGCGGCCACCGAAATCAGGGAAGCGATCCGACTCGCTGACCAACTCGGCGTCGACAACGTAAACACGTTCTCGGGACTGCCCGCGGGGAGTCCGGCAGGCGAGGTTCCGAACTGGATTACCGCTCCCTGGCCGCCCGAACACGCCGAGGCGCTGGAGTACCAGTGGGAGGAGGTCGCCATCCCCCGGTGGCGGGAGCTCGCCGACCACGCCGCGGAGCACGACGTGAATATCTGTCTCGAGATGCACCCGAATATGCTGGTCTACGAGCCGACGGGGCTGGTCCGGCTCCGGGAGGCGACCAACGAACGTATCGGCGCGAACTTCGATCCCTCGCACCTCTACTGGCAGGGAATCGACGTCACGGAGGCGATCCGCTTCCTCGGCGACCACGACGCGATCCACCACTTCCACGCCAAGGACACCGGACTCTACGAACACAACGCCCGCGTGAAGGGCTATCTCGACACCAACCCCTATACGGACGAGCCGAACCGGTCGTGGCTGTTCCGATCGATCGGTTACGGCCACGACGAGGCCCACTGGAAGGAGGTGGTCTCGACGCTCAGGATGGTCGGTTACGAGGGCGCACTCTCCATCGAGCACGAGGACTCCCTGACATCCGGCCGTGAGGGCCTGGAGAAGGCGGTCGATATCCTCCAGCGCGCGGTCTTCGAGACGCAACCCGGCGATGCCTACTGGGCGTGATTCGATGACACTGTCAGTAGGCTTCCTTGGATACCGGTTCATCGGCACGGCCCACGCGAACGCGCTCGCCCGCCTCGGGATGTTCTTCCCGGACGCCCCGGCCGTCGAACGCGACGTGCTCGTGGGTCGCGACGAGGAGGCGCTGTCCGAGGCCGTCGACCAGCTCGGATTCGATCGCTATGCGACCGACTGGCGGGACGTCGTCGACGAGGTGGACGTCTTCTACAACCTGGGACCGAACAACGTCCACGCCGATCCCTCGATCGCCGCCCTCGAGGCAGACACCCACGTCTTCTGTGAGAAACCGCTCGCACATACTCTGGAGGACGCAGAGCGGATGACCGAGGCCGCCAGGGACAGCGATGCCACCGCCGGCGTTGCGTTCAATTACCGGTTCGTGCCCGCCATCCAGTACGCCAGACGGCTCATCGAAGAGGGAGAACTCGGCGACATCCACCACGTCCGCGCGGAGTACCTGCAGGACTGGCTTGTCGACCCGACAGCGCCCTGGAGCTGGCGCAACTCTGAGGAGATTGCCGGCTCGGGCGCGCTCGGGGATCTGGGTGCGCACTCGCTAGACCTCGCGCAGTACCTCCTCGACGAACAGATCACGCGCGTCTCCGGCCACCTGAAAACGTTCGTCGACGAGCGCCCCGTTCCGGGCGAGTCCGGGTCGGCGTTGGACGCCGAAGGCGAGGACACCGCGGAGACCCGGCCGGTCACGGTCGACGACGCCTACACGGCCCAAGTCGAGTTCGGGAACGGCGCTATGGGCGTCTTCGAGGCGTCGCGGTACGCCACCGGTCACAAGAACGGCAACGTCATCGAAATCAACGGCTCGGAGGGCTCACTCAGGTTCGACCTCGAACGCCTCAACGAGCTCGAAGTCCACACCGGCGACAGCCGCGGATTCGAGACCGTGATGGTCACCGATCCCGGCGATCCCTACGTCGACCACTGGTGGCCGCCCGGGCACGTCCTCGGCTGGGAACACACGCTCATCCACGAGAACTACGAGTTCCTCACCGCGGTGGCGTCCAACGAACCACACTCGCCGGACTTCGAGGCTGGGCTGGCCGTTCAACGCATCCTCGACGCCATCGAACGCAGCGACGAGCGCGGCGAGTGGGTTTCCCCCTAGGCTGGTGTCGACGCGAATCCGAATCCCGAAGTTCAGGTGAGTCAACGGGGCTCCGGGAGCGCGGGCTGTCGATTTGGCCCTCTGATAATGACTACTCTCGTCTCTTCCCGCCGAGCGCCACCCCCGTTGGCGGCGCTCGGCGGCAAACAGTGAGAGTAACCATTATGAGAAGTCGCTCGATCACTCTCGCTGCCGACGGAACGATCGCGAATAAAATAAGTATTATTAATATAATTGATAACTGATAGACAACGGCATTTCGCTTTGGATATCGGTGCCGCTTGATCACTAGTCGAGACTGACTCTCCGGTGCTTAAATCCGATAAATTAGTCTAATATTCACTCTCAGGCGACTACTACGTTTTCCAGTGTTTTTCACTCGGCGGAGCCGCTGCCGAATCATATTTTGCGTATTTTGAGGCTGATAGCCACTATTTTGTTTGTATAGTGAATATATCGACGGAATATACTCTATTTCCCCCACTCAGATCTTATCAATCGCTATTCTCCAAATCGTAACCTGAACGCACCGGACAAATTAACAATTAAGCAATATACATTATATTTTACTAGAAAAATGACATTAAAATTTTTCTGGTTCGGCCGATCGAAGAGGGGGAATCGCGGGCCGGCAACTACGCTGTCGGTGCACCGATGTTATAGGAGCGTTCGCAACTGATTGCTCATCCGATCGCACGACTGCGTGCGGTCGTATGAGCGAAGACTTTCGAACGATACAAGAGGTCCCACGTAGTGCGCCTCGACGAGTTCGACGACGACTCTACGATGTGGTCCAGTTCCTGAGGAAACGGCGTGGATGCCGATGCGTGCGAGACGCGGGCGACACCTGACGATGGGTGCTCGTCGTCGGCCAAAAATCGACCTCACGATCCGACCCGCCCAAATAGCTATCAAAGTTTTTCAGCTTCCCTGTGCCTTCGATGTCCTGTTCGGGGTCGTCGAAGAGACCATCGAACCGGTCGACCAGAGATTTCGGATCCATCGTACCACCTACGCCCACTCGAAGTCAGCCGTCGCAGCCGAGTACTGTTTGATCTGTTCTTCCTCATACTGATTACTCTCGTCTCTTCCCGCCGAGCGCCGCCAACGAGGATGGCGCTCGGCGGTAAAACGTGAGAGTAATCAGTATCACACGAGAGGAGAGTACCCCTGGCGGTATCGGCGAATCCGAGAGCTGTCCCGTGGAGAACACCCAGAACCCGTAGTAGGTGCGTCCGCAGTCTTAACCGTATTCCCAACTTAGACTCGCCTATGAACGACTCACCCACAAGGAATCAGCACGGCCCCGGTATGGATGCCACCGTCGAGCAGCGTAACACGACGCCCTCGATCGTGGTTCGCGCAGTTTACTTCCTCCTCATTGGATGGTGGGCGAGCGGGATCTGGCTGAGCGTGGCGTGGTTCCTCAACCTCACGATCATCGGGATGCCGTTCGGGATCAAGATGATCAACAAGGTGCCGAAGATCGTCTCGCTGAAGGATCAGACCATCACGATGACGATTACTCAAACCGAGACCGGCGGCGTAACCGTCACCGAATCGACAAGCGAGCAGTACTCGCTCATCGTTCGCGCGGTGTACTTCCTCCTGGTCGGTTGGTGGCTGAGTGGGATCTGGATGTCGATCGCGTGGGTCGCTTCGATTACCATCGTCGGACTCCCGGTGGCCGTCTGGATGTACGACCGCCTTCCGTTCGTCGTCTCGCTGTACAAGTACTGAGTTCTCTTGATCGGGCCGAACACGAGCGCCCACACGGGGACAGAACTCTGCAGTTTGCCCTCGCGTTCGACCACGCCGAGTTCCTCGGCGTGCTCTTCGAGAAACGCAGAGGGAAACAGTGTAGTGAGCCGACACATCATTCGCGACGAGGAGGTTTCGTTGTGCACGCTCGACACCTCCATCGTCCCTTCCGAAAAGCACCCTCGATAAGCCGCCGCTGTCACGCGGTTCGTCTTTTAGATAACGACGGATGACTTCGACCAGTTGTGGTTCTCGCACGTGACGTACAGCGGGCGTGCTATCGAACCAACTACGTTTTCACCAACCTGCTGTTCGAGGAAGTCCGCAAAATTTCCAGGTCGGCCTGCCCTTGGTAGCCACACGGACATCGGAATATGTCGCCGTTTCGTTCCGTCTTCTCGCGCTCGCCTCCCCTTCATCGCCGTGATTATCTTCGGAATTGCCGGCCTCCATCTCGTTTCCGGTGGCCACTAACAGTTGTACTTTTGCCGGAGTAAATAGTGGTCACCAGTCGAATTCCCCGTGAGTCCGCTACAGCCCAAGTAGCTCGGCGAGATACGTCTGAGCAGGACCGGCAGTCACTCGGAGCGTCGCGGCGCCGAACCCGAACGCAATCAAACTCAGTAGGATAACGAGTCGTGCTCTTTCATCCCCTGGCTCGAGAAGCTGAGTGGATACTGCCAGCGACCCGGATACCAGACAAATAATCGCTCCTGTGATCACTCCGAGAACGATGAAAACAGGATCGTCAAAACTCAGAACCCTGAATCCCGGGTCATAGAACCCCAACCAGTGACAGACAGCCCCGAGTGTGAGATACCCTATGAATCCAGTGACAACCCCTATGCCTCCAATAGATGACAGACGAAACAGTCGTATGGCCCCACGTTCGAGCGGAGTTGCCGGCTTTCGGGCCCGCTCAGTAGGGAGAGGCGTCATCGCTATGGCCAAAGTCCGCGGGCTTCGTGAGCCGCAGCGATACGTGAGAGCGCCACGATATAGGCTGCATCCCGCCAGGTGACGTCGCGGCGTTCGAACTCCGTCTGGACGGCCCGCCAGGCGGCCTGCATCTCCGTTTCGAGCTCGTCGTTCACCCGTTCGAGCGACCACGCCCGCCGATTGATGTCCTGGAGCCACTCGAAATAGCTCACTGTGACACCGCCAGCGTTGGCGAGAATATCTGGAATCACGGCGACATCCCGCTCTGCGAGAATCGAATCGGCCGACGAGGTCGTCGGGCCGTTCGCGCCTTCGACAACGAACTCCGCGGCGATTGCTTCTGCGTTCTGCTCGGTGATCACGTTGCCCAGCGCTGCGGGAATGAGTACGTCAACGTCGAGCGTGAGCAACTCGTCGTTCGAAATCACGGTGTCTGCATACGTGGTGACGGCTTCCGGTTCCTCGTCGTGCGACGGGATGGACGCCGTATCGATTCCGTCCGGCTCGTACATCGCCCCGTTCACGTCGCTGATCGCGACGACGGTCGCCCCCCAGTCGTCGAGTAACCGTGCAGCATTCGCCCCGACGCTCCCGTAGCCCTGGACTGCCACCGTCGTCTCCGCGAGTGGGCGGTCGTAGTACTCACAGACCAACCGCGTGACGATCGCGACACTTCGACCCGGGGCCTCTTCGCGCCCTTTACTGCCGCCAACGATCGGCGGTTTGCCGGTGACGACGCCTGGTGTCGTCTCACCTTCCTGCATCGAGTACGCGTCCATCAACCACGCCATCGTCTGCGGATCCGTTCCCATATCGGGAGCGGGAATATCCTGATTGGGGCCGATGACATCACGAAGTTCCTGTGCGAACCGGCGGGTGAGCCGCTCCTTTTCGTCCGAGCTCAGTTCTTTGGGGTTGACAGCGACACCGCCTTTGGCCCCGCCGAAAGGCAGATCCATAACGGCGCATTTCCAGGTCATCCACATACTGAGGCCGACGCTCTCGTCTCTTGTCACCTCGGGGTGGTACCGAAGCCCGCCTTTGTACGGACCTCTCACACTGTCGTGTTGGGCTCGATACCCTGTGAACATCTCGACGGTGCCGTCATCCCGCTCTACGGGGATCGTTACCTCGTGAACCTGTTTCGGGTATTTGAGTCGTTCGACGACATTCGGGTCGATATCGAGACGGTTGGCAGCACGGTACAGCTGACGACGGGCCGTTTCGAGCGCAGACTCCGACGTGGCAGACGGTTCCGCCTCGTCGCGGGCACTATCGGTTTTCGATGCCATCGTCATTCAAGCTGGATGCGACGATTTCGCATCGGTCCACCGCAGTCGGGGCACTGGCTGGGACTGGTCTCTGCGACGATGATAGTCCCACAGTCGAAGCACTCGTAAGGGGTTTCTTCGGCCGATTTGGGGTCGACATCTCTCATTGTAGGTCACGAGTGCCGACACGCAGATCGGGGCACTCTGGATACGGATTATACGTGTATAAGGGAATATTCGGTTATTCGTTACCAAACCATCTTATCGAACAGCGGTTCGTTATTTAACCACCTTAGCGGAGCCGGCGACGGGGAGGTTGCTCCCTTCGAAGAGCGTCGCAAACAGTTTCCGCTGGACGGTCCGAGCGTGTTTGTAGAAGGCAGGTGGAGAGATCCCTAACGTCGCTGCAACGTCTTCACCGGTGCTCTCGCGTGGTGACTCGAAGTACCCGCTGTAGTATGCGGTTTGGATCACCTCGAGCTGTCGCTCGGTCAGCTTGTCGAGGAACCTCGAATAGAGATCGTGTGTTGCGGTCTGATCGAGCGTCTGCTTGGCGCGGAGATCGACGGTGGAGAACGTCTCCCGGACGAGTTGGCTGATCGTTCGGACGTCGATACTGTCCGGGATATCGATGACCAGCGTCGTCGTGGTTGGATCAGCCGTCGCTTCGCGGAACACGGCGCCGTGATCGGCCAGCTCTAAAGCGAGAAACGGCTGCGTGAGCCGGAGTCGCAGAACGCCGCCTTCACCCTCGGTACTGATCGTCTGGACATCATCGATCGCAACCAACTGCGAGGCGGCTTCTGCGACGTCTTCCAGGGATGCATCTTCGACGGTGACAAACACGTAACTCCCCTCTGTGGACTGCTGGACCCCGCCCTGATACGAGAGTGTGCACGCTGCGTCCCGTGCGAGCCGTGAGAGGACGAATGCCGGATCATCGATAGTGAACTCGACGCGCGTCATCGATGTCGTGAGCAGCGCATTCTTCCGCTCGATCGCACTGAGAGCAGACGCGATGGTTTCGCCGAGTTCGACCAGGACGGCCTCTGTCGTGTCGTCGAACGCATCCTGGGTCGGTGCGTAGACCGTCAGGACCCCGTGAGTGAGTTCGTTGTACACGAGGGGAATACTCAACACGGAGAGGTAGTCGCGAGCGAGTGCGTCTTTGCGCCACTGCTCCTCGCGGAGGCCGGCAGCGACGTTTGTCACCATCGTCACGTCGCCAGTGGCCGCGGTTTGTCCGGCTGGCTCTGCGTTTGCCACGTCGACGGCAAACGACTGACTGTCCAGATATCCCTGTTCGGAGCCCGCCCAGGCCCGTGGCTCGACAGTGTCGGTCGCCGGGTCAACCGTCCCTATCCAGGCGAACCTGAACCGGTCGTCGGCGGTCAAAAGCTCACAGACGGTATGGTCAATCTCCTCTCGGGTTTCTGCTTGCACGATGGCTTGATCGATCTCCCGAATCGTCTCGTTGATACGATTCAGGGCGGTGAGCTGTTCGTTCTGCTGCTGGAGTGTGCGATCCTGTTCACGGAGCCGGGACTCCCGTGTGACGCGGTCGAGAGCTGCCTCAGCGGTTGCGGCGAGAAGATCGGCCAGCTCTCGGGTTACGTCGTCGAAGACGCCAATTTGGTCTGAGCCGGCGACGAATACACCGTGGTTGCCGAGTGGAATGTAGGTTGCACTGCGCAGGTCGGTCGCCCGGTTTTCGAGTCGGTCAGCCTCGTGGATATCGTCGAAGAACAGTGCGTCGTCTTCCACGAAACTGTAACTCGGAAGCGTCTCTCCGTCGGCGTGAACGGTGGGGAGCGGTCCGTTGAGTTCTTTCAACGTGGCTGAGTGTGCTGCGGGTCGAAGACTGTTGGTGTCGGCATCGAAGAGATAGACCGCACTCGCATCCAGATTCAGCACACCAGGCGTATCGTCGACGATATGCTGGGCAATCTCTCGGTGAGTCTCGGCGTAGAGGAAATCACGGGCCGTCTCGTGGAGCGTTGCGAGTGCCTCCTCGCGCTGCTTGCGTTTCGTGATATCCCGACAACTGAAGAGGAGGGTCCCGTCCTGAATCGAGACTTCGCGAACGTTAACGAGGAGCGTGTGCTCACGACCCGCTTTGTCCGTCGCGGTCGTCTCGATGTTCTTGAGAACGTTCTCACCCGAAAGTTCGTCACGATCGAAGAGATCCTCACCGAGGAGGTCGTCGATCGTCCCTTGCTCGCGAATCTCGTCAGCCGTGTAGCCGAAGATGAAGTGGACGTTGGGACAGACGTAGGTGTACTCGCCCTGTTCGTTCGTGATGAGGATGGTGTCGGTCATATTGTTCAACGTAATCCGATGCAGTTCCTCCGACTGTCGGAGATCACGTTCGAGGTCGACGCGTTCGGTGATGTCGACGCCTTCGACGACGACCGAGACCAGTTCACCGCGTTCGTTCTCGACAGGGCGGACGGAGAGATCGATGACGCGCGGATCATCGATGTCGGGCGGCTGTTGGACGACTGCATTACCGAACGACCCGCGGAGTGCCTTCTCCGCGAGTTGTCGAACGTCAGCGTTCGCCGCGTCCGGTTGCGACCACCACGGGAGCGTCCAGAAGGGTTCGCCGACAATCGTGTCGACGTCCTCGTCGATCATCTCCCGTGCGGTCCCATTCACGCGGACGAGCGAGCCATCCGGATCCAGCACCCAGGTCGCCGTCCGCGAATCGTTGAATATCGCGTCGAACTGTCTGGCTCGCTCTCGTTGCGTGACCGACCGCTGTGCGGACCGAATCGCGCGCTCCGTTCGGTTGATGATCTCGTCAGTCCGCTGCTCGGCTGAGCCTGTGAGCGCGATGTAGTCGGTGACGCCGGCTTCGATGGCCTCACTGGCTATAGCTTCGCTCCCACCGGCAGTACCGAGGATAACTGGCAGCGTGGTGGTTTCGGTGCGGACCTCTCTGAGGAGTTCAATTCCGGTTGACACCGGTAGCGTGTACTCGCTAATAAGACAGTCCGTGGCCCTCTTCTGGACGACATCAACCGCCTCCGATTTGGTTCCAACCGTTTGAACAGTTGCGTTAGTCCGTGTTTCGAGCGACGCTGCACATTGCGTGATCCACTCGCTTGCCCCAACAAGCAAGACGGTCGACGAATCGAGGACGCTTGGGGTAGATACCATTATTCGAAAGATGGGAGGCAACAGAAATGCAGATTGATGCCCATTCGAACCTGGATCTTGTGTTGCCGTGAGACTGGATTGAGGTTCATACTCGTCGCTAGCTAACAATCAAACCTGCGAGAGACAAAGGCGTTTACTACGTAACCCCGGGAGGTAGTACACTTCGCTAAAACTGTCGTGTAACTATGCGTTGCTTCAGAGAATAGTACCGATGAGCGGCAGACTAATTTTATGTCCTGGTTATAAATCACGGTCGGACGTGCTCGCGTCGCTGCGCGCGAGCTCCCTGGTTCGAATCCGCGTGTCCATCGCGATTCCGCGGACTCCTCGCTGTCGCTCTTCGTTGCGAGGAATCAGAGACGGGTCGGGGCGGATTCGAACCGCGAGGACTTCGCTTCGCTCGTCCTCTGGCTCCCGCCTCGCTTCGCTCGGCGGGAACGCCGGCCTGCTCCGTATCCTTCGAATTCGAGAAGAAACCGAGTGGGTCGGGGCGGACATGCTGCGTAGTACGTACGGACTCTTCGCCCCCGAATTCACGCGATAGATGTCCTCTAACTGGGGTCCGTGTCAAGGATGCCCATAGGAGAAAACGATCTTGAACCGCTTGATCCCAAGGCAGCAACTAAGCTGTTCTTGGAGCACAAGGCCGTGAACTGTACCGAATCGACTGTCCAGAACCATCGGTACCGATTGAAGCACTTCCTGGCGTGGTGTGATGAGGAGGGTATTGACAATCTGAACGATCTCTCTGGCAGAGAGATTCAGCGCTATCGTCTGTGGTTAGGGGAAAAAGAGGACCTCAATAAGCTCACAATCAAGAATATGCTATCTGGGTTACGAGTCTTCTTGAAGTGGTCCGCCTCCGTTGAAGCCGTGCCGGAGAATCTCTATACAAAGCTGATGATCCCGCGGGTCAAGCGAAGTGAGCGGAGTCGGAATGAACTACTCGAGTCTGAGAGAGCCGAGGAGATCTTAGAATATCTGTCGAAGTACCAGTATGCATCAACAGAACACGTCATAAT
This sequence comes from Halobellus ordinarius, assembly GCF_031823395.1. Classification (NCBI taxonomy): domain Archaea; kingdom Methanobacteriati; phylum Methanobacteriota; class Halobacteria; order Halobacteriales; family Haloferacaceae; genus Halobellus; species Halobellus ordinarius. The sequence goes on from NZ_JAVQKJ010000002.1 coordinate 631,127, forward strand.
CGCGCTTCTCTGGGAGACGGGGATGCGGGTTGGTGCAGCAAATTCTATCGATATACAGGATGTGGACTGTGATCGAGAGTCGCTCCAACTCGAACACCGTCCGGACCAAGGTACGACACTAAAAAATGGCAATAGTGGTGAACGGCTGATTGCAATAACAACCGAGTTAGCAAGACTAATTGAGGATTATGTGGAGACGAATCGGGACCCGATAACTGATGAGTTTGGTCGGGAACCACTATTCACCACGGCTCACGGTCGAATGCACCGCAATAGTATTCGCAGGACGGTGTATCGGGTCACGTCTCCGTGTTATATCGATAAGGAGTGTCCTGATTGTAAACAGGACCCGGACAAGAAGTGTCCTGAAGCAGCCAACCCCCACGCGATACGGAGAGGAAGCATCACACACTTCTTGACTAATGATGTGCCCGTCGATATTGTGGGAGATCGAATGAACGTGAGCAGAGACGTCCTTGAAGAGCACTACGACGAGCGCTCACCCGAGGTGAAAGCGGAGCAGCGACGGAAGTATCTCGATAATATCTGAGTAGAGCCCAACTCGAAGACTCTCTTTTCTCTTTCCAACGACGGAGATATCTACTGAGATGGTCACTCAGCACTCACTATACACAAATACCCACGTTCTCAAAATGCCTTGTTGAACGCAAGACAACGACGGGGTAGGGTCGATTGTTTGTAGTCTCACGCCATCAGAGGCAGGTATGTGGAGTCAGAAGATGCAGTAGCCGTCACTCACGGTGGTTGTCGAA